>NZ_JBSGIP010000003.1:0-354843 GCF_053605105.1 Nocardia sp. NPDC003963
GGCCTTCACCCTGAAGTGCAGCGACGCAGGCCGCTCCGGCAGCATCGATCCGATCGTTCTTGCGTCGGCCGCCGCGAGACAGCTCCCGCACCCGCGCGGTCGCGGTGGTCGGCACATCCAGCACCGTCTCACCGCGCGCAATCAGCCATCGGGCCAGGTGGCGTCCGAGTCCGTCGGCGTTCTCCACCGCCCACCGCCGTTGCGGCCACCGCCTTGCCCAGGCGATCAATCGCCGGTATTCGGCCAATGTGGCCTCGATCCGGACAGAACCGAGATCAGCGTTGGTGGTCGGGTCCACCGCGGTGGCGGTGTGAGTGCTCTTGTGCGGATCGACACCGATAACGACCATGAGTAACGGGCCCCTTCTCTCCTATCCGGGTGGGGATCCGCGGCGGACAATCCGACTTCCAGTACCTTGCCCATGCTTGTGGTCATGCCTCTCTTCGGTCACGCCGCGGACGCAGGCCGGGTGGCGCGACATACCCCCGCAGAGTCAGCCGGAAGTTCTCCGGCGACAGGAACCTCAGGAGTCAAACCACCCGGCCCGCTGCGGCACGCTACGGGGAGCTACCCCGACCACGAAACCGCTACCGGAGATATAAGTCGGAACCTCACCTATGCGTGCAGCAGTCCCAAGTGACCTCTACCGATCCGCACGATATAGATATCTGCCGCACCGCATTCGACGCGGTGTGGAAGCTGGCGATACCGCACAGTGAGTACGAGCCCGTCCAGCTCCGCGCACGAGGCGCGGCGCGCGCTGGGCGGTCGGCTCCGTGACCTTCGGAAGGACGCGGGGCTGACCGGCCGCCGGCTCGCCGAAGTCACCGGCCAGCACTTCACGCGGGTATCCAATATAGAAAACGGCGTTCAACAGCCCAGCGATGACGATATCCGGGCATGGTGCCGCGCCTGCGACGCAGACGCTCACATCGCAGACCTCATCGCGGCGCTTCGAGTGGTCGACGCCGCCTATATCGAGTTCCGGCGCGAGAGCTGAGCCGGGATGAAACGGGTTCTCGGCGCACACACAGAAGCGGTACGAACAGACGCGGGTGTTCCGCATCTACGAGCACAATGTCATCCCCGGCTTATTGCAGACCGCCGAGTATTCAGCAGCGATGCTGTCGTTCTGGATCAAGTTCCTCGGCACAACGAATGACATGCAGGAGGCCGTCGCAGTACGAATGCAGCGACAGCGGATTCTCCAACGTGGCGGTCAGCGGTTCGTGATCGTGCTGGAGGAGCAGGCGCTCCGTATATGGTTCGGTGACGCCGAGGTCCAGGCCGGACAGCTGGGGCGGCTCCTGGAATTGATGGCGTTACCGAATATCTCGCTCGGCATCATCCCGCTGATGACCGAGCGGGAAGCGGTCGCGTCCGCCGGGTTCTGGATCTTCGACGACGAACTGGTAGCGCTGGAGACACCTACCGCAAGCATTCAGGTGACGCAGCCCGCCGAGTGCCTGCTGTACATGAGGATGTTCGAAGTTCTCCGCAGCGCAGCGGTGTATGGCCGGGCGGCGCGTGAACTAGTGGTCAGGGTTCTGGCGGAACTCGACCTGCTTCGAGGTTCTGATGGGACGGGAGATCAGGGGCTATGCGGCTGTTACGAGGTGAAGCGTTCGACGAGTTCTTCCACAAGTTCGAACGCACCGCGTATCACCTGGAAGTACTCGACACCTACGAGACACCCGAGGAATCCGAACCGTTCCAGAACTTCCTGGACGGCCGCCCCCGACGATTACCAGTGGTTTCCAGGACCGCGAAAGAAGACGTCCGGGCAGAGACAGTGCCGACCGAGCTGACCATCGGTCAGTTCGCCGTGGTTGCGTTGTACAACAGGGCTTTCCGGTCACTCAGGAATCAGGATGTCCACGGTCGGGATGCCCGCGCGATGATCACGGGTGCCATGAACTGAACGGCTGGGCGAAACCGTAATGCACTGCACAGAGTCCAGGTGACCGTATACAGCGGCCGGGCCCGGCGCGCTGTCGACGCGGAGAACATCCCGATCCTCTGCTCCGGCACCTATCCGGGCCACCGATGGGTTCGAATGGGACTCGAACCCGCGGTTCTCCGAGGCCAAGGCTGCCGATTACCCTGTAGTCGGCTCCCGGATCGGCTCGGCCTCCGGAGCCGAGGGCTGGAGGACCCCCGCCCCGATCAGCGCGTCTATTTCGGCGCTGTCCATCCCGAGCTCGAGGCAGATCTCCCGGGTGTGCTCGCCGGCGAGCGGAGCTTGGCAGGTCGGCGGGTCGGCGATACCGGTGAACACGGCCGCGCGGGCGGCGGCGGGCAGGCTCATGGGGAGTCGGTCGTGCTCGACCTGGGTGTAGGTGGCGCGGGCGGTCAGGTGCGGGTCGGTGAGCAGTTGCGGGAGCCGCAGCATCGCGCCGGCGGGAACGCCTGCCGCCTGCAATTCGGTGGCCGCCTCCTGAGGGTCGCGGTCGCAGAGCCAGGTGGCGAGGAACCGGTCGAGTTCCGCTCTGTGCGCGATGCGGTGCGCGGCGGTCGAGAAGCGGGGGTCCGACCACAGGTCCGGCCGGTCGAGAACCCCGCACAGCGCGGCCCACTGGTGGTCGTCACGCACCGTGACGACGCACCATTCGTCGTCGCCCGCGCAGGCGTAGACGCCGCTCGGGGCCGCGTACGGGTCGGCGTTGCCGGGGGCGGTGACCGTACCCGGGCGCAGCGCTTCGGTCACCAGTTGGGTGCCGAGGTGGACGAGGGCCGTATCGGCTTGGGCCACTTCGATATGCGTGCCGTGGCCGGTGCGGCGGCGGCCGATCAGGGTGGCGAGTACGGCCACCGCGGTGACCTGGGCGGCGATATGGTCGGGGTAGACGGTCTGGCCGTCGCACAGCAGTTCCGCGTCGTCCGGGTAGCGCCAGAGGGCGGAGACTCCGCACGAGGCACGGACCAGGGGGCCGTAGCCGAGGCGGGTGCGCCAGGGGCCGGTGCTGCCGAAGGCGCTGGATTCGGAGACGACCAGGCGTGGGTTGAGCTCGGCGAGTACGTCGTAGGACAGGCCCATGGAGGCGAGGGTGCCGGGTTTGAAATTGGCGAGCACCACATCGGCGTCGGCGGCCAGCCGACGGAAGACCGCGATACCGTCGGCACTGCGCAGGTCCAGGCCGAGGCTGCGTTTGTTGCGGTGTCCCCAGGCGACGGAGGCGGCCAGTGCGGAGCCGCGGCGGGACTGGCGCAGGCCGTCCGGGAAGTTCGCGTTCTCGATTTTGATGACATCGGCGCCGTAATCGGCGAACTGCCGGCTCAGCTCGGCCCCGAATACGATGACCCCGAGGTCCAGTACACGCAAGCCCGCGAGCGGAGCCATTTCGGTAGCGGGGGCCGAATCATGCCGGGCTACTGGTGAATCCGCCGTTCGAAGCACCGCTTCGTCGCTGTGGACGGATTCGTGATCGACGTGGGTGTTCGCGGAGGACTCGGCGCGAGCCCGCGGGGGTTCGGCGGTGTCGTGTTCGCCGAGTTCGGGGGCCGATGTGCGGAATCCGGCCCGGCGGCCGTCGAACGAGACATAACCGGAGGGAACCCGAGCGCGCGCACCCGCACCGATTTCGGTGTCCACGAGGGCGCCGGACGCGGCGAAGTGTTCTGTTTCGAGCACCTCGGTGAGCGTGTGCACTCCACCGACCGGGACACCGCGCCGGGCGCCCTCTGCCACGAGTTCGGCCTGGGTGAATTCGGCGAAGAGCTTTTCGATCAGGGGGTGCAGGGTGTCGGCCGCGGCGAACCGGGCGGGAATGGTGTCGTACTTCGGATCGGCGAATTCCGCTGGGGCTCCGAGCCATTCGAACATGCCGCGCCACTGCCGTTTCGCCAGCATGCAGATCCGGACCCGGCCGTCGCGGCAGGGGAACACCGGATAGAAGTTCGCGGCGTCAGGGCGGCCGCGCGGGAAATCCTCCGAGCGTCCGGCCGCCGCCGATCCCTGGGTGCCGAAACCGGGATCGAAACCGTGCACGATCGTCTCGAAGGCGGAGAGATCGACGGTGTCACCCCGACCGGTGTCGAGGCGCCGGTGATACGCGAGCAGCGCGGCCCAGGCGGCGTGCACGCCCACTGTCTCTTCGATCAGCCCGGCGGGCGGGAGCAGCGGTTCCGCACCGGGTGCACCGGATCGGGACAGCACACCGGAGAGTGCGTACAGGACGGGCTCGGTGGCCTGCCAATGACGGTAGGGACCGTCCTGACCGAAGCCGCTGATCGATACCCACACCAAACTCTGTGCACCGGGGCGCATTTCGTCCGGACCGACACCCAGGCCGGTCAACCGCCCCGGTGGCTGGGATTCGACGAGGATATCCGCCGTGGCAGCCAGTTCACGCAACCGCGCCCGGCCGCTCTCCGTGGTGAGATCGGCAGTAACGGCGAGCTTGTTCGCATTGCGCAGCGCGAACGGAATGCTCACACCGTCCACGATCGGTTCGGCGGACCGCGAAGACGACCCGCCGGGTTGTTCGACGCGGATCACCTCCGCGCCCAGATCGGCGAGGTAGCGGCCGCAGGATTCGCCCGGCCCGTCGGTGAGGTCCAGGACACGGACGCCGTGCAGCGGGAGGGGCATCGTCGACTCCGTTCCATCGGTCATGGTGCTCACCGCGTGCCGAAGTAGACGGATTTCGCGGCGTAGTAGGGGGCGAGCCCTTCCGGACCCAGCTCGCGACCCAGACCGGAGTCCTTGACACCACCGAACGGCGCGTCCAGGTCGAGCTGGTAATGGTTCACCCCGACGGTGCCGGATTCGATCCGGTCGGCGATGGCCAGGCCGCGTTCCTCGTCGGTCGTCCATACCGTGCCGCCGAGCCCGTAGCGGGAATCGTTGGCGATTTCGATCGCGTCCGCTTCGCCGTCGTAGGGGGTGATGGTCAGCACGGGTCCGAAGATCTCCTCCTGGGCTATCCGCGCGGCATTGTGGACACCCTCGAACACCGTCGGCTCGACATACCAGCCGGTGGGCAGGTCGGACGGGGTCCCGCCGCCGGTGGTGATGCGGTATCCGTCCCAGCGGCCCGATTCGATGAACCCGAGGACCCGGTCCCGCTGGGCGGCGCTGACCAGCGGGCCGATCTGGGTCGCGCGGTCCAGCGGATCGCCGATCCGTAGGTTGCGCACGGTTTCGGTGACCGCCTCCACCACCTCCGCGTAGCGGCTGCGGGGCGCGAGGATACGGGTGCCGGCGTGGCAGGTCTGGCCGTTGTTGACCAGCGACACCTCGAGCAGGTTCGCCGCGAACACCTCGAGGTCGGCATCGGCGGCGACGATCGACGCGGATTTGCCGCCGAGTTCGAGCGTGACCGGCCGCAACAACCGCCCGCAGACCTCGCCGATGGCGCGCCCGGCCTCGGTGGACCCGGTGAAGGCGACCTTGTCGACGCCCGGATGCTCGACCAGGTGGGCGCCGGCCTCCCGCCCGCCCGCGACCACGTTCAGGACGCCGGGCGGGAGCCCCGCCTCCACTGCCGCGTCGGCGAAAACGTAAGCATCCAAGGCTGTTTCGGGCGCCGGTTTCAACACCACCGTGCACCCCGCGGCCAGCGCGGGGGCGAGTTTCATCGCCGCCAGCGATTGCGGGTAGTTCCACGGCGTGATCGCGGCGACGACACCGACCGGGTCCCGGCGTACCACCGTACGACCCCCGAACGCACTCGGCCGCACCTCATCACGTTCGGCACCGCGCACCGCGTTCGCGTAATAGCCGACCATGAGGCTCGGGGCGTATCCGTTGACATTGATCGACAGCGAGAGGGGCATACCGTTCTCGCGGCTGGCCAGCGCGGCGGTGGTTTTCGCCCGGCTGCGCAGCGCGGCGGCGAAGCGGTCGAGATATTCCGCGCGCTCGGTCGAACTCAGTGCCCGCCAGGCCGGCAGTGCGCGACGGGCGGCGGCCACGGCCGAATCTATATCGGCGGCCGTTGCCAGCGCGGAAGTGCCCAGCACCGTTTCGGTGGCCGCCTCGATCACCTCGACGGTGGCCTCGGTCTGCGGCTTCTCCCATTCGCCGCCGATGAACAACGCGCGGCGGTCCAGGGTGGTGTCCGTGTCCATATCCGTCCTCGGGTAGTGCGCGGGTGGTCAGAGGGTTTCTTCGCGGCCGAACAGGGTGGAACTGACCAGGGGTGCCATCGGTCCGCCGATGAACAGCGAGAGATGCGCGTCCGCGACGGGATTGGTCGAGGTGCCGCGGAGCTGCCGGACGGCTTCGACGGCCAGGCCCATACCGTTGACGAACGAGTCGGCGATATTGCCGCCGCTGGTGTTGACGGGCAGCTTGCCGATGCCCGCGGTGAGGTTGTCGACGGTGAGCACCTCCCCCGCCGCCGGGCCCGCCGGTGCCAGGCCGTGGTCGATCAGGGCCGCCACGGCCGGGCCGCTGAAGTTCTCGTAGACCTGCACGACATCGATATCGTCGGGACCGAGACCCGCGGCGGCCCAGAGCCGGTCGGCCACACCGGGCCGGCCGGGGCGGCCCGCGAAACCCGCGCTGGTGTAGAGGTCGTCGTTGTCGATGATCGACGAATAACCGCCCGGCGCACCCTGTGCTCCGGCCAGCACATAGGCGGCATCCGGGCGAATGCTGCGGGCCCGTTCGGCCGATACCAGGACCAGTGCGACCGCGCCGTCGCTCTCCCGGGAGCAGTCGAAGAGATGGAACGGCTCGGTGATCATCCGGGAGGATTCGTAGGTCTGCTCGTCGAGCGGTTTCCCGTATCCGGCGGCGCCCGGGTTGTTCTGGGCGTGCCGGTAGGCGGCGAGGACCAGGGCCCGCATCGCCTCGCGTGGTACCCCGTCGTGTTCGAGCAGCCGCTGGGTGCGCAGGGCACACACCTGGGCGGGCGAACCGACGCCGTGGGCCAGGTAGTGCGACCCGTAGAAGTACTTCGCATAGCCGAGCCGGCCGGTGTCCTCCTGGGCCATCGACCGGAACACCACGACGCATTCGGCCTGGCCGGTGGCAATGGCCACCGCCGCATTGTTGATCGCGGCGGCGACGGTACCGCCCCCGCCGCCCCACATCATGTTCGACCAGCGCACATCCTCGACACCCAGCGCGCCGCCGAGTATCGCGCCGTCGTGGCCGCCACCGGCATAGGACACGAAACCGTCGAGTTCGCGCGGCGAGATCCCGGCATCGGCGCAGGCCGCGACGATCGCCTCCAGGGTCATCCGGAGTTCGCCGTGCGGGGCGGCACCGCGTTTGTAGTGGATATCCGCGACGCCGACGACCGCGGCAGCGCCGCGCAGCAATGCACCGGTCACGACCGTGCTCCTTCTGTGGTGTCGCGCCGCCACCGCAGCAGCGGCCAGGTCGCGCCCTCGTCGAGTTCGATATGTCCGGCCACCCGCTCACCGATCCGGACATCGGCGGCGTCGTCGCCGGTGAGGATGCCGAGAACGCGGCGGTGTCCGGCGGCGGGTAGTTCCACCAGCACGGTCACATACGGTGTGCGGTCGGCGAGTTCGGTGATGAACGGGTAGTGACTGCGCGACCAGCTGTAGACGGTGCCCACCGGTGCGACGGGTTCCCACCCGGGATCGAAGGTGTGGCAGGCCCCGCAGATCCACTGCGGCCCCCAGATCCACACCCGGCAGTTCCCGCAGCGCTGAAGCCGCAGCTCGCCCGCGACCAAACCGTCCCAATACGGCTGGTCGAGCCCGTCCTCGGCGGGCCCCCAGGGATAGTCACGTGATAGCGCCGCCCCGGCCTCCGGCTCGCTCGTGCCGTCGAGCGGCAGCCCTCCGGAGCCGTGCTCCGCGCCCGTCCCCATTTCCGGTCCGCTCATGCTGTGCTCGTCGGGCATGAGCGGGGGCCCGGCGGGGTCACGCTGCGCTACCGCCTCCGGGCCTGACCCGCTCATGCCGGGTCTCCCGGCACCGGGAAGTTCTCCAGCGCGGCGGCCTTCCAGACGCCGTCGCGAAGTTCCCAGATCGAGCGCAGGCCGATCACCCCGGCGGGAGTGTCGTAGACCGTTTCCCCGATCTGCTTATCGCCCTCGGCCCGGACGGCCTTGATCTCGTACCCGTTCACCGCGCCCCGGGGCACGGTGACGCCCTCGAAGACGGCCGGCAGATTCTCCTGCACCATATCGGCCAGGGCGGCCTTCATATCGCCGGTGACGACATGGCCGACGTGCCGCTCGTAGAGCGTACGGAAATCCTCCGCGGACATATGTTTTCTCCTCGCTCCCCCGGAGGGCGCCCTGTCGGCGACTCGGGAACCCTTCGACTTTTACCTTATGTCGTTAGGTATTTTTGGTCAACGTTCGAGCTCGAAGCCCTACCAAGACCCGGTTAATCGGTCTCGAACCGGAAATTTCCGTCCACGGAGATCACAACGGACTCCCCCGCTGTCTCGGCGGCCACCAGGCGGGCCACGGCCTCGGGTTCGACGGTGGACGCCAGAGTCCGCCCGCCGCCCGGCGTACGGGCGGCGAGGAAGCCACGTTCGGGCTCCCCCGCGCGGTCGTAGACCACGGTCCACGATTCGGCCGTGGCAGACCCGGCGTACCCGGGTTCGGTACGAACGGTCGGCTCACGATCCACCGCGGCCTGGACGTCGTCGCGGCGGAACCCGGCCCGCGGCGGTTCGGTGCGGTACACGCCGAACGCGTGTTTGGTCAGATAGCCGCTGTTCGCGGTCACCAGACCGTAGGTCCCCGGGGCTTCGCGCAGTCGGGTCGCCATGGCCGCGATCGCATGGGTGCTGTAGTTGTTCCACGGACCGCCCGCGAACGTCAGCCCACCGGTGACGGTCAACGGTCGACTCGGATCGCCGGTCGCCAGGCCCAGTTCCCGGGCCGCCACCTGAACAGCCGAGGGGAAACACGAGTAGATGTCGATATGGGTGAGATCGTCACGCTCGACCCCCGCCAGTTCGAGCGCGCGGGCACCCGCGAGGCGAATGGCCGGTGATCGGTCCAGCGCGCCGCGGGCGGCGATATCGTAGGTGTCGTGCGCCTCGGTGCCGGACTGCGGGAACACCCAGTTCTCCCGGGCGATACCGAGTCTCGTGGCCGTCTCCACCGAACACAGCAGCAGCGCGGCGCCCTGCTCGACCATATTGTTCGAGTTCATCAGCTTGGTATAGGGAGCGGCGATCCAGCGGTTCGCGGCGCGGGGCGTCGTGATCTCCGCGGCAGTATGCGCCCGCGGGGTCCAGGCGTACGGGTTCTGCGCGGCCACCTCGCTGAACCCGGCCCACAGCGCGCCGATCACGGCGCGGTGCTCGGCGCGGGACCGGCCGGCGCCGAGCCGGAGGGCCTGTTCGAAGATCGGGTAGATATACGCGGGCCGGTCCAGCCCGGCCCGCATCTCGGTCTCCGAACGCATCGGCACCTCGGGGACGAGAATCGGCGCGGCCGGTACCGATTCGTCCTGCACCGTCCACTGCGGCCGGATTCCCTCGCCGCGCAACTTCATCCGGGTCCGCCACGATTCGGCGCCGCCGATCAGGACGATATCGGCCCGCCCGGCCGCGATATCCTCCGCCGCCGCATTGACCAGCACTTGCGGCGTACTGCCACCGCTGCCGGTGTAGCCGGTGTGCCGGGGTTCGGCGCCGATCCGGGCGCCCACCAGCGCACCGGGGTCGCGGTAGCGCCACGACAGCAGCCCGACGATCCGAACCGAGTCGACCAGTTCGAGCAGTTTCGCGCTACCGGCTTCGTCGGCCGCGCGCACTGCCGCATCGGCGATCAGATCGACCGGTTCCCGGCCACCCGCGCGGTCGCTGATCTGGCCGCCGCCGACGAGTACCGGGGTCCGTGGATCCAGGGTCACGACCGCACCACCTCGAGGATCCGCTCCCGGGACTCCGGCCGCGGCCAGCCGCCGAGTATCAGTGTGGTCAGGCAGGTGGGTTTCCAGCGTTTCACGATGTCCTCACAGATCTTGTCGACCGGTCCGATCAGCGCGACGTCCTCCACCATTTCCGTCGGCACCGCCTGCGCCGCGTGATCGGTCCGGCCGCTCAGATACAGCTCTTGAATCTCGGCGCAGGCATCGCCCCAGCCCATCCGGACGAACACGTCGTTGTGGAAGTTGGCCTCCTTGGCACCCATCCCACCCGCGTACAGCGCGATCACCGGTTTGAGCCGGGCCGCGGCGCGTTCCACATCGTCGTGCTCGACCAGCCAGCACACATTGGCCACGTCGAAATCCGCGGCCGTCCGGCGCGCTCCGGTCCGGGCGAAGCCGTCGGCGAGCGCGGCGCGGTAGAAATCGTCGCTCTTCGGGGAGAACCACAGTGGGGTCCAGCCGTCCGCGATCTCGGCGGCCAGGGCCACATTCTTGGGACCCTCGGCCCCCAGATAGACGGGAATGTCACGCCGGAGCGGATGCACGATCGATTTCAGCGGTTTACCGAGCCCGGTGCCACTCGGGTACGGGAGCTCGTAGTGCCGGCCTCGATACGTCACCGGTTCCTCCCGCGCCCACACCGCGCGCATGATCTCCACGTACTCGCGGGTGCGTTCCAGCGGCCGCCGGTACGGCCGGCCGTACCAGCCCTCGACAACCTGGGGGCCGGACGCGCCGATACCGAGGATCAACCGGCCGCCGCTGAGATGGTCGATGGTCTGCGCGGCCATCGCCAGCGCCGTCGGGGTACGGGCCGAGATCTGGCACACCGAGGTACCCAGCGCGATCCGCTCGGTGCTCGCGCCCCACCAGGCCAATGGCGTCAGGGCGTCGGAACCGTAGCTTTCCGCGGCCCAGAAGCTGTCCACGCCCAGCGCCTCGGCCTCGGCGACCGTTTGCGCCATCCGCCGCGGTGGTCCCGCGCCCCAGTACCCGGCCGCGATTCCGACCTTCATCTCACCACCTTCCGTTCCGGGGTTCAGTCACAGCTGTCGTCCTGTCAGTGATTGCGGTAGACCGGCGGGCGCTTCTCCAGGAAAGAGTGCACGGCTTCGCGATGGTCCTTGGTCATGGCACTGAGGATCTGGGTACGGTTCTCCAGATCGATCGCGGCGCGCAGGCTCGGCACCTCGAGGTTGGACCACATGACCTCTTTGGTCATCCACACCCCGAACGGGCTGTTTCCGGCGATGACCTCGGCGGTGTCCAGGGCCGCGTCGAGCAGGCGATCCGCGGGCTCCACCGCCGAGACGATCCCGATCCGCTCGGCCTCCGCCGCATCGACCGAGCGGCCGGTGAGCAGGATCTGCGCCGCCCGGGAGAAGCCGATCATCCGCGGCAGCAGCCAGCTCACCCCGATATCGCAGTTCGACAACCCGCGCTTGATGAAGGAGGCGTGCAGCGCGGCGGTATCGGCCATGATCCGGATATCGGCCATGAGCGCGAGCGCCATTCCACCGCCCGCGGCGGCACCGTTCACGGCGGCGATCACCGGCGCTCGCACCCCCCGGAACGCCTCGACCAGCGAGGCTATGTGCTGCTGCACCCGCAGACCGGCCTGCGGCCGACCCTCGCCCTCCGCCGCACCCGGCGGGATGCCGTAACCACGCAGATCCAGCCCGGCGCAGAACGCCTTACCGTTTCCGGTGAGCACGAGGGCACGGACCGCGGAATCATTGCGTACCTCGGCCAGTACGCCGTGCAGCGCTTCGATGAGATCGGTGTTCATCGCATTGAGCGCATCGGGACGATTCAGGCGTACCACCAGCACACCCGGTCGCGGTCGCTCGGTCTGGATCAGGTCGGACATATATCGCATCACCTCGGACGGTCTGGCACAGCCCTTCCATCGAGTCGGGGCGCTCGACTAAAGCTAACGACTTTAGATTAATTCCTCAAGGCCCGCCCCTATCCACCGCCGCATCCCACCCCGCGACAGCGCTGCCCACGGCAACGGCGCACAACACCGACCCCGATCCGCCCGATCCGAACGAGCCGGGCATGCACCGCACCACCCCGGATGCCCGACCCGGGCCCTCCAGCAAGCCGGGCATCGACAACTGAAGCTAATGTCTTTAGATTAATTAGCCGAGATGCCACCGTTCGGGAAGCAGAGGAAAGCCATGGCCGAAGCGCACGAACTACAGGGCAAGGTCGCCGTCGTAACCGGCGGCGCGAGCGGTATCGGCGCCGCGACCTGCGCCCTGCTGGCCCAGCGCGGCACCCGGGTGGTGGTCGCCGATATCGACGACGATCGTGGCGAAACGGTGGCATCCGGCCTGGCCGAGCACGGCTGCTTCCTGCACACCGATGTCACCCGGGAGGACCACCTCGCCGCCGCCGTCCGCACCGCCGTGGACCGTTTCGGGCGACTCGACGCGATGATCAACAACGCCGGCCGGGTCGGCGCGTGGACCTACCTCGCCGATACCACCGCCGAGGAGTGGGACAATTCCTTCGCCGTCCTGGCGCGCAGCGCTTTCCTCGGCACCAAGCATGCGGCGCGGATCATGCGCGACCAGGGCTCCGGCGCCATCGTCAACGTGTCGTCGGTGGCCGGTGTGCGCACCGGTTTCGGACCGCATCCCTACGGCGCGGCCAAAGCGGCCGTGCTCCAGCTGACCCGCAGTGCGGCCCGGGAACTCGCCGAATACCGGGTCCGGGTCAATGCCGTCACCCCGGGCGGGGTCGCGACTCGCATCGTGGGTCACGGCGCCGGTCTGGCCGGGGCGGATCTCGACGCCAGCGTCGACGAGGTCCGCCGCGGACTCCGGAAATTCCAGCCGATCCCCCGCGCCGGCGAAGGCGACGATATCGCCGCCGCCATCGCCTATCTCGTCGCCGACTCCGCCGCGTTCGTCACCGGCCAGAATCTCGTGGTCGACGGCGGGCTGACGCTCGGCAAGGCCTGGCCGGGCAACTATCGCGCCGAGGCCGACGCGGCATCGGGCCGGCCGGACAAGATGTAGCGGAAGCCGTCCCGGAACAGGTCCGGGCGGACGAGTACGGCCATCGGCACGGCAGATCACCCGAACACCGCATTCGGCGGTACGACCTCGCCGGCAACACACCACCCGACACGTCGATGCATTGTCAGGTACGTTCAGTATGTACTGAACGAACCGATCGAGAGGTGATGCGGGTGTCTCCGGAAGAGGCGGAGTTCGTCGACCGCATGGGGTTGTTCATGGAGACGCTCGGCGGGCCACGGACCATGGGGCGCATCTACGGGTGGCTGATGATCAGCGACCCCCCGGACCAGTCACTGACCGAGCTGGCCACCGCCCTGGGCGTGAGCAAGGCGTCGATCAGCACCGTCGCCCGACAGCTACAGGAAGGCGGCATGATCGAACGACTACCCGCCCCGACACGTCAGCACCGTTACCGGATCACCCCCGGCGGCTTCACCCAGGTGATGCGGGTACAGCTGGCCCGCATGGGCGAGGGTATCGCCACCGCCGAACTCGGACTGTCGCTACTCGACGGCCGAAGCCCCTCCCGGCGTGCACGTTTGGAGGATTTCCGGAACTTCTGCGAATTCTCCGCCCGGGATGCGCAGACGGACTTCCTGCGGCGCTGGGAGGAATACCGCGCACAGAAAGAGAGCAACCGATGACGGATAAGGTCGATTTCACCGGTGTGAAATGGGGTTCCACCGAGTGGACGATGCTGTGCACGCTGTATCTGCGGGCATACGAGAGCCGTCTCGAGCCTTCCGTACTCGGTGATCACGCCGCCGCCGCGGCTGTCGCACGCATCGATTACGACTTCGACCGGATGCGCCGGTGGACCAACCCGTGGAGCAACCAGTTCCTCGTGGCATTGCGCGCGCGGCAGTTCGACGACTGGACCCGCGATTATCTCAGGCGCCATCCGGACGCGGTGGTGCTGCACCTGGGCTGCGGCCTGGACAGCCGCGCGTTCCGGCTCGACCCGCCCGACAGCGTCGACTGGTTCGATGTGGACGTTCCGGCTGTGATCGAGCTACGCCGCAAGGTGTACTCCGAGCGCGAGCACTACCGGATGCTCGCGACTTCGGTCACCGAACCGGGGTGGCTGGATGCGATCCCGGCGGACCGCCCGGTGCTCGTCGTCGCCGAGGGACTGTTGATGTATCTCGCCGAATCCGAGGTGCGGCAGCTGCTCCAGCGGTTGACCGACCGGTTCGGCAGCGGTGAGCTGCTGTTCGACGCACTGCCCCGATGGACCCGCACGGTCAGCGGGTTCGTCCCGTGGGGCACCCGGGATGCCTGGGGTACCCGAGATGCCCGGGAACTGGAGAAGTGGAACTCGCGCCTGGAGTACATCGCCACCGGCGCGCTGGACCTCGATTCGATTCCGCTGAAACCCCAGCGCCTGCTGTTCCGAGCGATCTACCGGATCCCCGCCGCCAGGAACTACGACACCCTCTACCGGTTCCGTTTCTGACAGCCGGATTCCGCGGGAAATCGCTGTGCCGCCGTGTCCGGACACGGCGGCACAGTTTCGACACCGTGCAGTGATCGACGGCTACACCGATTCGGCGGCTTTCGCCGAGACGATCGCCCCGGACGCACCGGATGGCCGTCGCGGGACCGACGACACCAGCACCGCGGCCGCTACTCCGGCGCCCGCGAAGGCGAAGTAGGCCCAGTTCGCGCCGAGTGCCGAACCCATGATCACACCGGTCAGCACCGGCCCGAACACCCCGCCCAGCCGTCCGAGACCCACCGCCAGGCCGAGTGCCGTACCGCGCGCCGCGGCCGGATAGTAGACCCCGACGAACCCGTAGACGGCCGTGGTCGACGACGCGCAGAAGCCGATGATCAGCACCAGAACGAATACGGCCAGCTGCGCCGGATGAACGGTCAGGACGGAGACCGCCACCGCGCCGCCGATATAGCTCAGCGCGATCACCGAGCGCGAACCCACCCGATCCGCGAGACCGGTGATGACGACCATGCCGAGCGCACTACCGAGATTGAAGGCGAGCAGGAATGTCAGCGCGGACCCGAGATCGTAACCGGACGACCTCAGCATCTGCGGGATCCAGGTATTCATACCGTACGAGACGAGCAGGCCGAAAAAGGTGATCAGCGGAAAGAGCAGTGTGGCCACCCGGAAACCCGGAACGAACAGCAGTCGCAGTGCCGATTTCGGTTCGGCTTCCGTACTTCTCGCCCGAGCGAGTTCGATACCCGATTCGGTACCCGCATCCACCGAGTACCGTTCCGCCAATCGCCGGGCCTCCTCGTGCCGGCCCTTGCTCGCGAGAAAGGAGATCGATTCGGGCAGCTTCCGGTAGGCGATACCGAGCAGGACGAACCCGAGCAGCCCGCCGATGGCGAACATGGATTCCCAGCCGAATACGGGGAGGACGAAAATGGCGGCGACGGCGACCAGACAGCCGCCCAGAGGAAAGCCCGTCTGGATCACACCGTTGTAGAACTGCCGCCGGTTCACCTGGACATATTCCTGGGTGAGCGCGATCAGGGTGGGCAGAGCACCGCCGAAACCCAGACCGGCCAGCAGCCGGAAGAGACCGAATATCTCCAGGTTCGGCGCCACGGCGCACAGGCCGGTGAAGAGACTGAAACTGGCAATACACGCGAGTACGACCGGACGGCGACCGGCCCGATCGGTGATATAGCCGGCCAGCATCGCACCGGCCAGCATGCCGAACAGTGACAGACTCCCGATCACCCCCGCCGAGGCCGTGGTGATTCCCCACTGCCCGTCTTCCAATAAGGTCGGCAACACCGCGCCGAACATGATGAGGTCGACACCGTCGAGAATGGTGATGGCCAAACAGGTGAGAACAACCGAGCGGGCGCCGGAGGTGGCGCTCACCTTTCCGGGCAGAGATGTATTCGACACTGTGGTTCCTTCGAAGTACGAGAATCGCCGGTCTCCGTAACGATCGGCGCAGAAATATTCACGGCATCCGTTCCGGCGGCGGCAAGGCTTCCACCGATAACGCATGCTCGGGGCACGACCGGACGATCGACTCCGCCGCGATCAACTGGTCGGCGTCCAATTCCGAGCGGAGAACGATCGGATCGCCCTGATCGTCACAATCCACCAGCTCGGGCGCTCGGCCGTAACACAATCCGTGTCCGGCGCAGGCCGATCGGTCGACGGTGATCCGCCGGCCGGTCGCCCCCATATCGTTGGTCCGCATACCGGTCGTCACCGCTGCCCGGCACTCTCGGACAACCTCGGCCCCTTGCTGAAGGTGATGGGCAATTTCTCGCAACCACGGACCTGGGAGGCGTGCATAACGGGCGGGTTGTCCGGTACCAGGGCGTAATCGGGGAGCCGCCGGTGGACCTCTTCCAGCGCCAGCCGCAATTCGATCCGGGCCAGGTGCGAACCGAGACACCGGTGCGGGCCCGCACCGAATGCGATGTGGCGGTTGGGTTCCCGGTCCAGGATCAAGGAATCGGCATTCTCGAATTCCGCGTCGTCGCGATTGGCGGAGGTCAGCAGGAGCAGCAGCTGATCGCCTTCCTTCATGGAAACACCGCCGATCTCGATATCGCGGGTCGCCCGGCGACCGCTGCTCGAGGCCGTCTCCATACGCAGGATCTCCTCCACCGCCTGCGGTATGGCATCCGGGTCGTCGATCAGCATCCGGCGCTCCTCGGGGTTCCGGGTCAGATGGACCAGGCCCCAGGCCAGCGCGCCCTGCACCGTGTGCAGGCCCGCGACGACCAGCAGGAAGAACATCCGGCACAGCTCGTCATCGGTCAGCAGCCGCTCGCCGGTGTCGAACCGCAGCGGGGTGCCGACGATATGGGAGGTCAGATGGCCGGAGCCGTACTCGCCCGCGCGGACCCGGGCGATGACCGCGGTGAAGTAGCCGAAGATCTCATCGGCGGCACCGGCCCGGGCCCGCGCATTCTCGTCCGCCGAGGCGCCCGGCACACCCTGCAGGACGATATCGGTCCATTCGGTGAATTTCGGCGCATCCGCCAGCGGCCAGCCCATCAGCGCCAAGAAGATCCTGGTCGGCAGCTCGTGGGCGAATTCCGCGATGAACTCACACTCGCCGCGCTCGATGAACCCGTCGATGAGCTCGTTGACGATGGCGCGGATCTCGGGCTCCAGCGCCTTCATCCGGACCGGACTGAACAGCGGCTGCAGCGCCTGCCGGTAGGAGCTGTGCTCGGGCGGGTCCAGTTCGAGTGGCAGGAACCGGCCCTGCCCGGCGTTCACCAGGTTGTTCGGATAGCTGGAGAAGGTCTCGGCGTCGCGCAGGATCTCGTGCACCTCCCGGTACCGGGTGACGACCCAGTGACCGCCGTACAGCGGCGAGAACAGAATCGGCCCCTGCGCGCGGAGTTCCGCGACTTTTTCCTGGAATACATCGACGGGGACGGCGAGCGCCGGATTGTACACATCGAAATCAGTGATGAGATTCTCGGGAATTCCGGTAGTTGTTGTCACCGTTGACATCCTCTCGGGCGGTACAGGAGAAGAACACGCTTCGCGGGCGATGTGCACTATTGCGTGCCCATCGTTGCCGGCGGCCGGTCCCGTTCTTGTTGCAGAGTGTTTCGACGATGCCGGAGCCCGATCGGACGGCCGGCATATTGAGGTGACCTCCGGCGGGTAGGCCACCCGCCGTCGGAAATTTATCTAACGATAATAGATTATCGCCCGCAAGGTGTCAGGAGAACCGCGATATGGTTTTCGATTCGGAAGATCAGCGATCCACCCGCGAGTGCGCCCGCACCCCGGAAAGGAAGCTACGAATCGTCACCTCGAACAATTCGTCCTGGGACCACGGATTGGCCACCAGCGCCCGGCTCAGCACGGGGTGACGTTCGGCATCGACATTCGGAAATACCTCTGCCCCACCACCGGTTTTGTTCGCCAGGCTCGACAACGTCGTCGCGAAGGACAGCTTCTCCAGACCGTCGAGAATTATCACGTGCAGCGCGGGATCCACCCCGCATTCGGCCAGAATCCGCGCGCACCTCTCATAGGTACCGGTGAGCACGTCCCGCGGAAGCAATTCGACCAGAATGAGCGCGGCATTCGCATGGCGCAGGATCGCATTGCGATAATTGAGACTGAGCTGGACGAACCACTCGATCCACGCACCGTCGACCGGATCGGACGGAATCGTCGTCTGGCGCATGATCTCCCGTGCCACCTCGGCCATGAGTTCGCGCCGGTCCGTGAAATGATGATAGAGCGAGGAGGTGCTCACATTCAGCTGTTTCGCCACTCGCGGCAAGCTGAAAGAGTCGATACCCTCACCGTCGATCATCTCTATGCTCGCGGCGATGACAGAGCCGCGGCTTATCAGCGGGGTCCGGGGACGCGCCATTTCCGTCATCACTTTCTGTTGTCGGAGAAATCCGGTGGATCGGCCGCACACGGAGCGGAACCGCGCCACGAGCCGACCCTCGGCCGAATCATACGGGCGTCGGGAGATACACCGATTTCAGTGCGTAGTAATTCGCCAGGCCCTCCGGACCCAGTTCACGGCCGATACCGCTCGCGCCATGTCCGCCGAACGGTGCGTCGAGGTCCAGCCCGTAGATGTTCACACCCACCGTTCCGGCACGGAAACGCGTCGCCACGTCCATACCCCGTGCCTCGTCCGAGGTCCACACCATACCGGCCAGGCCGTACTTCGTATCATTGGCGATCTCGACCGCGTGATCAACGGAGTCGTAGGGGAGCACGCAGACCACGGGGCCGAAGATCTCTTCCTGGGCGATACGCGAAGAATTCTCGACATCGGCGAATACCGTCGGCTCGACGAACCATCCGCGATCCACCGCGGGCACACCACCGCCGGTGGTGATCCGCGCACCGTCGCTGCGGCCGGACTCGATGTGATCCAGCACCCGGGCGCGATGCTCGGCACTCACCAGCGGGCCGATCTGCGTCGTTTTCTCCAGCGGGTCGCCGAGTACATAACCGCGCACTGTTTCGGTGACGGCCGCCACGAACTCCGCGTATCGAGCGCGCGGAACCAGAATCCTGGTACTGGCATGGCAGGTCTGCCCGTTGTTACCGAACGAGTGCTCGAGCAGGCCGTGAGTGAAGACGTCCATATCCACGTCGTCCAGGACTATGGCGGCGGACTTTCCACCGAGTTCCAGGGTGACCGGGGTGAAATTCTCCCCGCAGATCCGGCCGATTTCGCGCCCCGCCCGGGTGGAGCCGGTGAAAGCGACCTTGTCGACACCGTCATGGGCGACCAGCCCGGCGCCGGCCGCCCGGCCGCCGGGAACCACATTGAGAACGCCCGCCGGCAGGCCCGCCTCGAGTGCCGCGTCCGCGAAGACGAAAGCATCCAGTGCGGTTTCCGGTGACGGTTTGAATACCACCGAACATCCGGCCGCAAGGGCGGGCGCGATCTTCATAGCGGCCAGCGCTTGGGGGTAATTCCACGGCGTGATCGCCGCGACGACGCCGACCGGTTCCCGGCGGACCACGGTCCGGCCACCCATGAAATGAGCGCGCACATCGGGGCCGTCGGCGCGTTCGATGAGATCGGCGTAGTAGTCGAACATCATCGCCGGACTGAAACCGTTGGCCGCCTTGGAGATGGTGATCGGCATCCCGTTCTCGCGACTGACCAACGCCGTGGTCTCCCGACCACGGGCTTTCAACGCTTTCCCGAAATTGCGTAACAGCGCGGCGCGCTCACCGGTCGGATAATCCCGCCACTCGCCACTCAGACCGGCGCGTGCTGCCGCCACCGCGGCCGAGATATCACGGAGATCGCCCATTCCCGCTACGCCGATGGGTATCTCGGTCGCGGCCTCGACGACCACTGTTCGCTCCCCACTCGACGGGGCGGTCCACCGGCCGTCGATGAACAATTCGTTCCTGTCCATACCTGCTCCTCAGTTCCGATCCCGGGCCCCGGCCGAAGCCGTGGCCGATGGGTTCGGCGGTTCGAATTCTTCCACTCCGCAGTACTTTCCCCGGTGGAAGAGCAGCGGCTCGCTGATCTGCTCGGCGGCCAGATCCAGAATGTCCGCGACGACCACCGTGTGATCTCCGCCCTGATATTCGACGTCCACCGACAGCTCGAACCATGCGGTGACACCGTCGAGAAGGGGTGCCCCGCCGGCTGCGGACCGCCAGGCGACGCCGGTGAACTTCTCTCCTCCCGAACGCGCGAACCGATCGCTCAGTTCGCGCTGGCCGGCCGCGAGCACATTGACCGCGAAGGTGGGTGTATTCCGGATGGCGGGCCAGCTCGTCGAGGCCCGGCTCGGGCAGATGACAACCTTCGGCGGATGAAGTGACAGCGCGGTGAAGGACTGACAGGTGAAGCCGACCGGTCCCTGTCGGGTCATTGCCGTCACCACGGTGACGCCGGAGCTGAAATATCCGAGCACATCGCGCAGATGCCGCGGGTCGAGAATGGAATCATCGCCGTTCACTGCGCTCACCTCCCCTTCTGCTCGGCTGCCCGGGATTCGCTTTCCCGACGCGCTCATCGGGCTGTTCACGCACTTCGACATGAGCGCGAATACGGCCCTGTTCGTCGATCCAGCCCCGGCTCGCCGCCCACTCGATCATTTCGCCGAACCGGCGGTTCCACTCCTGGTCGTGACCACGCTCTCCAGCGAGCTCGCGCACCCGGCGCGGGCTGACGAGAACATCGCCGGAGGGATGCAACGCACCGACACACGCGATCTCCGCTGCGGTGACCCGGCCACTGGATCCACCGCCGAGCAGCTCGGTGACGAATGATCCGAAATCCTCGGGGTCGGCCAGGACCACTTCCGTGCCCCGGCGCCCTCGATCCACTATCAGGCGCATTGCCTCGGATCCTTTCGTCTATATCGTGTTCGCACCTGATCAGGCCAGCATCCGGGCGAGTTCGCGCCGGAAGAGATGGTTGGCCATCTCGTTGCGGCCGAGCACGAGTGGTCCGGCATCCGCACTCGTCAATGCCTGTTGAGCCGAACGCAGTAGCGGGAAATCCTCCTGGTGCAGAACCTCGAGCAGGATCTTCCAGTTCTTGTTCCAGCGAGCACTCCAGACCTCTTCGCTCACCTCCATCGCCTCCTCGGTGGGGGCGATGATCCGCATCTCCATCCGGCACATTCCCGGATCCACCGGGTGCGGGCGGAAAGTGAGCAGTTCGATGTGGTCCGGCTGGACCAGCACCGAGGTGTTCGGACCGAGATACAGCGTTTCGGTGACATGCGCGGACAGATCGATATCGTCCGGTGTGTCCGTCAGCCACCGATCGATGCTCTTGCGGGGCGTCAGGAAGCGGAAATGCCGGCCGAAGTCGTCGACCGCCAGCACATTGGTGTGGACGAACTTCGCGGCGGTATTCGGGTGCGCGTACTGGATGTGGTAGCCGTCGAGGAAAGCGTCCTGCATCAACTTCCAGTTGCACGGCTCGTCGAATCCCTCGGCCCGGAAGGTCACGTAGCGTTCGAGCCCCAGGTGCGCCAAGGTCGAATCCATCTCCGGGCCCAGCCAGTCGGCGACATCGATATCGGCACCCGCCGCGTCGACCATCCAGATGAATCCGTGGCGCTCCTCGGTGGGGAGCTCGATCAGGCCGAGGTTCGCCCGGTCCACCTCGCCGAAGGACGTGTCCCGGGTGATCGCCCGCAGACTTCCGTCGGTGTCGTAGGACCAGCGGTGGTATCCGCACGAGAACAGCCGGCACCGGCCCGTCGCGTTTTCCTCGAGTAGTGATCCGCGGTGCCGGCAGGCGTTCACGAACGCCTTCACCGAGCCGTCCCGCTGCCGGACGGCCAGGACCCGGTTGCGCGGCATCTGCAAGGTGAGGAAATCGTTCGGCCGGGCGAGCTCGGACGAATGCGCGATGATCGAGGGGACCCGTCCGAAGATCCGGTCCCGCTCCAGCACCGCCCGTTCGGACGAGGTGAACTCCCAAGGTTCGAACGGTTCCGTGGCCGCCACCTCGTCGGTGGTGCCCGCCCGCAGATGGCCGAGCAATCGGCGTATCCGCACATTGAGTTCCGCGTTGGTCATCGGTTCTCCTCCAACCCTCGAATAACTGCCGGCGGCGGACCGGTGCGCGGTCCGTGCGGCGCTGTCAGCGCCGGCATCACCGCGTATGCCAGCAACCGGTCGAACGACTCCCGGCCCGCGCCGCCGACGATCGCCGGGATCAGGGTGACCCCGTCGGCGACTCCGGCGACGACGATGTCCGAGATCAATCGGACGAGACCGGCCGGCGTCCCCGTGTAACAGATGTTCTCGCCGCGCGGCACCGAAGGACACCGGCCATTCGCTTCGGCCGCCGCCAGCTCGTAGCGGGCCTCGTGCGCCCGCGCGGCGATATGGGCCACGACATCCAGCAGGACGAGCGCCGCGTTCCCCGGCGAGTCCCCATACTGCGCGGCCAATCGCTTCCTGCGCTCCTGTGCGGTGACCAGATCGGGTGCGGTCAGCCGCACGGATTCACCGTGGCCGCACTCGCCGGCCGCGCAGATCGAGCGATCGATGGCGACCACCGGCTCATGCACCGCCATCGTCGTCTCCCTTCGCGGTACTCGCTCCGGGCCGCCGCCAGACCAGGCGTGGGAACAGCGTCGTGGTCCGGAAGCGCAGCGGTTCCGACGACAACGTCATCGTGTCGCCGCTGAACTCGACATATCGCAGTTGCCGATCCCCAACCCAGTTCGGGTAGAGGGAAACGAACATCTCGTGCCGGATCGCCTGCTTCGCCGCGTCCACGTCGTATCGGCCGGAATAGGCGAGGTACCCCGCGGCCGCACTGCCGCGTTCGGCGATATCCCCGCCGTGCACCCGGCGGGATGCGTAGCGCGGGCGGTCCGGTGCCATGATCTGGGCCGACATATACCCGTCCGCCGCGTAGATGATCAATCCCCGCGCGCCCTCGCCCAGCGGATACCCGACCTGCCCGGTCTCCGATACCGTCGTGTAGGAGATCAGTTCCCACGATCCCAGGACCCGCTGCGCTATCGAGCGCGGCTCGTCGATCCGGCCCGGCGCCTCGTCCACTCCGTGCCCCGGTTTCACAGCGCCGCCCGGTCGCAGAACAGGACGGAACTGACCAGCGCGGCCATCGGTCCGCCGATGAACAGCGAGATAGCCGCGCCGGGAACATTGTTGGTGGAGGTACCGCGCAACTGCCGGACCGCCTCCACCGCCAAACCCATTCCGTTCACGAACGAATCTGCGAGATTCCCGCCGCTGGTATTGACCGGCAGCCCGCCCGCCGGCGCAGTCAGGTTCTCCTGGGTCAGCACGGTCGCCGCGGCCGGACCGCGCGGGCACAGACCGTGATCGATCAGCGCGGCCACGCCGGAGCCGCTGAAGTTCTCGTAGACCTGGACGACATCGACCTCCGCGGGCCCGATCCCGGCCGCCGCCCACAACTGCGCGGCCACTCCGGCCGGCCCACCGAACCCCGCCGAGCTGTAGTCGGGGTCGTTCTCGGAATCGACGGCATAACCCGCCGTGGCCCCCTGAGCTCCGGCCAGCACGTAGGCGGGCTTGTCCACCAGGTCCCGGGCGCGGTCGGCGCGCATCAGAAGCAGGGCGACGGCGCCGTCGTTCTCGCGGGAGCAGTCGAACAGGCGATAGGGTTCCACGATCATCCGGGCCGCCTCGTATCCCGCGATATCCAGCGGGCGCCCGTAGGCCGCCGCCGCCGGGTTCTGCTGGGCGTGGAAGTAGTCGGCGAGTACCAGCGCGCGGACGGCCGTGGCCGGGACACCGTCGGCCTCGAGCATTCGCTGGGTCCGCAGGGCACAGGCCTGTGCGGGTGAACCCACCCCGTGCGGCAGCATCTGGCCGTCGAAGTGGTGTTCGGCGTAGCCGAGCCGGCCGCTGTCCTGCTGCGACATCGCGCGATACACCACCACACAGTCGGCCTGCCCGGTCGCGATCGCGATCGCCGCGTTCGTGACGGCCGCGGCCGCACCACCGCCGCCACCACCCCAGATCATGTTCGACCAGCGGATCCGGTGGACCATGAGGGCCGATCCGACGACCGTCCCGTCGTTGTCGCCGCCACCGTAGGAGACGAAACCGTCGATCTCCCGCGGGTCGATCCCCGCATCGGCGGCGGCCTCGACCACCGCGCGCAGCGTCAATTGCAGTTCCGTCCGCCCCGATTCGCCGCGTTTGCAATGGAATTCGCTGACGCCCACCACGGCGGCGGCACCCCGGACGATCGAAGCGCTCATCGCAGCCGCTCCGTATCCGCCGGCCGTTCCCGCCGCCAGCGCAGCAGTGGCCATCGCGTGCCCGCGGGCTGCTGGACGACTCCTCGGACGCGGTCCCCGATACGGATGTCGTCGGCACCGACCGGGTCGACCAGCAGTCCGAGTACCCGCCGGTTTCCCGCACGGGGTAGTTCGACCAGGACCGTGACGTACGGTACTTCGCCGGCCAGCTCGGAGATGAACGGATGCCGGGTACGCGACCACGAATACACGGTGCCGACCGCTTCGACCGCCGCCCAGGACAGCTCGAAGTTCCGGCAGCGCCCGCACATCCAGCGCGGGCCCCACAGCCACAGGCCGCAGTCGGTGCAGCGTTGGAGCCGCAACTCGCCTGCGGCCAAGCCCTGCCAATAACCGGCGTCGACACCGTCGGCGGCGGGGCCGGCCAGTTCGGTAGCGGGGAATCGGCGTAGTTCCTGTTCGGTACTGACTCTCATACGATTTTCGTCAACTTTCTCCACGAAGCCCCGGCCGTCGCGGGGCCGCGGGCCAGGTCGTCAGTGTTTGACCAGATAGCCCGCGTCGATGGGCAGATCGACACCCGTCACGTACCGTGCCGCGTCGGAGACCAGCCACAACACCGCATTGCTGATCTCCTGCGGATCGAGCATCGGCACGTCCAGGAGATTGCTGCGGTCGCTGTGGGCCCATTTGCGCACCACCCAGGGCAGGACGTTCGACAGGCCCGTCGCCATCGGCGACGCGACACCGGTCGGGTTCACGGTGTTCACGCGAATGTTGTGGTCGGCCAGTTCGAAGGCGAGTGTCTGTTTGAGACCTTGCAGCCCGTGCTTGGCCGCACCGTAGTGCCCCCACGACGGCGCGGCGCGCAGTCCGTCCACGGACGAGGTGATGACTATCGATCCGCCCGCGCCGCCGGCGATCATCCGCGGGACCGCGGCCTTGCAGGCTTTCCAGGCACCGGTCAGGTTCACGTCCAGCATGGTCTGCCACGCCGCATCGCTGATCTCACAGGTCGACTCGGCATGGTCGTGCACCCCCGCGTTCGCGACCAGGATGTCCAGGCGCCCGAAGCGGGATACGGCCAGGTCGGCCACCGCTTCCATATCCGGGCTGCTGCGCACATCGGCCTGCATACCGGCGATCTCACCGCCCGCTTCCTTCACCACGCGCAGGGTTTCCTCGAGATCCTCCGGCCCGGCGAGTGGATACTGTATTTCGGCGATGGGGGCCGCGATATCGCAGATCACCACCTTCGCGCCCGCCTTCGCCAGGGAGAGCGCATGCGACCGCCCCTGTCCCCGGGCGCCTCCGGTGATCATCGCTACCTTGCCGTCCAGACCTGTCATGTTCTCTCCCAGTGCCGAATCTGCTGTACGGCGAGCCCCTCGTACGCGCCGCCGTTTTGTCGTCGAACGAGGCGGTCAGTCCGCGCGTGCGGTCGTGGTCCGCTCGTAATCCTTTGTGGCATTACTGATTCCGGCCGCAAACCGCTGGCCGAAGCCTTCTTTACGAGCCTGCGTCCACCGGTAGGACTCCAGCAGCGGCTCGCACGCCCCGGTGAAGCGCGGGACGACATCGCGCATCAGGATTCGATACATCCGCGAGGTGGCGTCGGTATCGGCCCAATCGTGGGCGGTGGCCAGGAACGTCCCGAACCCGCCGGTCCGCTCGATCAAACTCTGGATATAGGCGATCGCCTGCTCGGCATCGCCGATACACCCGTAGCCCGATTCGTTCACCCGCCGGACCAGTTCCTCGTGCTCGATCCGCTCCCCGGGCTCGATCATCCGCATCGGCGTCACCACATGCCGGTAGTCCATGAAATCGCGCAGGCCGTAGCGCGTCTGCTCGACGGCCTCGTCGTAGGTGTCGGCGATATGCAGGTTGCCCACTATCGCCCAGTCCCGCCGGGACACCGTCCGGTCGTGCGCGGCGGCTTCCCGGGACGTGATCTCCCAGGTCTGCTCGAGCAGTTCGATCGACCTGTCCCCCGTGCCCCCGACCGACAACAGGCCGAGACCGTACTTCCCGGCCAATTTCGGCCCCGAGGGCGACATCGCCGCGGCCACAGTGATCGGCACCCCGGGATGCCGATAACTGCCGAGCTGGACGCGCGCGTCCTCGAGCGTGAACCATTCCGTCTTCCGATCCACCGGGCCGGCACCTGCCAGCAGCTCGAGGATCGCGTCCAGTGCTTCCTCCATCCGGGGGCGCAGCAGGTTGTAGTCCATGCCCATCATCTGGGAATCGGCGACCAGCGCGCCGGGACCGACTCCGATGCGGATCCGGCCCCGGGTCATATGGTCCAGGAAGGTGATCCGGTCGGCGACCATGAGCGGATGGTGATACGGCAGCGAGATCACCCCGCTGCACAGCTCGATCCGCTCGGTGCGCTGGGCCGCGGCGGCGATCATGAGCTCCGGCGCGGGCCCCACCTCGTAGCCCCCGCTGTGGTGCTCGCCGAACCACACCTGATGGAACCCCAGGCGGTCCAGTTCCTCCACATGCCGCAGGTCCTGTGCCAGTGCGAGGGTCGGGTTGCGGCGGGGATTGTGGTAGGGCGGCAGGAATACGCCGAACCGCAGCGGACCCGTCTCGGTATGTGCTTCCATGTCCATCTCCTGTCGGTCGGGAGCCGTTCGGGTATGCGGAATCGGCGGGGCGCCGGACGGCGTCCGCGAATGGATTCGTGCGTAGGTGATCGAATTTCCGGAATGCGCCGAGGCGCGTATTCCGCTATCCGTTTCTCGGCGCGAGAACCGGCATTACGAGCTGCGGTGAACGGATCCGATCCGAGTCAGCGAACTTTCTCGTACCGCCGCTCTATATCGGAATACATCGCGCGCAGTTCACGCTTGGCTATCTTCCCACTCGACATTCTCGGTAGCGGTTCGTCGCGAACGACGATGTAGCGCGGCACCTTGTAATCCGCCAGCCGGGCGTTACAGTGCGCGACCACATCGCCGGCGCCGCGCGAGCCGTCGCCGTAGACGATCGCGGCCGGGGTTTCGCCGAATCTCGGATCCCGGACCCCGATCACCGCGACCTCCTCGATACCGGACAGCCCGAGGATGGTGCGCTCGATCTCGGCCGGGGAGATGTTCAGCCCGCCCGAGATGATCATGTCCTTGATGCGGTCGACATAGGTGAGGCAACCGTTCTCGTCCAGTACCCCGAGATCACCGGTTCTGATCCAGCCGTCGACGATGGTCGCCGCGGTCGCCTCGTCGTTGCGCCAGTAGCCCCGGGTCATCCCCGGTCCACGAAGCAGGATTTCACCGGGTTGCCCGGGCGGGCAGTCCACGCCCTCGATATCGACCACTCGGATCCGCGTGAATATCCCACCCCACCCGCACTTCTCCGGACTCACCGCCGCGAAGTCGGGCGGGTTGGCCGTGGCGGTACCGCCGATCTCGGTCTGGCCGTAGATCTGGCGCAGGCACACCCCCTGCCGCGCCCAGGCGTGCAGCAGGGGCAGCGGCACCGGGGCCCCGCCGACATGCGCGGTGGTGATATGACTCAGGTCGGCCGCGGCGAAGCCCTCGGCGTCCGCGATCCGCTCGAACAGGATCGGCGGACCGTTGAGCGTGGTCACCCGATGCTCGACCAGGGTGCGCAGGGCGGACTCCGCGTCCAGCCGCGCCAGCAGGTACATGGTTCCGCCGTGCAGCATCGTCCGAGCGATACTCCACACCATTCCGGCGCAGGTCCACAGCGGCAATGCGGCCAGCGGGCGGAACCCGCCCGGCCGCACCGATTCGATCAGCGACCACTCGTAGGCGACCGCGGCCAGGTTCGCGTGGTCGAAGACCACTCCTTTGGACCGGCCCGTCGTACCGCTGGTGAACACGATCATGGTCGGTTCGGACAGGTCCGGATCGCGCGCCGGGACCGGGGCCGCTCGACGACCCCGCAGTGGGGCGACAGCATGCTCGAGCACGGCGAGGCCGAACCGGTAACCCTGCGCGAGTACGGCTTCCAGCCGGGGACGGAGTTCCGCGTCGGTGTACACGACGGCTGGTGCCGCGTCCTCGACCAGCGCGGCGAGTTCCGCGGGCACCAGGCGATGCCCGAACGGTGCGGCGATAGCACCCACCTTCAGCGCCCCGAGCGCCGCCGCGCACCAGGACAGCGAGTTCGCGCCGACGATACCGACCCGGTCCCCCGGGCCCACTCCCCTGCTCAGCAGGTCGGCCGCGACCGCGTCCGCCCACGAGTTCAGTTCGGCATAGGTGACGCGCTCTTCTTCGAAAACGATTGCGGCACTATCCGGTGCGATACGCGACCACCACAGCAGCGAATCGACGACGGTACCAGCCATGTCCCACACTCCATACGAGATATGCACAGCCCCCGGAACTTCCATGATCCCCACCTCGCCGATGCGGTGTGGGTCACAGCCGTTAATCTAAACCCTATCGGTTAATCGCACAAGAGCGGATTTTCGATCAATCGCCACAGCAAATTTCCGGCATACCCGAGAAGTCGTTGACCGGCGCGCTCTCATGACATATGTTGTTCCGGCAGAGCGGTCTTCGCTCATTTCCGGCGGTACCGATCATCGGCCGCGTACCGGAATCGAAATCCCGAACGGCACCGGAAACACCGGTCCCTGTTCATTCCCGAATGCTATGAACCCACCAGGAGTTGCCATGAGGCTCGACGGCAAAGTCGCTGTGATCACCGGGGGCGGATCCGGCCTCGGACGCGAAAGCGCACAACTGTTCGCCGCGGAAGGCGCCCGGATCGCGGTCGTCGATATCGACGCCGAACGCGCTGCGCAGACAGTCGAACTCGTCGAGCGACAAGGTGGCACCGCACGTGCGATCGTGGCCGATGTGGCGGACGAGGCGGCCGTCGGCCGCAGTGTCGAGACGACATTCGAAGCCTTCGGCAGGCTGGACATCATGTTCGCCAACGCCGGGATCATCTCCCGCGGCGGCGTCCCGACCGTGGCCGGCGGCGAGCAGGTGGAATTCCAGGACCTCACCGACGCGGACTGGCAGCGGGTGCTCTCGGTGAACCTGAGTGGAGTGTTCTACTGCGCCAAGGCGGCGGTTCCGGCCATGCGCCGAGGCGGTGGCGGATCGATCATCGCCACCTCCTCGGCCGCATCCCTGGTCGCCTATCCGGCGGCCGCGATCTACAGCGCGACGAAAGCGGGCGTCAACGGCCTGGTCCGGGGATTGTCGCTCGACCTCGGCAAATACGGTATCCGGGTGAATGCGCTGGCACCCACGCACGGAATGTCACCCAACTTCCTCGCCCCGGCCGGGGCGCCGGTCGTCGGGCGGTCATACGAGGAAGTCGCCGGGCCCTGGGATCCCGCGGTGTCTCCGATTCCGCTGAAGCTGAATCGGCCACCGAGTCTGCGGGACAACGCGAACGTCGCCCTGTTCCTGGCCTCCGACGAATCGGCATACCTGTCGGGCCTGACGGTCCCGACCACGGACGGCGGCACACTGTCCCGGGTCGCGATGGCCTTCGAGGAGGACACCGCGACCACCTGAGGACGGCTACACCGGACCACCCAGCCAGACTCCGACCTCCTCCCCCGACACATGCTGCCCGTCGTCGCTCACCAGGAACGACACCGTCGCGGCGATCGACTCCGCGGGTATGCGGGGCCAACTCGCCGCGAGCGTGTCCACCGCGTCCGGGCCACCGGAGGCGATGATGTCGGTCTCGACGAATCCGGGCATGACCGCGTTGACGGTGATGCCGCGGCGGGCGACCTCGAGCGCGAGGGTGCGGGTCATACCGAGTAGGCCGGCCTTGGCCGCGGCATAGGCGCTCATCGTGGGAGCGGGTTTGCGGCCGCCGGACGGGCTGCTGACGAAAATTACCCGGCCCCAGCCTTTCTCGTACATTCCGGGAAGGGCAGCGTGGGTGCAGTAGAAGGCTCCGCTGAGGTTTACCCCGATCACCCGGTCCCACTCCCGGGGCGACTGTCTGCGCGCCGAGCCGGCGAGGTTCATCCCGGCGTTGTTCACCAGGACGGTCGGCGCGCCCAGTTCGGCTGTCGTCGCGGCGATCAATGCCGCGGCCTGTTCGGCGTCGGAGATATCGGCGCGGACGGCGGTCGCCCGGCCACCGGAAGCGGTGATCTCGCCGACCACATCCGCCGCGTGTTCCGCGCTCGCCGAATAGTTCACCGCGACCGCGAACCCGTCGGCGGCCAGGCGCCGGGAGATCGCGGCGCCGATCCCCCGGCCGCCACCGGTGACGATCGCGACCCGCCGCTGGTGTATGGCGTCGATTCCGCTGTCCTGGGCCGTCATTCGCTCGTCCTCGTAGCTGCCGGTTCCCGGTCCGCGGTCCGGTCTGCGCGCAGCACCTCGACGTTGATACCGGTGAGATGGGATTGATTGCTGAGGGGGTCGTAACCGTCCCGGCCGGTGGGCGCGAGGTAGTTCACGTTCACACCGGCCTTGTGCCGGGCCACGCCGAGTCCGTCGGCGCTGTGCTGCCCCCAGCCGTGTGTCATGGCGACGACACCGGTGCGCAGGGATTCGTCGTACTGCAATACCGCTTCGGCCGAGCCGTATCGATTGCGGACGAGGACCGGGTCGCCCTCGACGAATCCGCGGTGCCGCGCGTCGTCCGGGTGCATCCACAACGGGTTGCCCCGGTGGATCTCCTGGTCGAAGACCGGGAGGTTGTGCAGCCAGCTGTTGACCATGTGATTCGTTCGCCGGGTGATCAGCTTCAGCTGGCCGGGGCTTTCGGCCGCCAGCTCGGTGAGAATCGATTCCGCGGTGTCGTAGGCACGGCGGAACAGTTCCGGGCAGCAGTCGATCAGGCCGTCGTCGTGCTGCACGGCGATCTCGAATACGTGGGCCGGGTCGGGTTCGGGAAGGACCTCGGTTCCGCACGGCCGGCTCGCGAGCCGGTCCAGGCCGGTGCCGGCCTCCCGCAGGACGGCGTCGATGGGGGCGAACGGGTCCGGGTCCGGGTCGTCGAGCAGTGTCGATACGCCGAGTTCCTGCTGGATGCGCGAGAGGATCCACCAGTCGTCGCGCCGTTCCCCCGCGGGCTCGACGACCGCGGGCGTGTACTGCACATACGGTTCCAACGCCACGCCCAGGGTGTTCAGGAAGTTGATATCGGCGCGTTCGAGCCAATCGGTCGCGGGCAGTACGTAATCGGCCATCTCACCGGTGACGGTCCGGTACAGATCGATCGTGACGATCAGCTCGAGTTTCTCGAACGCCCGGCGCAGCCGCTGTTCGCCGCCCACCGACAGCAGTGGGTTGCCCGAGACGACGATCAGGGCGCGGACCGGTTCACCGGATTGTTCGATGAATTCCGGGAGCAGTACGGCGGGCAGGTCGCCGCTCACGGTGCGGAGTTCGCCCAGCGGGCTCTCGAAGAACGGGTCGGTGCGGCGGCGTTTCGAACCCCGCACCGCGTCGGCGATACCGCGCGAGTAGATATTGCCGCCGCGGCGGCCGAGATTACCGGAGAACAGACTCACCATCGTGAGCATCCAATAGGCCAGGGCGCCCAGGCGACCTTGGTTGACGCCGGTCGCCATGTAGACACTCGCGCTGGGCGCCGCGCAGAACTCGTCGGCGACCCGGCGGATCGTCTCGGGCGCGATACCGGTCACCTCGCCCACCCGAATCGGCGGATAACGCCGGACGAAGTCGAGCAGATCGTCGATATTGCGGGCATGCTGTTCGACGGCGGCGCGGTCGAAGCCGATCCGGAAGACGATCTCGTGCAGCAGTGCGGCCAGGAAGAAGAAATCGGTGTCCGGTTTGATCAGCAACACCTCACCGGTATCCGGTGTCGCGGATTCGATCCGGCGCGGGTTCACGAAGAGCACCGTGCCGCCGCGAGCGCGCACGGCCCGGATCTTGGCCATCGGATCCGAGATGTGCAGCAGGGTCATATGGGAGACGGCCGGGTTGCTGCCGAGGCACAGAAAGTAGTGGGTGTGCAGCAGATCCGGGATCGGATGGGCCATCGACGCGCCGTAGACGGCCTCGCTGGCCGCGTATTTCGCCGAGGTGTCCTGGGTTCCGGCACTGAAGCGCATCCGGGTGTCGAAACCGCGCGCGATCCGGGCCGCGTTCGCATAGTAGGCGCCGTTGAACGCCGACGGATTGCCCTGATAGACGGCCAGGCCATTGCGCCCGTACCGGCGGCGGACATCCTGGATACGAGTCGCGATCTCCCGGAAGGCGGTATTCCAGTCGACCGGTGCGAAATCGCCCGACTCCGCACCGCGCGGCGCGCGCCTTTTCAATGGGCGGTCGAGACGGTCGGGGTCGTCGTGCACCTGGAGGTAGTGCACGCCCTTGTGGCAGCAGAAGCCTTTGTGCACCGGATGCTCGGTATCCGGCCGCAGCCGGGTCACCTTCCCGTCCGCTACCTCGGCCAGCAGACCGCAACCCGGTTCGCAGATACGGCAGAACGTGTGGATCTGTTCGGATACCACCGGCTCACTCCTCGGCACGACCGGCCGCGGCGACCCGTAGGGCGGCCGCGGGGTCGACGATCTTGACGCGCGGACGTCCCGATTCCTGCCCGCGCTGGCGCTCGTGCCGGTCGATCGCACGCCAGTCCGCGCCGCTCAACGCGTCCGGGCACCGACGGCGGATCAGCGCCGCGAATTCCGTTGCCGCCGCGGACGGCACGGGGAGCCGACCGCGCCGATGATCCGCCACGAGCGCCGCCACCGTTTCGGCCGCGCAGTACCGGTTCGTGCCGATCACTCCGGTCGCGCCGCGTTTGATCCAACCCGCCACATACTGGCCGGGGACCGGTGCACCGCTGTCCGGGTCGATCACCCGGCCCGCGATATTGGTGACCGTCGCCGTCTGCTCGTCGAACGGCAGGCCGGCGATCGGCAGGCCCCGGTATCCGGCGGCACGGATCACCAGGCCGCACCGGATCGACTCCGATATCCCGCTCTCGGTGCCGCGTACCACCAGCTCCTCGGCGCGCCCGCCGCCGTCGACCGCCACCGGTGTGGATCCGAAACGCAGCACGATCCGTTTGTTGCCCGGGGTCGGCCGATGCCGGGCGTACTCGGCCAGCACCCGCAGTTTCGTCGGAGCGTCCGGACCGGCGGCGACCGGGCCGTCCACCAGCACGTCGACCCCCGGCAGTGAACCCAGCGCCAGCAGTTCCGGGGTCGTGCAGGCCGCGTGTCCGGGGCCGCGCCGACCGAGGACGATCACCTCCTCCACCGAGCTCTGCGCGAGGGCCGCCAGTGCGTGGTCCGCGATATCCGTGCCGCCCAGCCGCTCCGCGCCGGTGACCAGGATGCGTGCGATATCGAGGGCGACATTGCCGTTGCCGACCACCACCGCGCGGCGCGCCGACAGGTCGAACCGGCGGCCGGCGTGGTCGGGATGGCCGTTGTACCAGGCGACGAATTCGCGCGCGGAGCGGCTGCCCGGCAGGTCCTCGCCCGGGATCCCCAGCCGGCGGTCCCCGGCCGCACCGGACGCGTGGAGCACGGCGTGGTGGTGTTCCAGCAGTTCCGCCGTCGTCACGTCGCGCCCCACCTCGACTCCGAGATACATGCCGAACCCGGCGCGGCGCGCGGTGCGCGCGAAGACCCGGTCCACCGTTCTGGTGCGCCAATGGTCCGGGGCCACCCCGAAACGCACCAGCCCACCGGCCACGGGCAGCCGTTCCAGCATGGTCACCTCGGCGGCGATATCGCGGCGGGCCAGGAGTTCCTCCGCCGCGTAGAACGCGGCGGGACCCGATCCCACGACGGCCACCCGCAGCGGTTCGGGTACTCCGACGGCGGCGGTCGCGATCGACAGCGGCAGCGGCTGCACATGTGCTCCCGGCGCCGCTTCTCGCGGATGCTGTTCGTAGTACTCGGCATTCAGGTCGCGGTAGCGCTGCTGCTCGGGCCGGAGCCGGTCCGCGGACGTGATGGCGTCCACCGGGCACACATCGGCGCAGGCCCCGCAGTCGATACAGGTACCCGGATCGATATAGAGCATCTCGGTGGTCCGGTAGGCGCGTTCGGCCGGTGTGGGATGGATACAGTCCACCGGGCAGACCGCGACACAGGTGGCGTCGTTGCAGCAGTTCTGGGTGATCACATAGCTCATCGGGGGTCCTCCTCGCGGCAGCGGGTGACGGTGACCGGCACCCCGTTGAAGATCGGTGCCGCGGTCAGTGGCTCGAGTGCGGCGGTATCGTCCACCAGCGCGTTGTAGTCGGCACCGGGTGCGGCGGCCGAACGGGTGGTCCGCAGCCCGGGGCCGCGGTGCCCCCAGCCGTGCGGCATGCTCACCACGCCGGGCCGCAGCGCGGTATCGATACGCAGTTCCGCGGTGACCGAGGCGACCGGGGAGCCGACCAGGACCCGGTCCCCGTCGACGAGCGCGCGCCCGGCCGCGTCCGCCGGGTTCATCAGCAACGCGCACTGACCGTCGTCCGGCTGTGGCAGGGCGTTGTGCAACCACGAGTTCATGGCCCGCCGCTGCCGCCGGTTGATGAGCAGCAGCTCCGGCACCGGCCGGGCGAGACTCGCGCGCAGGCGCGCGATATCGGCGACGATCGGCTCCGGGACCAGGTCGATCCGGCCGTCCGGGGTGCGCAGCACTTCGGGGAGGCGCGGCCGCAGCGGACCGTAGTCGATGCCGTTCGGGTCGGCCTCGAGCAGGGCGAGGGTCAGGCCGCCGGGTACTTCACCGAAGCGGTCGCCGTAGGGACCACTGCGCAGCCGCAGGTCCAGTAGCCGCTCGGGTCCGCGGCGGCCCGCCGTCGCCGCGAGGACCCGATCGAGCTCGGCACCGGCCAGTTTCGCGGCCCGGCGCGCGGCGACCGCGGCGACGGCATCGTCCAGTTCCTCCGGTGTCCGGCCCGTTTCGCCCTTGGCGAGGGCGGCCAAGCGCAGCAGGATCTGCCATTCGGCCGGTTCGCCGTCGGCGCGGTCCAACAGCGGCGGTGTGTAGCGCGCGACATTGCGGACCTGGAAATGCGCGAGGGTCACATCGTGATGCCCGCGGGTCGTCAGCGGTGGCGGCGGCAGGATCACATCGGCGTATCGGGTCGTCTCGTTGACGTAGCAGTCCACCGACACCATGAATTCCAGTTCCCGCAGCGCCTTTTCGACCCGTCCGGTGTTCGGCAGCGACCGCGCGGGATTGCCCGCCACCGTGAGCAGGGCGCGGGTACGACCCGGTCCGGGGGTCAGGATCTCCTCGGCGAGACATACCGCGGGTAGTTCGCCCATGGCCTCGGGCAGCCCGCGCACCCGCGACCGCCACCGGCCGACCATCGGGCGCACGGTGGATATCGGCCAGGTGTTCGGACCGCCGGCGGGCGGCAGCGCGAACATCGCGCCGCCGGGCCGGTCCAGGTTCCCGGTGACGATGGTGACCACCTCGACCAGCCAGTTCGCGAGGGTGCCGAACTCCTGCATACAGCTGCCCATCCGGGAATGCGCCACCGCCGAATCGGCCGCCGCGAACCCCTGGGCGACCCGCCGCACGAGCTCCGGATCGATACCGCAGGCTGGGCCGACCACCTCCGGCGGGAATTCCCGCGCCAGTTCGAGGACCTCGGCCACCCCGTGCACCTGTTCCGGAATCCGATGCGGTCGGATCGTGTGCTCGGTCGCGATCACCGACAGCACACCGAACAGGAACAGCGCGTCGGTACCGGGTCGGATCGGCACATGCAGGTCGGCGAGGGCGGCGGTATCCGTGCGGACAGGATCGACCACGACGAGGGTCCCGCCGCGGGCGCGGAGCCGGCGCAACCGGTCGGCCATCCCGGGTGCGGTGACGGTACTACCGTTCGACACCACGGGATTCGAACCGAGAATGAGCAGATAGTCCGTGCGGTCGATATCCGGCAGGCTCAGCCCCAGCCCGGTGCCGTACAGCAGGATATGCGCGAGGTTCTTCGGCCAGGTATCGACGCTGGCCGGTGAGTAGATACCGCGCGTACCGAGCGCGGCGATCAGTTCGCCCAGGTAGAAGGTCGTATCCAGATGGTGCGCGCCGGGATTTCCGTGATAGATCGCGCAACTGCCCGGATCGCCGGTCACGAATTCGGGTAGGCGGCGGGCGATCTCGTCGAAGGCCTCGTCCCAGGTCGCCGCGCGGAATTCCCCGGCAGCCGTCCGCAGCAGCGGCGTGCGTACCCGGTCCGGGTCGGCTTCCAGCGCACCCAGACCGAGACCTTTCGCGCAGCTGTGCCCCGCGCTGAACACATCGCGCGCGTTGGGGGCGATCCGGGTGATCCGCCGGTCGTCGATATCGACGAGCAGGCCGCAGGTCGATTCACACAGCGGACAGATGCGGTGCGCGCCGCGCAGGGTCGTCATATCGCCTCCGGGGTCGGGCGCGGCGCGGGTTCGACGGCGACCGGAACGGCCGTCAGGGTCGGCATCGCGTTGATCGTCTGCGCCCCGGCGGTGCCGGTCAGCGCGTTGACATTCACTCCGGACTCCTCGTCCGGGTCGAGGGATCCGAAGCAGTGGGTCATCGTCACGGTGCCCGGCGCGACCGTATCGTCGGCGCGTACGGTCGTCCGGACCCGGCCGGCCGCGCCGCGCACAATGACCGCGGCACCGTCCACCAGGCCGTAGGCGGTGAGATCGTCGGGGTGCAGGGCGGCCGGGTTGGTAGCCCCGGGTACCAGGCCGGGCACCCCGATACCGGTCGAATTGACGGCCTCCCGGATGCGGCGCACCGTCAGACGCAGCGGAAACCGTTCTGCCACAGCCTGTTCGCCGAGCGCGGCCCGTAGTTCCGAGCGGACATCGGCGGGCATCAACCGCAGGCGGTGCCCGGCGGCGCCGGGCTCCGGCGGGCCGACCACCGCGTCCCCGATATCTGCCGGATGACCGTGCGGTGCGCTCGTGAGTTCGCCGAACGGCACCCGTCCGCGTTCGGTCATCATGGCCAGCAACTGGTCCGCGGTGGGTGGCCGATCCGGATCGAGAATCCGGCCGGCGAACTTCACCGGTTGCCCGGACGCCACCGCGAGGTCGAGGAAGAACCGCCAGTCGTCGATCGTCCCCGGCGGCGGATCCAGTACCGCGGGTGTGTACTGGGCGAAGGGACGCGGAAAGAACGGTTCCATGATCGCGGTGTGATCGGCGCGCTCGTACATGGTCGTGGGGGCGATGACGTAATCGGCCAGGCGGGCGGTATCCGAGAGCCGGGGGTCGACGCAGACCAGCAGGTCCAGTGAACGCAACGCCCGCAGTGTCTTCGCCCGCCCGGGCAGCGCCGCCGCCGGATTGCCGCCGGAGACGATCAGCGCGCGCACCCGGTCGGGGCCCGGCGCGAGGATCTCGTCCGCGAGAATGCCGGACGGTAGTTCACCACGGATCGCCCGCACACCGTCGATCCGGCTGCGGAACCCGTGTTCGTAGGCCCGCGCCGGCGCCGCCACTTCGGCCCGTGCGGGGACCGGGCGGGTGAGTACCGCCCGGTCGTCCGCGCGTTCGCCCTCCCGTGGATAACGGCCGCACACCACGTTCAAGGCCGCCACCAGATGTTCGGCGAGATTCGAATGCGGGCCCATACACACACCGGTGCCGGTGGTGGCCATCCCACGGTTTCCGTCGGCGAATACGCGGGCGGCCGTCACCAACCGATTCTCCGGGACACCGCAGATATCCCGCACCAGCGCGGGCGTCACCGGCGCGACAGCCGCCTCGAGTTCGCCCAGGTCCGCGACATATCGGGCACAGAAGTCCGCATCGTGACGCCGTTCGAGGAGGATCACCCGTACCAGACCGGCGAACAGTACAGCGTCGGTGCCGGGCCGGGGCGCCAGATGCAGATCGGCGAACGCGGCGGTTTCGGTGCGGCGCGGATCCACCACGATCAGCCGCAGTCCACGCGCACGAGCGGCCCGCAGGGTGACCGAGGGGTTGTGCACCACGGCCCCGTCACCGTCGCCACCGTTCCCGGAGACAACCGGGTTCGTGCCGGCCAGCAGCCAGACATCGGCATCCTCGAACCGCTGGCGGCCGCCGAGGTAGCTGCCCATTCGTTCGGCTACCACCCATTTCGCCGACTGATCGATCGTCATGGTGGAGAACAGCTTGTGCGAGCCGGTACCGCGGAACCAGGCCCGTGCGAGCAGCGGAGTGAGGGCCGCGAAATTCTGCTGGGTACCCGTGTACAGGGCCACGGCGTCCGGCCCGTGCCGCTCGACGATGCCGCGGAGGCGCTGCGCGATCTCGTCCACCGCCACGGCGACCGGCACCGGCCTGTGTTCGCCTGTGCCGGTGCGACGCAGCGAACTCGTCAACCGGTCGGGTCCGTGCGCGAGGTCGCCGGCCCGCCGGCCTTTCGGGCAGGTGTAGCCGCCGGAGATCGGGTGCTGCGCGTCGCCGAGGACCCGCGCGATCCGGCCGTCCTCGATATCGAGCAGCACCCCGCACGAGGAGGCACACAGGCGGCAGTACGAGACGCAACGCCGGGCGGAGGTACCGATTTCATCAGCAGCGGCCATCGCGGTTCCTCTCCCCGGCCATCGGCCCGGACGACCCCTCATCGCGCCGTCCCGGCCGGATCCGCGCACAGCGGACGATCGCCGGCCACGGTGGGAAACTCATGCGCCGGCGGGCCGACCCTCGACCACGACCGCTTCGGCGGGCACCTCCGGAAACCGCTTCCGCAGCATCGGTTTGGCGAGTTTGCCCGAGAAGGTACGTGGCAACGGTTCACCCAGTGCCACAGCATGTTTCGGTCGTTTGAATTTGGCGAGATCCGTCGACGAGACGTGGGCGATATCGGCGACGATCTCGGCGGCGGGACGCTCGCTGTGGAACACCACCATCGGTACCTCGCCCCACCGGTCGTCGCGCACCCCGATCACCGCGAGATCGACCAGACCCTCGATCGCGTGCAGTGCCCGCTCGATCTCCGCCGGATACACATTCAGGCCGCCGGAGATCAGCATGTCCTTACTCCGGTCCACGATCTTGAGGAACCCGCTCTCGTCCTGCAGGCCCAGATCACCGGTACGCAGCCATCCGTCCACCAGCGTGGCCGCCGTCGCCTCCGGTTTGTTCCAGTACCCGCGCATCACGTGTTCGCCGCGCACCAGGATCTCCCCGACCTCACCGGGCGGTGTATCGACCCCGGGGTCACCGATCTTGACCTGCGTACCGACCAGCGCGAGCCCGGCGAATCCGGGCCGGCTGCGGGCATCGGCGAAGCTCAGCGTGGAGACCATACCCGACGCCTCGGTGAGGCCGTAGGCCTGGGTGAGCGGAATCCCGTGCGAACGATAGAAGTCGACCAGGTCCAGGCTCACCGGAGCACCCCCGGTACCGGCGTAGGTGAACTTCGCCAGCTTCCGGGATCCGAAATCGGGCAGGGTGGTCATCCGTTCCCAGATCACCGGCACCGTGGTGGTCGCGGTGATCTGCTCGCGTTCCAGGGTGTCCAGCGCGATCTCCGGATCGTATTCGCGGAGCAGCACCATGGTCGCGCCCGGAACCACCACCAGTTGCATGAAGATCGACAGCACCGACCCGGTGTACACCAGGGGTGCCGAGCACAGCACCCGGTCGCGGGCGGTGAACCCGTGGCTGACGGTCTGCGAGATACCCGGCGCCATCGCGCTGCGATGCGTGACCAGGGCGCCTTTCTGGACACCGGTGGTGCCGGAGGTATAGCAGATGAAGGCCGGGTCGTCGCCGGCTATATCCACTCGGACCGCCGGACCGGGATCGAGCAGATCGCCGTACGGGCGATGCGCGTCGCCACCGATCGCGAAGGTCTCGAATTCGGCCTGTCCGGCGGCGACCTCCAGCAGCGGCGCGAAATCGTCCTCCACGATCACCACCCGCGGCGCCGAATCCAGCACCATCGGGGCCAGTTCCTTGGCGGTGAGCCGGAAGTTCAGCGGAACGCTGATGGCGCCGAGTTTGAGCGTGGCCAGGATGATGTGCGCCAGTTCCGGGCGGTTGAGCATCATGACCGCGACCCGGTCGCCCTTGCCGACCCCGCGGGCGGCCAGACCGCGGGCGAGCGCGTCGGTGACCGCGTCCACCTCGGCCCAGGTCTCGGCGGTATCGCCGAACACGACGGCCTGCTGGTCCGGGCGGGTCTTGCCCCAATAGCGAGTCAAGTCCGCAAGATTCATCTGAGCTCCTCGTGATCCGCCGGAGACGCCGGCCGTAGACAGGGGCGATGTGATCGCGCTCACTACGTGCCGTAAACCTAACACCTGTAGATAGCTGGGGCAATACCCGATTTCGGCGATATGCCCGTATCCACCCGCGCGCACGCCGACGACACCCGCGGTGGAACACACACCGGGGCGTCGACTACGTGGGTATCGCCGGATCAGCCTTCCGCGAAGGCTCCTTCACGTATCGATTGCCCAGTGGTAGCCGTGGCGATCCGCTCGTCGTCGTATCCCGCTATCTCACGCAACACCCACGTGGTATCGGCCCCCACCGCCGGTGGAAGAGCGGGCGCGAACTTCTCCCCCGCCACCCGGACGGGACTCACCAGGAACTCGAGCTCTCCGGTGCCCTCGCACTCGACGCGATAGGTGTTCTCCCGCGCCCGGAAATGCGGATCGGCGAGCATCTCGGACACGGTATTGACCGGGCCGCCGGCGATCTGCTGCTCGACGAACAACTGCACCCACTCGGCCCTGGTCCGCTGCGCGAAGATCTCGGTCAGCGCCCGCCAGACGAGATCGGCGCGCGCGGGCGCCTCGTCGTCGGTGCCGGTCAGGTCGACCTCGACCAGATCGTCCCGGCCCACCGCGACCAGGAAATTGCGCCAGAACTTCTCCACATGGGACCCGAAGAGGATCGCCGCGCCGTCCTTGGTGCGGTATGCCTCCAGCCGTGGCCAATCCGGCAGCCGACCGTCCGGTAGCCAGGTGGGCCGGGGCATCGACCGGTCACGGTTCAGCTCCGCGTCGGCCAGATCCGGCATCCACACCGCCGCGATATCGATCCCGGACACCTCCACCCGGCATCCGGCCCCCGTGCTCGCGGCCCGGTGCAGCGCCGCGAGCAGCCCCATCGCCCCGTAGGCGCCGAGCGCGTACATGGCGATCGGCGGGCTGGTCGAGCCGGCGATACCGGCGACCGGCGGTTCGTCCGGGGTGGTCACTTCGCGCAGTCCCGCGTAGGCGTCGAACACCGGGCCACCGGTGCCCAGCGTGCGATAGGGGCCGTCGGTGCCCATCCCGGATACGGTGCACAGCACGATCTTCGGATTCACGGCGCGCAGTGCGTCGAAGCCGATACCGAGCCAGTCCAGATATCCGCCGCGCATCCCCTCGATCACCGCGTCGCAGGAGCGCGCCAGATCGAGGAACGCCTGCTTCCCCGCCGGTGTCCGCAGATCGAGTGCCACGGACCTCTTGCCCCGGTTCCAGCGCAGATGCATGAATGCCGGACCGTCCGGCGCGCCTACCGCGCGGCTACCGCCGACCCGCACCGGATCACCGCCCGGCGCGGCTTCGACCTTGATCACCTCGGCACCGAGATCGGCCAGATGCCCACCCAGTGACGAGGGTGCGAGCTGGGCCACCTCGAGTACCCGCACGCCGTTCAGCAGCGAGAAGCCGCTCATCGCCCGGCTCCTTCCTGTCCGTCGGAAATATTGTGTGTCTGTTCGGGTTTCAGTTCGATCCACAGACCATCGGCCTCGGCGAGCAACCGATCACCGTGATGGAGAGCGCCACGCAGGAAACGCTTGCGGCCCTCCTGCCGGACGAAATGAGCTGTCACCGTCAGTTCGGTGTGCAACGGCGCCGGCGCCCGGAAATCGACACCGAGATGCGCGGTCCGCGCCCACGGCCGGCCGTGATTGGCGAGCCTGGCCAGGATCTCGTCGAAGACCAGCGGCGTGACGCCACCGTTCATCGCGTACCGCCCGGAATGGAAGCGACCCACCGTGATCCGGCCCCGCGCCGAGGTCGCGGTGATCTCGTCGAGATGCAGCGGCGGCGCCAGCGCGTGCCCGCGCCCGGCCAGATCCCAGCGCTTGCCGGCAGTCTGGGCATCCTCGTCGACTTCGAATTCCCGCATCGCGGCGGCGATCTCCGACAGGCGCGCACCCGCCGCGGCGGCGACCGCCGGCGTCGGGCGGCTCCTGGTGACCGCTTCCTGAACGGCCCGCAGCGCCCGGACGAGTGCGGCGTATTCGTCACCGGACTCGCTGGTCGGCAGGAACGGATCGTCCCAGCCCAGGTCATTCGCGCCGGGCCCACCGGACACAGCCGAGGTCCCGGCGCGCTCGTACCGCGGTACAACCCCCGGCCCGCTCATACCTCGACCTCCGGAACCCGACCCCGGCTTGCGAAGAACGACGAGAACATCTCGGAGATCGGCTGCTCCGCCAGGTTCGACCGCACCGCGGCGTTCTCCCGGTCGAACCGGTCACGCAGACTCCGGCCCGCGCCTTCCAGCAGCAGCGCCTTGATCTCCCGTAACCCCTCGGCGGGCCGCTCGGCCATCAGCTGCGCGAGGTCCACCGCGACCGCGGCGACATCGACCGCGTAGCGATGCAGCAACCCGATCCGATGGGCCTCGGCGCCGCGCACCTCGCGCGCCGTCAACAGCAGGTCACGAGCGTGCGCCCCGCCGATCAGCGAATCGAGCAGCCAGCTGAGGTTCACACCACCGTATTTCGCGGCGGAGACCGCCATCGAGGTCCCCGCCCCACCGACCCGCAGGTCCGAACACACGGCCAGCATGGTGCCCGCGCCGTGCGCCGCGCCGTGCACGGCCGCCACGGTCGGTTTGGGAAAGGTGACGTACCGCCACAGCAGTTCCTCGCGCTCGGCGGTCGCGGCCACGGCCTGAGCGGGTGTGAGGGCGGCGAGTTCGGCCAGATCGTATCCGGCGCTGAACGCCCGGTCGCCCGTGCCGGCGAGGATCACGGCCCGCACCGAATCGTCGGCCGCGGCCGCGGACAGCTCGTCGTCCATCCGCCGTTGCGCGGACAGGGTGATCGCATTGCGCACCGCGGGCCGGTTCAGGGTCAGCCGCAGCACCCCCGGAGCGGGCCGGTCCACGAGGAGATCGTTATCACTCACGACGCCGCTACCGGGTGGGCACCGGCGCGGCCGTGCGCTCCCGATCGAGCGTGGCGACATCGGCGGCGACCATATTGTGGAACATCTGACCGGGCAGTTCGTTACGGCCGTAGATCAATTCGCGGACCTGGCCGTGCGCGGCATTGTCGGTGATCGTCTTGGTGACGAACCAGTCCTCGGCGTGCAGGGTCTCCATGAGCAGTTCCCAGTTCTTCTCCAGGATCCGCTCCTCCCGCGGCGTCTCCGGCTTGCGAGGTGACAGCAGCCGGATGGTGCAGTAGCTGACGTTGGGGTCGTCCTTGTCCGGGACGATGGTCCAGACCTCGAAGTGGTTGGGCTCGGTGACCAGCATGGTGCCCGGATACACCGTGTAGTTCGCCAGCGAGTAGTCACGCACGTCGAAGCTGTCGGGATCGGCGTCTCGTACCTCGGTGATCGCCTTACGCGCCACTACCAGCCGCCAGGACCGGCCCACCGGGTCGAAGGCGGTGATATTGCCCTCGAGGTAGTTGCAGACCGTCTTGGTGTGCAACTGACACAGGTGATAGGAATCCTGCACCCCGTCCACGGCGATCTTCCAGTTCATACCCAGCCGCCAGGTCTCTTTGCGGACCTGATAGGAGCCGGCCATCCCGGTATCGGTGACCTCGGCGTCGTGTTTGGGCCCGAGTACCGCGGCGATATCCAGCTCCGCGCCCACGGTCGGCACCACCCAGATCAAGCCGTGCCGCACCTCGCACGGGAACTCGACCAGTCCGTATTCCGAGCGGTCCATACCCTCGAATCCGTCGGCGTGCGGTAGCCCCCGTAGCGACCCGTCCTTGCCGTAGGACCAGTTGTGATAGGGGCAGGAGAAGACCCGCTTGCACCCCGACTCACCGAATTCGACCTTCGAACCACGGTGCCGGCACACATTCGAGAAGGCCTTCACACTGCCGTCGTTCTGTTTCACCACCAGCAGCGGAGTGCCGATCAGCTCGGTGGTCAGGAAATCGCCGGACTTCTGCAGTTCGTCGACGTGCGCCACGATATGCGGAAACCGGCGCACCACCTCGCGTTCCTTGACGGCCAGCTCCGGATCGTCGAACACCGCGAAGGGCACGCGGAGCAGATCGTCCGCATAGTCGGTGGTGTCGTTGTCCACATGAGCGATCAGCCGCTGCGTGAGCCTGATCTTCTCCTCGCGCTCCATACGATCGAGCGTGGCACGTGATACAAATTTTGTCTAGCGTCTTATCTAAAGCTTTTCGATAAATGTCAGCCTTGGTACGGTGCGATCCGTGACAGCGAGCGGTACGAAGACAGTGAACGACGCACGGACGGCCATCCTGGGCGCGGCGGAATCGTGCTTCGCCCGTTACGGCATCACCAAGACGACCATGGAAGACGTGGCGCGCGCGGCGTCGGTCTCCCGGGCCACGGTGTACCGCTATTTCACCGACCGCGATTCACTGGTCGCCGAATCCGTGACCCGCCGGGCCCGGGCGAACATGGGTCCGGCCCGCGCCGGTATCGCACGCTGGACGGCGATCGAGGACAAGCTGGTCGAAGGAATCTGCGAGGACATCCGCAAGGGCATGCTCGACCCGATGATGCACCGCCTGGTCTCGCCGGAGGAGATGATCCTGTCCACTGCGCTGCTCACCGATTCCGGACGCGCGGTCGAGCTCACGTACGAATTGTGGGAGCCGGTACTCGCCGCGGCGCAGCGGACCGGCGAGATCCGGCCGGAGCTGGATCTGCGCCTGGTCTGCGAATGGATCTCCGAAATCGAGATCATGTACATCAGCCGCGGCGCCGAGGAAGCGAGCTCCCTGGATCGGGTGCGCGAGAAGATCCGCGCATTCGTGGTGCCGGCCCTCGTCACGGACGCCGGGCGACACCAGCGGGATACGAAACCCGAGCGCTGACCCGTCCCGCGCCGGCCCACGGTGTCAACCGTTCTTCGGCAAGTTCTGCTCGGCGACCCAGGCGGCGATCTGGGCCCGCGAGGTGAATCCGAGCTTGGTCAGAATATGTTCGACATGTCCCTGCGCGGTGCGCTGCGAGATCATCAGCCGGGCGGCGATCGCCTTGTTGGTCAGCCCTGTGGCGACCAGATGGGCGACATCGTGTTCGCGTTTGGTCAATCCCGATGTGGGTCCCGCGCGCGCGGTCTGCGACCGCTCCCCCAGGGCGTAGTCGATCGCGGCGTCGAGATCCATGGCGTTTCCCTCCCGGAATGCCGCGCCGAACGATTTCTCGCCCAGCCTGCGTCGCGCCGTACGCACACACTCGTCGTGGTGCACCACAAGTTTCGAGAAAATGGCGGTCGAGCTCCCGGTCGCCCGGGACAGCACCTCCGCCGCACCCATGAGCACAGAGACCTTCCGTGCGTTCTCGTCGACGCCGATGACCCATGCCAATGTCTCCAGGACGGTGGCCGCCATGAGCGGGTCCTTCAACAGCCTGGTGGACCGCAGCGCATCGCGCAGCAGCCGCGGCGGACGCTCGGTCTCACCGAGATGCCAGGCGGCGACAGCGGTGGCCCATAACGCCGGAGCCCGGTCGACATCGTCGTGCCGGGCTTCCACCATCGCGACAGCCTTCTCGTGATACGGGAGTGCCGCCGCACTGTTCCCCTGCAATTCGTATGCCCACCCGATCGAGAGCAGTACCGAGACCTGCCCGTAGGTATCACTGCCCTGAGCGCCGAGTACAGCGAGAGCCGCCTGCAGTGGCGCGGGCGCCCGCTGCGGCTCACCGCTGAAGACCGCGTGGTTGCCCTCGGTGAAACCGGCGTACGCGTGGACCAGCGGATCATCGGTTCGATCGGCGAGGGTGCGCGCATCGCGCGCCGCCGCGTCCGCCGCGGCGGAGTCGCCCTGAGCGTCGGACAACATACATGCCGCCTGCAGCACCTTTGCCCGCGCGGGTGTCGGCCGGGCAGCACCGTTGGCGAGCACCCGGTGATACCAATAGAGAGCCTCGTCCAGTCGGCCACGAGCCAGCCAGAACAGTCGTAGCGTGATCGCGAACGACAATCCGGCATCGGGATCCCGCTCGTCGTCGGTCAGCGAGAAATCCAGCGCCGCACGCAAGTTGGGTGTCTCGCGGTCGAGGCGTTCGATCCAGTCGAGCTGGGTCGCGCCGGCTCGGTCGCCTTCGGTGCCTTCGGCCAACTGCCGGTACCAATCCCGGTGCCGACGGCGCAGATCCGCGTATTCGCCCGCCTCGTCGAGTTTCTCGCGACCGTAGTCACCGACGGTCTCGAGCAAGCGGAATCGCACCAGTGAACCCGACTCCTCCCGAATCAGTATCGACTTGTCCACCAGCGCTCCGAGCACGTCGAGCAGGTCCTCGCCTTCGGGATCGCACCGACACACCTGTTCGGCGGCATCGAGCGCGAAACTGCCCACGAACACCGACATCCGGGCCCAGACCAGTTGTTCGGCCGGGCTGCACAGGGAGTAACTCCAGTCGGTGCACCATCGCACGGTCTGGTGGCGGCTCGGTACGCCGCGATTGCGACTGGTCAACAACGCGAAGCGATCGGTCAACCGCTGGAGGATCTGCTCGGGTGACAACGCTCGGAGACGGGCGGCCGCCAACTCGATCAGCAGGGGGAGCCCGTCCAGGTGCCGGCAGATCTCGGTGACAGTGGCGACGTTGTCCTCGGTGAGTGCGAACTCGGGTACTGCCGCGGCGGCGCGTTCGACGAACATCCCGACCGCGTCGTAGCGAGGCGCGGCCGATACCGACGGCGGCTGCCGGTCCGAGTCGGGAACGGGTAGCGACGGAACCCGCAGCACCGCTTCCCCGAGCACGTTCAAGGCCTCACGGCTGGTCGCGAGAATACGCAGCCCCGGACAGGCCAGGAGTAGATGTTCGGCGACCGCGGCCGTATCGGCCACGACATGTTCACAGCAGTCGAGCACCAGAAGCACCTGTTTCGAGGCCAGGTGGGCGACCAGGATATCCAGTACCGGCTGCCCGGCCGCGCGGATCCCCGCCGCGGCGGCGATCACCGTCGGCAGCAGCGCACCATCGCGCACTTCCCCGAGCTCGGCCAGCCACACCCCGTCGTCGAAATCCGGTTTCACACTTGTCGCGGCCCGCAACGCCAGACGCGTCTTGCCGACCCCGCCGATACCGGTCAACGTCACCAGCCGGGAACTCCCCAGCAGTCTCTTGACCGCGGCCAGTTCTTTACGCCGACCGACGAAGTTCGTCATCTCGAGAGGAAGCATTCGCTTTTCCTCGACCGCGGGCCGTAATGGCAGCGGCGGCTGCGTCCGCGGCAGGTCCGCGGTCGAGGGGACGGACCGCACCGCTTTCCCGGTTTCCGGCCGAGGGCCCGACCCGACCGGCAATGCGATCTCGTCGACCGGCCATCCGCGCGCTGCCTGCACCCGCTGCAATTCCGCACCCAGCGCCTGCGCGGTGGGCCGCCGTTCAGGATCCCGGGCCATCGCGTGTTCGATCACCCGCGCGAGATCCTCGGCGATCTCGTACTCGCGCGGGTCCGGGACCGGCTGGGTGGTTATCCGCAGGAATTGGGCCACCACCTCTTCCCCACTGCGGCGCTCGAACGCCGCATGGCCGGTCGAGACGGCGAACAGTGTCGCGCCGAGACCGTACACATCCGCCGCCCGGGTGGGCTCCTCCCCCGACAGGACTTCCGGGGCCGTGAAGGCCGTCGAGCCTGTGATCGTTCCGGCGGCGGTGCGGAAATTATCTGAGACACGCGCGATCCCGAAATCGGTCAATACCGGTTCACCGTAATCGGTGATCAGGATATTGCTGGGTTTGATATCCCGATGCAGGATCCCGAGGCGATGCACAGTCTCGAGCGCCCCGGCGATCTCGACTCCCAGCCGAAGGGTTTCCGCCGTCGAGAAAGGGCCGTAGCGCCGGATCCGCGCGTGGACGGAACCGCGGGGATAGTAGGGCATCACCAGGTAGGAAAGGCCGGATGCGGTGGTGCCACCCTGCAACACCTCCACGACGTTCGGGTGTCCGGTCAACCGCCCCATTGCCAGCTGCTCCCGGACGAACCGATCCGCGTTTTCCTTTTCGAGGTCGGCGAGGAGCACTTTGACCGCGACAACGCGATCCAATCCGGTCTGAGCGCAGCGGTAAACCGCGCCGAATCCGCCTCGCCCGATCTCGAATGGATCGGTGAATCCGGCTGCTGCGAGTTTCTCGGCAATCGCGTGCGGCCGCGTTGCACTCGAGTCGATTTCCGGCATAGGCATTTCCTGCTCGAGAATGCCCCTCAGAATACCATTCTGCGCCGAGTGAACACCCGTTTGAACAAACGTCCAATGCTGATGACTCGAGCGTCCGATACCGCGGCCGCATCCGTCGACGGGCGGTCGGCGACGGGTGTGATCCACCGGCGACTCGACTACGACGAACTCGGCACACTCCCCGCGGCAGGAGCGGCTATGGAGCGTCCTGGGTGCGACTCAGCGCCGCGAGGGTCGCGGTGATGTGCACGATGTGGCGTGGTTCGCTCGTCCACAATTCCCGGAACTCCCGGTCCGCGCCCGCATCACGCAGCTGTGTCAGCCAGGTGATCAGCGCCGCGGTGCCCGTGGGGGTCGGGACGAAAACAGTCCCGCCGAACGCCGGGTCCGCGAGCTGCGCGGTATCTCCGGTGAGGATCTCGGCGAGCGCCAGGGCGGTCACGTCGTACAGGTACTCGTCGCCGGCCGGATCTCCGCCGAGCAACCCTTCCGCACCGGCGGCGTTCACCAGGTCGTCGGCCGTGACCCGATCCCGGCCGTCGGAGATCTGCTCGACCAGAGCCAGCACTTCCAGACCCTCGTCGCTCTCCAGCGCCTTGACTCCCCATGCACCCACGACCGTCACTCTAGCGACGCCCTCGGGCGCTGGTCACCGGCGCCGGAACGTTCGTGGGCAGGTCATCGAGGATCCTCTCCCGAGTCGGGACGAGACGCCCCCGCCGGCACATCTCGGCGTCCTCGCGCGGGAGCGCTCTCACCGACTCCCCGTGCCAGCACCGCCCAGAATCCGGACTCGAGACATGCGGTGAGTTCCGCCGGATCCGGGACGGCCGCCGTATCGGCATTTATTCCCACACAACAGGTTCCGAGATAGGAGACGAGTGTGGCATTGAACGCGGTACCGATGGTCGGGCCGAACGCGTACACGTGTTCGACCTCGGCGCCGGCCAGGAACAGCGGCACCGGCGAACCGGGCACATCGGAGGCGACGAAGTCGACATGTTTGAGCATCTGCGCGATCGCGCCGGCGGGCAGGCGGTTGAATACGGCCGCCACCTCGTTCGACCACGGTATCGCCGGTTCCCGGCGCCACCTGTCGACCAGATCGTGTACCGCCCACATCAGGTCCACGACATCATCGATTCCCGCCGGAACCGCGAATCTCGCCAGGGTGATCCGGTTACCGCCGAGCGGATCGCCTTCGGCCCGGACACTGATCGGCATCGTCACTCGCAATTGTTCGAGCGGTGCGTCGTATCGACGGTGATAAGAACGCAGCCCCAGGAGCAGCGCGGTCAGGAACGCGTCGTTCACGGTGCAGTCCGCCCGCAGCGCCGACGCGGCCAAGGGTGCCAGCGGCACCTCCAGCACAGTCAACCGGCGCCCGAGGCCACGTTCGGTCATCACCGGCGACATCGTCCGGGTGACCGGACGGGCCAGGCGCCCCAGCGAGGACGCGAGCCGCACCGCGCCGCGCACGGTCCCGGCCGGATCGGTCACACCACGAGCGGCCGCCGGCACCGCGGATACTCCGGCTCTGAGCAGACGATATCCGGTCACCACGTTCCACTTCAGCAGATCGGTCAGCGGTCCGGGCGCCGCTTCTGCGCAGGTGAGGCCCGGCTCGCGGACGACCCCCGCCCTGGTCGTATCCAGAATCTGCGCGGCGATCTCCATCCCGCCGACGCCGTCGGTGAGGCTGTGATGAACCTTCAGGACAGCGGCGCTGCCGCCCTCGGGCGACCCGGTGAGAACGGTGCAGGTCCACAGCGGCCGCGCCGGGTCGAATGCCGTCATCATCTCGTTGCGGGCGAACTCCAGCACCGCCGCCCGATCCGCCGGTGGCGGCAATGCCACTCGGCGCAGATGCCAGGAAAGGTCGAAACCGGGGTCCGATTCCCAACGGGGTGGCGCCAGGCCCCACGGTGCCGACGACAGCACGTGCCGGAATCTCGGAACGACCCTGGTCGCCCGATCGAACAGGCCGACCACTCTGTCCCACTCGGGTTCGGTGTCGAGAACCAGCACGGACACAATCGTCGACCGCAGTACCGGGTCCTGCTCCATACTCCAGGTGAACAGGTCCGACTGCGTCATATGGGATTCGCGAGAACCCATCCTCGGCCGCCTTCGTCCATCGGCCGGCCCGCATGAGCCGACATATCCACTGTCGTATCGGCACCGCGAACCCGGGAGAGGCGAAGGTCACCGATCCCCGGCCGCCGCGAGGGCGGAGCGGCAACGCTCGTCCGCTACCCCTTGCGACACCCTGTCGGACCGGGGTCCGAGAGGTAAATGCCGAAAGCCCCGAGTCGACCCGCGGTTCGTGCGGTGTTCCCCGCCGATACCGCGTTCGAACGATCCGCACCGGCTCGCGCCGGTACCTTCCCGCTCGGAGCGGAGACGACTTCGGACTCCCGGAACCGGGACCAAGGCCCGCTTCGACGACGCCCGCGGTGCCCTACGGTCGCAGTACCGGTAGCAGCCGCAGCGGCGCAGCGTCCGCGACCGTCCCCGGCACAGCTCCCGAGCCGTCGAGTGGGAGGCGCCCTGTGAGCACACACACCGAACAGCCCGTCGTCGTCGGCATCGACGGTTCGTCCACCTCCATGGCCGCCCTACACTGGGCCGCCCGGGCAGCCGCCTACTACCACGCCCCACTGCACATCGTGTACGCAGTCGGTGCGCCGATCGATTTCGGCCCCGGCCTGGGGGTTGTCGGATTCGACAACCAGGCCATGCGCGCCGACGGCGAGGCGGTCTGCGCATCGGCCGCGAAGGTCGCTCGCGAACTCGCCGACGATCTGGTGATCGTCACCTATGTCGTCGATCCGGATCCCGCACCCGTACTGATCGAACGCTCGCGTACCGCACGCACGGTAGTGGTGGGGACCAATGGTCACAGCGCGATCGGACGCGGCCTGCTCGGCTCGGTGAGCACGTCGCTCGCCCGGTACGCGCACGGCCCGGTCGCCGTGATCCCGGAGTCCTACCGGGACGGCGGCGAGCGAACCGGTATGCCGGTGGTCGTGGGGGTCGACGGATCCGCGTACAGCCGGGAAGCGGTCGATATCGCATTCGCCGAGGCGAGTCGATTCGGCGTCGGACTCGTCGCGGTCACCACCTGGTCGGAGTTCTTTCGCTACATCTCCCGTGCCGAAATGCAGGAGCAGGCCCGCGGATTCCAGGCCGAGAGCCTGGCCGGCTACGCGGAAACCTGTCCGGACGTAGCGGTGACCCATTCTGTCGCCGAAGACCGGCCCGCCCGCCGTCTGCTGCGGGAATCCGAGGGCGCGCAACTGGTCGTGGTGGGCAGCCGCGGGAAGGGCGGTTTCGCCGGAATGGCACTGGGCTCCACCAGCCAGGCGGTCCTGCACGGCGTGGCGGTGCCGCTGATCATCGCCCGCCCACGCGCCTGACGCCGGGCGGAGCACAACACGGTTCCCGCCACGCCGCCGGCGACCTTCAACTGGTGGTGGCGGGAAGTTTCTGCGCACACACCGCCTCGACGAATCCGGCGACATCGGCGTCGGGCAGCCCACGCGCGATATCCGCCTCGGTGATCATTCCGGCCAGCCGTCCGTGATCGGTCACCGGCAGCCGGCGAATCTGGTATCGGCGCATCACGGCGAGCGCCTCGTCGATACCCGCACCGATATCGACGGTACGCAATTCGTCACCCTGCGCGAATTCGCCGGCGGTCGCGGTCTCCGGATGATGCCCCAGGGCAAGGCATTCGACGACGATATCGCGATCGGTGACGATACCCACCGGACGGCCTTCGCCGTCACAGATCGGCAGCGAACCGATATCGCGCTGCCGCATCTTCGCGGCGGCGATATCCATGGTGTCGCGCACACCGATCGAATCGATCTCGGAATGCATCAGTTCTTCCACTGACTTCATATCGAACTCCTTCGATCGCGATTTTCCTGCGGCGGTTCTCCGCCGAGTTCCTGCGGGATCGGCCGGGTGGCCGGGTCGATGCCGTACGGTTCACGGCACCAGGACGGCCGCGCCGTCGAACCGGCCGTGCGACAGATCGGCCAGGGCGCAGTCGGCGCGGTCGAGCGGGTACGGATGGGTCGTCACCCGGAGACGGTGATCTTGCGCGAAGGCCAGGAACTCGCGCGCGTCGACCCGGGTATTGGAGGTGACACTGCGTAGCTGTTTCTCCCGGAAGAGATGGCGCCGATAGTCGAGCGGCGGAATCTCGCTGAGATGGATACCGGCCAGCGCCAGTGTGCCGCCCGGCCCCAGCGCTTCCAGCGCGGGCGGCACCAACTCGCCTGCCGGCGCGAACAGTATCGCGGAATCCAACGGCTCCGGCGGCGGATCTGCGGCGTGCTGCGCCGAGGCGACACCGAGTGCGAGCGCCAGCGCCCGCGCGGCAGCGCCCCGGGTCATGACGTGCACCCGGACACCTCGGGCGAGCGCGACCTGCGCGGTGAGGTGGGCACTGCCGCCGAAACCGTAGATACCCAGCACGCCGCCGACGGGTACGGCGGCCCGGGCGAGGGCCCGGTACCCGATGATCCCCGCGCACAGCAGTGGCGCGAGCTCGCGGTCGTCATATCCACCGGGTAATCGCACCGCGAATTCCGCCGGGACGGTGGTGTACTCGGCGTAGCCGCCGTCGGCGTCCCAACCGGTGTAGCGCGACTGTGCGCAGAGGTTCTCCGCGCCGCGTCGGCACCACGCGCACTCTCCACAGGTATGGCGCAACCAGGGAATACCGATGCGGTCGCCGACCGCGAACCCGGCCGAGTCCCCACGACCGGTATCGACGACCTCCGCGACGATCTCGTGTCCGGGGACGACATGCTCCCGGTGCACCGGGAGATCGCCCTCGGCGACGTGCAGATCCGTCCGGCAGACGCCGCAGGCCCGAACTCTGGCCACGAACTCACCGGCGCCGGGTTCGGGGAGCGGTTCGGTTCGCTGAACGAGCGGTTTGCGGTCGATCCCACGCGGTGAATCGACTCGCCACGCGCGCATCGTCTCCGCCGGGCAGGCCCGCCCGGGCTTCATACCGCCACCTCCTCGATCAGTCTCGTGCCGGATACGAGAACGGGATCGATACCGATCACCATCCCGGCGGCCTGATCTCCCCAGAGCCCCAGCCGCCGCGTGTACTCCGCCGCCAGTTCGCCAGGGGTGAGTACCCGCGCCGGGCCGGTGATCAGCACCGCCCACCCGATCCGCCGTACGGGATCGATATCGTCGGCTTCATAGGCCACCACTACAGGTCGGCCGCGGAGGCTACCGTCCAGCCCGCTGAACGGGGTGGTCCGGATGATCAACGATCCGTCCGGGTCGAGCAGATGGTTCACCGCACGCACCGCCGGAAGCGCGTCGTCGGTGTAGACGATACGTCCGAGCGACGTCGATCCGAGCAGACGCAGGGCCTCGGCGCGCCCGATTTCCACGATCAGGCGCGGGCCCAGGGATTCATCGGCTCCGGACACGTCGTGTCACCGCTTCCTACTTCGGTGCTTCCAGTCGATACCACCATCGAAGACCGGGACGGGGCAGGGTCGGACGCCCTCGGCGGCACCCACCAAGTACCCATATCCCGGTGCTGCCGGCTCCACGTTGTCCGGCGGGGTTTCCGGGGCCCGAATCGGATGCGTAGGTCCCCACCGTCCGAGGTCCAGCGGCACTGGGCGGCCACCGGCCGGGCACGTAAGGTCGGATGGTCGATGGAACTGAACACGCAGCCGGCTGTGATGCTGTCACCGCTGTGATGCTGTCACCGAAGGCGTGGATATCGGCGTCTCCTCCGGCCGCCGAGCGCGGCCGGAGTCGCGGAAACGTGGCACCCACCGGCCCAGAATCCCGCGGTGAGGAGGTATCGATCGATGGACTACCGGGTCGGTATCGACGAATCCGAACCGCACACCGTACTGGTGCTGCGCCGGGCGGTATCGAGCGACCGTGCCCGTGACGATATCGGAGCGGGTACGGCCGAGCTCTACCGGCTCGCACGTTCGCTCGGAGCGGCACCGATCGGCTCGCCGCGCACCACCTACTACGGCCTGTTCGGGCCCGGAACCACGAACAGGGCCGAGTTCGAACTCCCCATCACCCTGTGCCCCGGTGGTGGCACCACCGAGGAATTCACGATTCGCCGTACCGACCGCCAGCGCTTCGCCCATACCAGCCATCGTGGCGGGTACGGCGGACTCGCCGACGCGTATCGAGCCCTCGACCGCTGGATCCTGGCGGCCGGTCTCCAGGCGGTCGGACCGCCGACCGAGGTATACCATGTCGCTCCCGATGAGGCGGTCACTCCAGCCGGCATGGTCACCGAGATCCGCGTGCCGATCGCCGCCGCCCTGCTGACCGTTCGCACACCGGGGCCCTTCGAGAAGGTCGTCGAGGCGACCCGGAAAATACTGCGCGAATACGGGTTCGACATCGTCGGTGAAGTCGGTATTCCAGAGCCCCTGGGAGATCGACCGCACCACGGACCGGGAGTTCAGCTTCTTCTCTCCGTCCACGACCCGGGCCTCGCCGGGCGGGCGCTCGGTACGACGGGCCGGATCGCGCCGTTGTTGCCCTGCACGGTGGCGCTGCGCGCCGAAGCCGGTTCCACCATCGTCGAAGCGCTGGATCCGGAACAGCTGCCGCCGTTCGGTGACCCACAGATATCGGTGCTACAGGCCGGTGAACTCGGAGGACGCCTACGGGAAATCCTGGACGGCGTGGCAGCTGTCTGCCGCGCGGACCTCGGTCAAGAGTCTCTGGACCCTCGACATGAGGCCGCCCTGTCCTCGGATGCGGGCCCGATTCCGGCTCGTCGAGCCGACGATGCTCCGTACCCTGAGACCAGCGGCGGAGAGAGAGGTGGACCATGATCAGGGTGTTCCTGGTCGACGACCATGAGATAGTGCGTCGTGGCGTGGCCGACCTGATCGATTCGGAACCGGATATGGAGATCGCCGGGGAGGCGGCCAACGCATCCCAGGCGCTCGCGCGGATCCCGGCGCTGCGCCCCGACGTGGCGGTCCTCGACGTCCGGTTACCCGACGGCAACGGTATCGAACTGTGCCGGGAGCTCCTCTCCGCCAACGAGGAGTTGCACTGTCTGATGCTGACCTCCTACACCGACGAACAAGCCATGCTCGATGCCATTCTGGCCGGGGCCAGCGGCTATGTGGTCAAGGACATCACCGGCCTGGACCTGGTCGGTGCCATCCGGCAGGTCGGCGCAGGCAAATCCTTGTTGGACAATCGTGCCGCGGCCACTCTGATGGCCCGCTTCCGTGCCGAGGCCGAAGCCGCGACCGGACCACTGGCGGGACTGACCGGACAGGAGCGCACACTTCTCGCACTGCTCGGCGAGGGCCTGACGAACCGCCAGATCGCCGGACGGATGTTCCTGGCCGAGAAAACCGTGAAGAACTACGTCTCCCGGCTGCTCACCAAGCTCGGGGTGGAGCGCCGCACCCAGGCCGCCGTCATCGCCACGAAGCTGGGCTCGACCGAGAAAAGTGACCTGGACCTGCACCGTCCGTGATCTCATCCTTGGCAACCGCGCACCGGCGATGGAAGAATAGCGGCCATGGAAGGCCAGGTGTCCGCAGCGGGCGATCGGCCACCGGTGACCGAGATGCTGTCCCAGCTCCGGCTGCACGAACTCCTCGACGAGGTCCAGGACCGAATCGCGCAGATCGTCGACGTACGCGACAGGATGGACCGGCTGATGGAGGCGATGCTGGCCATCACCGCGGGGCTGGACCTCGACGAAACTCTACGTTCCATCGTGCACACCGCCATCGAGCTCGTCGATGCCGGCTACGGCGCGCTGGGTGTGCGCGGCACCGACAGGAACAGCCGCGAACTGGCCGAATTCGTCTACGAAGGCATCGATGACCGCACCCGGGAGCTGATCGGCAACCTCCCGCGCGGTCGCGGCGTCCTCGGCCTGCTCATCGACCAGCCCGAGCCGATTCGCCTTCCCGATATCGGGAGCCATCCCTCCTCGGTCGGCTTCCCGGCCCATCATCCACCGATGCACAGCTTCCTCGGAGTCCCGGTGAAGGTACGCGACGAAGTCTTCGGCAATCTGTACCTCACCGACAAGATCGGCGCCGCGGAGTTCACCGAGGACGACGAGGCCGTCGTCCGGGCGCTGGCCGCATCCGCCGGTATCGCCATCGAGAACGCCCGGCTCTACGAACAGTCGCGCATGCGGTACCGCCGGCTGGAGGCGACCCGGGATGTCGCCACCGAATTACTCGCCGGCGGCGAACCCGCGGAAGTGCTCGATCTGGTCGCCGAACGCGCCCGCCTCCTCACCAGGGCCGCCACCGCTTTCGTCGCCCTGCCCGACGACCCGGAACAGCCACGCCACGAGGTTCACGAGTTGACCGTCGCCGCCGCAGCCGGCGACCGGGCCGACGCCCTGCGCGGTCAGCGGCTGCCGCTGGCCGAATCCCGGGCCGACCAGGCATTCCGGCAGGCCTCGACGATCACTCTGGAACGACTCCCGGCCGATATCCTCCCGGAATTCGCCCCTGAATTCGGACCTGCCCTGGTCCTTCCCCTGCTGGCCGGCGAGAACGTCATCGGGGTCCTGACCACGGTTCAACCGGCAGGTGCCGAATGTCTGGACCCTGCGGTGCGGGCAATGATGACCGTGATCGCCAACCAGGCCGCACTGGCACTGCGGCTATCGCAGACCCAGCACCGGATGCGGGAACTCGATGTCGTCGCCGATCGCGACCGGATCGCGCGCGACCTGCACGATCATGTCATCCAGCGACTGTTCGCGGTGGGGCTCGGGCTACAGACCACGCTCCAGCGCGCTCGCAGCCCGGAAGTGAAGGCCCGATTGGGCGAGACGATCGACGACCTGCAATCCATTGTCGAGGATATCCGCCACTCCATTTTCGATCTGCACAGCAGCACGGCAGTCGAATCGGCCGACTTCCGCAAACATCTCCACGCGATCGTGGCCGAGATGACCGCCGAAACAGAGTTGCGTACCTCGATCCGGCTGGCAGGCCCACTCACCGTCCTCACCCCACCACTGTCCGACGATATCGAGGCAGTGGTGCGCGAGGCGATCAGCAATGTGGTCAAGCATGCCCACGCCACCGCACTCTCGGTCGACCTTCGGATCGGTGACGAGGTCACTCTCGAGGTCGCCGACGACGGCATCGGCCTGTCTCCCGATATCGATCGCCGCAGCGGCCTGGCCAATCTCGCCGCACGCGCGAAACGTGCGGGCGGCGAGTGCCGCACGAGCGCGAATCCATCGGGCGGCACACTGCTGAACTGGAGTGCCCCGCTGCCCTGATCGCTCAGGAACCGCCCGGTCGGGTAACCACCGGAAAGGTGACTTCGGTCCCCGTGGCGGGGTCCTCGAGCACTAACCGGAACGACCCGCGGGGACGAAGCTGAAGATCGTCGAAGCCCGGGACAACCGCGCCGGGAGCCGCCGGGCCGAGCAGGAGGGTGATGTGATGCGCGCACGCGATATTCTCAGTCGGCCGGTGATCACGGTTCGTCCGGACACCCTGCTGCCCGATGCTGTCGCGCTGCTGACCGGGCACGGCTTCGCGGCCCTACCGGTAGTGGACGACAGCGAGCGCGTAGTCGGCATACTGTCCGAGTCCGACGCCATGACCGCGCCACCCGGTACAGCCACTGTCGATTCCGCGATGACCGTGCCGGTGGAAGTAGTCGGCCCGGCAGCGGATACCGCGACGATCGCCGGCGTCGCCCTGGATCACCACGTGCGATCGATTCCGGTCGTCGAAGCCGGTGTTCTCGTCGGAATCGTCTCCCGGCGGGATCTGCTGCGCGCTCTCCTCTGCGACGAGACCACGATCGAGGCGAGCGTCCGGTCGGTACTGGACGACTATGCCGGCAGCCATCGCCAATGGGATATCGAGGCCGCCGACGGTACCGTGACCGTTCAGGGGATCTACGCCGACGAGACCGAGCAGCGCACTGTCGCAGCACTGGCACGTACTGTTCCCGGCGTCGCGGAAGTCCGGATTGTCGATATCGCGGCGACCGCGGCACCCGAGAGGTGAGGAGTGCCGGGGAAACCGACCTGCCGCTTCCGCCGTGGCGCGCTGCATCCTGACGACGATCGGCCTGCTGGTGTGGCACCGAAGTCACCGGCGCACGCGATCACACACCGGCGATATCGCGGCGAGCGAAGATCGGCAACCCCACTGCCAGTGCCGACGCGCCGGCCACCAGCAGCCAGCCGTAGGCGGCCGGGATCCCGGCGCCCATCGGTCCGCCTTCGAGAGCTTGATGGAACGGCGAGAGCGGGCCCCACGGCCGTACTGCGTCGACCAATTTGCTCGCCACATACACAACATAGGCGGCCACCGCGAAAACCGATGCCACGGCGGCAGCGAGGGTCCGCTTTCCGGTCGCGGCACCCACAGCCAGGGCAAGCAGGCCGAACTCGATCCCCATGAGCACCATGGCCAGCGCCCCGGTCAGCCCGGAACCCGCCGTCACACCGAGTCCGAACAGCGCCGAGCAGGCGACAACGGCCGCGAACAGCACCACACCGAGCACCACAACCGCCGTAACGAGCACCGCTGCCTGTTCGAGTGCCAGCCGCACCGGCGTTGTTCTCGTGACGAGCAGCACTTCCAATGTTCCGCGCTCCTCCTCGCCGGCGATCGCTCGGACGCCGCGGCCGATCGCGAAGACGAGAAACAGGATCGGAAGAAGCATGCTGAACAGTTCCACATTCAGGAATCCGGTGCCGGTGCCGAATTCGTCCAGGTCGAACAGCTCGCGCAACGGCTCGGGATAGTTCTCCAGCAGTTCCCGCATACCCGACATTCCCGAGATCGACGGCCACAGTGCGCTTTCCAGTAGCACCAGGGCAACCATTCCGATACTCCACCCGGCCAGTCCACGGCGTTGATCTCGCAAACCTTTCGAATACACAGTGCGCAGCACAGCATTCAGTCCTGTCCGTAATAGGTGAGGAACACATCTTCCAGATCCGGCTCACGACTCACGATGTCGACGACACCGTACGGGGCAGTCGCTTTCAGCAGCTCCGCCGTCGAACCCTGCACCTCGACCTGCATACGGTGCGCGTTGCGATCGATCCGGCGGACGCCCGGCACGGCGCGGATCGAGTCCGGATCCGGGGGTGTCCCGGCGAATGTCAGGTCGATCCGGCGTACGGTCCGGACGGTGAGTTCGGCGACGGACCGGACCGCGATGAGCTGCCCGCGCCGGAGCATCCCCACGGTATCGGCGACCGCTTCGACCTCGGAGAGCACATGGGAGGACAGGAACACCGTGCGCCCGCTGTCGCGAACCTCCCGCACCATGGTCAGGAACTCACGCTGAACCAGTGGATCCAGGCCGGTGGTCGGTTCGTCGAGCACGAGCACGTCCGGATCGGTCATGAAGGCCTGCACCAGACCGACCTTCTGCCTGTTGCCGTGGGACATCGCCCCGATGCGGGCCGAGAGATCCAAGCCGAGTCGCTGCGCCGCGGCCCCGCGCACCGACGGATCGACCCCACCGTGCAGGTGTGCCAGGTAGTCGAGGTACTGGCCGGCGGTCAGATCCGGGTAGGCGACGAACTGGCCCGGCAGGTATCCGAGATGCCGTTGCGCGAGTTCACGTTCCCGCGTGGTGTCCGCGCCGCAGATTCGGGCCGAGCCGCGCGTCGGCCGCATCAGGCCGGCCAGGATGCGGATGGTGGTGGTTTTCCCGGCACCGTTGGGACCCACGTAGCCGAAGACGACTCCGGCCGGGATCCGTACGTTCACATCCGTGAGCGCCATGGTCCGGCCATAGGTTTTGGTCAGTCCGGTGAGCTCGATCGTCACAACAGACCTCCGATCCGGCCGGCGCGGCCGTCCTCCACTGCGCGAAATCGGTTCACAGCCCGGTGGGGTAGCTCTCGGGGACGGTGCCGGAGCCGGGGTCTCCTTCCGATTGGAGCGGCTGGAGCGCGGTGGTCCGGTCGATATGGATGAGTGCGTCGTACTGCTGCGCCGCGCGAGCGTGGTAGTAGTGGCTCTGGCGTTCGGTGCCCGGGCTGTACACCACTCCTATGGCCCGCTGGATACGGGGCGTGCCGAGGTGATCGGTAACAGCGCCTCGGGTATCCAGGCGTAGCAGGAACTCCTGTTTCCCGGTGTCGCGCAGAAGTGACTCCAGACTGGAGGGAAGCGGCTCGCGTACGGTTTCGCGCAGGGCCGGACCGCCCCATTTCCGAGCCGCGGTCACCGTGCCGGAGCCGGTGCTGAATCCGATAGTGCGGCACCGGTCCCCGTGCCGTTCACGCACCAACTGCCCGAGGGTGATCTGCCCTTCCGCGCCGAGTTCGGTGGCCCGCGCGTCTCCCACATGAGAGTTGTGCGCCCACACCACAATGCGTGGTTCCCCGTGTATCCGCGCGTAGTCGCCCGGCCGCGCCAGATGGGTGGCGAGCGCGTCGAGGGTTTGCGCCATATGCCGATCACGCATATTCCACGAATGCACGCGGCCGCCGAGCATCGCACGGTAATAGGCCTCCGCGTTGCGGACGGACCACGCATTTCGGAGGACGTCGAACTGTTCCTCGGAGTCCCCGCCGTGTGACATCGCGGTGGTGAGCAGGCCCCGTTGCAGTTCGACGAGCTGCTCGACCACCTGTTTCGCACAGCCTTCCCCAGCGCCGAACGCTGTGGCGAGTCCATAGGCCTCTCCGTCGTCGCCACTCACCTGATCGAAGCAGGAATAGCGGGCCCGGGCCCGCTGCGCCGCCGGTGGATCGGCCTGTTCGAGGTAGCGCACCACCGCGCGCATCGACCGGTGCAGGCTGTAGAGATCGAGCCCGTAGAAACCGGTCTCCGGCGCACCGGCACCCCGGCAGCGGGCATTGTGCCCGTGTAACCAACCGACGAAATCCCGGACCACGGTGTTGCGCCACATCCACGACGGAAAGCGTTCGAATCCCGCCAGAGCGTCCTCCGCATCCCGATCCGCGCCGTGGCCGCGCACATAACGATCGACGCGGTAGGCATCGGGCCAGTCCGCCTCCGCCGCCACCGCGGTGAACCCGCGTTGTTCGATGAGCCACTTGGTGATCGCCGCGCGCGCCGCGTAGAACTCGTATGTGCCGTGCGAACTCTCACCGATGAGCACGAACCGGGCATCGCCGACCAGATCACCGAGAACAGTCCACGGAGGGATTCCGGCGGGGGCGGCGACGGCGGCGTCGCGCAGTACCGCCGACGAGTCCGGTGGAAGGCGCCCGGGCACCCCGGCCGTGGGCGCGGCCAGCAGCCGGCCGACCTGTTCGTCGGTGACCTGACCGAAGTCCCAGTAGGATTCTCCGACGGCACGGAACGGGGACGGCACGGTCGCGCAGACCAGTTCGTCCACCGCGGCACCGAGTTCGCGGCAGGTGGATTCGGGTGCGGCGGCGACGGCGACGACGATCCTTTTCGGCTCCGCGCTGCGAACTGCCTCGACGGCGGCGAACATGCTCGCGCCGGTGGCGAGTCCGTCGTCGACCAGGATCACGGTCCTACCCGACATTTCCAGCGGTCCACGCCCCGCTCGGTACCGCGCCGCGCGCCGGTCCAGCTCTGCCGCTTCCTCCCGCGCGATATCGCGAACCTGCTCGGCAGACAGACGCAGCGCGCGTACGACATCGTCGTTGAGCACGATCCGGCCGTCGGAGGCCAGGGCACCGATCGCGAATTCGGGATCGCCGGGGGCGCCGAGTTTGCGCACGATCATCGTGTCCAACGGCGCTTCGAGCGCTGCGGCGACCTCCCACGCGACCGGTAGTCCGCCGCGCGCAAGTCCCAGCACCAGCAGGTCCGGTTCACCGCGGTAATGCTCCAGCAAGCGAGCCAGGGCGGCGCCGGCTTCGCGGCGGTCGTGGAAGATACGGGTCCCGGCCCGCTCGGTGTCCAGGGATGCCATCGTCAACTCGCTTCCGTGGTGTGCCGGTCCACCAGGCCCTCGGCGAGGAGAATGCGATGCGCCGATTGTGCCGCGGCGGCGACCCGCTGCTCGTCGGGCGGGGTGACGGGAAGCTGTTCGAGCCCCCGGGCCAATACCGCCAGAGCCTCCCCGAGGCCGCGGACCTGCGAAGCCAGGTCCCGCTGGTGGCCCGAACTCCCGCGGGAGGGCGGGGAAACGTGCGCGGCCGCGGGCTCATCGCCCAGGAAATCACCCCACAGGGCGATGTCCAGGGGACCGGGTAGCACTGCGAAGATACGGGTGAGCTGACCGGGCGCGAACAGCCCGTCCAGCGTTCTGGTGATCTTTCCGGCGATCGGCACGACCTCGTCACGGTCGATTCGCGCCGATTCGGCGAACTGGTCGACGAACGCACCCACTCCGTGCCGGACCGGGACCCGTGCCGGGACCCAGCCCTCGTACCACACCCCACGCAGGAACTCCGGGAGCTGGGCGGCCACATGGGTGGAGTTGGACACCCCGATTCGGTCACGGACCGTGTGCATCCACGCGCGCAGGGCGCGGAAGGCGAAGTGGCGATCCTCGGTTCCCAACCCCTCGGCGACGGCGTTCAACCACGTGTGCGCGGTATCTACTCCGGCAGCGAGCGGATCGTTGTGATGTGCCATGCCGTGGCCTCCTCGGTCCGATGCGCCGATCACGGTGCAACTCCAACCTTGGATACGAGTGCCCGGCCGGTGCAGGGGCGGAAGTCGCCGGTCGCCGGGGCCATGGTCCCGATCACGGTCGGCCGGGTGGTCAGGCCGACGGAGCGGCGGTGTGCAGAATCTCGATCAGCGGCAACCGGGGTGTACGCGCCGGCGGCTGTTCCCGAGGCGGAACGGCACCGACCCGGACGAGGACCTGGGGCCGACGATCGCCCCCGATGAGGGATCGGACCACGGCACGGCTGCGGTCGACCTCGGTCAGATTCGTCAGCGGACAGGTCGCGTAACCGGCGAGGGTGGACTCGAGCAGTACGGTGGACAGCACCTCACCGCAGCGCACGATCTCCTCGGGCGTATCACCCACGGTCGACAGGACCAGAATCCTGGCGTGATCATCGGCGGCTTCGAGCTCCCGGTCGGATGCCCCCGATTCGGAACTCGGGAACCGGCGGCCGACCGCGACCCGGTCCTGTTCGCCGGGTGCCGCCAGCGCGCTGCGGGGAATGCCGGTCGCGCTGATCACATGACCTGTCCACCAATGTAGTTCGGCATGGTAGTCCGCGTCGTAGCGTCGCAGGGCCGTGACCATCTGCGCGGCGTGCGCCAGAGCCGGCCGGCTCTCCTCCGGAAGAACATCGAGGGCGGCGTCATAGGAATCGAACGTCGACCGCAGGATCGTCTCGAAGTCCGGCCAGCCGGACGGCTCCGGGAACGGTAACCGGTCCGTATAGCGCCGATCGATCGCCTCAGCGCGCGCGCGATCACCTTCGGTGACTATTACCGATCGATGGAATGTTATGTCCGCCAGATGATTTCGATCATTAGGATTCGGCAGACGCGCCACCGACAGCTGCCATCCGGCGGCGCTCATGGCCACCCGCAGATGGTCCAGCACCGCCCCACAGCTGATCAGCAGCTGACGGCCACCGGGATCTGTCGTCGGCAGCATCCGCTCCGGGACGGCGAACAGGCTCAGCACCCGGTCGTGAGACTTCCAGAGCCAGGGTTGGCTGTTGTGCAACGAAGGCGCCCGGCCCGCACGGCGGACGGCACGCTCGACAACCGACCCGGCCGGTCCATTCGTCATGGTTACGACGGTAGGCAAGAAGCTGCCGGGTGAACGGAGTCTTTGGTCCCCGATCCTCGTGCCGGGCAGCTCTCGTATCACCGGGCTGGGCCCGCACGGCCGCCCCGCACTCCGGGCGCGCGGGCACCCATCAACCACCCGTAACCGGCGGGGCGAACCCGGGCTCGAGCCGGAGCCGGGCCGGTCGCATCCCGGGGTCGCCGCGGAAGCGACCCGCTACAACTGCACGACCGCGTCAGCTCCCGCCCGGTGGAACCGCCGCGGTATCCACGACGCGTACCTCGCCGACTCCGGGAATCGTCCGTGCCATCGCCGCCAGCACCCGCTCCTCGGCTTCGTCGGCGCAGGCACCGCGAATGGTGACCATGCCGTCGCCGACCTCGACATCCCAGCGACGATGGCTTCCGGAGTAGTCTTCGAGCAGCGAACTCACCCGCGCCTCCACCGCGTCCTCATCGCGTGTCAATGCCCGCAGCAGGTCACGCCGGGACACGATTCCGACGAGGACACCGGCCTCCACGACCGGTACCGAACGCCGACGATTGTCGAGCATCATCTTCGCGATCTCGGATATATCGGTGGCCGGTTCGACAGCCTGTACCGGCGTCTTCATCGCGACCGCGACGATACCGGCTTCCCGCCCCGATTCGATGGCTGCCAGCGCATCCGACTCGGTCAGTATGCCCACCACCCGTTCGCGGTCGTCGACGACAGGCAATGCGGCGAATCCCTTCCCGGTCAGCTCCGCCACCGCCTCCGGCAGCGGGGTCTCCCGCCGCACGGTGGCCACCGGACGGCTGAGAATGTCACGCGCGCGCATACCGCACCACCTCGTCTCGGATTCCGGAGAAGCGTCCGCAGCGACACGGTCGCCCCGGCTCTTCCACCAGGTTCGCCCGACCGGTCTCCTCGCCGCCAGAGGGCAAATACCTCACCGCAGCGACCGAAAGACCCCACCGCACCGGGAAAACCACTGGTTCATCGACTCGGGGTGCGATGTCGCGGCTCTGAACCGAACAGGTAGTGCTCGGCGGCTGCGTGCTGACTCGCATGCAGATCTGCCGCGGTGACCACATGCGCGTCCGGCCCGGGAAACATCAGTGCGCGGCGCCCCGTCTCGGTCCAGTGCACCAGATACGGTGGATTGCCGTTCTCTCCATGGATTTCCTCGATGAGCCCCCGCTGCACCGCGCCGTCGGCGGCGCCGTGCTCGATGACCAACCAGTCTCCGACGTGTGCGCGCATGGGTGCGACCTCCTTCTCCCTCCCCGCCTCGCGGCCCAGAATCGACGGAGTACCGCCCCCGTCGACAGTGCCGGCCGTCCCCGGTCGCGTCGACCTTCGTCCCCGCACGCTGTCCGGATGCTCGCGTGCGTCGTTCGCCGATGAGGCGCGCAGCTCGAGGCGGTCCCGCGCCGCGGCGGCACCGTGCTGCTCCGGTTGTTCCCGGGTCTCGTCGGCCGCGAGCCAGGAGTGGAGATGCTCGGGACCGAACACAAGCACCAGATAGAGACCGGTAACAGCCGCGAACACCGCACCCCGCAGTATTACTCCGAAGACCACCGAGACCACAGCCGCCGGATAGACGGGGGCGACACCCTCGTAGAGTGGCCGGGCCACCCCGAGGAACACCGTCACCCCCATGATCCAGGCCACCGCATCGGCCCAGATCCACAGGACCGCCTGATCGGACCAGCTCCGCAGGACGCGCCACTGACAGATACCGAGCACGAACGCCATGGCCGGCACGCCCGTGGCGACCACCAGGACCTGGAGCAGTACCGGCAGGGCCGCCAGTCGCGCCCCGTAACCGATGGCCGCCGAGATGATCGACCATTCGAGAGCGGCGGCCACCGCCGTGGCGAGGGCCCAGTCGAGAGGGGGCACCGCGACCGACCACCGACGGAGTGCGCGTACCTGTGTCACAGCCAGCACGGTTGCCCCCAGGGCTGCGGCGGGCACTGCCGCCCCCGCCGGACTCCACGGCGTGAGAGCGTCGGCCAACGGATAGACAATGATCGGGAGCGCCCATGCGGCAGTCGCGCCGACGGTCACCAGGCCGAACCAGCGCCGGCGCCCGTCGCGGAAGGGTTCGGCCGACCGCGCATCGGGCAATACCGTTCGGGGCGGTGTGTCTTCACCGGTGTACTGCTCGCTGATGTCCATACCCTGGTCCCGAATCGGCGCGGAATGTGTCGAGTCCGATATTTCGCCCGCGGGTGGCGTGCGGCACAGAAGCCGAAGTCCCCTCGGACGGTGCCGGACGGATCCGAATCGTGGCCGGGACAGGTCCGGCAGGAAGGACTTCGGTCCACGCCGACCGTTGATGCCGGCCGTCGGCCGCATCCGGAACGGGCCGGGCTGCGCGGCCGATCACCGGCTCTTCGGTTCCGGCAGAGCGTCCCGCGACCGCCGGATCATTCCGCTGCCTTCACCTCGACCTTCTTCGCCTCGACCGTGGGCTCGGACACGGGAACCGACACTGTCAGAATGCCTTTGGCGTAACTGGCTTCGATCCCTTCCTCCTCGGCGCCCCGCGGCAGTGTCACCGTGCGGACGAACGAGCCGTAGCTGAACTCCGAGCGGCCCTTCCCCTCGTGTTCCTCCGAGCGTTCGGCCCTGATGGTCAGCAGTCCCTCGCGTACGGACACATCGACGTCCTTTTCCGGGTCCACCCCCGGGATCTCGGCTCTGATCAGATATCGGCCGTCCTCGAGTGTGTCCTCGACCCGCAGTAGGTGCGCGCCGAACATCGAGGTCAGGGCCGCCGGCGGAGTCAGCGTATTCCAGATGTCGGCGAAATCGGGCAGCAACGAATGCTGTTGACGGTGGGTGGGGAGAAGGCTCATCATTCCTCCTGACAGACGGCTATCGGACGATTCGGTCGATTACACGCTCCGGCCGGTTCCCCGCTGTAGAGGCAGCCGTCACCTATCCCAGAGGCCCAGGTCACCCCATAAGCCGAAGGCGCCCGGAGGGCTGTGCACCCGGCTCGTCGTCGAGCAGCTGGTCCGGATGGGATCCACGTCGATATCGGTCACCCCGGACGCGCTGCCCGACGCGCGGCGCGCGATCGATACCGCCGAGCGGCGTCTACTGCTCGAGCACGCGCGCCCGAGCGGACAATGAACGGCGCGACGACATCGAGCCGCACCATCAGGGCATACGCCCGGTGGTGCCGTCGAACGCCCGCCATTCCCGCTCCCACTGCTCGTTTCGCCGCTGCGAGAGCACCCGGGAGACCGCCGCCGCCGCGCACCAGGTGGCCACGGCTCCGTAGAAGACGACCGCGCATCCCACAACGACCCCGTTCGTCGCCGCCGCCGACCGCGGTCTGGGCGGCGCGACCTTGTCTCCGTGTCCATCGACCCAGAGTTCGATCCGGTCCCCGATATGCGAAGTGACCGGCACCGGCACCGTAGCCGCACGGTCGCGGCCGGCGGCCACCCAGACGACTTTCGCTCGGGCGACATCCCACCCGACTGTCGTGGGTTTCTCCACGACCGCCGCGCTGACCGTAGACCTGGTCCGCTGCTCGACAGCGATATCGGCGGTGGCGCGCGTATAGACCCCGGTCCCGGCCACGCCCGCGATCGGGATGAGCGCCAGCACCACCAGGACTGCGACGATCCGGACTATTGCCTCGAGTCGATCGCCCGGACGCATCAGCGTATTGGGGTTGCTCGGCCGCAGCGCCCAGCCGCGGGACAGCGTGGACCATCGAATATTCGCGTCCGAAACGGATTCCGACATCACCGACACCTCTCCCGACACCAGCGCATGATCAGAGCCTCGCGCCTACGAATGATCGTGGTCAGAGAAGAAGGTCATCGCCCGGGTGGGCCTTGTGGCCCGACGTGCCCGCCCTGGACCCACCCACTTCGTCCAGCAACGCCGCCACGGCATCCGGGATCGCGGCGGCCACCTGTCCGGACAAGCCGATGCCGATCTCGAGGCACTGTGCCTCGACCTCGATGATCACCAGCCGGCCCGGCAGGCGATCGGATCGCGCGCTCGCAGCGGGCGGTCAGCGCAGCGCAGCGCCGGACGGATCGCTCATGACGAGACCGACCTCCTTGTCGGTCGGTCATCGGGTGGTCATGCACGCGAGTGCGCGCACGCCGTGGTGCGGTACGGGACCCCGAGCCGGGTCATGAGAAGCGTGGCCGGGCACCAGCCGACCGCACTGTAGAGCAGCAGATTCGCTCCGGCCAGGGTGGTCAGGATCAGCCACCACGGCGAAAACGCCACCGCCAGGGCCGTACCGGCCAGGACGAGGATTCCCGCGAGCAGCGGGACAATTCGGTCGATGGTCCAGCCAGTGGGCCGCGGTGGATACTGCATCAGCAGGGTCGTCCTTTCCAGAGGTCGCCCTGCCCGCGGCGCTCGCGGGCTCAGGCCAAGGTGAGGAACAGTTTTTCCAGTTCCTCGACGGTCATCGGATCGGTATCGCCGTCGGCCCGGCGATCGAGGCATTCGCGAAGACCGGTCGCCACGATCTTGAACCCGGCCCGGTCGAGGGCGCGCGACACTGCCGCGAGCTGGGTCACGACGTCTTTGCAGTCGCGTCCTTCCTCGATCATCGCGATCACCCCGGCCAGCTGGCCGTGGGCCCGGCGCAGCCGGTTGAGCACCGGAGCGATGCTGTTCTCGTCGCCGATCATCACTTTCTCCTTTTCGATCACCTTCCCGCAAGAATACCCGGTGGGGTATATGCATCCGTGTTCCCTCGGTCATGACCGATGCGCGAAATCGATCTCGGGCAGGGCCTTACGAAGCCACCCGGGCGACCACCACGCACCGTGGCCCGACAATCGCAACAGCACCGGAAGCAACACCAGCCGGACAACGACGGCATCGAGCAGTACGGCCACGCCCAGGATGATGCCCATCTCCTTGGGCGGCAGCGGCTGAGCCAGTGCGAAGGTGAAGAACACCGCCACCATGACCGCCGCGGCCGCGAAGATGACCCGGCCGGAGTGGGCGAGCCCGTCGATATGGGCGACTTTCGGATCGCCGGACCGCTCGTAGTGCTCCTTAGCGGTGGCCAGGAGGAACACGGTGTAGTCCATGGCGATCGCGAAGATCATCGCGAAGAAGAAGACCGGGCCCCAGCCGTCGAGGAATCCCTGTGGAGTGAAGCCCAGCAGGCCCGCTCCGTGGCCGTCCTGGAAGATCAGTTTCGCCACCCCGAATGCCGCCGCGGTCGACAACAGACTCACCAGGGTGCCCAGTGCCGCGATCAGCGGAGCCCGCAACGCGACCAGCAGTAGCAGGAACCCCAGCGTGAGAATCACACCGACGATGATCGGCAGGTAGTGGTCGAGGGCGCTCTGCAGATCCGAGTTCTCCGCGGGCGCGCCACCGACCAGCGCCTGCACCGGCAAGCGGTCGCGCAAGCCGTCGAGAATATGCCCCATCTGCCCGTCGGAAGGGTCGACCTCCGGCAGGGCCTGCATCATCACCAGGCCCGAGCCGTCGCCGGCGGCCTGCGCGGGTGTGACCATGGCAATGCCGTCACCGGCCGCGGCGATCCGCGCGGTCTCGGCGGCATCGGCGGCCGGAGCGATGATCTGCAAGGCTCCCGGAGCACCGGGACCGAGTTGCTGTTGCACCAGTTCGTAGCCTTGCCGAACCGGCGCGTCGGCCGGCACCACCTGGATCGAGGGCATAGCGACCTTCAGACTCAGCACCGGAAGCGCCAGCCCGATGAGCACCGCAAGTGCCGCGACCGCGAAAGGCCATGGGTGGGCGTGCAGTATCTCACCCCAGCGCGCGAACCGCGGCGAGCGATGCTGCTGTCTTTTCGCGTACGGCAGCGCGGCCGCGTTGATCTTTGTCCCCAGCGCCCCGAGCGCCGCGGGCAACAGCGTGAGCGTCGCCGCGAGTACGAAGACAACCGCCAGCATGATGCCCACCGCCATGGTCCGTACCGCGGGCGCCGGCACCAGCAGCACCGCCGACAGGCTGACCAGAACCGTCAGCCCGGACAGCACAACGGCCTTACCGGCCGTGTCCATGGTCTCGGCCACCGCCGCACGGGTGCTACCCGCTCTGGTCAGCGCGTCACGGAAACGCGCGACGATGAACAGGGCGTAATCGATACCCAGGGCCAGGGCGAACATCATCGCGAAATTCATCGCCCACACCGAGATCGGCGTGAGCTGGTTCAACAACACCAATCCACCGGCCGACGCCACCAGCCCGGCGACGGTCAGCAGGAGCGGTAGTCCCGCGGCCACCAGCGAACCGAACGCCAGCACCATGATCGCCAGAGTCACCGGCCAGGAGAACAATTCGGCCTTGATCATCGCGTCGTGGTTGGCTTTGTTGAAATCACTCCACAGCGCCGACGCACCGGTCGGATACACCTCCACGCCACTGCCCGACAGCGCGGTCAGCGCCGCCTTGTGATCGTCGACCGCGCGGACCATATCGTCGGTGGATGCGTTGGCACCGGCGATGAGGATGCCGGTGTGGCCGTCCGGGCTGATCGTCGTCCCGGGTTGCGGGGGCACCACGCTGCCGAAACGGCTGTCGCCGGCCAATTCGGCAGCCACCGCGTCCAGCACTCCCCGCACCGCCGGACTGTCGACCGTCTCGGTGTCGGAATGTACGACTACCTGCACGGCCGCCGAGGAGTTACCGCCGAAGTGCTGCTGCGCCAGTTCGCGCACCTGCACCGACTCCGAGCCGTTCGCCTGCCAACCGGCCCCGGCCAACGAGGTGAACACACTCGGTGCGGCCGACCCGAGGGCGACCAACACTATCAACCACACGCCGAACACCCAGCGTGTGTGTCCGGCCATCGCCGCGCCCAGCCGCGACAGCGGCCCACCGGCCGTCCGCCCCGCCATCTTCCGGTCGGTCATCGTCTCCGTCACCGCGTACCTCCGCCCGTACCGTCATCGACTTGTTCGACACCGGGATTTATACCCCCGGGGGTATATACCCGAGCCAATATACCCCCGGGGGTATATTCGGCAAGTGTGGGGTGCTCGCCACCACATGCCTCGCCGGATATGAGGCGACGAAGGACGCGGAGGACCACCCGGCGCCTGTCGGGCAGCGACATGTACGTGATCGCCGACCCGTACTGTGACGAGCGCCAGGGCTACCGTCCCGGGACACCGGCGGAAATCGATCACCGCGATCCGCATACCGGGGACGGGTCGAAATGCCCTGTCGATTCCACGCGACAACTGAGAGAGTGCGGTGAGCCCCCGGCACAGGACGAGCCAGTATGAGCAACTCATCGCGCAGTCCCGCACAACCGGAAACGATTCCTCGACGGCGCTGGAGCGCGATCGGCTGGATCGTGGCGGCAGGCGCGGCCACTTGCATACTGCTGCCCCAGGCCGGGCGACTGGGCCACAGTGCGGCGGTTCTCCAGGAAGCGCGATGGCCGTGGGTCGGGGCCGCTCTGGCCATGTCACTGGGAACCTACGCGGCGGCCGCGCTGGCCTTGCTGGGTGCGTGTCCACGCCGTCTGGGCTTTCGCCGAACCCTGAAGGTACAGATAGCGACTTCCTTCGCCAACCTTTTCCTGCCCTACGGGCTCGGCGCGGTCGCCGTCGACCAGCGATACCTGGAGCGGTCCGGAGTACCGACAGTCACAGCCGTCGCGGCCGTCACGCTGACAGTGAGTACCGGTTTCGTGCTGCACATCGCCGAGCTGGCCGGGGTGGGGCTGTGGCTGGGCAGTACCGGTCCCGTGCTCGCCACGCCACCGGGCGGCGGCCGGATCGCGCTGATCGGCGTCGGCGTCGCGGCAGCGGTCGCCGCTGCGATCGCCTGGATCGCGCTGCGACGGCCGCAGCTGATAGCCGAGACGCGGGACGCGCTCCATTCGATGACCGATATTCTCCGCCGGCCGCGACGGGCGACACTGCTGTTCGGCGGACAGCTCGGCGTGAACATCGCCTACATCGCGGCACTGGGCTGCGCGCTGGCAGCCTTCGGGCAGCAGGTGTCCCCGGCCCGGCTCGCCGCCGCATACCTGGCGGGGTCGGCGCTCGGCGCGGCCGGCCCGACACCCGCAGGGCTCGGCGTGGTCGAAGCTGCCCTGGTCGCGGGGCTGACCGTGGTCGGCGTGCCGGCCGGGCCCGCGCTGGCCGGTGTACTCACGTTCCGGCTGGTGACCTTCTGGTTACCGGTCGCCGGCGGTTTCTTCTCCTTCCGTTCCTTGCGCCACAACCGGATTCTCTGACCGGTTCGGCGGCTCGGCCCCGATGAGGGCGAACCGATCGGCGATCTGCCGGTGTCCGAGGATCCGGAATCAGGATGTCTCCTGGATGGTCGTTCGAGGCACCCGAAAATCGTGGGCCGACGTCTGAGCCGGCTCGCCTCGGGATCAGCCGGACTCGGTCAGGAAGTCGACACAGGACCGGATCGTGGTGAGCCTGGGGTAATCACTTTCGTCGATTCGCCGGGAACCCGCGGAGAGGCGTTCGACGAAGGTCAGAAAATCTATCGAGTCCAATTCCAGAGTGCTACGCAGGGCTCGGTCGGCATCGAGCACGGCGATCTGCTCATCGGTATCGAAGCCGCGCAACGACTTACGCACCAGGTCTTCGGCCTGCTCGCGCGTGAGAGTCCTGGATTCCATGGTCACAACTCCTCCGGGTGCTGTAGCAGTTCCCGCACAGTGGTCAGGAAGCGCGCGCCCAGCGCACCGTCGCTGGCGCGATGGTCCGCCGACAGCGTGGCCGTGACCTGAGGCCGAACAGCGACCGCTGTACCGATCGCGCAGGGGCGATCGGCGACGGTCCCGAAACCCACGATCGCGACCTGCGGTGCCGGGATCACGCCGAAGATCGTGCGCACCCCGGCTTCACCGATATTGGTCACGGAGATACTGGCTTCCGCAGTGTCCGAGGAACGCAGCCGGGCCGCACGGGCCCGGGTGACGACACCGCGGAGCGCGGCCATCATCAGCGCGGGCGACAGCCGGTCGGCATCGGGAACAGTGGGCACGAGTATGCCGCCCCGGCGCAGAGAAACGACCACGCCGAGATGTACACGAGACGAGGGCCGGAATTCGTCGTCGATCCAGTGACCGTTCAACTGGCCTACCCGCGCGGCGGCCCGGGCGGTCGCACACAGCAGCAGGGCGGACGGCACGATCCGGTCCGGGACCGGCGCGTTCCGATTCACCTCCCGCAACCAGCGGACAGCGGCGTCCACATCGACCACGTCGGATAAATAGTAGTGCGGCACAGTTCGTTTGGACCGGGTCATCGCCGCCGCGATCTGTCGCCGGATCGCCGCCTGATCCCGGCCGCCTGCCACGGCTTCGGCCGACTCCGCCGTGGGACCGGAAGTATCTGCCGTCGCCGGCGACACCGGGGCGGGCGCGGCGTGGACATCGCGGGCACGGATCGCCCCGCCCGGCCCGGTGCCGGTCAGCGTGGCCAAATCGGCGCCGAGCGAAGCGGCCAACCGGCGCGCGTACCCGGACGCACGCCGAGATGGCGGCCGCACCGTTGGAGTGGGCCCCTGCCCGTCGGCGGCGCGGGAGGCGCCCCCCGGAGAATCCGGGCGACGGCCGGTGAATGAGACCGGTTCGCGGGCGGACACCGCCGCATCGATATCGGCACGCATTATCCGTCCGGCCGGGCCCGACCCGTGCACCGTCGCCAGATCGATCCCCGCCTCGCCGGCCAGCTTCCGGATCAGGGGCGTCGCCCGGAAATCGTGTGGTGCCGGGCCGTTCGTTGCTTGTTCGCGGTGCTGTCCGGCACCGACGTCATCGGCAGTGGCACCGAATGCGGGCCACCCGACATCGCTGCGTGACTTCGTTTCGATGCCAGGGGATTTCGCTTGTGCTGTCGAGTCAATGGTCGCGAGCACGGTGCCCACGGGCACCTTCTCGCCCTCCGGGACGAGGAGGTCACCGATGATGCCGTCGTCGAAACACTCGATCTCGATAGCGGCCTTCGTAGTGTCGACCTCCGCCACTACATCGCCGGCGTGCACGGAGTCTCCCGGACGCACCAGCCAGTGCAGCAGCGTGCCCTCGGTCATATCCGCACCGAGCGACGGCATCCGGAACTCGGTCATCTCAGCCCACCGCCCGGGCCACCGCGTCGATGACCTGCTCGGGCTGCGGAAGTGCGGCCTCCTCGAGCTGCCGCGCATAGGGGATAGGCACCTCCGCGGTACACACCCGGCCCACCGGAGCATCCAGGTCGTAATAGGCGTGTTCGGCCGCGCGGGCGGCGATCTCCGCGGCGATACCGACACTGCGCCAGCCTTCGTCCACGATCACCAACCGGTGCGTGCGTGCGAGGGATTCCGATATCGTGCCCTCGTCCAGTGGTCGCAGTGTGCGTAGATCGATCAGTTCCGCGGCGACACCCTTCGCCGCCAGACGCTCCGCGGCCGTGGCGGCGACAGACACGGTCGCGCCGTAGGCGACGATGGTCACATCCGTTCCCACCCGGCGGATCACCGCCCGCTCGATATCTACTGCCCCCGCGTCCTCGGGCAATTCCTCCTCGAGGTTGTAGAGTGCGATCGGTTCGAAGACCACCACCGGATCCGGATCCTGTAGTGCCGTCCACAGCATGCCGCGAGCATCGGCCACAGTCGCCGGCGAGACCACCCGTAATCCCGGGATATGCGCGTAGTAGGCCTCCAAGCTGTGCGAGTGTTGAGCCGCGAGCTGGCGGCCCGCACCGGTAGCCATCCGGATCACCAACGGCACACCGAACTGGCCGCCCGACATATGCCGCAATGTCGCCGCATTGTCGAGGATCTGATCCAACGCCAGCAGGCTGAAGTTGCCGGTCATTATCTCGACCACCGGCCGCAGTCCGCCGAGCGCAGCACCGATTCCCGCCCCCACGAACGCCGACTCGCTCAGCGGCGCATCCCGGATACGTCGTGGGCCGTATTCGTCGAGCAGACCGCGACTGACTCCGAAACAACCACCATAGGCACCGACATCCTCACCCATCAGGAATACGCGGTCGTCGCGGTTCAACGCCTCGCGCAGTCCTTCGCGCAATGCTTCCCGATAGGTGGTCATCGCCGCTCCGCGTACACATGACGGGTCAGATCCGCGACCGGTTCCCGCGGCGCCTGCTCGGCGGACGCGATCGCCTCGTCCAGTTCCGCCACGACGGCTTCCTCGAGCGCGATCAGCCCCGCCTCGTCCAGGTCACCGGATGCGCGGAGTTCGGCCGACAGGTGCGGAATCGGGTCCCGTGTCTTCCATTGCTCGATCTCGGCCTTGTCGCGGTAGCGGTCGGCGTCGTAGAGCGAATGGGCACGGAAACGGTACGTTCGCAGTTCCAGGAAGCAGGGGCCGGCACCACCGCGAATCGAAGCCACCGCGCGCCGCGCGGCCGACGCCACCGCTTCGGCGTCCATACCGTCGACCGGCCAGGACATCACCCCGTAGCTCGCGGCACGCAGTGCCAGATCGGTGACCGCGTGTTCACGGCGCAGCGCGGTGCCCATGGCGTACCGGTTGTTCTCGCAGGCGAAGAGAACGGGTAGATGCCAGAGCGCAGCCAGATTCAGGCATTCGTGGAACTCCCCCTCGGCGGCCGCGCCGTCTCCGAACAGGCACAGGGTGACGATCGGCTCCGCACGCATCGCATCGGCCAGTGCCAGCCCGACCGCCAGCGGCAGGCCCCCGGCCACGATCGCGTTACCACCGTAGAAGCGACGGCGGGCGTCGAAAAGATGCATGGAACCGCCACGCCCGCCACTGCATCCCGTCGCCCGGCCGAACATCTCGGCCATCAGATCCGGCATCGGAATCCCCCGGGCCAGCGCGTGGCCGTGCTCCCGATAGGTCGAGACGACCGCGTCGGCCGGGCCTATTTCGCGGAGCAGACCGGCGGCGACCGCCTCCTCGCCGATGTACAGGTGCAGGAAACCGCGGATCTTCTCCGCACTGTACAGCCGTACACAGCGCTCTTCGAAACGACGGATGCGAATCATCTGCCGCAGCAGATCGATTCGCTCGGCCGGCGGAAGCAGCGGACCGGGTTCCACCGCGATCACCGACTCGGTCGCCGTCACCGGAGGGTCTCCAGTGTCGACACATCGCCTTCGGGTAATCCGAGTTCCCGCGCTTTCAGCAGCCGGCGCATCACCTTGCCGCTACGGGTATGCGGCAAGGCCTCGGTGAAGACGATCTGTTTGGGCGCCACCGCGCCCAGCGCACGCCGACCGAAGGCCAGCAGTTCGGTCCGCAGGCTGCCGGAGGGTGGATAACCGGGACGGGGTAGTACGAAAGCCTTCACCAGCTCACCCACCACGGGGTCGGGGACGCCGATGGCCCCCACTTCCGCGACCGCCGGATGGGCCATCAGCGCGCTCTCCACTTCGAACGGCCCGATCAGATGACCCGCCGATTCGATCACATCGTCGGCCCGCCCGACGAACCAGTAGTAGCCGTCGTCGTCGCGGCGGGCGAGGTCGCCGGACAGATACCAGCCCCCGGCGAAGGCCCGGGCATACCTGTCGGGATCGCCTCGGTAGTCGCGGAACATCGACGGCCAGCCGGTCCGCAACGCCAGCTCACCGACCTCACCGATATCCGCCTGCTCGACGATGCCGCGGGTCACCGCGGCGCGGCCGTCGCGGCCGCTGCGCAGGATCGTGGCATCGATGCCGGGTAGAGGTCGTCCCATCGACCCCGGACGCACCTGTTCGGCGGCCAGATTGGCGATCATGATGGCACCGGTCTCGGTCTGCCACCAATTGTCGTGGACCGGGTGACCCAGCACGCGATGACCCCATTCGACCGCTTCCGGGTTGAGCGGTTCCCCGACACTGGCCACGAAACGTAGCGCGGACAGATCGGTCCCCACGGGCAACTCGTCGCCGCGGCGCATCAGCATCCGCAATGCGGTCGGGGCCGTGTACCACACCGACACGCGCTCCTCGGTGAGGATGCGATACCACCGTTCGGTATCGAACTCGCCCTCATCGCTGACAACCGTCGCGCCCAGGCTCAGCGGCGCGATCACCCCGTAGGACATTCCGGTGACCCAGCCCGGGTCGGCGGTGCACCAGTAGCTGTCACCGGGACCCAGATCGAGCGCGGTGCGCGCGGTGATCCGGTGGGCGAGAACGGCTTCGTGCACATGGACCGCGCCCTTCGGTCTACCGGTGGTACCACTGGTGAAATGCAGCAGAGCGGGATCTTCCGGGCGAGTACACACCGGTGGGAACTGCTCCTCGGCGGCGGCCACGGCCATCGGCATGCTGATGGCGCCGTCGGCCGGTTCGACAGACAGAGCCGCGTCGGCGACGAGTACATGACGCAGGCTCGGCAGTGCGCCGCGCACCGGCTCGACTCGCCGCCGGTACAGCGATGTCGTGGTGACAAGGGTGGTAGCGCGACAGATCTCGAGCCGCTGCCGTACCGGTTCGGGCCCGAACGCCGAGAACAGCGGTACCACTACGCAACCGGCCTTCCACGCCCCCAATGCCGCGATGTACAACTCCGGAGTGCGCCCCAGCAGCAGAGCTATGTGATCGCCCGGCCGAATGCCCAGCGCACACAACACAGAAGCGAAACGATCACCGAGCGATGCCAACTGCGCGTACGTCAGTTCAGTACGGTCGCCGGCCGCGGAACGCCAGCACAGGGCCGCCCTGTCGGCGATCGGCGTGCCGAGATGGCGGTCCACCGTCTCGACGGCGATGTTCACGCCGCCCCCGGGCATCCCCGTCAACTCCGATCGTGCTGTCCGCCAGTCGAATATCCGGCGTTCCCGGTCGTAGTCGGTCAGCTTCGCCGCTGCGCGTTCGGCCGCGGTCTTCTCGATCGGCGTCCACTGCGCGGAGGAGACGGCGTCATGTCTGCTCGTAGATGTCATATCCGCCCCCGGGTGGACCACGAACGCATGCCGGTCCCCGCGCGGACCGCTCCGGGACCGGACCCGGCAGGCGGCATCCACGCGCGAATCGGCCGCAGACCGGGTCCCGGTAGGACCACCTCGTCCGCCGTCCGGCCGCGCAATCCGTTCGACGCCGCAAGCACCGAGGGTGCCGCGGGTTCCTGCGTACCAGATGCGACATGTACCACCGGCTGTCCTCCTTCACTACCCGGGACATCGAGCCGCCGCCTGCGCCGCCGTTCCGCTCGTTTGCGGGCCGACGGTCAGGATCAATACCGAGCATCCCGCCGGGAGACAGCGCCGGGCAGGGAAGAAAGCCCTCGAGTCGATGGCCGCAATGCCCGTGTCCCCGAGTCGCCGGGCCGTGGCGTGAGCGAGGATCGATCGATACCGGAAAGCGCCGTATCCTCCTCAGCTTCCGGCCCGGGCGGTGATTCCCAGCGCGCTGCGCTGGCACGCTCGTGTCACATCGGTCGACGTGACCACGGCGACGATCCTGTTGTGGTCGTCGAGCACGGTGATGAGGTCGGTATCGGGCCGTAGCAGAACACGGGAACAGACCTCTGCCAGCAGTTCGTCCGGATGCGCGCGTGCCGCTTCGGGCACCGGGCGGGCGGCCCGGCCCACCGTCGTCGTCTCGCGCTCCGCCACGGGCACAGCGACCAACGCTGCCCAGGTGAGCAGGCCCACCGGATGATACTTCTCGTCGACCACCGGGAAGACACCGTGCCGCGTGCCGCGCAGGATATCCGAGCCGACCAGATCGGCAACAGTCCACGTGCCGGGAACCGTGGTCGGATGGGTAGTCATCACATCGCGTATCCGCATCCGGCCGAGTTGGTGCCGACGGGCCGCGTCGGCGAGTTCCACAGCAGCCGCCGAAGCGAGAAACCAGCCCAGAAGCAGCAGCCACAATCCGGCCGCGCTGCGGATCAACACCAGTTCGGCGGCGCCGGCGATCATCAGGAAGGTCCCGAGGACACGACCACTGCGGGCAGCCGCCGCGGTAGCCCGCAACCGATCGCCGGTATGCCACCAGACCAGTGCCCGCAGCACCCGTCCGCCATCCAGCGGCGCAGCAGGCAGTAGGTTGAACGCGGCCACCACCGAGTTCATCGTCGCCAGCCAGAAGAGCACCCCGGCCGGCACAGCACCGGAATGCGCTGCCGCGATACCGCCGGCCGCGAACAGCCCGGCCGCGAGGACGAAGCTGGTGAACGGACCGGCCAGCGCGATCCGCAGATCCGCACGGGGATCGTCGGGTTCACGACCGAACGCGGCGACGCCGCCCAGCAACCACAACACCACCTGCTCGACCGGCAGTCCGCCACGGCGGGCGGTGACGGCATGCGCGAGTTCGTGCAGCACCAGCGACGCCAGCAGGCCGACTGCGCCGGTCGCCGCGCCCACCCACACTGCGACCGAGTATCCGGAATCAGCGGCCAGTACATATGCCAGAATCCACGTGAACACACCCACTGTCACCAGTGCCGACCAGTGCGCGCCCAGCCGCACACCGGCCACCCGCCCCAGCGGCAGCGTCGGCTGCAACATATCGAGCTCACCTCCAGGCGATAAGGTCGCTCCCCAGCTTCGGTCCCCCGGCACCGGCGCGCACGGGCCGCACGTCGCCGTCGACCGGGGCGTTGGTCCTCGAGGGCGCGCGGTACCCCGACGACGGAGCTTCCGTACCGCAGACGGAAACTCACCTTCTCCCGGCTCCGGATGCCGGGACGGAGGTCACTATTCGCGGTGACCTGGGCATCTCGCCGGTCGCGGCCGGACGCGCGAGAATCGGGTCCGGGAGGGTGCGCAACCAGGCGGCGCGGCCGGCGCGCCCGCCGGAACAGGTTCACAATGACCGAACTGGGCCCGCTGGACACGGGCTTCCTGGAGATGGAGGACACCGATCCCCGGGTCAGCCTGGGCATCGGGACGGCGGCGATCCTCGAAGGACCACCCCCGTCCAGAAACGAACTGCTCGGTTGGCTGGAACGCGGGCTCCGGAAGCTTCCCCGCTTGCGACAGCGGATCCGGCGCCGCGCTTTGGATCTCCGCGCTCCGATCTGGGAGATCGACGCGAATTTCGATCTCGATCGGCACGTCCGTTGGACGGCGCTCCCCGCACCGGCGGGTGAGGCCGAACTGGAGGAGCTGATCGCGATCGAGTTGACCGAGCGACTGGATCGTGACCACCCGCTATGGGAAGTGGTTGTGGTCGATCGGCTGGCCGGGGACCGCTGGGCGTTGATCGTCAGAGCCCATCACACCATGCTCGACGGTATCTCCGAGATCACGCTGCTGGAGAGTTTCTGCGACCCGGCCGCTGATCCGGTCCGGCTACCGGGGACGAGGCAGAAACGTCCGGACGGTGGTGCTCTGCGACAAGTGCTGGAAGTCGCGCGGCTGCCGGTGTCGTTCTCCCGCTCGGCCGTGCGAACTGTTCGCGTCCTCGCCCCGGTTCTGTACGCGGCCATCGCGCCCGCGAGCGATTCGTCGCTCAACGGGCCGCTCGGGCGGCAGCGCCGCTACCGAGTGGTGCGCACGTCCCTGTTACAGGTCCGGGAAGTCACTGCGGCATTCGGCGTCACCGTGAACGATGTCGCGGTGGCCGCGATCGCCGCGGCCTACAGGCGGCTGTTGCTCAGCCGTGGCGAACAACCCACACCGACCGACCTGCGCATCGTGATACCGATCTCGACCCGGACGCGAGACGCCGGGCAGGTACTCGACAACCGAGTATCCGCGATGATTGCGCACTTGCCGGTGGAGGTGGACCACCCGGTCGAACGACTGGCCGTCGTCCACGAGCAGGTCCGGCGGCACCGGGCCCGCGGAGAAGCCGATACCGAAAAGGCACTGCTCGGCTGGTCGCGGTGGCTTCCCTTCGGATTCGTGGCGGAGGTGTTCCGGCTGGCGGTGTCGTTCCCGCAGCGCGGTGTGGTCACCCTCGCCACCGATATTCCCGGCCCCCGGCGCTGCCTGCTGCTGGGCGGCCGGACGGTATTGGAGTTGTGGCCCTGTATTCCCATCGCGCTGCGGGTTCGCACGACCGTCGCGATCCTGAGCTACCGGGACCAACTGTCCTTCGGGGTCACCGGCGATTACGACACCACTCCCGATATAGCGACACTTTCCTCGGGCATCGCGTCCGAGATCGCGGTGCTGGCGGCGCACGCCCGCGACCGGCGAGCCGCATCCGCCCGCCGGAGTCCGCCCGGCGCTACGTCGGCGCCGGTCACGCGCGAACGATGACGATCGGTGTATCCACGGTATGCAGCAGTGCGGAACTGGCAGAGCCCAGCAGCATCCTGGGTTCGCCGGGCTAGATCGTCAAGGGCGCCGATTCGGGAAACTCCACCGGCAGCGCGGTGAGCGCACGCTGGAAAGGTCCCGGGCGCCAGGCGAGCTCCTCGGCCGGTACGGCGAGGCGCAGTTCGGGCAGTGCGTCGAGCAGCTGGTCGATCGCCTCCTGCGCCATCAGGTAGGCCACCTCTTTGGCCGGGCACATATGCGCTCCGACACTCCAGGCGAGGTGGGCGCGATTGTCGGTATACGCCCCGGTGCCGATGGCGGGATCGTTGTTGCACGCGGCGATGCTGATCATCACCGGCTGATGGGCGGGGAGCCAGACACCGTCGATCAGCACCGGCTGGCGGGGGAAGGAGACCGCGTAATTCGCTACCGGCGGGTCGGTGAACAGCACCTCGTCCACCGCGTCCCGGGTCGACAGGCTCCCACCGATGATGCCGCCGGCGAAACGCTCGTCGGTGAGTATCAGCCGGAGCGAGTTGACGATCAGGTTCTGCAGCGGTTCGATTCCCGCTCCGAAGAAGCTGTAGACATTGTGCAGCAGCTCCTCGTCGTCCAGGTTCGCCGGGTCGCGCACCATCCGGGTGACGATATCCGGACCGGGTTCGGTCTTCTTGAGGTTCACCAGATCGGCCATGGCCTGTTCCAGCATGGCGTTGCCTTCGGCGGCGGCCGCCGACGATCCCTCGATCATGGTGGCCATTCCGGCGGCCGCGCGTTGACTGATCTCGGCCGGACAGCCCATTATGTCGTTGACGAGGGCGAAGGTCAGCGGGAACGCGTACTGCCCGATGAGTTCCGCCGAACCGGTGGCGCAGAAAGCGTTGATGAGCGGTACGGCGATCTTCTCCACCCGGCCGTGTAGCGAGAACAGATCGACCCCGCTCACCCCGGCAACGGTCGCCTGCCGGTAACGGGCGTGCACGGAGCCGGAGTTCCGGACAGCCGACGGACGCCACTCCAGCAGCGGAAGCACGGGGCAACTACGCGGGATGTCCTGCTGCCAGATACGGGAATCCGCCGGAAAGTGCTCGGGATCGTTGAGGATGCGCACGGCGGTGTGATAGCCGACGACGAGGGTCGCCGGGATGCCGGGAGCCAACTCGACCGGTACCAACGCGCCGTACCGGCTGCGCATTTCGCGATAGGCGCGGTGCGGGTCCTGCGCGATCTCCTCTGCGTAGAACGGAACCCGGGGCCCGTCGGTGCTCTGTGGTGATCCGTGGATGAGCGGAAGTACGGTGGACTGAGCGTCGGGCGGCGGCGAAATCAACTGTGTCACTCCATATGTGCAGGTGGATGAGGGCGCCCGGAAGCCGCTCTGCCGACGCCACCGGAACGCCCGAGGCGACCCTACTCGAGGAAGAGGCCCGATCCATACCGACCGCCCGGCATCGACCACTTCGTATTCGATTTGCAATGCGCGGTTCCGCTTTCGCCCGAGAGGTTGCCGCGAGTCTTCCGACGACTCGGCGTACCCACCTCGCGGCGAGACAGCCACGTGAGCTACGGGGTGCGGAACGTAGCGAGGATGCACAATGATCGCCGTCGACCGGCTCCGACTTGGTCCGGGCCGGGTGATCGCGCCACATCATCGCTCCTCGAATCGATTACCTTCCGTCACGGGAGCTCCGGGTTGTTCCGCCCTCGGGGTACAGCCCGGCCACTTCTGCGGTACTCGCGGCCGCGGACCCGCGTGGCCGGGGCGGCCGATTGCCCCGTCGGCCGCGTGGACGCCGTGTGGTTCGGCCGGGTTCACGCCGATCCCTCAACCGGAAAACGGAGCGACCCGTGCCGAACCGTCCGGTGCGGGCACACCGAACCGGTCGAACACCGCTCTGTACAGATCCGCGACCATACTGTCCGAGGCCCGGAAAACCGCCGGATCCACCACCGATGTTCCGACCATCTGCATCCCCCGCACTGTTTCGTAGAGAGAATGATGCTGCGGTAGCAGGAGGGAGAGAATCGCTCCTGCGAAATCGAGATCCGGAACACTGCGCGGCATGATCCAGTGGAATCGGGAGGCGATTCGCGCCGCTGTTCCCGAAACACCGGTCCCGACGGGAACTCCACGCTCCACGGCGGTCCGGCGGAACCATTCACCGTCCTTCTCGAACTCGAACCGGACCGCACCCGGCGACCAGGTCAGGGGAACAGCGAAACGGTGTGGATCGAGTCGCAACGCGGTCTCGGCGTCGACCGGTCCTTCCTCGTGGTATACCAATACGCTCTCCACGACAGCCTGTCCGGATTCGTCTCGGACCCGGCGGCCGCCCTCGTCGTACCGGTATAGCGGAAGGGCGTGGCGGAATGCGCGGTCCTCGGCGGCCAGCTGCGTTTCCAGCGCTGTCACATCGACTCGGCCCCGGTTGTCCCACGGTAACGGCCGGTGCGGGTCGAGCACGGACTTCCGAAGCGCCGTCAGCCCGCCGGGGATCGCTTCCAGTTCCCGGACCGACAACGGCATCCCGAGCAGGCTCCAGTCCTGAACAGTGAGTCTCCGGCGTATTTGCTCGGGTGTGTCACGAGGTCCCCTGATCGCACCACTGTGGATGATTTCCTCACTGATCGCCCGATGCCCGGGGTCGCTCACGGCATGGCGAACGAAGCGGAGCTCTCGTGCCGCGATCGCCGCGCTCGGATCGCCGCCGGTGACCGATGCGCGCACCCCGGCCAGCGCATCGACTTTCAACCCCAGCCGCTCTGCTCGCTCCGCCCAGTCCGGCCGGTTCAGCAATCTCGCAAGACCGTCGTCCAGGGTCGTACCCGACGGGTCGGGAATATCGCGGCTCCGCCACATCGCGTTCTGCACCGCGGCCATCAACTCGCGCAAGTTCCCGTCCCGCCGCAGCTCGTCCAACGGCACAGCGCGCAATACCATTCCGCCCGAGGTCGTGTCCGCGGGCGCGTAGAACGCATTGTCGATCTGCTCGCGAGTCGCTTGCGGATGCAGGGTGGAAAGGACGGCGCGCAATCGATCGATCACCGCGATCGCGGCTTGCCTGGTCTCCGGTCGGTGATAGAGCGCTCGCGCCAATTCGGACTCGTCCTGGAGGCGCCGCTGCCGCCACCCTCGCTCATCGGCGGCCGGACTTTCCCGGTGAGCTGCCGCGGCTGCGGGGGAGCGCCGCCGCCGAGTACGGGGGGAACACCGGCGGGCGTGGCTGTTACGGCCGGGGGTCGGCGGCGGTCCCCACCGGGGATGCGTGGGATCCGGGTTCCGGTGGCGGGGTGCGCTGGGACCGCCAGGGTGAGGGGGTGTGCTCCGGGTTGGGATGCCCTGGTGGAGTGTAGTGTTCGGCGATGTGGATCCCCGGAACGACCGGTTGCGGTTCGGGTCGGTTGTGCGCACCGGCGAGAAGTGATGTGGCCGGGGTTTCGACGGGTGGATCGGAAGCAGCGGGAACAGTCGAATTGCGCGGGCCGGCGGCATTCACCGCACCATCGGCCCCCGCCGGGATGTCGGTGGCGACGACGTTGCCCGTGGTGTGGGTCTCGGTGACGGCGGCCGGTGGGTCGGCAGTGGCCCGGCTTTCGGATGTGGGGGCCGCGGTGGTCGCGAATGTGTCGTCGGCGTCGGCGGCGGGACGGGTCGAGTACCGGGTGACGATGTCCGAGCGACCCGCCGGGGCGGCGTACGTGGTGGGCCCGGGCTGTGCGTCGACGCCGGAACGGGCGGTGGGGCCGGCCGCTGCCGTGACGTCCGGGGTGCTGCGGCCGGGACCCGGGGCTGTCGCCGATCTGTCGCTGGGCGTCAGGTGATCCGCCGGCGGCGCGCCGGGACCGGTCGAGGTTCCGGCTGTCCCGACAACCGATTCCGCACCGGCTTCTACCGGATTCGCCCGGGCAGTCGGCGGCATATCGCCGGGACGAGCTGACGGGGGTGCGGCGTCGGTCGCCGCGAGGCGAGGTAGGTCAGCTCTACCGGACGGACCCGATGTGCGCCCATGTATGGCGCGGGTGAAGATTTCGGCCAGGTCGTTCGGTTTCGGGGGTCCGGCAGGGCCGCCGAGCAACCCGGCCGGTGGACGCGGCGGAGTAGCCGAATGGCCGATGGTGTGGACACCTCCGGAAAGCAAACCCTCCAGAGCCCCGCTGATCGCGCCCAGATAGAACTCCGACCCATCGGGCAGCACGGGGTCCCCGCTGTACGTACTCGCCGCCACCGCACCTCCCAAGGTGCCCGTAACCCCACCGGCTACCCCGGCCGCGCCACCGGCCACCAGCATCGCCACCGCGTTCGCTCCCCGTGTCCCCGACGCCTGCAACCGCGCCAGCACCCCCGCCACCGGCCGCGTGTACAACACACCCGCACCCACGCCGCCGGCCGCGCCTCCGGCGCCGGACACCGTAACCGCTGCCCAGTCGATCGTCTCCCGATCCCCTCGCCGCAGTTGCCACACCTGCCCACCCCAGGTGACGCCACCGCCGAACACTGCACCGGCCACGATTCCCTGGCCGATCAACGCCGCACGCGAGGCCGACAACCGGGCACACAACGCCACCACCGATTCGATCAACTGCCCCCATGCCAGTTGCCATCCTCTCCGCGCCGCCGCCCGCGCCGCGGCTGCCGCCGCCACCCCGCCCACCGGCATCACCAGCGACGCCAGCAACTCCACCACCATCGCCGAACCCATGACGATCCAGGTGAACCGTCCCAGTTCGACAGCGTTGGCCGTCTCGCGGCATTCCACCGCCTTGCTCTCGCAATAACCGGCCAGATCATGCTTCCGGGCCGCCGACCCGGCGACGACCCGCTGCGCTTCGACCGCCGTGTCACCGGATAGGCACCCCGGCACCGACGATGCCACGCCCGCCAGCTCGGCGGCCTCCGACCGACATCTGCGTGCCGCCCGCTCCCAGGCATCGCCGCCCGCTCGCAACGCCTCCGGATTTCCGCGCGGAAACGGACCCAGTACCGGCTCACACACCGCCAGCGGAAAACCCTCCGGCAGAGCGACCAACCCACTCACCTCGACATGACCATCGACCGACAACAGACTCGCCACCGGCAGAGCACAAGGTCGCACACCGCGCCCCGGCCGCCACCATTGAGAACCCACAGGCGGGCTCCGGCCCGGACAAATGACATCGATCCGGGACAACGCGGCCATGGAATACTACTTCGGCCACAGAGATTCGGAGCCCGCGCAGCCGGTCGTCATCCCTACGTCGCAGACCTGGACAACTTGGGCGCCGCGAGGACACGGATCCCCTCGATCTCGTCCACCAGCGGCGCCCAGCGGGCCGGATCCTCGTTCATCCGCGCGTCCACGAGGTCGCCCAACCTGGCGACTCGGTCCTCGAAGGTTCTGCGCTCCTCGCTTGTCCACTCCCGGTTTCTCTCGGCCTCCAGCGTTGCCCAACCATGCGGCGAGTCGTGCCACTGCTCATCGGAGATCCGATGGTTTTCGAAGAGGATCTCGACGCGGGTACGGATCCGCAAAAGATCCACCGGAATCGGTCTTTCCGATTCGATCAGTCGAACCAGTTCCGCGGAGCCCAGATACAGCGTGTTGTGCGTCTGCCGGGTGAGATAGCGGCCGAATCCATCGGTTTCACGAGCGTGCACGAAGCGTTCCAACCTGGCCAGGTCGCTCTGCTCCTTCGGTAGGGCTATCACTTCCATGACCGTCCGGCTCCGGCTTTCTCCTATCCGTTTGATTCGAGCGAGCGTGCCCCGGGGATCCGTATTACCGCCCTCCAGTAGCACGTTGTACGGCCGCGGTATCAGGAACTCATCGAATACGTTCCGTAGCTTCTGCGCTGTCGGATACAGACGGTCGTGTGCCGTGAAATCGTTCTCCCGATAGAGACGTGAGTATGCCGGATGGAATTTCTCCAGCTCGTCGGCCTGGATCAATGCCGCGCCGCCCGTATCGGACAGTCGTTCGCGAATACTGTCCACCAGTGTCGATTTTCCGGCACCGGGCTGTCCGCCGACGACATACAGTACAGTTTCATCCACCTGTTTCAGGGGGCGACCCGGCCGGTCGGCGAGGAGAGCCGGCTTTATTTCCTCGTCGAAAATCTCCTGTATCCGATTATTCCGCAGGTCGAATTCGTCGGCGGCCACGTTCGCTTTCTCGGCCGACCGCCGCGGTACTCGTGATGCGGCACGGGCGCCCAGATCGACTACATCGCAGAGCCGCCCGGTGAGCCCCCGCATCGCACGCGCCGATCCGTTTACGGTGGCGAATCCTAGCATCGGGTAGGCCGTCCGGTCTGCAGGATTCTCACAACCAGAAAATACTCCGATCACTCGGCGAATCACGAATGACGGAGCCATCGAATATTCACGTGAATTGTGCGCAGTGCACATTGCGCAGATACTCATTGTATTTCTTGCACAATACTGCCTGCCTTTTCGCTGCGCACGGAGGGAACTCACCGGGCCGCCCCCGTCCGGTTACCCCTCCCCATGGCGCGCCGCGAACTCGGTGCGGCTTGGGACCATGCGATCGTCGTGCTTCGGCGAACGAGGGGGCGGTGACGGCGTCACGTACCCGGCATCCACGCTCCCCAGCCAGTTGATCCATCGATCTGCGTGCGGCGCCACGGTATGATCTCGCCCCGGCCCACTCAGCTCGACGTGGGCCGTCGATACCGAATTCCCCAGGAGTGCACCGTGACAGACGAGGGCAACGTCCGAATCCCCCGTTGGCTCAAACCGATGAACCGGGCGATGACCGCCGTCAGCCGGGTGGGTGTATCGCTGCCGATGGCGCTGCTCACCGTGCCGGGCCGGAAGTCGGGGAAACCCCGGACCACACCGGTGACGCCGTTCGAATACAACGGTGTCGAATATGTTCTCGGCGGTATCCCCGGTGCGGATTGGGTGAAGAACGTACAGGCCGCGGACACCGCGGAGTTGAAACTACGACGGCGTCGCCGCGTCGTGCGCCTGGTGGAGATCCCCGCGAGCGAGAGCGAACCCGTGCTGCGGGAGTTTCCGCGGCTGGTGCCCACGGGTGTGCCGGTCATGATCAAATCCGGGGTGGTGACCAGTGCCGATCCGGACGAGTTCGCCGCGCTGGCCGGCCGGTGTGTGCTCTTCCGGATCGACGACGTCCGACCGAACGCGGAGTAGCCCGTTCCGAGGAAGGCCGAGAAGGTCCGACGTGGGGCGTCACGGGGCTCCCGGACCGGGCTACCGCGCTGCGCGGATACGATCCACGGCCGGCGGCTGCCAGTCGGGATCCGTCGGAATATATTGGCGGAACATGAGATTGAAGGGCCCGGTGGGGGCAGGCAGCCAGTTGGACATGGCCATGGCCGCGGGGTCGGTGAGGTCGGGTGGGATCGCCGAGACGGTGATATCGGCGGACCCGTCGGCGTTGCGATGCAGTGCGGGTTCGTCGCCGCCCAGGGCGTAGCGGCCGAGGAGGTTGGCGACGAGGAAATTGTCGGTGTCGTACATCGAGATCGACCACCAGCCCCCCTGGGATCGTTCGACCGGGACCAGCGGATCACCCGCCGGCAGGTGCAGCCGATACGTGGCGCGTCCGTCCAGAGGTGCCCCACTGCTGTCGATATCGGTCATGAAGTACCGGGATTCGGCCTGTTCGTTGGCAGCGAGAGCATGGTCGGCGGTGGCCGCGCGCTGCAGATAGTCGGTGCCGTAACGGCCTGCCGCGGTCGGTGTCCGCCAGTTGCCGGCGCTGTCGAAGGCGGTCCGGTAGGAGCCGTCGATGGTTGCCTGCCCGGCCCGAACCCCGGCTTCCAGTGCCGCCCGGTGCGGGCCGGCACTCGGGACAGTGCCCGGTGTGACCCCCAGGCCCGCCAGCGATTCGAGCATGCCCGGGTCGGTGACCGCGGGGTCGGCGGCGAGCACATCGGCGAGTTCGTCGAAGAAGGCGGCGCCGGCGGCGGCAGGGTCCTGCGGATCGGCGCCCGTGCACGGCTGTTGACGCAGCCGGGGTGGTGGGGCGCCGATATCGGCGGACAGCACCGACATCGTGTATCCGCGTTGTACGGAGGCGGCATCCGGTTGCGCGGCACCGGCGATGCCGGTGCGCCCGAGCATCCACACATCCCAGGTGCCGGCCTGCAGCCGGTGACTTCCCGCGGGTATCGGTCCGGTGTATCCGGGCGGGACGATGGTCGCCCTCGCTCCGGCGGTTCCGGTCGTGCGGGTGCCGATATTGCCGATCACCTCGGTGTACATATCGAGGAACTGGAGATCGGCGTATCGGCCGCCGGTGTCGGGGTAGGACACCGTCACCGGCCCGTCCCGTAGATCGAGGAAGGCGTTGGTGTACAAGGTGTCGGTGTTGGGGGCGACGACGGCGCGGATCAGCGGATTGATCGGGATCGGCACGTTCTGCAGCGTGTTCGGCGCCCGCCCGCACAGCAGTTCGGCCCGGGTGCGGGCCATCACAACCGGTGCGTATCCGAAGATGTAGCCCTGTTCGGCGGTAGCGACCGCCGCGTCACCAGGGTCCGCGTGCGCCACCCCGGGGCCGATGGTAGCCAGGAATCCGGTCGCGGCCGCGACGAGCAGCGCGGCCGCCTTCGAGACGGAATACGGTGTCACGAGCGACCTCCGAGTTCGGCGGCTATCAGGGAATCGACGAGGCCGTCGAGTTCACCGACCAGTGCGGCCGCGCCGCCGTTGTGGGCGAGGTTGTGTAGTTCGAGCGGATCGTTGTCGCGGTCGTAGAGTTCGTATTCGAATTCGGTGCGTGGTCCGCCGATGGCGTCGGGGGTGCTGTAGCGGGCGAAGCTGTAGCGGGGCGTGACGGCACCGCGGAGGCAGTACCGGACCCCGGGGGCCCGGCCGCCACTGGACGCGGCGTCGGCGGTGAGGAGCAGGGCCTCGCGGACAGTGCCGCCGGTATCGGTGAGCAGTGCGCTCAGGTCGCGTCCCGGCAGCGGGCCGGGCAGGTGTGCGCCCGCGAGGGCGGCGAGGGTGGGGGCGATATCGACGTGGCTGGTCAAGGCGTCGACCGTGCCGCCGTGGCTGCCGGGATTGCGCGGATCGGCGATGACGAGTGGTACGCGGTTGTTCTCGCGGTAGATCATCGCGCCCTTCTGCCGCAGCCCGTGCGCGCCACCGAGTTCGCCGTGATCGGCGACCTTCACGACGACGGTGTTGTGCGCGGCACCACCGCTGGCGAGGGCGTCGAGGACCCGGCCGGTCAATTCGTCAGTGCGGCGGAGCAGTTCGAGGTACCAATTGCCCCACTGCCGCCATTGTCGCTGCCCGTGTGGTGAGGTGACCTCGCCCGGCATGTGTCCGCCCACGATTTCGTTCATGGCGCGCCATACGGTCTGTACATGCGGTTTGGTGGACAGGTCCGATTCGAAGTTCGGCGGAATATCGGCGCCGTGGTCGGGCACGTCGTCGAGGCGGTAGAAGCGCGGGCAGTACATCATGTCGTGCGGGTTGATCATGCTCACCACGCACAGCCACGGTTGTGCGCTCGTCGCGTTGCGCACCAGCCAGTCGGTCGCGAAGGCGACCACGCCGGGATCCTCCTGCGCCCCTTCGTCGGGGCCACCGCCGGAGAGGATGTCGTAGGCTTCGTCGAACCCGTAGCCGGACAGGGCATCCGATGCCGGGGGCACGGGGTCGGACAGATGCCATTTGCCGATATAGGCGGTGCGGTAGCCGGATTGCCGCAGCACGGTGCCCAGGGTGGGGATCGCGGTGTCGAGGTTCGGGCTCGAGGTGTTCAGGCTTGCCAGCAGGCGGCCCATGAGATCGTTACCGCTGACGTTGTCGGTCATCCGGCTGACCGGCGCCTGCAGTCCGGTGAAGAATGTCGAGCGGGCCGGGGTGCACGGCGCGGTCGGCGTGTGATGCATCGCGAACCGCACCCCACTCGATTCGATCCTGGACCGCACCGGCAGCGAGAACCCCTCGGGTACGGCGATATCGGCACGTTCCTGGTCGGTCATGATGACCAGGATGTTCGGGCGATCCGCTTCCGTGGCCGCCGCGGGGGCGGCCCGGAGCGCACCGAGAGCCGGCCCGATCAGCGGGGCGGCGGCCATCGACGACAGGATCCGCCGGCGACTGGGCCCGCGGATGTGCTGCGCGGTCGGCGGTCGATCGATAAGGGGCATAGGGCACCTTCGGCTGAGGGAGGTCTGTCGGGCCCGCGGCGCGCCGCCCGTCCGGGCGGCGTCGGCGGACCCGAACGCGTGGATTCTCGTGTGCCACGGCGCGACGAACGCTCGGCCCCGCGGGCTTTCGAGGTTGCGGGCACACCCCAACGATACTGATCGGCATCGAGTTCTCGCAAGCACTGAATACGCTTTGGTATCGAAATTTCGGTGCGTCCAGGAAAGCGGGAACGAGCGCGGAATCAGCCGCCGCCACCACCGGCACTGCTCACCGTGGTGGTGGCCACGATGATGCCTACGGTGACGGCCTGAACTTCCTGCACCGCTTTCCGGACCGCCGCACCGCCCCACTCGCTGTCGCTGATCGTCTTCCCACGCCTTCTGACAGCACGCTTATCGGCGTCGGGAAACAGTTCGGGGAGCAGGTCGACGGCGTGCAGGATCGAGATCAATGCCGCGGTGCGATCGTCGGGTTCGGCTTCTTCGACGACAGCGGCGCGGACACGCTGCTCCACCCGGGCCTTTTCACCGTCGGCCCGCGGCCGCCACGCGGTGGTGGGGAACAATCCCAGCACCTTGCTCCGGGTTCCGGTGACCTCACCCGCGTCGGCGAGATCACCGAGCAGAGCTTCCCTCAGGTCGCGAGCACGATTACGCCAGGAACCGAGTCCGCTCACCTTACCGATCGCGTCTTTGGGCCTGCGGCCGTCGGCCATCGCCACGAGTTCGGCGAACCGCGGATCCCGGGGCGTAGCACCGGTCGACTTCAGTCGACCCTTCTTCGTGCCCGGTTCGTCGGCTTCGGTCATCCGTAGGGCGCCGTCGAGCGCGAGTTCCACGATGGCCGCGCCGGCCAATGCCGTGACCAGCCGAGTTCCGCCGACCCGAGCCCTACCCGTCTCATTGCTGTAGGCCAGCAACAGGAAACTGTCCGCAACCGTCACGGCCGCCACCCTAATCCCTCCGGGGTCGAAGAGCAGGCCGACTTCGGCCGCCGCGGTCTCGTATCGGTCGCGCACGGCCCCTGGATCGGAGAGGTCCCGGCGAACTGTCGATCACCGGGACGCGGGCGGGATGCTCTGCTCGTACTGGAAGACGTTGTGGGGATCGTACTTCGCCTTGATCCTCCGCAGCCGCTCGAAGTGCCGCCTCCCCCAGTAGGCGGTCTCCCACCCCTGCATTCCGATGTTCGGCACATTCACGTAGGCGCCGTTCACATAGGGCCGCAGTGCCTGACCGAACTCGGCGGTCCAGGCCTGGGCCTGCGCGGTCAGCGGGTCGTCGACGCCCGGCCGGGTCGAACGAGTCCCCCAGCCCGCGCCGATCTCGCCGTAGAAGAGCGCGTCGCGATGCGCGAACGCCGCGCCGCCGCGGGGCTCCCGCCGGATCGCCCCACCGAAGGCGTCGACGAAGTAGTTGCTCTCCTCTGTCGGAGCGTTTCGCATGAAGTCGCCGACGATATCGATCGCTTCCTTCGGGAACCGCTCTTCGACGAACTGTGAGAAGAACTTCCAATTCGCGGGCTCCTGCGCGAGCGGGACCTGGGCTCCCGCGAAGATATCGCCCCAGTTACCGACCTGCGCCGTGACATCGGGCGTGCCCGCCGACAGGATGGGAGCCAGCATCTCGGTGGCCTGTTCCGCCGTCCCCTCCACCAGCCACGCGGACAGCAGAATCTGCGACTTGTGGATCTCGAGCTCGGATCCCAGCCGGCCGTCGGCGTCCGGCACCGTACGCTGCCACGCCTCGAAGACCCCGGACAAATCCCCGAGTCCATCCCAGGTCGCCTGCACACAGGCGAGGTGTGCGAGCGGATGCGCCTCGTAGGTGAGTCGGGTGACGATCCCGAAGTTACCGTTTCCCGCCCCGCGTAACGCCCAGAGCAGGTCCGAATGGTGCTCCAGATCCGCGTTGATCACCTCGGCGCAGTCGTGACCCGACGCGACGACGACCTCGGCGGCGATCAGGCTGTCGCAGGCCATGCCGAGCCAGCGGTTGAGCGGCCCGAGGCCACCGCCGAGCGTCGCACCACACACACTGACACTGCCCTCGCTTCCGGTCGTGACCGCGAGGTTCTGCTTCGCGAGCGCCGTGACCGCCTCCAACTGGGTCAGCCCGGCGCCGACCGTCGCGATACCAGCGCCGGGGTCGAACTGGACCGACTTCAATCGGCTGACATCGATCACGATGCCGTTGTCGACATTCGACCAGCCTTCGAGGGCGTGGCGGCCGCTGCGCACCCGCACCGCGACATTGTGCTGCCGCGCCCAGATGAGAGCGTTCACCACGTCCTGGGTTTCCTGCGCGAACACGATGACCAGCGGATAGTGGGAAAAGAGCTGATCCCAGCCGAGTCGCGCATCCGTGTACGACGCGTCACCGGGGCGGACGATATGCCCGGTCAGGGTCGCGGGCGGACATCCCGGGTTTCTACTCGGGTCGCCCGCGACCACAACTTCCGCAACGCTCTGATCCGCGCTGTTCGGCGTATCCGCGGCCGCCAGGCCGGAGACAACGACGGCCCCGACACCGGTGGCGGCCGACGTCCTGAACAGGTCACGGCGAGAAAATGCGCTCAAGTCCAGTCCTCCGATCGGGCTACGCAGTGCCCGGCCGCCGAGGAAACTCTCACCCGCCGGCCGCCGGGCGGTCCTTGTGGTCGCCCCCGCACGGTAACGGGGTGACGTGGCAATACATACCGACACGCCACAGTCGAGGACTACGGCGACCGGTGAGCGGAACTGTCCGGCTCGGGTCGGGGCGGCGCGGGGCCCGGAACGCCGGCCGCCTCGGCGTTGACGAAGCCCTCGACCGACCTGTCGAAACGCCTGGCATTCGGCCGATAGAGGTGGTGGCGATCGCGTCGGTTACGCAGCTCCACAGCTGGAACCAGTGGAAGTGGGCCCGCCGACTGCCCTTCACTCGTGACGGTCCACCGGCTGCCGGCCGGTCCCGCTCCAACCACCGGATACTCCGAGGAACCTTTCGGCGTTCCCGCATTGGATCAGGTTTCGCGAGGCCTCGTCCAGGAACTCGCTCTTGCGCACGACTTCGCCCACGGGTCGTTCGCCCAGCGGATACGGATAGTCACTGCCCACCATCACCCGCTCGACACCGACGGTGTCGACGAGCAGGCGCAGCGCACGGTCGTCGAATACCACCGAGTCGACATAGAAACGGCCGAGGTAGTGCGACGGCGGCATCTCGGAAGTCCCGATGATGTCCTTGCGCCGGTGCCACGCGTTCTCCATGCGGCCGAGCCAGAAGGCGAAAGAGCCACCGCCGTGCGCGAATCCGATCTTCAACCGCTCATCGATGCGGTCGAAGACTCCGCCGAGGATCATGGCGAGGATCGACAGATGGGTCTCGGCCGGCATCGCGGTGAGCCACTGTGCCATCCACCGATTCAGACGGGGCGAGGAGTCCATATCCCACGGATGGACGAACACCGGGATATCGAGCGACGCGCAGTGCTGCAGGAAGGTCACCACGCCCGCACTGTCGAGGTCGAGATCACCCACATGGTTGCCGATCTCGACCCCGCGATGACCGTTGGCCACACACCGCTCGACCTCGCGGCACGCGGCGTCCGCGTCCTGCAGCGGAACCTGGCAGAACGGAATCAGCCGGTCCTGGGCGGGCGCGACGATCGACAGCGCGAGGTCGTTGAAGATTCGCGCGATGCGGGTGGCTTCCTTTCCGGTACGCCCGTAGTTGAAGAAGGCCGGGGTGGGTGAGACGACCTGTGCCCGCACGCCGTCGCTGTCCATATCCCGTAGCCGGGTCCGCGCGTCCCACGCGTCGGCCTGGACGCGCCGGAATTCGGTGGAGCCCATCATGATGACGGCCTCCGACTCGCTCTCCAGTTTCAGCCACGGCGCCGTGGGCCCGGCGTCGGCGGTGAGATCGGGCCATCCCCGGGGAACGTAGTGGGTGTGGATATCGATGATGCCGCCCACGTCAGCCCTTTCCGGGGTGCAGCGCACCACAGCGGACACATGTCCGGGCTGCCTCGTCCTCGTAGAACAGCACGAACACCGGCGGCAGATCGGTCACGATATCGCGCACCTGGAGTTCCACCTCGTGCAGCAGGTTGTGGCATTCGAGGCAGTACCACTGGAACTTCTCGAGCGTGCCCTCGCGGCGCACCCGTTCGATGACCAATCCGATCGAATCCGCGTCGGGGCGCTGCGGCGAGTGCGGAATGTTGCCGGGCAGCAGCCAGGTCTCACCCTCCCGGATATCGACCCGCTGCGGTCCCGTCTCGGTCATGATGTCGACGTGGATATCGCCCGCGATCTGGTAGAACCACTCCTCGTACGGGTCGAGGTGGTAATCGGTGCGCTGATTGGGACCACCGACAACCTGAACGATGAAGTCGGCACCGACCGCCATCGTCCGGTTGTTCACCGGGGGCGCGAGCAGGTGCCGGTTGTCGGCGATCCATTTCCGGAAGTCGATAACGGGCGGAATGGTGGTCATGAGTGGTGGCCCTTCGTATCGGCGGGGGTCGTGCGGCGATGGGCGGGCAGGTATGCGACGCCCTGGATCTCGATGAGCAGGTGCGGGTGCGGAAGCTGATGCACCGCGACGGTGGTGCGGGTGGGTCCGGTCTCGTCGAACATCTCGGCATAGATTTCGTTGTATCCGCCGAAGTCGTTCATCGACACCAGGTACGAGGTGATCTGGACGAGGTCGCCCAGCTCGGCACCGACTTCGGCGAGGATCGCCCGGATGTTCTCGATGACCGCACGGGTCTGGACCCGGATGTCGAGAGTCGTGGTCCCCATCTCATCGATCTCGGCGCCGGCGAAGGTGTTGTCGGGCCGGCGTGAGCTGGTGCCCGAAACGTAGACGAAGTCGCCCGCGACCTTCACGTGTGGAAACCGTCCGCGGGGGGTGGCGAGATGTTCGATCACCCTGGCGGTGTCGTCCACCTCGACGGCGTTCTCGTTCATACGATCACCTCGATCCGCACCGTGCCCAGGTCGTCGATATCGCACTGCGCGATACCGGAGGTGAGTGGGATCGCGGCGGTTGCCGCGCCCGCGAGGACGATATGGCCCGCGCGCAGCGGAACCCGCCGCCGCCGGCTCATAGCGAGCAATGCGTGCAGCGCGTTGACGGGATCGTCGAGAATTGCCGCCGTCGAACCCGCGACGGACCGGTCACCGGCCGTGAGCCGCACCGCGAGGTCGCCGGCGCGCCGCATCGGCCGCCACGACCCGACCACGTACGCGGCGGCGGACGTGTTGTCGGCGATGACGTCGGCGTAGGTGAAGCGGAAATCCCGGTAGCGGGAGTCGATGATCTCCATCGCGGGAGCGACGGCGTCGACACAGGATTCGATATCGACGGTGGGATCGTCGAGGTCGACATCCCGGCCGAGCCGGTAGGCGATCTCGGGTTCGATCCGGGGGTGGATGAACCGCCGCAGGTCCAGTTCCGCGCCGTCGGCCACGCACATCCGATCGGTGAGCCGGCCGACGATCACCTCCGAAACTCCCATCTGAGCCATCTTCGCCTTGCTCGTGAAGCCGAGTTTCACTCCGGCGAGGGATTCCCCACGCCCGAGCCGGAAGCCGACGAGCGCATCCTGGATGCGGTACGCGTCATCGACGTTCAAGTCGACGTCGGCGGCGAGGCCGGCGATATCGCGTGCTCCGGTCTGCGCGTCGTCCAGGCGCCGTGCGAGCGCGTCGATCTCGTCGCTCCGCAGTGACTTCGGTGTCATCATGTTCTCTTCCGGTTCGCTGGGAGGGGTCACAACGCCACGCACACATTCGTCGGCTCGGTGTAGAAGTGCAGTGAGGATTCGCCGCCCTCCCGGCCGATCCCGGACAGTCCGACACCGCCGAACGGTGACCGCAACTCCCGGGTGAACCACGTATTCACCCACGAGATCCCGACGTTCATCGCCTGTGCGACGCGGTGGCCGCGCCGCAGATCGTTGGTCCACACCGATGCGGCGAGCCCGTACTCGGTGTCGTTGGCCAGCGCGATCGCCTCCGCCTCGGTATCGAAGGGCACCAGCGCGGCGACCGGTCCGAAGATCTCCTCCCGGAGCACCGGGTCCGCGTTGGTCAGCCCGGTCCACAACGTCGGTTCCACCCACGAGCCGGCCGCGAACCGCGCACCCAGATCCGGGATTCCGCCGCCGGTGAGCACCTTCGCACCCGACTCTTCCGCCCGCCGGAAGTAGCGCATGACCTTGTCGCGGTGCGATTGCGAGATCAACGGTCCGGTGGTGGTGGTCTCGTTGTTCGGATCGCCGAGCCGCAATGCCCGCGCCCGCTCGGCCAAGCCGGACGCGATATCACCGAAGATCGAGCGGTGCACGTACACCCGTTCGGTGCACAGGCATACCTGACCGGTGTTGGTGAACACCGACTTCGTCAGTCCGGTGAGCACCTCGTCGAGGTCGATATCGTCGAAGACGATCGCGGCGTTCTTTCCACCCAGCTCGAACGAGACCGGACGCACGCGCGGCGCAACGGCTTTCATGACCTGGGCGCCCGTTTCGGACGAGCCGGTGAACGTAACGCCGTCGATGCCCGGGTGCGCCGTGAGGTATGCCCCGGCGGAGCCGGCCCCGAAGCCGTGCACGACGTTGTACACGCCGCGGGGCAGACCGACCTCCGCGAGCACCTCGGCGAGGAGTGTCGCGGTTGCCGGGGTCTCCTCGCTGGGTTTGACGACCACCGCGTTGCCACACGCGAGCGCGGGCGCCACCTTCCAGGTGAGCAGCAGCAACGGCAGATTCCACGGAACCACCACGGCCACCACGCCGAGGGGTTTGCGGACCGCGTAGTTCAGTGCCTGCCGGCCGCCGGGCAGATCGGTCACGAACGATTCCTGACCGGCCGCCGCGACGATATCGGCGAAGGTCCGGAAGTTGGTGAGCGCACGGGCGACATCGAGCTCCCGCGCCTGAGTGACCGGCTTACCCGTATCCGCCAGCTCGGCAACGACGAACTCGTCGAAACGCTCCTCGATCCGGTCGGCGGCGCGGCGCAGCAACGCGGCCCGCTCTCGTACCGGGGTGGCGGCCCAACCGCTGTCGAGGGCACGCCGGGCCGAGGTCACGGCGCGGTCGACGAGGCGCTGTCCGGCCTCGTGCACCCGCGCCAGTACGCGACCGGTGGCCGGATCGATCTGGTCGAAGCAGCGCTCCGGATCGGGTTCGACGAAGCTGCCGTCGACAAAGTTGCAGATCCAGCCGTCGGAGGGTGAGGTCATGGAACAACTGTGACCAACAGGATGCATGCTTAACAAATGCGAATTTCGCGCCATGGTATACCTGAATCAATATAGCTCGCAGGCCGGTTCATCCGAAGCACGACGCCGGGCCGTCGACCGGATTCGGTCGACGGCCCGGCGTCGGGTCGATCCGGCGCTACACGACTGCCTTCGCGTTCTCGGATCCGGCCGGTGACAGGTCGGCCGTACTGATGTCGGACGTGGGAACCAGCCGGAACATCACGAGCGCGGCGACCAGGCTCATGGTGCCGATCCCGGCCACATAGGCGATGACACCGACCGACGAACCGGTCGCGTTGAGCAGTGCGAGCGCGATCATCGGGGCCAGACCCCCGCCCAGAATGGAACCGGTCTGCAGGATCAGCGAAGAACCGGAGTAGCGGACATTCGGCGGGAAGGCATCCGCGATGATCGCGCCCTGGACGCTGTGCGTGATCGGCATGACCAGCCCCATCATGACGAAGGCCACGACCGCGATCGCCTTGTCCCCGGTGTTGATCAACGGCAGGAACGCGATACCGGCGACCACGAGCGAGACGGAACCCGCGACGAACATCGAGCGACGGCCGTACCGGTCGGCAACCGTCGTCCAGAACGGGATCAGGGCACACCACGTCGCGGCGGCCAGTGTCACACACAGCACCAGGAATTGACGGTCGTAGCCGAGGTGCTGCGTACCGTACGACAGGCTGAACACCATGAAGACGTACCCGATGGCACCACTGGCAATGGCGGCCAGCAGCGTGACGAGCAGACGCGGCGCACCGACCTTGAAGCATTCCGCGAGCGGAAAGCGGACGACCTCGCCCTGATCGACCGCGTGCACGAACGAGGGCGATTCGGCGACGCGGAGCCGGACGGCCAGCCCCACCGCGACGAGAACGATGCTCAGGACGAAAGGAATTCGCCAACCCCAGGAGGCGTAGGCCTCGTCGGGCATCAAAGTACTGGTGGCGAGAATGGTGAGATTGGCGAGTACGAGACCGGCGGGAGTGCCCATCTGGGGGAATCCCGCGAACAGGTTCCTGCGTCCCTCCGGGGCGTGTTCCATGGACATCAATGTCGCGCCCGTCGATTCGCCGCCCAGCGCCACACCCTGGACGAAGCGCAATACGACGAGCAGGACAGGCGCCCAGATTCCGATACTGCCGTAGTTCGGAATGAGGCCGATCAGGGTGGTGGCGATTCCCATCATCAGCAAGGAGACGACGAGCGTCGATTTACGCCCGATGCGGTCACCGAAATGGCCGAACGCCAGACCACCGAGCGGACGGGCGGCGAAGCCCACGGCGAACGTACTGAACGCCGCGAGGGTGCCGACGGTCGGATTCAGCGACGGAAAGAACTGCGCATTGAAAATGAGCGCTGCGGTCGTTCCGTAAATGAAGAAGTCGTAACCCTCGAGCACGGTACCCGAGAATGTCGCGAGCGCGACCCGGCGGGCAGATTTGTCGATGGGTGCCGCCTGCTTCGCAGCGGAATATTCGTTCATTGTGCGACCTATCGGTGTGGCCGGAAGGCCGGCGATCTTCATCGATGCCGGACTCCGGTGTAGAGGGGGCGCCGCTCCGTCGGGGCGTAACACTTCTCGAAAGTATGCTGGCTTGTGAAATGCCGCACAAATGCCCAATCGCGGAATTCGTATATCAGAAATCGCATACCTTGGGCCGGCCGCGGCGATGGAGCGTGGCCCGGGAAGCGCAATGAGGTCCGTGAGCGACACGATCGTCTCGCTCACGGACCTCACCCGTCCGATTCGGCGCACGCCGGATCAGGAAGTACCCGTATACGCGGCCGAAAGCCGCCGCACCACCTGCGCGGAGGCATCGACCGGGCCCCCGGCGAGCACCGCGTGCGCGTCCTCGCCGGACACCGTTCCCGACGCCACCAGGGCGGCGACCGCATGGTCCGCGGGCATGGCGTTCAGCCATTCCGCAATGGCCAGTTCGAACGCCGGCTCGGTCAGTTCGCCGTGCACCCGTAACCGGGCCAGACCACCGTCCGGAAACACGTCGAGCCTGATGTGGCTCACCGCGGCGGTATCCGACGCGACCCGGAAATGATGGCGGGTATCGGGCTGCAGACGTGTCCGAGCGACCAACTCGATCCATGCCGACTCGTCCGCCTGTCCCCCGCGCGATTCGTCCCAGCCACGCAACGACGCCCAGCCCGGGGCGTTCCCGACGAAGTAGGAGGTGTCCATCTCGACCCGCCGGATCCGGCCCACCGCGGCGAGACGTACCGTGACGAAGTCGTTTCCACCGTCCCGCCGGCGGGCGTTCTCCCAGCCGTCGCCCATCCGCCGGGCACGATCGGGCCGCAGCAGATTCAGTGGCGACGAGTAGAACATATCGGAGCACCCGACGACATCCGCACCGTTCTCGAGCGCGGCCAGATCCACGGTCCCCGTCAACAGCCGGGGGTCGGGCATCGGTTCGCCGTGCACGCGGAATCGAGCGACGCCACCGTCGGGGTATATCGACAGGCGGATATGCGTGAAGCGTCGCTCACCGGCCACCCGGAACGGATTCTCCCGGTCTCCGGCCAGCGCCGACTTCGGCACGATCGTCGTCCACTCGGCCGAATCCAGTTCACAGGTGGACGGATAGCCCTCGAGGCTCGCCGCCTCCACCGAGGCATGCGGCGGGTAGTTTCCTTTGAACCACGCGGTGTCGATGACGACGCCGCGCACCACACCCGGCACGCCGAGGCGGACGATGGCACAGTCGGAACCGGGTTCGCGACGTCGCCGCGTCTCCCATCCGTCGTACACCTTGCCCTTGTGACCGAAGTCGTCGACGGCGAACTGCGCCGCGCCGGGCTTGATCAGGTTCTCCCGCTCGGCGAACAGTTCGTCGTTGGCGAAGACCACACTGCCCGCGAGTGAGCGGGAAGCGAGGTCGGGAAGCGACCGGAAATCGTCGGTCACGATGCTCCTCTCCGCAGCAGCCGGCCGCGGACCGGCCCTGCTGTGTCATCGATGACGGCGCCACGCAGCACTGTGCGGCGGACCACGCCGCTCAGGCGTTCGGCGTGGTACGGCGTGACGGCGTTCTTGTGGTGCAACTCCCGGGCCCGGACGATGAACTCTTCGTCCGGTGCGAATACGCAGAAATCGGCATCGAAGCCGACCGCGATATCGCCCTTGCGTTCGAGCCCCGCCACTCGGGCGGGCCCCCGCGACATCCAGCGGACGACATCCGGGAGGGCGAAGCCGCGGCGGCGTGCCTCGGTCCAGATCACCGGCAGTCCCAGTTGCAGCGAGGAGATTCCACCCCATGCGCGTCCGAAGTCACCGGTGTCGAGAGCCTTGAGATCAGCGGTCGACGGGGAGTGGTCCGAGACGATCGCATCGATCGCCCCCGCCTCGAGCCCCTGCCACAACAGCTCCCGGTTCCGTTCGTCGCGAATCGGCGGGCAGCATTTGAACTGGGTGGCCCCGTCGACGATCTCCTCGGCGCTGAAGACGAGGTAGTGCGGGCACGTCTCGACCGTGATCCGCACCCCGTCCCGGCGCGCGGCGGCGATCATCCCGAGTGCGGACGCATTCGACAGGTGCAGGATGTGGACTCGGCACCCGGTCTTCTTCGCGAGCGCGATCACCTGCGCGATCGCCCGCTCCTCGGCCGCCGGCGGCCGCGAGTCCAGGAATCGCCGGTAGGTGCGTCCCCCGGGTTCCGGTGCCGCGGCGATCACCTGCGCGTCTTCCGCGTGCACGATCATCAACGCGTCGAAGGTACGCAGTTCCGCCAGCGCGGCGTCGAACTCCGACGCGTCGAGTGGCGGAAACTCGTCGACGCCGGAATGCACCAGGAAGCATTTGAATCCGAAAACGCCGGCCGTGTGCAGGGGCCGCAGCGCGGATATGTTCCCGGGGACGGCACCTCCCCAGAATCCGACGTCGACGTGGCACCGCGTCGCGGCGGCGGCCTGTTTGACCTCGAGTGCGTCCACATCGACCGTGGGCGGAATACTGTTGAGGGGCATATCCAGCACCGTCGTCACACCGCCGGCGGCGGCGGCACGGGTGGCGCTCGCGAAACCCTCCCATTCGCTGCGACCGGGATCGTTGATGTGGACATGCGAATCGACCAGCCCGGGCAGCAGCACCTCGTCGGCGGACAGTTCGATGACCTCCACCGCGTCGAGCGCAGCGTCGTACGGTTCGACACAGACGATCGAACCGTCCCGGACGCCGATACCGGCGGCCGATTCACCGGCGGCGGTGGCGACTCGGTGTGCTCGCACGACGAGGTCGAGCGGTTCCTGGTTCACAATCCACTCACTTTGCAGATACGGAAGTTTCCCGGGCGGCGCGATCGCGGCTTCAGGAGCCGAGCGGCCAGCCGGTGATGTGCTTGGGACGCGGTGTCGCGTAGGTCCGGCTCTTGCTGGTGGTCAGTCCGAGCCGGACCAGGCTCTCCGCCAGGGTCACGGCCGCGGTGATGCCGTCGACCACCGGTACACCGGTGGCCGCGCGGACCGCGTCGTCCAGACCGGCCATACCGCCACAGCCGAGACAGATGACCTCGGCACGATCCTCGAGTACCGCGCGGCGCGCTTCGCCGGCGATCGTGGCGACGGCCCGGTCCCGGTCGTGCTCGAGCTCGAGCACGCCGAGTCCGCTCGACCGCACCGACGCACAGCGTGATCGGAGACCGGCCAGCCGGAGACGGTCCTCGATCAGCGGCACCGCGCGATCGAGCGTGGTCACCACCGAATACGACCGGCCGACCAGCATCGCCGTCTGCGCGGCGGCCTCCGTGATGTCGACGACCGGTACGTCGAGCAGTTCTTGCAGCCCCTCCCGGCCGTGCTCACCGAATCCGGCCTGGATCACCGCGTCGAACGGCTCCGGAAAATCGACGACCGCGTTCATGACGGCGACCGCCGCGAGATAGCTCTCGAAGTTTCCCTCCACCGATTCGGCGCCGAACCGTGGTGTCAGGCCGATGATCTCGGTGCCCGCGGCGGCCACCGAGCGGCCCGAACCGACGATCGCCCGCGTCATCGACTCGGTGGTGTTGACATTGGCGACGAGAATGCGCACGTCGATCACTTCCCTCGGGGCACAGCCGGTGCGGCGCCGCCGCGCCGGGCCAGCACGAGTAGCTGCCGGCGATCCGCCGCGGTCAGGTTCTCCGCCTCCGCGACGTCCACAGCCCCGCATTCGAGACCGCGGACGATGAATCCGGCCAGCGCGGCCGCCGTCGCCGGCTCATCGAGGAAGCCGGATTCGCCACCGCGGACGAACGCGCGCAGCCGGGCGGCCGACGCATCCAGTCCGGAGCGGAAGAATGCGTAGGTGGCCGCGTACCGGCTGACGAGCTGTCCCGGATGCAGGTCCCAACCCTGGTAGAGCCCGCGGCCGAGAGCGCGGTGCACCAGTCCGCCGTGCAGTTGCCACGCACGCCGGACAGCATCCCGGTCCCCCACCGGCAGTACGTTCGACGAACCGTCGACCACGCGGACACTGGTCCCGGCGGCCGCGATCTGCATGACCATCTTCGCGTGATCGGCCGCCGGATGATCCGGCCGTTGATACGCCGCCGGGATACCGCACGCGGCCGAGTAGTCGTACGTTCCGTAGTGCAGCCCGAGGCACCGACCGCCCGATGCGTGGATCATCCGCGCGACCGCGAACGTGCCGTCCGGGGCGATGATCGACTGCGGAGTCTCCACCTGGATCTCGAATCTCAGTGTGCCGGAGGTGATACCGAGTTCGCGCTCGTACCACGCGCAGACCTCGACCAGCGCCTCGACCTGCTCCACCGCTGTCACCTTGGGTAGCGTCATGACGAAGCCGTCCGTCAACGCGCCCAGCTCCGCCAGTTCACCGACGAACAACCCGAGGGTGCGTAAACCGCGCCGTCGGGTATCCGCTGCCAGACTCTTGAACCGCAGCCCGTGATTCGGCGGTGCCGTGCCCGCGTGCACCGAGGCCGCGAGAGCGCGCGCCGCGGCGAGCACCTCGCGATCCTCGAGGTCGTCGGGACGGTCGCCGTACCCGTCCTCGAAGTCGATCCGGAGATCCTCGATCGGCTCGGTCCCGAGTTTGGCGCGGACGCGATCGAGGATCCCGGCCGGCTGCTCGCTCGCCGGATCCGGGATACCGAGCGCGTCGGTGTCACCGTGTTCGTCGAGCAGTTCGACAGCGCGCGCTCCCCATTCGCGCACGGTGTGCTCGTCGTAGCGATCGCCCGGGATGTACACCGTGTGGACGGGCTGTCGCGCGCTCGGCTCACCGGGATACCGGTCGGCGAGGAGCTGATCGGACCGCGCGAGCCCATCGTCGATCCGGGCGAGTAGCGCGTCGATATCGTTGCCGCTCATACGATCCCGTCCTCGAACGGAATTGGCCGGTCGAACGTCTGACGCGATGTCCCCCAGACGGGTTCGGTGACGTAACGGTCCAGCCGGGCCCGCTCGACCACCCGGCGCGACTGCTCCTGCGCGTAGTCGATGATCTCCGCCTCGTCGACGTGGCGGACCACGCGATCGCGCATCAGCACCCGGCCGTCGACCACGACGGTACCGACATCCTGTCCACTCGCCTTGTACACGAGCGCCTGCACCGCCATGTGCAGGGGTTGCAGATGCGCCCGGCGGGCGTCGACCACGACGATATCGGCGGCTTTGCCTGCTTCCAGGGAGCCGATCTCGTCGTCCCAGCCGATCGCGCGGGCAGCGTCGATCGTCACCAGCTCCAGCAGTTTGCCCGGGGGCAGGAGCGTGACATCGCGCAGCTGGAGTTGTGCCATGGTCTGTGCCTGACGCATGGCGGTGAACAGGTCGAACGACGACATCGGCGCACAACCGTCGGTGGTCACCGCCATTGTCACGCCCGCGTCGAGCAGTTCGGGCACCGGGCAGCGGCCGCGCAGTGCGCCGACGACTACGCCTGGGCCGTGGGTCACCGAGGTTCCGGTATCGGCGAGAATCGCGACCTCGGCCGGCGACAGGCCGAAACCGTGCTGGAAGTGCACATCCGGCCCGAGCAGCGCATTCGGATCCCGGGCGTGCGCGAGGGCGATCATGCCGCCGAACGCGTCGGTGTGGATGCGGGTCGAATATCGCGCGGCGAGGTCCCGCACGCGCTCGGTCTGGCTCCGATCCGCGGCGGTCAGTTCGGTGGCCAGGTCCGGTGCCACCGGTCCACCCGGATTCAGCGACGGCACCATCGTGTACGGGGTGACATACACCCGGATCCGGCCGTCGGCACCACCGTGCCACTGCCGGACCGTCTGCTCCGCACCGTCGAACATCTCGTCGAGACCGATAGTCGCACGGTGATATTCGTCGCCGACCCAATGGCCGACCTCGCGCGGCCACGGCAATCCGCACGGGCCGACACCGATGATCTCGCGCAGCCCCACCTCCCGGTACGCGCGCGCGTGGGCGTCACCGAACTCGGGGATATCCGATCGCGGCTGCGATCCCAGGACGCTGACTCCGGTGGTGACACCGAACTTCAAGCGTTCGAGGGCGGCGATGCGGCCGTCTGCGTGCCAGAAGTCCGCCGAGACGTGCTCGAAGTACGTGCGGGTGGCGATACGCATCCAGAACGACAGCGTGTCCACCCCGATCGTCTTGAGGATCGCGTGCCCACCGTGACCGTGCGCGTCCACCAGACCGGGCAGCACGATCTGCCCGGCGCAATCGATACGCTCCCGGGCCGTGTACCGCCGGTGGAGGTCGGCGGTGGTACCGACCGCGACGATGCGGCGACCGGCGACCACGACGGCGCCGTCGGCGATGATCCGCCGATCGCGATCCATCGTGACGACGGTGCCGTGCTCGAGGATCAGATCGGCCGGCAACGGCTCGGATCGGGTTCCGGAACTGCTCATCGTGGTGCGCCTACGGTTCGGAATGTCGGGGGAAAGAGTTCTCGTTCGGGTCTGGCCAGGTAGTCGCGGTCGGTATATCCGGCCCGGTACTGCGCCAGGTACTCCTGTGCCCGGGCGCGATCGCTGTCGGCGTCGACCCCGGGCAGCGTGTATTCCTCCACGACGGTCCGGCCCGCGACGACGACGGTCCGCACATCGCGACCGTTGCAGTTGAGCACGAGCGTGCGGATCGGGTCGTCGACCGGACCGACGTGGGCGGAGGTCAGATCGACGACCGTGATGTCGGCCTGCGCGCCGGGCATCAGGCGTCCGAGATCCGGGCGCCCGAGCGCGTCGGCACCGCCGAGGGTGGCCGCCCGGTAGAGGTCGCGCACCGAACCCGCGGACTTCACCCGCTCGACCGCCTTGGTCAGGACCAGTCCGGTATCCATGGCTCGGATCATGTCCGGCGGCGCGGTGTCGGTACCCATCCCCATGGTGATCCCGTGCGCGATATATCTGTCGAACGATTCCAGGACGACGGCGTAGCGCGCCACGGCCATCGGACAGAAGACGACGGTGGTACCGCTGTCCCGGAGTGCGTCGAGATCGGCACTACCGGGACCGGCGGGCGGCAATTGACTGTGTCCGTCGACCGCCCAGGAATGCGGAATCATCGTGCGCGGCCCGAGGAATCCGATCGAACCGAGATATTCGATCGGCCGCAACCCGTGCTCGCGCGCCAGGACCGCCACCTCCGCGAGCGTCTGCCCGGCGTGCAGCCGGATCGGGCAGGCCAGTTCGTCGCTCGCCGCGCGGGCGCGCCGCAGCACATCGGTGTCCATCGTCTCGACCCGTGACGGCGCCAGCATGCCTCGCACGAGACCGTCGTAGGAGCCGTCGAAGTCGCGGACGAAGCGGATCGCCTCGGCCAGTCCGGCCGCACCGAGCGCGTTGTCGCGGTAATGCCCCGGGGTGCCGGCGGAGTCGACGACCGGGACCGCCGAACGGAAACTCGGGCCGAGATAGACCCGCAACCCCAGGGCCGCGGCGCTCGCGGCCGCATTCGCCATCTCGTCGTAGGACTCCGCCCAGCCCTTGTACACCTCGGAGGCGATGGGCAACGCGGTCGTGATGCCGTTGCGCAGCAACTGCCCGAACGCGTAGCGCCGTGTGAACGCCGCCTGTTCGGCGGTGAAAACGTCCGCGCGCCGGCTCAGGTAGTCGGTCGACCAGGTCAGGCCCTTGCCGAGTTCGGGGTCCTGATAGGTGTCGAAGACGGCGTGGTCGATATCGCCGAGCGCGTTGAGGTCGACGAATCCCGGGCCGACTACGGCGTCACCCGCCGCGTGGTCCGCGTCGAGAGGTCCGTCGTAACCGTGCCCGACATGGACGATACGGCTGTCCTCGTACACCACCTCGCCGTCTTCGTAGACCACGTGATCGGTGCCGTCGTAGCCGATGACGAACCGCGCCGAGATCCGCGTCCTCACCCCGCGCTCCCCGGAACGCGGCCGAGGTCGGCGAGACCGCGCAGGTACGCCGCCGTCTGCGTGATGAAGCGCAATTGTTCGTCGGTATCGCACGGAGTCCCGGTCAGCAGCGATAGCGCCGGCCGCTCGCCCTGTTCGGCCCGTTGCTCGTATTCCCGGGTCGCGCGGAAGGTCTCGGCGAGTTCCACGGTCGTCAGATCGGGGTGGGCGGCCAGCCACCCGGGATCGTAGACATGCATCGGCATAACCGTGCGGTCCCGTGAGTTCTCGATGGACAGCCGCAGTCCCGGCCGGTGTGTGAACAGCACGTCCAGGATCGCGGGCCAGTCCATGACGCCCTCACCACACGGTGCGAGCATGCGCCCGATTCCGTAGTCGGTGGTGAACAACGCGACATCGCGAATATGGCTCATCCGCACGTACGGCGCCACCCGCCGGGCGGCGGCGAGCGGATCCTCGGCGCGCGCGACGACATTGGCGGGGTCGTAGGTGATGCCGAGAACGTCGGGCCCGACGGCCTCCACCAGCCGCACGACCTCGAACGAGGTGATCTCCTCGTGGGTTTCCACATTCAGGTGACAGTCGAGATCCCGCACGACCGGGGCGAGCGACTCCAGGAACCGCTGGGTCGCGGTGAGCTGCTCGGGCCAGGTCACGTCGGTGCGGAACCGGTCGAAGACGTAGTAACCGGGCAGCCGCGGCTTGTAGTTCGCCGTGCCCACCCAGAGTTCGTCGCAACCGATCGCCGCGCACGCCTCCATCATTCGGATCATGCCGAGGCGATAGTCGCCGCCCCCGAGCTCACGGACCTCGGGGGCTTCCGCGTTCGCGAACGGATTGACCTTGGCCAGGCCCATCTCGAGATAGAGACCCAATTCGTCGGCGCGCTGCCGGAGTTCGGCGAGCACGTGACGATCCAGTGTGGGCGTGATGTCGAGCACGGTCCGGAAGAAGACACCGTCCATGCCCAGTTCCGCGGCGTACTCGAGATTGGCCACCGCGGTGCGCTCCGTGGCACCGGGTAACTTGCGGCCGTCTACTCCGATTTCGATTTCTCAGTTCCTTTCAGCGCTACGACAACGGCGGGCGGATCGACGGACGCCGATTACTGCTGCCACGCCCGGGCATACTTCCGATGCAGTCCGAGTTTCTCTTCCAGACCGCTCGCGACCAGGTTCCCGTCGATCACGACAGGCCGGCCGCCGACCACTGTGTGCCGGATCTTCGGGGGTCCGCACCGGAGCCACATATCGACCGGATCGGTGCAGGCACCGGCGTATCCGATTCCCGTGATGTCCCATACCGCGATATCCGCCTGCATTCCGGGGGCCAGCGCACCCACTTCTCCGGCCCGGCCGAGGCATTCCGCGGCGCCGACCGTCGCCATTCGCAGCGCGTCCCGGGCGGCGAACGCGGTGGGACCACCGTGTTCGCGCGCGAGCAGCAACGCGGTCCGCGCCTCGAGCCACGGATTCGTGGTGCCCGCCGAAGCGGCGCCGTCGGTACCCAGTCCGACACTGCATCCCTGCGCCAGCATGGTGCGTACGGCGGCGGCCGCGCCCCCGAGCATGAGATTCGAGCTCGGGCAGTGCGCCACACCGATATTCGCGGCGGCGAGTGCCTTCGCGTCGTCCTCGGTCACATAGCTGCCGTGCGCGATCCACGCGCGGTCCGACCAGCCGGCGTCGGTGAGCACCTCGACCGGGGTGCGCCCGAACTGCTGTATCGCGGCGTCCGTCTCGCCGGGCACCTCGAACAGATGCAGGTGCAGGCGGGCGTCGTATCGGGTGGCCAGCGCCGCGGACCGGGCGAGCAGTTCGGCACTGCTGCTCGGCAGCGCGGTGGGTCCGAGCGATACGCGGGTGAAGGATCCGGGGCTCGGATCGTGGCACGACCACAGCAGTTCCTCGCTGAGCCGCAGGATCGTCTCCGCGTCCTGCGCTCCGGACACCGACGCCCGCGCGCTGTCGACGTATCCCCGGCACGGATCCAGCCGGAGACCGATCTCGGTGGCCGCGCGCAGTGCCGCCTCGATCAGCCCCGGACGCGGATGCAGATAGATATTGTCCGCCGTGGTCGTACACCCCGCGAGCGCCAGTTCGGCCAGCCCGATCCACGCGGACAGGTAGGCGGTCTCCGCGTCCAGCCGCGCCCACAGTGGCCGCAGCTGGTTCAGCCAGCCGTCGAGTCCGCTCGAACACGCGGGTGTGTAGGCGCGGGTGAGGTTCTGGAACAGGTGATGGTGGGCGTTGACGAGCCCGGGTGTGACGATCGTGCCGCGCGCGTCGAGGGTCCGGCGCGCGGCGGGCTCCCGGCCGGGCGGGCCGATCGCCGAGACCGCCGCACCGGTGCACGCGACCCAGCCCCCCTCGATATCGGCACCGCCGACGGTGACCACCCATTCCGCGTCGCGGATCAGGAGGTCCACCGGCGGCGAACCGGACGGCGCGGTCGTCATCGCGCGACCCCGGTCGAAGGCAGCGCGGTCCAGTCCGCGCGATGCGAGAGCACATCGCTACCGGTCTCGGTGATCAGGACCATGTCCTCGATATGCAGGATCTCGCGGCCCGGGCCGTAGGTATTGGGTTCGATGTTGACGACCATGCCGGCCTCGAGCACGGTCTCGTCCCGCTCGTGCAGGACCGGTCGTTCGGTGCCACCGATTCCGATACCGTGCCCGATCCCGATATGGCCGTAGTTGAACAGTTCGATACCGAGGTCGGCGCATTGTTCCCGGGCGAACCGGTAGACCTCGCCACAGCGGCGGCCGGGCGCCATGAACTCGGCGACCCGCCGATTCAATTCGAATTGACGTCGATACGCGTCGCGCTGGATCTGTGTGGGTTCCCCGACGACCGCCATACGCCCGGCATCGGTGTAGAAATAGCCCCGGTACCGCGACTTGACGTCGAGCCGCAGCCAATCGCCGGACTCGAGCGCACGGGCCGTCGGTGGGCCGATCCGGGCGGCATTCGGACCGCCGCCGACCAGCGGATCGACCGCGCTGAAGCCGCACGCCTGCAGATACGAGACGAGACGGTCCGCCACCGAACGCTCGGTCTCCCCTTCGCTCGTCTCGGCGAAGGTCCGCGCGATCGCCTGTTCCGTGAGCGCGGCCGCCTCCGCGATCACCCCGATCTCCTGCGGACTCTTGACCATCCGGAGCATCCGCAGCGCCTCGTCGAATCCCACCAGTTCGGCGCTCGGAAGCAGCGAACGCAGCAGGTCGTGGACGATGACCGGCATCCGGTCGGTCTCGATTCCCAGCCGGAACGCGTCCGGGTACTTCTGCGCCAGGAAATCGGCTACCCGATCCATGATTCCGCCGGGGAACAGCGCGCCGCGCTCGTCGTAGCCGAGGACCTCGAGGTGCGGCGCCATCAGGCGGACCGTGGAGACGGTCTCCGCACTGGTGAACACGGTCGCACTGCCGTCGCGCGACACGACGACGACGTTCGGGCGGTCCAGCGCACTCGCCGATCGCAGCGGTGCGCCGGCCGAGAACTGTACGTTCTCCAGCCCCATGAGCAGGACAGTGTCGATTCCTCGCTCCCGCAGACCACGGCCGATGCGCTCGATCGCGCCGACGCCGGATTCCAGTTGCGCTGTCATGACTCACGCTCCGTTGGTTCGATTGGACAGGAAGGGATCGTCCGGACGACTCGCCCGCACGGGGCGATCAACCGGCCGATGGAGACCGGGGTCGCCGATACGCGCGGCGCAGCCGCACGCGCATATCCCGTCGACAGGAAAATGACATTTGGCGGTCACCGAGCCGGCCGGCGACGAGTAGGCGGTAGGGCCGGGTACGAGGGAACGGCATTCGCTCCGTCCGTGGCCGCGCGGGCACACCGGTTCGAACGCGCAGCCCGCCGGGCTGGGGCGCGGCGGCCTGCCGAAGGTCGTCGCACCACGCCGCAGCTGCGCCGTGTACCGGTGGCGCGGCCGATCGAGGACCGACCGGGCCGGTCCGCGTTCGACGATCTTGCCGGCCAGCAGCACCTGCACGGTGTCGCAGAGCGCCGACAGCGGGACCGTATCGCGGCTCATGACGATCAGGGCGATATCCCGATTCGCCGCCACCTCGCACAATACGGCCGGGCCGGACGGACTGCGCGCGATTCGGTCCATGAGCGGGTCGTCGACGACGAGGACATCGGGACGCCGGGCCAGCGCCGCCGCCACCAGGACGCGGAGCCGGCCGTCGCGCGAGAGCTCACCGAATGCGGTATCGAATTGTTCTGCCGCACTGTGAATCCCGGCATCGGACAGCAGTCGGATCGCGTAGTGCCGCACCTGCCGGGGTGTACGGACGGCGGCGGACGCCCGGATCTCCGCACCGATCCGGTGACCGATCGGCGCACCGGGGGCGAACCGCCGCGCCAGATCGTCGAGCAGAACGATCCGGGAGGACATCCCGGCCGATCCCTCCCCCGATCCACCCAGTGTGTATTCCGCGTCGTCGAACTCCAGCCGGCCCGCTACCAGCATCTGCCCGGGATCGGCCGCGCCCACCAGCGCCCGCGCGAGTGCCGACTTCCCCGCTCCGCGTCCACCGGTGACTCCCAGTCGCTCGCCCCGGCGCAGGTCGAAATTGATATCGGCCAGCACGGGGACCACTGGGTGCTGCCCGCCGACGGACCGGACACCGCGAATGCGCAGCACGATCTCGCGCTGGGCGACGCGGGGGCCGGGCGACGCAGGAATATGCACGGTGGTCATCACACTGGCCCTTCGTGAAATAACGAGATCCGGGATTCGGGCCTTCGCCCGTGACCAGTGTGTCCCACACTCCCCATACTCGTACAATGCCATTTCGCGCCGTGGACATACCGTTTCTGATATATCGCCACCGCGGGACACGGCGGCCCGATCAGCGCAATACGCTGACTTGCGCGATCTCGTTGAGGCCGGCCACGAGAGCGTCCGCCGAGGGGCTCAGCGTGCGCCCGGCCGACCTGGTGATTCCCACGCTGTGCCCGATGGGATCCAGTGGCAGCGGCAATGTCGTCAACCGGGCGTCGTCACGTGCGATCAGGCCCGGCAGCACGGCGATCATATCGGTCTCGAGCAGTAGCTGGCGCACCGTCAGAAACGAGGTGGCCTCCACCCGGTTCGCCGGTAGCGCGACACCGTTGCGGGCGAAGAACTCCTCGAGTTCCCGGCGCAGGACGGTCTCCACGCCGGGCAGGATCCACGGATAGTCCGCCAGCTCGCCGAGGGTGACCGCACTGACCCCGGCCAGCGGATGCCGGGACCCGATCACCAGCTCGACAGACTCCTCATAGAGGTTTTCCCTGATCGCGTTCTGGTCCGTCGGCGAGGTCAGCCGGCCGACGATGAGATCGATCCGGCCGGCCTCCAACTCGACGAGCAGCACCTCGGGGGTGCCCTCTTTCACTATCACCGTCAGATACGGCCGCGCGGCCTTCAGCCGCGCGATCGCTCCCGGGAGCAAGATATTCGAACCCGCGAGATGAGTGCCGACCACGACGGTGCCGCGATCCGCGTCCGCCAATTCGGTCACATGCCGGCCGGCTTGCGTGAGCTGGGCTATGACCGCGCGGGCATGTCTGGTGAACGCCTCACCGAAGATCGTCGGCGTGATCCCCCGCGGCCCGCGCTCGTACAACTGCACGCCGAGGATCGCCTCGAGGTCGTGCAGGCTGCGGGTGGCGACGGGCTGGGTCATATGCAACGCCGCGGCCGCGCCGACCACGCTTCGCTGCCGGCTCAGCGCGTCCACCAGGACCAGATGCTTGATCTTGAGACGGCCGTCGAGCAGGTGAGGAATATCCACCCACGGCACCTTATCCATCACAGACCCGACGCAATAGCCGGTTCACACAGTATTTACGCATTGCCATACCGGTTTCGATATAACCGCGACTACATACACCGGTGTAGTCGAGAAGGGCATGCCGAACACCGATGCGTTCGAGAACCGCCTCGGCGTGGGCCGGCGGATTCTCCGGCGCGACCGTAGCGATCTGCTCTATTCGCCATCGCAACCCCGCCCCACTCGCGATAGCGGCCGGATACCGCCGTGATCGGGCGCCGCCGAAGCGAGCTATCCGGGCTTCCCTTCGAGTCGCTTCGAGAGCTGGTGCGCGCACTCGACGAGAAGGGTGCCCAGTTCCGGCGATCGAGTGCTGCCGAAGCGCGACTCGACGCCCGTCAGGCTCAGAGCCCACGCCGGTCGGCCCGCCCGGTCGAAGACCGCGGCTCCCATACCCCAGCTCCCCTCGACCAGCAGTCCCGGATTCAGCGCGTAGCCGTTCTGCCGTGTCACGGCGATACGGTCGCGAATCGCGTCCGCCCGATGTGCGGGGCCCCACGGTCCGAGGTCGGCACGGAGCAAAAAGGCGTCGATTTCATCGACGGGGAGGTGGCTGAGGATCGCCAGCCCGGCCGATGCCACTCCCAGGGGAAACCGGCGGCCTTCGCGCAACACATGCGAACGTAGCGGGAAGCTGCCCTCGCGCTCGAGCAGGCATACGGTCTCGTCTCCCCGGCGGGCCGACAGGAACGCGCTCTCGCCCGTGGACTGCGCCAGCCCTTCCAGAACGTCGTGCGCGTAGCCGGTGATGTCGTACCTGCTCGCGGCCACCGAGCCGAGCAGATACATCTCCGGACCCAGGAACCATCGCCCGCTACGCGGATCCCGGTCGACGAGTCCTTCGTCGACGAGCGAAGCGAGCAGACGATGCGCCGTCGGCCGGGGTATACCGACCGCCCGCGCGAGGTCACTGGTCGCGCTTCCCGACGATCCCTGCCCACCGATTGCGCGCAGCAGGGCGGCGACCTTGGTCACCATCCGGGGCGAATCCGCCGCCGACCTCATGACCGAGCCGCCGGGTATGCGTCCACTGAATGGACGATCGATCCTGATTGGTTCATCATCCGAGCAATCCGATCCGCCCTATTGCATCTTGTACTGCGCACTTGTTCCATCGTAGACGGATACAAGACGTCCATTCAGCAAACAGTCAGGGGTCATTCTGTGACGGTATACGAATCCGCGGCGGCCGCCGTCGCCGATATCTCGTCCGGCGCGACACTCGCGGTCGGCGGGTTCGGGTTGTGCGGCATCCCGGATATGTTGATCGCGGCCATCGCCGACGGCACGGCCTCGGACTTCGCGGTGTTCTCCAACAACTGCGGTGTCGACGACTACGGGCTGGGAATCCTGTTGTCGGCCGGCCGGATCACCCGGGTGACGGCATCGTACGTGGGCGAGAACAAGGAATTCGCGCGCCAGTACCTCGCCGGGGAACTCGAGGTCGAGCTGACACCGCAGGGCACGCTCGCCGAACGGCTGCGCGCCGGCGGCGCGGGCATCCCGGCCTTCTATACCCCGGCCGGGGTGGGGACACCGATCAGCGACGGCGGGCTGCCGTGGCGCTACGCGCCGGACGGAACCGTCGCGGTCGCGTCACCGCCGAAAGAAGTCCGCGAGTTCGACGGCCGCCGGTACGTACTCGAAGAAGGTATCGTCGCCGATTTCGCGCTCGTCCACGCAGCAGTCGGCGATACCGACGGCAATCTGGTCTTCGAGAAATCGGCATCGAACTTCAACCCCCTCGCGGCGATGGCCGGTCGTGTGACCATCGCGCAGGTCGAGAAATTGGTGGAACCGGGCGAACTCGACCCGGGACACGTCCACCTGCCGGGCGTGTTCGTCCAGCGCGTCGTGCACACCGGAACCCAGAACAAGCGGATCGAGAAGCGCACGGTGCGTCAGGAGGCGGCGGCATGAGCTGGTCACGAGATGAAATGGCGGCGCGCGCGGCCCGGGAGCTGTCGCCGGGCGAATACGTCAACCTGGGGATCGGGTTGCCGACATTGATCCCGAACCATCTTCCCGACGGTGTCCGCGTGGTCCTGCACAGCGAGAACGGCATCCTCGGTACGGGCCCGTACCCCGCTGCCGACGACGTGGACGCCGATCTGATCAACGCGGGCAAGGAGACCGTGACAGTCAATCCGGGTGCGGCATTCTTCGATTCGGCGTTGTCGTTCGGGATGATTCGCGGCGGGCATATCGACACCGCGATTCTGGGCGGCATGCAGGTCTCCCGGCAGGGCGATCTCGCGAACTGGATGGTGCCCGGCAAAATGGTCAAGGGCATGGGCGGTGCGATGGACCTCGTCCACGGAGCCCGTCGCGTGATCGTCTTGATGGAACACACAGCCCGGGACGGATCCGCCAAGATCGTCGACTCGTGCACGCTGCCGCTCACCGGTCAAGGGGTGGTCCAGCGGGTGATCACCGACCTCGCGGTCCTCGATATCGACGGTGGCCGGGTGATCCTGCGCGAAACCGCGCCCGATGTGAGCGTCGGCCGGGTAATCGATGCCACCGGCACCGAGGTCGAAGTGGCCCTGCACGAGAACACGACCGGAAAGGCGCACTCGTGACCACTTCTGTCATCGTCGCCGGAGCACGCACACCGATGGGACGCCTGGCGGGATCGTTGAGCGCGCTGTCCGGGTCGGAGCTGGGCGGGGCGGCCATCAAGGGTGCGCTGGAGAAAGCGGGAATCGCCCCGCAGCAGGTCGAGTACGTCGTCATGGGACAGGTACTCACGGCCGGCGCCGGGCAGATTCCGGCACGTCAGGCCGCTGCCGCCGCGGGGATCCCGATGAACGTGCCCGCACTCACCATCAACAAGGTGTGCCTGTCGGGTATCAATGCGATCGCGCTGGCCGATCAGTTGATCCGCGCCGGAGAGTTCGACATCGTCGTCGCCGGCGGCCAGGAATCGATGACCCGGGCCCCGCACCTGCTCGAAAAGAGCCGGTCGGGATTCAAATACGGTGATGTGACCCTGCGCGATCATATGGCCTTCGACGGCCTGCACGATATCTTCACCGACCAGGCGATGGGCAACCTGACCGATACCACCAACACCACCGCGTCCGAACCGATCACCCGCGCGGATCAGGACGGTTTCGCCGCGCGCTCCCATCAGAACGCTTCTCGGGCCTGGAAAGACGGATTGTTCGACGACGAAGTGGTACCGGTGGCGATACCACAGCGCAAAGGCGACCCGGTCGTCGTCGCGCGGGACGAGGGCGTGCGGGCCGATACGACCACGGAGACTCTGGCCCGGCTACGCCCCGCGTTCACGAAGGACGGCACCATCTCCGCCGGCAGTGCCTCGCCTATTTCCGACGGTGCCGCCGCGGTGGTCGTGATGAACAAGGCCAGGGCCGAGGAACTGGGCATCTCGTGGATCGCCGAGATCGGCGCCCACGGTGTGGTCGCCGGACCCGATTCGACACTGCAACTCCAGCCGGCGAACGCGATCCGGAAGGCATGCGAGAAAGAAGGTGTGACCCCCGAGGATCTCGATCTGCTCGAGATCAACGAGGCGTTCGCAGCTGTCGGTATCGCGTCGACGCGCGCACTCGGGGTCGACCCGGCAAAAGTCAACGTCAACGGCGGGGCCATCGCGCTCGGCCACCCGCTCGGCATGTCGGGCGCACGCATCGTGCTGCATCTCGTGCTCGAACTGCGACGGCGCGGCGGTGGCATCGGTGCGGCCGCACTGTGTGGGGGCGGCGGCCAGGGCGATGCGCTCATCCTGCGGGTACCGAATCCGTAGCGGAGCAGCCGGATCCCGCGCTCACCGGAATGCGGCGCGTAGCCGAAATGAGGGGGCTACGCGCCGCATGTGTGCGGCGGGAGCAGCGGCCTCCGACCCGAAACGCGCAGGCCGCATCGCTGGGACAGCGACCGGGTCCCGCGCGGGAACCGATCGTTCCGGAGAAGGAGCCGGCGCGGGCTGCGGCGTACGTCCGGATATCCGACTCTGCTGCCGATAATTCTTCCGGAATATCCATGACCCGTAATTCGCGAGACTGGTTCGGATAAATCCTGCGGGTCGAGTCCGGGGTTTATCTTGCCGACCCGAGCTGTTTTTCTCCGACGAAATTCGGGTCACGAAAATCGGTGAAAACCTACGGGCCGCCCGTAGGTTTTCGCCCGCTGTCTTGTGACCCCCGAACAGGGCATGTCAAGGTTGTCGAGCCGGGAAGAACAAGTGCTCCGCGTCGGCCCGGCACTGTCGCCGGATACGGGGATTCGCGCATGCGGAGCAGAAAAGGGCCCGTTATGCTGCAGCAGAACACAACCAAACGCATCGGCTACTGGTTGCTGCACTTGCATCAGCAGTTCGACGCCGCCACCGCCGCGGTCCTGCGGGGTGAAGGGCTCAACCGCCGGCAATGGCAGATTCTGCACGCCCTGGAGATCGGGTTGCGTACCGTCGCGGAACTCGACCGGGCCTTTGCGCCGTTTCTGCGCGCCGACGGCGCACAGTCCTACCGGCCGATCGTCGACGAGTTCCGCGGCCGGGGCTGGGTCGAGGTGGCGGACGGCATCGTGCGCCTCACCGCGGCGGGCATCGCCGCACACGAACGAGCGGAAGCACTCGTGAACGCGCATGCCGCCGAATCGCTGCGCGGTATCACCGAACCCGAGTTCCTCGCCGCGAACGCGGTGCTGGCGAAGATCGCCGGCAATATCGCCGACGAGTGAATCGACCGGTGCGGAAAGGCTCAGCCAGGACACTCGAGCCGGTCGTTGTCGTCGGTAGTGTCCGCAGTGGACGTACCGGCGTGAGCGTGGCGAACCGGTTCGCCCGGGAAGCCCGCCGTCATGGCGATTTCACGGCGCGGACCGACAACACCTACGAACCCTGACCCCACGCCGATCGGGCCGTCTGCCACCGGTACCGAAACCCCATCCGGCAGCGGACCGCCCATCCGGTGGTGCCGAACAGTCACTCCCCCACCGTGGTCGGCCCCTGGACTACGGGCCGGAAACCGCCGACGCGTTGACATCGGGCGCGATCCGCCGGGAGAACCCGGTGAGCACCTGGCCCGGGCCCAGCTCGATCAACTCGTCGTAGCCGTCGCCCACCGCGCGCCGGATGGTGTCCACCCAGCGCACCGGGGCGAGGAGCTGGCCACGCAGGAGCGCGCGGATTTCGGCGGGGTCCTCGACGTATCCGGCGGTCACCGCGCTCAACACCGGGACTCGCGGCGGGTTCAGTGCGTACCGGTCCAGTTCGGCGCCGAACGCGTCGGCGATCCCGGCCATCAGCGGCGAGTGGAACGCCCCGTCCACTTTCAGTCGAACGACCTTCGCCGCCCCCGCGGCACGAGCGGATTCCTCGAGTTCGGCGACCGCGGCGCTCGCACCGGACACCACCGTCTGGGTGGGCTGGTTGTAATTGGCGACCTGCACGACGCCCGCGCCCACCGCCGCGCACAGCGCGTCGACCCGCACCGCCGGCAGTCCGATCACCGCGCTCATCGCCCCGTCGTAGCGGCGGGAGGCCTCGGCCATCAACTCACCGCGCCGGTGCACCAGCCGCAGCACAGCCTCCTCGCCCAGCACGCCCGCCGCGGCGAGGGCGGTGAACTCACCGAGACTGTGACCGGCCACCGCCGCCGGTAGCAGACCCTGTTCGCGGCGGATCGCCAGTAGGGCCAGGCTGGTGGCGACGATGGCCGGCTGCGTGACATCGGTGGCGCGCAGTTCGTCGGCCGTGCCGTGAACACATAGTTGCGTCAGCGAGATCCCGAGGATTTCGTCGGCCCGGCGGAAGACGTCCGCGGCGACCGGGTGATCGCGAATCCAGGCCGCCATCCCGGGACGCTGGGAGCCCTGGCCCGGGAACAGTGCCAGGGCTCTTCGTCCCTGCGACGGATCGGCGGAAATACTGTGGGACATAACTGCGACCTCCGGTCGGTCCGGACTCGGTTCGGGTTTCATCGGACGCGGATTCGTTGCCGCACCGTCGTGTTCCGCGACGTCACGCGCAGTTCCGCAGCGGCCGCGGCCACCGCGATCAGCCCGGCTCCGGCGATCACCACCGCGGCCGGACGGTAGGAGTCGAGACCCGTGGCCACCGCGACCGAAATCGGCAGCAGGACCGCGGCGCCGAGCTGGACACCCGTTTGATAGAGCGGTACGGCAGCGGCCTGTTGTCCGGCGGGCACCGTCGTGGTCGACTGCATGTTCAATGCGGCGAACGACAGGACGAAGCCGGCCTCGATCAGGATCAGCACCGGCAGCGCGTCGGCCGGATAGTTGCGGATCTCGGGGCGGGCCAGCAGGAGGAGCTGTCCCGCGAGGGTGGCCACCGCACCACCGAGGATCAACCGGGCGGTGCCGAATCGGGCGACCAGCCGTGCGGCGAACGGAACCGACAGGGCGAGCGGCACACTCGCGGGCAGCAGGGCGAGTGCCGTGTACCACGGCGACCAGCCGGGCAGCTGATGCAGTTGTAGCGAGACCAGCACGAGCAGGGCGAGATACCCGCCGTTCAGCGCGGCGGCGCCGACGGCCGAGCGCACCAGCGAACCATTGCGCAGCAGTACGTGCGGTGAACGGGGTACGGCGGTGGTGGGCGAGTCGGGGATCACGCGCCAGGCGACGGCCAGCAGCGCCAGCGCCACCGGCGCGGGAAAGAGGAACACCAGATGCCAGTCGATCGTGGCGAGAGCACCCGAGAGAAGCAGCCCGGAGGTGAATCCGGCCGCGCCGAACACGGCGTAGACCGATACGGCGCGGCGCTGTTGCGCACCCGCGGGAAACTCGGCGGCGATCACCGCGAGCCCGGCGGGGGCTGTCGATGCCGCGGCGGCGCCCTTCACCACCCGGGTCGCGACGAGTACTGCCATGCTGTCGGTGAGACCACCGATCACCGAGGCGAGCACGAAGACCGCCATGGCCGCGAGATAGACCTGCCGGCGCCCGAATCGCGCGGCCAGCGCGGGGCCCACCGGCAGCAGTAACGCGAAACCGACGGCGAAACCGCTGAGCAGCCATTGGGTCTGCGTCACCGATCGCCCCAGCGCGGCCGTGAGTGTGCCGAGTGCGGGTACGAGGATCGACCCCTCGATCGCGTCCAGGATCATATTGCCCGACAGCACGATCAGCAGCGCCCAGCGGCGACGATCCCAGGGCGTGACCGCCGCCGGACCCGCCTCAGCCATGACCGCTCTCCGGCGTATCCGATCCGAACTGTTTGTCCAGCAGCGGCGGTAACTGCTCACTCACCAATTCGATATTGCGCGCCACCAGATCGTCGGGCATTCCGGCGATACTCGCCCAGAATATGAGGTGCCGCAGCGGCAGCCCGGCGGCACGTTCGTGGATGCGCGCGGCAGCCTGTTCCGGCGTGAGGATCTCCAGCAGGCCCCACGACCCGTCGGCCGGCTGCTGCCGCACCTCGCCGGCCCCGAGATCCGGTGGTACGGGTGCCTCGGTACCCGCCACGGAGAGTCTCCGGTAGGAGTTCATCTGATGGGCCAGATACGGAGCCACCCGGTCCCATGCCGCTTCGGGGTCGTCGGCCAGCACGATCGGCAGCAGATCGGACACGCGCGCGGTGGCGGGGTCGTGACCGCCCTCGATCAGGCCGTCCCGATAGAGCGGGAACAGCGAATGCGAGATGTGCAGGAAACCCAGGCCGAGCCGCCCGGCGAGCCGGGCACCGCGCGGACCGTAGAACCCGCCCCACAGGGGTAGCGGGTCCTGGACCGGGCCGGGGGTGATGCCGCCGGTGGCCCACAGTCGCTGGATCTCGGCGATCGTCTCCTGCGTCCGGGCGAAACGGCGACCGAAATCGGCATCGAAGAGCCGATATTCGGGAAGCCGGTAGCCCGCGCCGAGCCCGAGTTCGAGCCGGCCGCCGCTGATCAGGTCCACCAGGGCTGCTTCCTCCGCGAGCTGTGCCGGTTTCCGGAGCGCGGGCAGCACCACCGCCGTGCCGATCCGCACGCGCGTGGTCCGGGCCGCGGCGGCCGCGGCGAAGGTCAGCGGTTGCGGGAGGTAACCGTCGTCGAACAGATGGTGTTCGGTGAACCAGACCCCGCCCGCGCCGCGCCGGTCGGCTTCCTCGCAGAATTCCAGTGCGCGGGCATAGTGATCCGGCCAGGGCCGCTGCCACTGCGCCGGGTTGCGCAGGTCGAAGAGTAGTCCGACATCCATGGATGGCTCCGTTCGTCAGCGGGTGGTGCTGGACCACGCGCGGGGGTCGGTGAACGCGGGGCGGCGTTCGAGGCGCCGCCAGCGGGCTCCGGTCCGGGCGCGCGCGGGTGGCCGGGCGAGGTGACGACGGGCGTGCAGCAGCGTCGCGAGGGCGGCGATCTCTTCCGGATCGGCACTGCCTTTCTCGACACGGAGAAAGGGACCGGCTGTAACGGCGCTCATTGCGGCGGGTTCCCGTGCTTACGCCGTGGCAGATCGGTGTCCTTGTCCGCCAGCATCGCGAAGGCGCGGATGAGCACGCTGCGCGTATCGCGCGGGTCGATCACATCGTCGATGAGCCCGCGCTCGGCCGCGTAGTAGGGGTGCACGAGTTCGCGGCGATATTCGTCGATCTTGAGATCTCGGGTGGCCGCGGGGTCGCCGGCCGCGGCGATCTCGCGCCGGAACACCACATCGGCGGCTGCCTCGGCGCCCATCACCGCGATCTCGTTGGTCGGCCAGGCCAGCGCGAGGTCGGCGCCGATCGACAGCGAATCCATCACGATGTACGCGCCACCATAGGACTTGCGCAGGATCAGCGAGATACGCGGCACGGTCGCGTTGCAGTAGGCGTAGAGCAGTTTCGCACCACGCCGGATGATGCCGGAGTGTTCCTGGTCGACCCCCGGCAGGAAACCCGGCACATCGACCAGGGTCAGCAGTGGAATATTGAAGGCGTCGCAGAACTGGACGAAACGCGCTCCTTTCTCGCTGGCATCGATATCGAGAACCCCGGCCAGGCTCAGCGGCTGGCTGGCCACCACACCGACCACTTTCCCGTCGAGCCGGGCCAGCGCGCACACCAGGTTCGTCGCCCAGGTGGCCTGCACCTCCAGATACTCGCCGTCGTCGACGATTTCGGCCAGTACGTCACGGATGTCGTACGGACGGTTACCATCCAGCGGCACCAGATCGGTCAGCGTGGTCGTCTGCCGATCGGGCCGGTCGGTGCCGAACGCGACAGGGGGCAACTCCCTGTTGTTGGCCGGCAACATCGACAGCAGCACCCGGACATCGGACAGGCAGGACGCCTCGTCGTCGTAGCGGAAATGCGCCACACCCGATACCGACGCGTGCACATCCGCGCCGCCGAGTTCGTTGTGCGTCACCTCCTCACCGGTCACCGTGCGCACCACATCGGGGCCGGTGATGAACATCTGTGAGATATCGCGCACGACGAAGACGAAGTCGGTCAGTGCCGGCGAATACGCCGCACCGCCCGCGCACGGTCCGAGCATGACGCTGATCTGCGGGATCACCCCGGATGCCCGAGTATTGCGGCGGAAGATACCGCCGTACCCGGCCAGCGCCGAAACGCCCTCCTGGATACGCGCTCCCGCGCCGTCGTTGAGCGAGACCAGGGGCGCGCCCACGCCGATGGCCATATCCATGATCTTGTGGATCTTCTGCGCATGCGCCTCACCGAGCGCACCACCGAAGATCCGGAAATCGCCGGCGTAGACGAAGACCGTGCGCCCGTACACGGTGCCCCATCCGGTGACCACACCGTCGGTATAGGGGCGGCGTGCCTCCAGTCCGAATCCGGTGGCGCGGTGTCTGCGCAGCGGCTCCACCTCCACGAAGGAGCCGGGATCGAGCAACTGGTCGATCCGTTCGCGGGCGGTCAGTTTGCCCTTGGCATGCTGTCGTTCGGTGCCCGCCGGGTCGGGGCCGAGCCGGACAGTACGTTTGATCGCGTCCAGCTCGTCGAGCCGCGCGGTGTAGCCGGTGGGTTGATGAACTGTTGTCATCGGATCTCTCCTGTGTCGGCGGCCCGCCGTCGCCGGCCGGCCGGATTGTCAGCCGAGTAGCGTTCCACCGGTGGCGTCGATGAACGCACCGGTGATCCAGCGCGCCTCGCCCGTGGCGAGGAAGGCGACCACATCGGCGACGTCCACCGCCTCACCCACCCGTTTGAAGGCCGAGAGTTGCGCCATCTGCTCCACCGCTTCCGGGATGCCGAACACGGCACTGCCGTTGTCGGTGATACCGGGTGCGACGCTGTTGACGGTGATGCCGCGCGGTGCCAGGTGCCGGGCGAAATGCAGGGTGAGCTGCTCCACCGCCCCCTTGGTCATCGAGTACGCCACCTGTTCGGGATTGGCGAAACGCGTCAGCCCGGAGGAGATATTGATGATGCGCCCGCCCTCGGGCAGCAGCGTCAGTGCGCGCTGCACTATGAAGAAGGGGGCCTTGGCGTTGACCGCGAACAGCCGGTCGAATTCCTCGGGCGTCACATCCTCGGGGGCCGTACCCGCCGCGGTCTGCGCGCCCGCGTTGTTGACCAGGATGTCCAGTGTCGTATCCCCGGTCCGTTCCTTGAGGCCCTGCTCCAGCCCGAAGAAGAGTTCGTGCACTCCACCGGGGCCGTTCAGCTCGGCACGAACGGAAAAGGCGCGGCCGCCGTCGTTCTCGATGAGTTCCACCGTTTCCCGAGCGGCCTGCTGATTACCTCCGTAGTGCACCGCGATCAGCGCCCCCTTGGCGGCGAGCTGCCGGGCGATCGCGCGGCCGATACCGCGGCTGGATCCGGTGACCAGTGCGGTTTTGTTCGTCAGATCCATGGGTCTCTCCCTCTTCGGATGTAGCTGCGGGGCCGGGTGATCGGGACCCGGCAGGCCGCTGATCATGCGGGCGAGATGCGCGCGGACGACGTCCAGGCGCAACAACTCGGCGAACAACTGCCGGACGGGCTCCACTTCGGGCCCGCCCAGCAGCAGCAGTGTCTGGGCGCGGATATTGCTCAGGGTGCGGGCACCGGCCGGGTGCCTGGCGTGGTGATAGGCGTCGAGTTCCGTCGCCTCGGCGGCCCCGGCGAGACCGGCGATCAACCTGCCGGACAGGTCGGCCGCGTCCTGCAGACCGAGGTTGAGGGCCTGACCGCCCACCGGCATCTGCCGGTGCGCCGCATCGCCCGCGAGCAGTACGCGGCCCCGCCGGTAGCGGGTGACCTGCCGGCTCGTATCGTCGAACACGTTGCGCCACAATGGTTGTCCACCGTCGATCGACTCCCCCGTCACCTGCTTCCAGGCTGCGGCGATCTCGGCGAACCCCGGTTCGCCCGCCACCTCGCGGGGCGTACTTCCGTAGACGTGCACCATCACCCGGGAACTCCCGTCGGGCCGGCGTGCGGACACCGCCAACCCGTGCGGGAAACGCTCGAAGCGGCGCGCCGGGATATCTATTCCGGCCACATCGGCCCGCAGCATCTCCCGGCTCGCCGCTGCGCCCGGGAATACGAATCCCGCGAGTTCGCGCACTGTGCTGCGTTCACCGTCGCAGCCGACCAGATAGGCCGCGCGATATCGGTGGCGCGTACCCGTCCCGGTGACGGTCTCGGCCCACACCCCGGTATCGTCCGAGTCCAGGTCCGTGAGCCGGTGCCCGCGCCGGAGCAGGGCACCGGCCCCCGCCGCCCGCTTTTGCAGGACCGCTTCCAGCTCGGTCTGTGGACACTTCCACTGGCCGGCGAACCGGTGACCGGGGTCGGCCGCGGTCAAGTCGAGGCGGAGGCCACCGAAATGTCCCGGACCGCCGGTCGGCAGAGCACCGAGCCGGTCCAGAACACCCCGTTCGGCCAGCACCTCCATGGTGCGGGTGTGCAGGGTCGAGGCCCGCGATTCGGTGGTGGGTTCGACGAGCTGTTCCAGCACTGTCACCCGCACCCCGGCGGCGGCCAGATCGCCGGCGAGCAGCAGCCCGACCGGACCCGCTCCGGTGATCAGGACATCGGTATCGCCCGGGACGACGAGATCACCGTCGTGCTTCGGCATAGTTTTTGGCGTGGGTGAGCGTGGCACGGCTGTTACCGCCCAGGGCTGCACGCAGATATGTGCGTGCCTCCGGAACCCCGGCATCGGGCCCGAGGATCTCGGTGATCCGCTCGGCCCTGATGATCACGGTGTGCTGTGCGGATGCGGTCGTGACACCCGCGGCGTTCTCACGGAACTCCCAACAGCCCGTGTGCAGTGCCATCAACGCGGGCAGGGTGGTCTGCTTGTAGACGATCCGGTGCTGGGGAAAACAGACACGTACCGACTCGGTGGTATGGCTGGAACCGTCCCGGGTACGCGTATCCATGCGCAGTATCTGCATACCGGGTGCTGTTTCGGTGAGTTCGACGGCCGCCACGTGCGGCAACCGCTCGGTCCACAGATCGGCCTCGTTCACGAAGTCGTAGACATCGCCCGCCGCGCCCGCGATTTCGACCGAGTCGACGAACGACAGGGTGAGGTCGCCGGCGCCGACCGCCGATTCCACCGCGGCCTTGAGGCCGGGGAGTTCGGCGCGACTGTTCTCGTCGACGGCCTTCTCGATCCAGGCCAGCCCGACGGGGTCGTCGTCGACGGCCCGGAAGGAGTGCAACAGCCGCAGTTCGGTCCGGTCGCCGTGTCGTTCGATGATCCAGGTTCCGTTCATCTGCGCGACCGGTGGGGCGGACACCTCCTGCCAGAAAGTGATCCGGAGTTCCGCCGGGTCCAGGATGCGGCGCGAAATCCAGTTCTTCGGCTCACCGTTGGCGGTGGCCCAGATCTGGATACGCTCCTCGTTGCCCTCGTTGCCCTCGTTGCCCTCGTTGCCCTCGTTGCCCTCGTGTTCGAGTCGGGTCACGTACACCGACGGCGGGAAGAGCCGGGGCCAGCTCTCCACATCGGCCAGCAGGCGGTACACCTCACCGGGCGGTGCCGCGATCGTGACGGTGTGCTCGACCTCGCGAACGGTTTGTGTGGTCATCTCGTCTCCCAGTGCTCATCGATGTCAGAAGTTGCCCAGACCCCCGCAGACATTGAGTGCCTGCGCGGTGATGGAGGCGGCCAGATCGGAGGCCAGGTAGCCGACCAGTCCGGCCACCTCCTCGGGTGTCGAGTACCGGCCCAGCGGGATCTTGGTCTGGAACTTCGTCAGGATCGCGTCCTCGGTGGTGTCGTAGGCCGCGGCGTAGCCGGCTCGGACCCGTTGCGCCATAGGTGTTTCCACATACCCGGGACATACCGCGTTGACCGTGATCCCGGTGGGTGCCAGCTCATTGCCGAGCGCTTTGGTGAAACCCACGACGCCGTGTTTCGAGGCCGAGTAGGGCGCGCCCAGCACCACTCCCTGTTTGCCCGCCGTGGAGGCGATATTGATGATGCGGCCCTGTTTCCGGTCCTGCATACCGCCGGCGGTGAGCACCTCCCGGGTCACCAGGAAGACACTGTTCAGGTTGGTGGCGATCACATCGGCCCACAGCTCGTCGGTCAGTTCGGCAGTGACCCCGCCACCCGACCGCCCGGCATTGTTGACCAGTACACCGATCGGACCGTATCGGTCCCTCGCGGCCCGCACCAGAGCCGAGATATCCTCGGGCACCCGGATATCGGCGGTCACCCCATCGGCATCGAAACCCTCTTCACGCAGTCGCGCGACGGTATCGGCGACGGCCTCCTTGCCGCGGGCGCACAGGAAGATCCGATACCCCTGGCCCGCGAGTTGCCGGGCCGAGGCCAGGCCGATTCCGCTGGTGGCGCCGGTGATCAGGGCCACCCTGTTCTCGTCTGCAGACATCTGTTTCTCCTCGTCCGGTTGCGTGGGCGGTCAACTGGGCTGCGGCGTCTCGAGCAGCTGCTCGTTGACCAGCGCCACCAGCTCGGCGGGGGTGGTCACCGCGATGACCGCGTCGTCGTCGAGCGTGACGCCGAACTCACGGCGGATCCGCCCGGTGGTTTCGAGCAGGGCCAGCGACTCGTAACCGAGCTCTTCGAATCCGAGCTCGGCGAAATCGCCGTCCAGTCCCGGGCTGTCACCGCATCCTGCCCGCAGGATGCGGCGCAGATCGTCGAGGGTGAATTGTGGTGTGGTCACGGGTTTTCCTTTCCTCGGGGACGAGAGGGTTCGGGGCCGCGCACGACCATGGCCGAGTTGAATCCGCCCGCACCGCGGGCGAGGACGAGCGCGGTGTGCACCGGAGCCCGCCGGGGCTCGGTGACGAGATCGAGCCGGTAGGCCGTGGCGAGGGTGGTGCCGACGGTCGGCGGGATCACGCCGTCGCGTATCGACAGGAACGCGGCAGCCAGGTCGAGTGGGGCCGCGCCGGAGTACAGCCGCCCCGTCATCGTTTTCGGGGCGGTGACCGGAACTCCGTCCGGCCCGAATATCGCGATCAGGGCCTGCGCCTCCACCGCATCGAGGGCGGCGCTGCCGGCGGCATCGGCGAAGACGATATCGATATCGGCCGGTTCGGCCGACGCGTCCCGCAGGGCGAGTTCGATCGCGCGGCGCAGACCCGGCGGGCCGCCGCCGGGACGCGGGTCCACCGTGGACGCGTGCCCGGCGATCACACCGTAGATCCGCGGCGCGTTGCGTCGCGCGGCATGCTCGGCGTTCTCCAGCACCAGCAGCGCGCCGCCCTCACCGGGGACGTAACCGCTGGCGGCGGAGTCGAACGGCAGATAGGCCCGATCCGGGTCGTCGACGGTGCTGAGACCGCCGCCGGCCAGTTGCGCCACCCAGCCCCACGGGCATATCGAGGCATCGACGCCGCCGGCCATCACCAGCGCGGTACCGCGCCGGATCTGCCTGCGCGCCTGCGCGACCGCGTCCAGGCCACCGGCCTGATCGCTGACCACCACACTGCTCGGCCCACGCAACCCGTTCCGGATGGAGATCTGCCCGCTGTTCACCGCGTAGAACCAGGCGAAGGACTGATAGGCGCTGACATACTCGCCGCCCCTGCTCCACAGTGCGCGTAATTCGTTCTGGCCGAATTCGAATCCACCGGAGCTACTGGCGGTGATCACTCCCGCCGCGTAGTCGGGCAGTTCGGCCGGTGTCACCCCGGCGTCGGCGAAGGACCGGTCGGCGGTGACCAGGGCGAGACGCGTCATCCGGTCGGTCTGCGGGAGCAGTCTGCCCGGCAGATGGTCCTCGGCGGCGAATCCGGTGATCTCCCCGGCCAGACGCGATGGATACGAGCTGGGATCGAAGCGGGTGATCGGGCGGATTCCGCGCCGGCCCGCCAACGTAGCGCTCCAGTACTGCTCGACGCCGAGCCCCGTCGGCGCGGCCACCCCGAGCCCGGTCACCACGGTCGCGGTCACCGGTGGCTCCGGAACGGATCGGCCAGTACCACCGCACTCTGGAATCCGCCGAAGCCGCTACCGACCGAGAGCACTACGTCGATCTCGTGGTCGCGAGCGGTCAGCGGCACATAGTCCAGATCGCATTCGGGGTCGGGGTGGTGCAGGTTCGCGGTCGGGGGCACCACATTGTTGTCCAGTGCCAGCACCGAGGCCGCGATTTCGATCGAGCCGATCGCACCGAGCGAATGCCCGACCATCGACTTGATCGAACTCACCGGGGTGCGATAGGCGTGGTCACCGAGGCTGCGTTTGAACGCGGCTGTCTCGTGCCGGTCGTTCTGTTTGGTTCCGGAGCCGTGCGCGTTGATGTAGTCGATCTCGGTACCGTCGATACGCGCCTGATCCAGAGCGACCCGGATCGCTTCGGCCATCTCCTTGCCGTCCGGACGCAGACCGGTCATGTGGAAGGCGTTACTGCGCGTCGCGTGTCCGGCCACCTCGGCGTAGATGCGCGCCCCGCGGCGGCGGGCGGCGGCGAGCTCCTCGAGTACGAATACTGCGGCACCCTCCCCCAGGACGAATCCGTTACGGCTGGCGTCGAATGGACGCGAGGCGTGTTCCGGATCGTCGTTGCGGGGAGTCGTCGCCTTGATGGCGTCGAAACAGGCCACCGTGATGGGACTTATCGGCGCGTCGGTGGCACCCGCCACCATTACGTCGGCTCCGCCCTCGCGCAGTACCTCCGCCGCGTAGCCCACGGCGTCCAGCCCGGAGGTGCATCCGGTCGAGACCACCGTGGACGGCCCCTGTGCGCCCACCGCCCACGCCACCTCGACCGCGAACGAACTCGGGACGAAGTAGTTGTAGAGGTGCGGTACGGCGTAGGTGTGGTCGACCAGGTCCAGCCGGCCACCGTCGCTCACCGTGCGGTATTCCTGGTCCAGTCCCATCGTCGCGCCCACCGCGCTGCCGATGGTGACGCCCGTCCGATACGGATCCAGGGCGTGGAATTCGAGCCCGCTGTCGGCCACGGCCTCCCGGGCGCTGACCACCGCGAGTTGCGCGGCACGATCCATCCGCCGGATCTCCTGCGGGCCGAGCCCGTGCGATTCCGGATCGAAGTCGATCTCCGCGGCCACCTGTGAGCGGAACGGACCGGGATCGAACAGCGAGATACGTCCGGTCGCGGTACGACCACCGGAGATCAGGTCCCAGAAACTCTTGGTGCCCACACCGCCGGGCGCGCAGACACCGACCCCGGTGATCACGACGCGGCGCTCGCCGGCCCTCATCGCGCGTCCCAGTCGTAGAAACGCCGCGCCATCGCATCGGCCGGGGAACGCCAGGTCTGCGGATCATAGGCGCCGATGAACGGCGTGAGATCCTGGCTGATCCGCACGAACCGCGAATCGGTCCTGGCGTCCTCGATCCGCTCCCCGCCGTCGTCGGTATCGAAATCCTGCAGATGGAAGTAGAGGCCGTGGTAGTGGAACAACTGGCGCCGGCGGGTACCCATTCGACGGGGCATCTCGGTGCCGTCGAATTCCCGGAACAGGCCGGCGACGTCGGCCGCGGACGCGGGGTCCATGCGGGCCACGATCAGTGTGCTGAACATTGATTTCCCCTTCTCTCGGGTGCTCGTCGAGCCGGCCCGAACCAGCGGTCCAGGGCGGTCGGCAGGTCGTGCTGGGTACCCGGTGCCGCCCAGGCGATATGGCCGTCGGGACGGACCAGCAGCGCCGCGGTGCGGGCGCGCGGATCGATGGCTTCGGTCGCGGTCGCCGTCACGACATCGACGCGGTCGGCCCAGGGCCGGGCCCGCCGCCGCAGCACCGGGTTGTCGGCGAGGTCGAGCAGGACTCCCCGGCCCGCCCGCAACAGGGTCGCGGTATCGGTGACGCGGTCGCCGCGGGTGAGTGCGCGACGCGGGAGCCGCGCACCGAGCAACGGATGGGTACCGGCACCGACGTCGTAGCGAATATCCAGACCGGTGACCCGTCCGGCGAGGTGGCGTTCCACGTCCGGGTAGGCGGTGAGTTCGCGCAGGATCTCGCGCAGCGGCGCGACCTCCGCACCGCCGAGGATGAAGAGACTCTGCGCCCGCGTGTTGGCCAGCAATCGCTGCCCTACCTGGTGCCGTTCGGTGTGATAGGTGTCGAGCAACCCGACCGGCGCGGTGCCGCGTACCACCGCCGCCAGTTTCCAGCCGAGGTTCACCGCGTCCTGGACACCGGCGTTCATACCCTGCCCGCCCGCCGGCAGATGCACGTGCGCGGCGTCACCTGCGAGCAGCACCCGGCCACGCCGGTATTCGGTGACCAAGCGCGCCGCGTCGCCGAAGGCACTGACCCAGACCGGTTCCGCGTGCGAGATGTCCTCATCGGTCAGCCGTTTCCACACATCGGCGACCTCCGCGAACGACGGCGGGCCGCTGCGCCGCCGGGGCGGTGCGCCGCGTTCACCGACGATGATCCGGTACTCACCACCGGGCAGCCGGGCACTCATCGCCATTCCGCCCGGTACCTGCTGTCCGGGTGGCAGCGGTGCTATCTCCACCCCGCGCAGGTCCGCCAGCAGCAATTCGGTGGTGGCCGCGGTGCCCGGGAAGTCGAATCCGGCACTTTTGCGGACGACGCTGCGCCCGCCGTCGCAGCCCACCAGGTACCGAGCGCGCAGGGAGCCGCGCCCCGCGATATGCACCGTGACGCCCGTATCGTCGCTGTCGAGTCCGGTGACCTCGTGGTCGCGCCGGATATCGGCGCCCAGTTCCACGGCCCAGTTCTCCAGCACCGCCTCCGTCGTGGCCTGGGGCACGGTGCGTGCGGCTTCCACCGGTGCGTCCAGTACGGAGAGATCGAGCGGTATACCACCGAAATGCCCCGCGGAGCCCGTCTCCAGGGCACCGAATCGGGTGAGCAGCCCGCGCTGGTCGAATACCTCGGTGGTGCGCAATGTCAGACCGATGCCGCGGGACTCACCGGTACGGGCCGGCAGGCGATCCAGGACGATCACGTCCACACCCGCCAGTCTCAGTTCCCCGGCCAATGTCAGGCCGGTCGGGCCGGCGCCGGCCACGATGACCGCTGTATCCATACTTACCTCCTGGATTCCGTTCGTGCCGTGCCGGTCGGGCTCGAGCGCAGACCCGCTCATGCCGCGTGGCTTCCGGAATCGTCGAGCCGGCACAGGGTGGCGCCGGAGCCCACCGTCGCGCCGACGGTCGCCGACAGATCGCAGACGACACCTGCGCGATGCGCGGTCAGTGGCTGTTCCATCTTCATCGCCTCGAGCACGACGATCAGATCGCCCTCGGCCACCCGCTGGCCCTCGGCCACCGCGATTTTCACGACGGTCCCCTGCATGGGCGCGACGAGTGCGTCGACGGCGGCCGGGCCCGGCCCGCTGCCCCGGCCGAATCGACCGATCCGCGGCGGCGCGGCGCCGACCACCGCGTGCCCGGGTTGCGCGGGCAGTGACACCTCGAGCCGCCGTCCGCCGATTTCCACCACCACGGTCTCCCGTTCGACTTCCGCGGCAGGACTTTCCGCCGCGTAGTCCTGCGGGGCGATCCGGTTGTCGAACTCCGTCTCGATCCACCGCGTGTGCACGGTGAACGGCTCGGTGGTGAACGCCTGCTCATCGGTCACGGCCCGATGGAACGGCAGGGTCGTCGGCACACCGTGCACGGTGAACTCCGCCAGCGCACGCCGGGCGCGTGCCAGCGCCGCGCCGCGGTCGGCTCCGGTCACGATCAGTTTGGCCAGCAGTGAATCCCACGCGGGACCCACCACCGTGCCCGTTTCGACGCCGCAATCGAGGCGGATGCCGGGGCCCGAGGGCGCGATCAGCCCGGTCACGGTGCCAGGGGCGGGCAGGAAGCCGCGCCCGGGGTCTTCGGCGTTGATCCGGAACTCGAACGCGTGCCCGCGCGAGGGCGGGTCGTCATAACCGAGGCGCTCCCCACGAGCGATCCGGAACATCTCCCGCACCAGGTCGATACCGGTGACCTCTTCGCTCACCGGATGTTCGACCTGCAGGCGGGTGTTCACCTCGAGAAAGGACAGTGAGCCGTCGCGCCCGACCAGGAACTCGCAGGTACCGGCACCGATATAGCCGGCCCGCGCGAGGATCGCCTTCGACGCCCGGTAGAGCTCGGCGCGCTGCGCATCGCCGAGGAACGGTGCGGGTGCCTCTTCGACCAGCTTCTGGTGCCGTCGCTGCAGCGAGCAGTCCCTGGTCGATACGACGACCACCTGCCCGAAACCATCTGCCAGGCACTGCGTTTCCACATGCCGTGGCTGGTCCAGGTACCGCTCGACGAAGCAGTCACCGCGGCCGAAGGCGGCTACCGCCTCGCGCACCGCCGCGCCGAACAGCTCGGGAATCTCCGCGCGAACCCGAGCGACCCGCAGGCCGCGCCCACCGCCACCGTGGACGGCTTTGATCGCGACCGGCAATCCGTAGCGGTCGGCGAACGCCACCGCCTCCGCCGCGTCGGCCACCGGTTCCGGCGTGCCCGCGACCAGCGGTGCGCCGACCTCGAGGGCGATCCGCCGAGCCGACACCTTGTCTCCCAACTCGCGTATCGCCGCGGGTGGCGGACCGATCCAGACCAGTCCGGCATCGACCACCGCCTGCGCGAAATCCGCGTCCTCGGAAAGAAACCCGTAGCCCGGGTGTACCGCGTCGGCCCCGGCGGCCGCGGCGGCACGCAACAACGCGGCGGCGACGAGATAGCTGGTGGCGGGGGTGTCGCCGCCGAGCGCATACGCTTCGTCGGCCAGGCGAACATGCGGTGCGTCCCGATCGGGATCGGCGTAGACGGCTACGCTGACCAGCCCCTCGTCACGACAGGCGCGCACGATCCGGACCGCGATCTCGCCCCGATTGGCTATGAGTACCTTGTGCATCACTGGCGTCCCGTCGTCACAGATAGGCGGTATCGATGGCCGCGCGCCGGTGACACGGCCACCAGATCGTCCGGGAAACGCGGACTTCATCGACCCGCGGGAACCGGGGGCACAAAGGTGGTGCCTTTATCGAGGCAATTCCGACGTGAAGTTCACGATTTTGTGCGCTGCCGGGCATGTCTATTCCTCTCACCGAAGAATGGCTGGTGAATTCCGAATGGACTGAATGAGAGATTCTGAAGAGACTCCGCGACAACGCTGTTCGCCGGTCGACTTCCAACCTCGCACGAGAATCGGCGGTTGTTCAACAGCAGCGGCGCGACTCTACGGTCGGCCCGTAGAGTTTCCCGTGGGATCCCAGCGGAGACCACGTACTCGCCGACGGCGGACCACAGGGTGGCCGATCGGCCGAGTCCGCCCGAGCGTCCCCCACCATGGCCGGCCGACGCGGAGCGAACCGCTCGACCGCATACGCGAGTGCACGAAACCGGACCGGCCCGTCGACTTTCCGGTAACTCAGAGCTCGGTCACGCCCAGCGCGCCGGCCAGCTCTCGTCTGCCCGAGATACCGAGTTTGCGGTACACACCCGATAGGTGGAACTCGACGGTTCGCACGGTGACGAACAACTCTTCGGCGATCCGGCGATTGCTGTGGCCGGCCCGGGCCAGCCGGGCGACCTTGTCCTCCTGCCGGGTCAGTGTGCCGGTGGTGTCCGGCGCGGCCATCCGCGCCAGGCCGGACTCGATCCGCTGGGACCAGTACCGGTTGCGAATCGTCCGTGCCACCGCACCCGCGCGCTGCAGCATTCGCCGGCTCTCGAGGTATTCGTCGCGCTCGGCATACCGGGCCGACAGCGCGTAGAGCGCTTCGAGCAGGTCGTCCTTCGCACCCGCCAACTCCAGCAGTTCCACCGCGTCGGCCAGTCTCGTCGGGCTGTCCCGGCGAACGACAGCCGTCGCGTGCAGAGCCGTACCGATCGCGCGCAGCGAACCCCACCGCCGGGCGGCCAGCAGCTCGTCTTCGGCCAGTGCGACCGCCAGATCGACGTGCCCGGCACGTACCGCACCGTGCGCGGCGCGCGACCGCCAGGGGATCACCGCCGGGCTGAACACCTTCTTCTCGGTGAGCACGCGGCCACAGGCCACGAAGTCGTCGACGCTCTGCTGGAACCTGCCGACGGCCAGATACAGGGTTCCGCGCGCCGCCAGCACGTGTGGCAGGTCCGGGCAATCCGCCGTCAACCGGCCCGTCAGGCCGTAGTCGGCCAGGATTCTCTCGGCACGGACGAAGTCACCGCTGAGCACCAGCGCTTCCACCGAGCAGGCGACCACCAGATGGGTGGGCAGTCGGGAAGGCTTCTCCGCGAGGAGTTGACCGAGCAGCCGGGCCGACCGGGCACTGTCGCCGGTCAGCATTGCCGTACGGGCCTGCAGGTACGCCAGCCGCTGCCGATGGCGAGGTGACTGCGCCCACCGCGGCGAGAACTCCAACTGCGCACAGTGCGCGGCGGCCACCTCGATATCGCCCGCGTAGATCAGGGCCAGTATCGCCAGCCACACGGCGTCACGATCCACCGCCGGATCACGGTCGGTCAGAATGCGCCGGGCACAGCACGAGACCGATGTACGATCCACTCCGAGATTGGCCATCTCGATCATTCGAACCGCCGGGCACACCTGCCCGGAACGCCCTCGCACCTCGTGACGATCACCGGTGATGCCGGGGAAGTAGATCCGCTCCCCGCGCCCCGGCCTGTCGATCGGTGATCCCGGCCGGCTGCCGGAATCCGATTCGGGATCGGCCACACTCCCTCGCACAGCACCATCGTCGAGCTGCGTCGAATCCGCGACGGCGCGAGAGGAACCCGGGTGACTCCCCCGGAACTCACGCACGGACACGCTGGACGACTTCCGATTCCGCAAATCCATCTGATTCCCCCACAGACAACAAGAATCGCAATGCCGAGGCATCCGATAAGAGCTTTCGGCCGATTCAGAAATGACGAAACGCAGTTTCCGAACATTGTTTCGCCGATATGAACCGATCGCGACGGGCCGATTTCGGCACGGGCCCGAACGACGGTCCCGGAACTGCCGCAGCAGGAACGCATTTCGACCCCATTCGTGGGAATGTCGCTGTCGGCGCGGACCCGATAGCCGCTCGAACGGTCACCACTCCGCCGCCCGCCGCGAGCGGGATATGGTGCCCGACAACCACAAACCGCTTCAATTGGAAGAGAGTCCGAGCCGAAGGTCAAGTGAGGAGCAGCGATGCGGAGTTGCCGATCGGTCGCCGCCACATCCTTCCCCCGGAATGGCGAGCAAGCCCATGATCCGGGCCGCACTGCGCGTCCCGGGGAGGCCGGTTCGACAGGACCTTGTTGCCACGAAGATGCCTCGGCAGGACGAGGCCTCTGTGATTGCCGACACAGCCGATTGCATCGACCGGCGGGCGCCTGTCGACAACGCCCACCGGTCCGCGATCCGCTCACAGATCGACCTGTGCCGGGGCCGAGAGATCGGCCGGTTACGGAGCTCGTCGCGAAACACGGCGGACGACAGCGAACCCGGCGCTCGTCGCCGGCGTTGACGTCCACCTTCAACTGATACTATCCTGGTTGCAGTTCGACGACAGAATCGACCGATCGAGGAGGCGGAGTGGGGCTCAGCAGCAGGAGCGCGGTCGCGACGCACGCGCTGACGATGCTGGCACGCTGGGACAATCGCACACTCACCTCCGCGGAGATCGCCGAGAGTCTCGCGAGCAATCCGGTGCTGGTGCGGCGCATCCTCGGCAGCCTGCGCGAAGCCGGCCTCGTCGAATCCACCGAGGGGCGCGGCGGCGGCTGGATCCTCGCTCGCGCCGCGCATACGATCACCCTCTGCGACGCGTTCGCCGCGGTCGAGCCCAGGCCGATCCTGTCGGGACACGCCCATCCGGCCAACGACGCCTGCGAGGTGGGCCGCCATATGCAGGCACTCCTCGAGAAGGAGTTCCAGGACGCGGAGGTGGCCATGGAGAAACAGCTCGGCCGCACGACAATCGCACACCTGGTCCGGCAAGTGCTGGCCAAAGAGCATGAACTCGCAACACAACAGCACTGATCGAACCGTGGCGGAGGGCACCCTCCGCCTTTTTCATACCTTAACTGCAACCATATTGGTATCAGTCAAGATGGGGAGGAAACATTGATGACGGCAACGTCGACCACCTCTGTTCGCAGTACTTCGTCGATACCGTTGCTGGCGGTACTGATGACAGCGATGCTCGCGACGGTTATCGCAGCCGACATGGTCAATCTCGTACTGCCCTCGATGGGAGAACAATTCGGGGCCTCCGAGGCCCAATCGGCCTGGGTCGTCACCGGGTACCTGCTGGTGTTCTCGATCGGTATTCCGTTCTACGGCCGCATCTCCGACCGGGTGAGTCTGCGGCGGCTCTTCTGCTTCGCCCTGCTGACCTACGCCGCCGGCAGTCTGATCTGCGCACTCGCCCCGGACCTGGCGGTTCTGGTGATCGGCCGGATCGTGATGGGCGGCGGCGCCGCCGCACTACCCGTGCTGTCGATCATCGCGGTCACGAGGTTGATGCCGGAATCCCAGCGCGGAATGGGTATCGGCGTCGTTTCCGCCGCCTCGGGCATCGGCACGGCGGCCGGCCCGGCCATCGGCGGCGGAATCGGCCAGTGGCTCGGGTGGCCCGCGCTGTTCTGGCTCATGTTCGTCCTCGCGCTGCTTCTCTTTCCCGCGGCGTGGCGGATGCTGCCCGGTGACGCACCGTCGGGCGCGGACCGTTTCGATATCATCGGCGGTGTCCTGCTGGGCGTCGGCGCGGGCCTTGCCCTGTTCGGCATGACCCAGGCACAGGCCGCCGGAATCGGCGCGCCCACCACCTGGGGCAGTCTCGTCGTCGCCGTCGTGGCGCTGGGGCTGTTCGCGCGGCGCACGATGAAAGTGGCACATCCGTTCGTCCCGCCCGCACTCTTCGCCAACCGGACCTACCGGTCCGCGGTCGTCGTCGCGTTCTTGGCCATGGTGGTCAATCTGGGCGGTCTGGTATTCGTGCCACTCCTGGTCATCGACGTCAACGATCTCGATCCGGGTCAGGGGGCTCTCGTCATGATCCCCGCCGGGATAGCTGTCGCGGCGTTCTCACCGCTGATCGGCCGGCTCACCGATCGCGTCGGCACCGGCGCGCTGGCACTGACCGGCCTGGCGGTGATGGGCCTGTCCGCACTGTTCCTGTCCATATCCGCCGGATCGACATCCGTGATCCCGGCCGGCGCGGGGGCGCTCGGACTGTGCGTCGGTTTCGTACTCGTCATCACCCCCCTCATCAACGCTTCCGCGGGCGTACTGCCGCCCGACCAGGTCGGCGTCGGCCTGGGCATCCTCCAGGGAGCCCAATTCCTCGGAGCCGGCGCGGGCCCGGCCTTGTTCGGCGTGCTGCTCACCGCACGTCAGCACAGCGACAGTGCCGCCCTCGGCCCCCTGCACTTCAGCGATCGAGGCGCGGCGTTCTCCGACACCTTCCTGGCCATGGTCCTGATCATCATCCCGGCGGCGATCGTGGCGTATCGGATGCATTCCGCGACGACCCGAGCCGGCGCGCCCACAACACCTTCGCAGAACACCGTGCAACAGCCGTGAACTGCGGGCAGAGGAGGACAGCTTGAGGACAATCGTTGTCACAGGCGGAACCACGGGCATCGGTCGAGAACTGGCATCGACCTACCTCGGCCGGGGCGACCGCGTGATCATCATCGGCCGCGACGCCGCGAAGGGCCGCGGCTTTCTCGAGGAAGCGGACCGGACGGGTTCGGGAGCGAATGCGTTCTTCATCCAGGCGGACCTCGGCCTCGTCTCGGAGAACCTGCGAGTCGTCGAAGAGATCAGGGATCGGTTCCCGGTTCTGGACGCACTCGTGCTCTGCGCGAGATTCTTCCGCAGTTACCGACGAGTGACCCCCGAAGGTTTCGAGCACAATTTCGCGCTGTACTACCTCAGTCGCTATCTGCTCGGCTACGGCCTGGTCGGTCAGCTGGAGAAATCCGATCGTTCGATCATCGTGAATATCGCCGGCCCCGGCGTCACACCGGGCAGCGTCCGATGGAACGACCTGGAGATGGAGCAGGGGTACGACGGCTGGTCGGCCATGTTCCACGGCGGCAAATTGAACGATCTTCTCGGGGTCTCGTTCGCCGCCGCCCATCGTGGGTACAGAACTCGCTATGCCCTCGTGTTTCCCGGTAACACCAGGACCGGCTTCGTGGGCGAGTTCGACCCGGCCACGGCGATCCGGGCCGAGAGCATGCGGAAAGAAGGACAACCGGTCGCGGTCGCGGTCGCCCCGTTGATCGAGATCATCGACAGCCCACCGGAGCAGCCGCTCAGCGCTTATGTGGAAGGTCGCTCGCTGGCCCTCGAACATCCGTCGTTCGACCCGGATGACGCGGCACGACTCGATTCGCTGACGAACGAGTTGCTACACCGTAGGGGAATCCGGCCGATGTGAAACCCGGGTCGGCGCCTATCAGCGGGTTACCCACTTCCGCGGAGTGTTGCCGACCGCTGTCCTATGACGGATACCGCAGCCGAGATCCGGGTGACGGCGGGCCACATTACATATGTGGCCCGCCGTCGCCGCGAAATAGTTCCGATCACAGAAATATCACGAGATTCGCCGCCCGGAGCCTCGGGGCGAACTCTCGGTACTTCGTTCTCCTCGTCGATCATCTACCCACCCACAATATTGCGCGGTAAACCTTCGGTCCGACCGTAGGTTTCGGCGGACCATCTTGCGCCATCGAGGTTCCCGGCGGAATGATCTTCTCAAACCCACTGTGGGACAACAGGAAAGGTGGTACGGGGATGACCGCAGGGCCGGTACACCGGGACAGCGTCGCCGAATTGACCGAACGCCTCCGGCACATCGAACACATCCAGCAGATCACCGCTCTGCGGACTTCGTTCCACCACTGTCTCAACGATCAGGACTGGCCGGGGCTGGCCGGATCGTTCACCGAGGACGGCATTCTCGACTACGGCGAGTTCGGGCGTGCGGTGGGCAGACAGCCGATCATCGACTACTACTCGATATTGCTCGACAAGATCGTCGAGTTCATGCCGGGCGCCTCCCGCGCGGTGCTCAAGAATCTGCACTCGGCACATCGGATCCGCCTGGACGAGAATTCGGATACGGCCACCGGTTCGTGCTACTTCCAGGAGATGATCCGATTCGACGACGCCAGTTTCATCCATCTCAGCGTCGGCCGGTTCTCGGACAGATATACCCTGCGGGACGGCATATGGCTATTCGAATCGGTTGCCCTGGAACACTACTGGGTCGTACCGAACAACGAAGGCTGGACCTGGCCGTGGTGAAGCCGGCAGTAGACGGAATCACACAGCGAACCCGAAACACGGCCGGCGGAACGCTACGTATTCTCCGCAACACTCGGCGCAAACCGTAGAAGATACTCTCGCGAAAATCGAATAGAAGCCCTGACTCTGCGAAATCCCCTACTCGGCCGAGGTTCCGGCCCCCCGGGGGAGAACAAATCCGGGCAGTCGGCATCGCCGCCGTCGCCTCTCATGATTCATAAGGGGAGACTCATGACCGATTGTCGGTACCGGGAAGACGGAGATGTTCTCGGCAGTCCTTTGCGCCGTTGCCCGGCTTCGAGATCTCACGGTGCCATGCCGTGATGAACGAGATATCGAGACGCCAGGAGCTACCGGCCACCATATCGGCGAGCACACCGAACAGCGGAGACCGATCGCCGGGCGGTCAGTGGTGTGAGATCGCGGACTTACCTCTATCCGGCTCCGCCCGATACCTTCCCGGTATCGGCACCGCTGAAACGCACCGGCGATTCGGCGAAGCCGACCGCCGCTGCGGTAGCGCGCAGAGCATGCTGCTGTTGCACTGCGGCACCATGGGCCGGGAAGCCCTGATCCGGCGATCGGAAGCGGCGCTCGATACGCAGACCTGCCGCCGCGACCCGGGGTGCCTGTGGTTGTCCCTGCTGACACTGTTCTACGCCGACCGCGGTGCACAGGCCGCCGCGTTCTGCGATCGGCTTCTGGCCGCCGACCACGGCGACCTGCCCCGGCGCAGTACGGAGGCGATGATTCTCATCCGCGCCAGAATCCACTCGTTCAACGGCCGGCCCGCGCCCGCCGTCGACGCCGTACTGCCGATGCTGCGCGGTGGGATATCCCGCCCGCTGAGCGGCATCGCGGTGGCCTGGCTGCTCGAAGCACTTGTCCAGACCGGCGATCTCCGCGCCGCGCGACATCTTTCGCGCGAGCATATGGATTCGATCGACGCACTGCCCGACCGCGCCCATGTACTCGCCGCCCGCGCCGCGCTCCGCCGGGCCGAGAACGATCTCGAACGCAGCCTTGCCGATTACCTGGCCGCCGGCAAGATCCTCACCGCACTGGGCGTGGCGAATCCGGCAGTGGTGCCGTGGCGATCGCGGGCCGCGCTGGTGGCGACCACACTCGGCCGCCACGATCTGGCCAACGTACTCGCGGACGACGAACTCGCCCTGGCCCGGCGCTGGGGCTCGCCCTGCGCAGTCGGCCGCGCACTGCGCGCGGTCGGCGTGAGCCGTCAGGACGACGAATCCACCCACGCACTGGAACGCGCCGTGGAGCTGCTCGACCTGACGAACGCACGCTACGAATTGATGGGCGCGCTGTGCGATCTGGGAAAGCTGTGCGCGACCACCGGCGATATCGTGCGCGCCCGCAGTTCGGTGGCGGCCGCCACCGAACTGGCCCGCGCCACCGGCAGCGCGCAGGTGATGCGATGGGCGGACTCGGTACTCGGCGATCTGGACAATCGCACTCGTGAGGCGCGGCTGACGAAGCAGGAGCGCAAGATAGCCGATATGGCCCTGCGCGGCTACAGCAACAAATCGATCGCCGAGACGATGTTCCTGACCGTCCGCACGGTCGAGTTCCACCTGTCGAATGTGTATCGCAAACTGGGCGTTTCCGGGCGACGGCAGCTGCCCCGCGTATTGAGCCTGCGAGAATGCGCGTGATCCTGTGATCGAGATATTCGACCGCGGCGCGGCGGTCTCCGCCGTGCGGCGAATGCTGCGGAGGCCCGGTGCGCGCTTCGCCGTGCTCGCGATCCGGAACTTCCGGCTGTTCGTCGCGGGCCAGGTGCTGTCTGTCACCGGCACCTGGACGATGGTCGCCGCGCAGGACTGGCTGGTCCTGGAGTGGACCGCGAACTCGGCCTTCGCGCTGGCGATCATCACTGTCTGCCAGTTCTCCCCGGCCCTGCTGATCCCGCTCGGCGCCGGAGCCTTGGCGGACCGGTATCCCAAGCGGACACTGCTGATCTTCGTGAACAGCTGTTCGGCGGTGCTGACCGCCGTACAGGCGACGTTCGTTCTGTCGGGCCACGCCGAGGTGTGGCACCTGTGGCTGTTCGCTCTCGGTGCGGGCATGCTCAGCGCGATCGAAGCGCCCACCCGCATGGCGTTCGTCGGTGAACTCGTCGGGGACCGGGCTTTTCGTGACGCCTCTTCGCTGAGCGCCATGTACTTCAGCGTCGCGCAGCTGCTCGGTCCCGCATCGGCCGGTGTGCTGATCGTCGTGACCGGCCCCGGCACGGCCATGGCGATCAATGCCGTGAGCTACCTGGCGGCAGTGACCGGGCTGCTCCTGATGCGACCGGCGGAGATGCCGGCACGTCGATCGCGCCGCGACCGGCTCGACATCTCCCGTGGTCTGCGGCGTATCGCGGCCGATCCGCAACTGACCGCGGCGGTCGCGCTGCTCGCGGCGGTCGGCTTCTTCGCGCTCAATCTGCGGGTCACCGCACCGCTGCTGGCCAAGACCGAGTTCAGTGTCTCACCCACCGCGTTCGGCGTCGTGACCTCGGCGCTGGCCGGCGGTTCGCTGCTCGCGGCACTGCTCGTCGGCGGCCGGGACACCCCGACGCTGCGGACCGCTACGCTGTTCGCCGCGACACTCGGTCTCGGCCAGGCCACGCTGGGCAGCGCGCCGAACCTGACGCTCCTCCTCGTAGTGCTCGTCGGCTGCGGCGTCGCGATGACGGCCTTCCTCCAGTCGACCAATCACCATCTCCAGCTGAGCAGCAGCCCCGAGGACCGTACCCACGTCATTGCCGTGTACACCACGATCGTGCAGGGCGCGACACCGTTGGCCGTACTCGGTATCGCCTATCTCGCCGACCGTGCCGGTGTACGAACAGTGCTGTGGACCGGCGGCGGCGCGACCTGCTGCGCCGCCGTAGCGGTGTATCTCGTGGGCCGCCGGACGGCGGCGCGCGCACCGGTATGAGAGCCGATTCATTCGAAGAAGGTCCGAGTCGGGTGCAATTGCTGGTCGAGGAGTTCGTAGCCCGCGTCGACCCGGATCAGTTGCCCGACCGCGGCACCGAACCCCTCGTCGGTGGCGACGGCGGCGACCACTTTGGCGGCATCGGCGGGTGTGACGAGGCGGCCGAGCACCGAACGCTGCTCGGTGTAGGCGCGAAGGGAATCATTGAGCACCGCGGCGGTCGCGTCGGTGCGAACCGTCGCGAACGCGATGGTATTGACCACCACCCCGTGCTCGGCGGCGGTCGCCGCCACATGACGGCCGAAGGTGTTCAGCGCGGCCTTGGCCGTGGAGTGGGCGGCCACGCTACCTGCCCAGTCCGCCGCCGTGCTGGATATGTAGACGATCCGGCCGGCCCGCCGCATCTGCATAGCGGGCAGTACGTTCTGCGTCAGGAAGAAGGCGCCCGCCAGTTCACCGTCGACCTTGGCGATGAATGCCTCCCACGACAGCGACAGCAGCGGCTGGAACGGCGGATCGACGGTATTCGCGTTGCACACCAGCAGATCGATGTTCGCGTGATCGGTGTACGCGCGGCGCACGAGGTCCGCGACCTGCCGCGCGTCACACACATCCGCCTGCCGGATCTCGGCCGAGCCGCCCTCGTTCTCGATATCGGCGGCCACCTCCCGTGCGGCGTCGGTGTTCTGCCGGAAATTCACGATGACGTGGTATCCCCGACGTCCGAGTTCACGGGCTGTCGCCGCGCCGATGCCTCGTCCGGCCCCGCTGATCAATGCCACCGGCTTCTCGGCCATGTTCCCTCCGCGATTCGTTCAATAGCGTTGTTTTACAATGCATTTCACGCTACGGAAGCCTCCCCCGAATTGTCCCTGTGGCCGGACCACAGATTCTTTCGGCGTAACACCGGTCGCTCGTCCGCAGCCACGACGGGCCGCGCGGGTACCGGCCGGCAGCACCGCGTCGACGCTGCCGCCGAGTATTTCCGATCGGCGATCGATACCGCGTATCCGTGCCGCGGCCTCCGAGCGGATTCACGTCGGACCTGCGCCGCACGGGAGATGTCGGTCGCCGAATTCGATGCCGGCCCTCTGCCGAGGGCTCGGGCGGCAGTGGTCGTGGGCAATCCATTCGTCGACGAAAGCCGTGCGGGGAACTTTTCGTCGAATTTGCGTCCTGTCGGGATATGAACGAATCGGCCCCGGAACCCCGTTGCGGCACCGTGCTTGCCGTAGACCCGAGCCGCTCGTTCCCCGGTTCATGAACCGGACGTGACAACCGCGGACCGGCGCCGCCCTTTCCGGGCCGGGGTCGAACCGCCGATATCGAAGCGCTCGGCCGTCTTCGGCTACCGCACGCTCATCGCTTGCCGCGCCGATCGGAAGCGGATTCGGCTCGCGAATGACGAGTCGAATCCGCGAGGCTCACCAGCCGGAGCCCGAACCGCCCGATCCGGTGTTGGCAAGGATGGTGCCGATTACCATCTGCAAGATCCCGGCGACAGAGCCCAGAAATTCCACGATATTCCTCCGACTTCTCGGCGCCGACTGTCCGGCGTAGCAGAAACCTAACCGGAGAAGATGCGAAATGTTGCCGTTTCATCAAAATGGCCGGTCGCCGGCTACTACTCGGACACCCCGTCGCAATGCGCCGGCCCGCACGCCACCGGCCACGGCCCGGACTCGACCGTGCAGGTTCCGTCGACGGATCAGCCGACCCCATTTGCCGCCGCGTAGACCAGCAGCGTCATCAGCAACGCGACAGCGCCCAGTACGCCACCGATGAGCGCGTCGGCCCGATTGGTAGCGATACCGCGGTCCACCCGATCCCAGCCGATGAAACCCGCCACCATCGCGGCCAGCCCGGCCGGTGCGGTGAGAATCTCGCCGGCGAAGGGGATGAAGCAGAATGCGACCGCGAAGATACCGAGCAGCAAGGCCGCCGACCCGGCGCCGTTACGGGACGGCGGGGTGTCGTCCGGGGCCGGTGCCATAACGGCGAGCCCGGACCGGTTCCGAGGTCGCCACCGGACCGCCGGGGACCGGATCGATCTACCCGAACAGGGCCTGGCGTTGCCAGAACCGCTGCTCGACGTGCTCGAGATACGCGGCCGGATCTGCCACGGAAGTTGTCCTTTCGAGCTCTCCGTCGTCGGTGACGTAGTAGATCACGGTGGTGCGCTGTCCCCCGATCGCGGGTGAGCAGACGACCCAGCCGACACCGAATCGCTCGGCCACCAGCCTGCCGGAGGATTCCAGGCCGACGCCGGAATCGCCGACGAGTATGTCCTTACGCACCTGCGCCAGGGCCAGTGCCTGCGGCATCGGCCCGGGGGCACCTTCGGCTTCGTTCCCGGTTGCGACGGTCGGTGGAGATACCTTGTCGAATGCGCCGGTGCGCCCGCGCCCCACAGCGCGCTTTCCCGGCGCGGATACGTCCCTGCTTTCCGGTTCACCGACGGGGGAATCCACCTGTGACCACGGGGAGACCCGGCCGTGCATGATTCTCGGATCCTCCGTCGAAACACCGCTGCCGGAATCGGATTCCGGCTGCTCCTGTTTCCCGAAGGGATAGGAGACGACCGGCGTCTTCTGCAGCACCACGACCTGATGCTCGCGCGATGCGGACAGCCACGGCAGCGGTCCCTCACTCATGCCCGGAACGTCCCCCTTCCGGCAATACAGGCGGCAGAACTTTCGGCGGTAGCCTACAACCTCCGGCGGACGGCCACGCGCGATTGTGCCCACTACCGACAATGCGTCCGGCCCTCCGCGGCCGCGGAATCCCTCGCCACATGTTCGTCACCCAGCGCCTTCGACGCTGCCCGTATCCTCGCGCGGCAGATGGCCGCCACCGCTGGGAACCGGGATGTGCCCGGTGCGATATCGCGGCGATACCGTTGCCGGGCTCGCCCAGGCGAGGAGACCACAACACCTCGGGTACCGGTGGTGTGTGACATGCGGAACCGATCACCGGAACGAGGAAATGCTCGCCATAGAAATTCTCGCGTGGGGCTTGGTCGCGGGACTGGTCAACACCGTCGCCATGGCGGCCCTGTACGGAAACCCGTGGGTTGCGCGCATCCATGCCGAGCAGCGGGGAACCGGTGTCGGCGACCGGAACGGACGCTCGGGCGCACGGGGTCCCGCCGCTCATTTCCTGGGCGACCAGATCGAGGTGTACGCCATGACCATCGGCTACGCCTGGTTGTATCCGCTTCTTCCGTCGAGTGGCCCGGTGGGTGCGTTGGCCCTGGCCGCGCTCTTCACGGCGTTACGAATCAGCGCACCGGTGTGGGCACTGTGGATGCAGGGTACGTATTCGCGCCGCTATCTGACTGTCGAGATCACTGCCGGTCTGGTGAGCAGCCTCATCGTCACGTTCTCGCTCTATGTGCTCATGTAGCGCCGCTCGTCCCGCGCTACCCGTCACCACCACATCCGCCGAAATCGCCACCACCGAAGCCGCTGCCGCCGCTTCGGTAGCCGTCGGGGTCGACGCACGGATTCCCACAGACCGAAGCCGTCGGCGCCGGTCACTCGATGCCGTGGAGATCGAGCGCGCCGGGCTCGGTGTCGCGTAGCGGGCGGCCGGCACCCCCGGGAACCACAGTGTAAATCGCTCGTTACAAATGCTGCCCGCGATTGTCCGGCGCGAAATACAGACCTACCCTTCTACCACGTAGCAGATACAGTTTCTATCAGGTGGAAAAATGGTCAGTAGCATCCCCGCGTTGCTCGCCGCGCACATCCGGCCGGACAACAACGCTCCCGCCCAGCGTTTCACCTCGTCGGGACGTTGGGCGCAGCGCAGCTACGCCGATCTGTGGCATCTGATCGGGTCCACAGCCGCCGCCCTGCGGGCGCTCGGTGTCCGGCACGGCGACCGGATTGCGGTGCAGTTGCGGACCCGGGCCGACTGGTCGGTCATCGACCTGGCCGCGGCAACACTCGGCGCGCCCCTGGTGCCGGTCTATCCCACGAGCGCCCCCGCCCAGCTCCGCGATATCGTCGAACGGACCCGGCCCGTCCTGCTCATCGTGGACGCGGGGCACGATATCCCCGACCCGGCCCGCCCGGGCCCCGCCGTCGTGCGGGTCGGCGCCGAGGACGGCGACCTCGGTGAGCTGGTGTACGGCGGCGATATCGCCGACCGCCCGGCCCCCGCGGTCGAGCCGCACGATCTGTACTCCATCTCCTTCTCCTCGGGTTCGACCGGCAAGCCCAAGGGGTGCCTGCTCACCCACGGCAATTTCGCGGCGGTGGTCACCATGGCGATCGCCGCCGAAACTCATCCGGAACGGGGGCTCGCGCACCGCGCTGTCTCGTTCGTCTTCCTTCCCCTGGCACATGCCTCGGCCCGGTTACAGCAGTTGACCACCTTCGCCGCGGGCGGCGAACTCGTCTACGGCCACGGTGACACCGCCCGGATCCTCGCGCAGACCGCACAGACGAGACCGACCTACGTCCCGGGAATGCCGAGACTGTTCGAAAGCGCGCAGCTGCGGGCGAACCGTGACCCGCGGGTACTGCGCGCGATGTTCGGTGATCGGCTGGTGTACGCGCTCACCGGTGGCGCGCCGATCGCACCGGACCTACTCGCGGCCTACGCGGCCGCGGGTATCCCACTGGTCGAGGGATACGGATCCACCGAGACCGCGACCGCACTGACCATCGCCACCCCGCATGCGAACCGGCCGGGGACGGTCGGCCGCGCCCTGCCCGGGGTGGAACTGCGGATCGCCGCCGACGGCGAGATCCTGGCACGCGGCCCGAATGTATTCGCGGGTTATCTCGACGACCCGGAAGCGACTGCGGACGCACTGCGCGACGGCTGGTTCCACACCGGTGACCTCGGATATCTGGACTCCGACGGCTATCTCGCCGTGACCGGACGGAAGAAGAATCTCATCGTCACCTCCACGGGCAAGAACATCGCGCCCGAGTACGCCGAGAACATCTTCCGGCAGACCTGCCGCCTCGACGGTGTCGTCGTAGCGGGCGACAACCGGCCCTATCTCATCGCCCTCGTCCTCGCGGGCGAGCACACCGTCGACGACGACGAGCTCACCGCCGCCGCCCACCTGATCAATTCCGGGGTGTCACCACCGGAACGTATTCGCACGATCGCCGTGGTCGACCGGGCCCTGTCCCGAGCCGGCGGCGAACTCACCGACAGCGGGAAAACCGTCCGGCCGGCCGTCCTGGCGCATCTGCGCGGCGTCGTCGACGACGTCTACCGGGGCACCGCGCCCGACTCCGTCCGGGTGCTCGAGATCGTCCGGCGGCCGCTGCGCCACGCGAGCTGAGAGACGCGTCCCGCCGGCCGCCGGAAAAGCAGTACCGCCCAACAGAGGAGAACGATGAAGAAGCTCTTACGTGGTCGCCTCGGCGCGCTGGTCGCCGCCGCGGCCACGGTGTCGATGCTCACCGCATGTGCGTCCGGACTCGACGATTCCGGGAGCGGTGCCGCGGCGTTCGTCCCGCCCACCGTGACGGCCACCCCGGGCGAAACGATCCCGGAGGTCACGGTGAAAGCGGGGTTCTCCCCCTACGGTGACGAATTGCTCGGGATCGCCGGTGTCACCCGAGGCTATTTCGACCAGGTCGGCATCTCCATCGATCCGGCCCCGCACGGCGCGCAGACAGATCTGATCGGATCATTGACACCGCTGATCAACCAGCAGATCGAATTGGGCTCCGGGTATCTTTCCGCGATCCCGCCGCAGCTCGACAATGTGGACAATGTGGTGGGATTCGGGATCAGCGATGTGTTCTACGGCTACCGGATCCTCGCTCCGGCGGGTAAATACAAAACCCTCGACCAGGTCATGGAATCGGGCCGCTCCTACGAGGAGGCGGTAGCGATCGTGCTGGACCAGGTGAAGGGTCACGACGTCATCCTGCGCCAGGGCGTGGCCCCTACCTTCTACAACCTCATCACCGGTACTGCGGGCGGTTCGATGACCGACTGGAACGTGCAGTACCTCGGCAATCCCGATATCGTCCGGGCCGCCCAGTCCGGTCAGGCGGATTTCGTCTCGCCGACCGGAGCGGTCGAGATCGTCCGATTGCAGATGGACGGCTGGGAGCCGTTGATCGATCTGCGGCAGGTCATCGACAATATGCCTGCCGCGGATACGGTTTCGCTGCGGTCGACGTTCTCCGGATATCTGACGACGACCGGCTACGCGGAGCAGAACTGGGACACGCTGCTGCGCTTCACCAGTGTCGTGTACCGCTTGATCGACGATATGAAGGCGGATCCGGTGGGAACCGCGAAAGATTTCGTGGGCTACGTCAACAGCTACACCGGGTCCTCGCTCACCGCCGAAGAACTCGCCGCCACCTTCGACGGCCTGTACGCCCTGCGTGATTTCGAATCCGCCGCCGCCTTCTACGACGACGGGGACGACACGTTCAATTTCCAGAAGGTAGCGGGAGCGCAGATCGCCGAACTCGCCGCCCAGCAGGTGATCGGCGCGGACCACAGCGCCGACCAGCTCAGTATCGCCGGCCATATCTATCGAGCACTCGCCGACTACCGCGCGAAAGCCGATACCGCTCTGGCCGCCGCACCGGACAGCGAGTTGACGCGAGCGGCGCGAGCCCAGTACGACGCCCGCAACTATCTCGACGCCTATCGCCTGGCCGCGGCCGCGAACGACGCGTCATGACGACCACCTACCGGGCCACCGCGTCCCCCCTGGACGCCGCGAACGCATCCGGTTCCGGGGAGCGCCGGCCCCGGGACCGCGCCCGCCGCGGCCGGCGCCTGGGCAGCGCGCTCGGCTGGCGGGCGCTGGGGGTGATCGTATTCCTCACCGCCTGGCACCTGATCGCGCTGGGAGTCGACTCCCGGGCGATCCTGCCGGGACCACTGCGGGTGTGGATCGACTTCACGAGCAGTTTCGCCGACGATCCCGGGCTGCGCTACCTCGGCGTGCGATCACCGGGCGTGGCGATCAATCTCGTCTGGACGGTCGGCCTGGCCGTGGTGGCCTGGGCGGCCGGCAGCGTCCTCGGCGCCGCGACCGGATTGCTCAGCTCCCGGGTCCGCTGGATCCGCAATGCCTGCGAACCGTTGTTCTTCGTCTTCGGCGCTGTTCCGGCGCTGGTGCTGGCACCGTTCTTCCTGGTCTGGTTCGGGCAGGGGCATCTGAACAAAGTGCTGCTGGTCGGTTTCTACTGTTTCGTATCGGTCGGCCTGGTCGCGCAGTCCGCCGCGGCGGCGCTCCCGCCGTCGTCCGAGGAGTACGCGGCCACACAGGGTTTGAACGCGCGCGCCCGGTTCCTGCACGTTCTGGTGCCCGGCACGCTACCGGCGGTGCTGTCGGGACTGCGCATCGCCTTGGCCACCGCCATCGCGGTACAGGCGACAGTGGAACTGCTCGGCTCGCAGATCGGAATCGGCCGGTTGATCGCCCTCCGCGCCGGGCAGGGCGATGTATCCGGTGTGCTCGGACTATCGATCGCCCTGGGTGTCGTGGCGATAGCGCTGGACTTCCTATTGCGCCGGGGTATCCGGATCCTCACCCGCTGGCAGTGACGACAGGAGTGGAAACGATGACGACAGGAACAATGACCGCGAGCGGCGGAACCCGCACGGCCCCGGCCTTCGATATCACCGATCTCACGGTACGTTTCGGAAAGGGCGCCGCAGCGGTGACGCCGTTGAAGGAATTGTCCCTCGAAGTCCCGGACGGTCAATTCCTCTGCATTCTGGGACCTTCCGGACAGGGAAAGAGCACCCTGCTGCGGTGTATGGCCGGGCTCCAGGAGGCGACCTCGGGAACCATAAAAGCGGCTGGACGCGAGGTCACCGGGCCCACCGCCGATCTGGGCATGGTATTCCAGCAGGACGCTGTTCCGCAGTGGTTGCGCGTGCGCGACAACGTATCGTTCGGGCCGCGGATGCGTAAGGTCCCCGCGTCCGAATGGAAGCCGCGTGTCGAGCATTTCATCTCGGCGGTGGGCCTGACCGGCCGGGAGAACGCCTGGCCGAAAGAGCTCTCCGGTGGTATGCGGAAACGGGTCGCCATCGGCGCGGTTTTCGCCAACGATCCCGATATCCTGCTCATGGACGAGCCGTTCGGCTCACTCGACTATTTCACCAGGGCGACACTGCACACCACGCTGCTGGAGCTGTGGGTCGAGACGCGTAAGACCATCGTCTTCGTGACCCACGATGTGGACGAGGCGCTACTGCTCGCCGATCGGATCGTGGTGGTGACCGACGGGAAGATCGGGGCGGATATCGAGCTGCCGTTCGACCGGCCCCGCGACGACGGACTCCGGATGGATCCCGCGGCCGATGCGATCCGGCGCGGGCTGCTCGAGGTGCTGCGGGCACCGGCGAGGATGCAGTCGTGACGGCGGGTACGACACCGGCGACGACCCGGCGTCCGAGACTGGTGCTGCGCACCCGGGCCAGTGGATACAGCATCCTGATCGGGCTGGTCGCCGGACTGGCGATCTGGGAAATCGCGGCCCGGCTGGCGGCGGCGACCGACGCCCAGGCCGATCGGGTACTGCCTTCGCTGGTGACCATCGCGCGCGAGGGTTTCACCGGGCTCGGCCATTACTACACGGGCGGGCTCGGTGTCAGCGGGGCGGGTGACGGTGATCCCGTCTCCGCCACCGCCGCCCTGGTCTACAACGGCCTGATCACCACCGGGCGGGTGACCGCCGGACTGGCGCTCGCTGTCGCGCTCGGTATGGTCCTGGGCCTGTTGGTCGCGGCGGTGCGGCCGGTCCGGCTCGGGGTGTCCGGGGTGGCCGAGTTGATGCGGATGCTGCCCGCGCTCGCGATGGCGCCGCTGTTCACCCTGTGGTTCGGTGCGACCTCCACCGCCAGTGTGGTGTTCATCGTTTTCGCCGCCGCGTTCATCGTGCTGATCGCGGTGGTCAACGCGGTGGCGAATCTGGCGCCGGAACTCACCGAGTATCCGCGGACGCTGGGCCTGTCGAACCGGTCGCTGTACACCCGGGTGGTACTTCCCGCGATCCTGCCCGAACTACGCGGGCCGCTGATGTTCGCCGGACTCGTCGCCTGGACGAGCGTGCTGGCCTCGGAGATGTACGGTCTGCAATCCGGGCTGGGCTGGATGCTCAGCGATACGCTGCGCTTCTCGCTGATCGACCGGATGTTCGTCGTCGCCGTCGTGTTCTCGGCGCTCGCGCTGGCCACCATGAAACTCGTCGGGGTACTGGTCGGCCGGGTCACGAGGTGGAGTCCCTGACCCGGCCACTCCGGCGGTCCCGGCCGGGTATCACATCCGTCCGGGCCGGCCGGATCAGAACAGCGGCGCGCTCATCGGTAGCCGGACACCGATCGCCGCGGCCGTCTCGCGTAGTTCGGGCAGCCAGCCGAGCATACGGTCCTGGGATACGCGGAACACCGGTGCGGAGATACACAGCGCCGCCATGGTTTCCGCGCGACCGTTGCGCACCGGTACAGCGATCGCCCGGACCCCCGGATCGAACTCCTCGTTCGCGGTGGCGAAATCGTCCGCGCGCACCCGATCCAGTTCGGCGGTCAGCCGCGCCCGGTCGGTCACCGTGTTCGCGGTCCACGCGTCCAGGGTGATCTCCGCGAGCACCGCCGCCAGCCGCTCGGGATCGAGTTGGCCGAGCAGCACCTTCCCGGTCGAGGTCGCGTAGAGGGGTTCGCTCTCCCCTACCGACCCGCGGATACCGACCGCGTGCTCGGTGCCGATCTTCTCGATGAACAGTGCCCGGCTGTTGCTCAGCACCGACAGCTGGACCGTCTCCCCCGTCCGGTGGCGCAGTTCGCGCATCAGGGGCCGGGCCGTTTCGGCTATGGAGAGCACACCGGAGACCTTGGTGGCCAGTTCGAAAACGCGGACACCGAGACGGTAGGTCTTGTCCGAGGGATCGAAACTGACGAAACCGTGTTCGGCCATCGTATGCAGCAGCCGGTGCACCGTGCTGACGGCCAGTGCCGTGGAACGGGCTATATCGGTGGCCGTCGCGCCGCGTGGATGCTCCCCCAGGGTCTGGAGCAGGACGAGCCCCTTCGACAGCATTCCCTGCGATTCGGCGGGTGGCATGTTCCTCCTCGTGCTCGGCGGGTGGTATCGGGTCCGGTCGCCGAGCTGGTTGTTCAGCGAATCCAGGCGTTCGTTCAGTGGGAAAGTTTTCCGCAGAACAAGAACTTATTACACCGGAACCTCCCCTTCCAGTTGACCACCGGCAAACTCAGCACCTAATCTATTTCCATAGTACAGATTCTCTTTCTATCAGATGGAATCTCGGCGATTCGGACGAAGGGTACGACGTGAAGCGCATCGGTATCGACGCGGGCGGAACATTCACCGACGCGGTTCTCTGGGACGAGGAGACCGGGCTCGTCAGCAGCGCCAAAGTGAGCTCCCGCAGCGGTGACCCCGCGGCCGCGGTCCTCGCCGCCGCGGCCCGGGTGATCGAACTGGCGCCGGAGCGGGCGCGCGGTGATATCCGGGACCTCGTGCACGGCACGACCATCGGGACGAATCTGAGTCTGGAACGCAACGGCCCGCGCATCGCGCTGCTCACCACCCACGGGTTTCGCGATATCCTCGAGATCGGCCGCCTCACCCGGCCCGCGCACAGCCTGTACGACCTGCTCGATACCGGCCCCGCGCCGCTGGTGGCCCGCCGGGACCGTTTCGAAGTCGCCGAACGCGTCGACCACACCGGTACGGTGGTGACCCCGCTCGACGCGGACGCTGTCCGGTCCGCGGTCCGCACGATCACCGCCCGCGGAATCACCAGTATCGCCGTCTGTTTCCTGTACTCCTACCTCAACGATGCCCACGAACGCCGCGCCGCCGAACTCGTCCACGAGGTGGCACCGGAGCTCGCGATCTCCCTGTCCTGCGATGTCATGCCACAGGTGCGAGAGTACGAACGGACATCGACCACCGTGCTCAACGCCTACCTGAAACCCGTTTGCGCGCCCTACCTCGCCGAACTCGGTGCGCGGGTGCAGGATCGGCACCCCCGGATCCGGACCTGGATCATGCAGTCCAACGGCGGCGTGACCGCTCCCGACCGGGCCGCGCGGACACCGGTCAATCTCCTGCTGTCGGGGCCGAGCGGTGGGGTCGTGGCCAGCCGGCTGATCTCCCGGCAGACCGGACTGCGCAATATCGTCACCGTCGATATGGGCGGCACCAGTTTCGACGTCTGCCTGGTCTCCGATCACGAGATCCCGCTGACGACGACCTCCTCCGCACTGGACCTACCCGTTCAGATACCGACCGTCGATATCGAGACCATCGGCACCGGCGGCGGCAGTATCGCGCATATCGATTCCGGTGGGCAGTTCCAGGTCGGGCCCGCCAGCGCCGGGGCGTTTCCCGGACCCGCCGCCTATGGACGTGGCGGCGAGCAGCCGACGGTCACCGATGCCAATATCGTGCTCGGGATCCTCGCCGACGGCACGGTACTCGGCGACGATGTGGTGATCGACCGGGCCGCGGCGCTCACCGCCTGCGAACGACTCGGACGCGAACTCGGACTGTCCGGCGTCGAGACCGCTCTCGGCATCCGGCGGATCAGCACGGCGGCCATGGCGGGCGCGGTCCGCGCGATGAGTGTCGGCAAGGGCCACGATCCCCGCACCTTCGCGATGAACGCCTTCGGCGGTGCGGGCCCGATGCACGCCGCCGATATCGCGCGCGAACTCGCCATCCCCACCGTGATCATCCCGCCGGTGGCGGGGGTCCTGTCCGCGGTGGGGCTGGTCGTCTCCGATGTAGTGCACAACCACGCCACGAGCTTCCCGAATCGGCTCGGGCCCGCGGTGGAAGCGCCCCTCGCCGAGGTCTTCGCCACCTTGTCCCGGCAGGCCGCGGCGGATCTGGCCGCCGAGGGCGTGCCCGACGAGGGTCGCTCGCTCGTACTCGAACTCGATCTGCACTACGCGGGACAGAACACGGCGATCACCGTGCCGGTGGGTGATCCGTCCCGGCCCGGGTGGACCGCGACGGTCGCCGAATGTTTCCACGCAATGCACGAGAAGGCCAACGGATTCCGGGTCGACCACGAACCGATCGACACCGCCGTCGCCCGCGTCGCCGGAGTCGGCCTGCTCGGCGACCGCTCGCTCCCGGCGAGCGATATCACCACGCCGGCGCCGGCCGCGGCCACCGGAACACGGGAGCTGATCGTTTCGGCGACCGAAACTCTCACTGTCCCCCGTTATCTGCGCGAACAGCTGCGCCCCGGCGATTTCTTCGACGCCGCGGCCGTCGTCGATTCGGCCGATACGACCGTTGTCGTGCCCCCGGGATCGGTGACCCGCGTGGACGGCTACGGCAATCTTCTGATCGATCTGAAGGGCCAGGTATGACCACCACGCAGCAACCCACCCGCCTCGACCCGATCACCCTGTCGGTGCTCGATTCGGGTCTCCGCACCGCGGTGGCCGAGATGAAGGCCGTCGTCCTGCGCACCGCCTACTCCAACCTCTGGCGAGAGGCCGGTGATCTCTCGTGCGGCCTGCTCGACCCCGCCGGTGAAATCGTCGTGCAGGGCGTCGGCGATATACCGATCCACCTCGCGAGTATGGCGATGTCGCTGCGCGGCATCCTGGACCGGATTCCCGCCGAAACGATCCGGCCGGGCGATGTGCTCCTGCAGAACGACCCTTACCAGGGCAACAATCACATGCCGGATTTCTTCATGGCCAAGCCGATCTTCGCCGAGCACCGGATCATCGGCTTCGCCGCCGTTCGCGGCCACTATGTCGATATCGGCGGGCCGACACCCGGCAGCTACTACACCCTCGCCCGGGATATCCACGGCGAAGGATTGCGGATCCCACCCGTGAAGCTCTACCGGGCGGGTGAACCCAGTACCGAGATCTTCGACATCATCACCGCAAATGTCCGCAACCCCGCGGAACGGCTGGGCGATATGCGATCCCAGTACGCCGGATGCGTCGCCGCCGAACGCAGGCTGCTCGACTACTGCGAGCGGTACGGCACGGATACGGTCGAAGCGGCGATGGCCCAGGTCCTCGATATCAGTGAACAGCGGGCCCGGGCCGCGTTCGTCGAGATCCCCGACGGCACCTACGTATTCGAGGACGTCTGCGACGGTGACAGCTTCGATCCCGGGCCGATTCCGATCAAGGGCACGCTCACCGTCGCGCACGACGAGGTGACCATCGATTTCACCGGCTCCGCCCCGCAATCGCGGGGCGGAATGAACAGTCCACTCGGCGTGACCCATTCGGCGACGCTGTTCGCGCTGAAGGCGATCGCCGAACCCGGCAGCGCCTCGAATTCCGGCTCCTATCGGCCGGTCACCATCGTGGCGCCGCCCGGTTCCATCGTCAATCCCGGCGAACCCGCGCCCGTGGTCTCGGGTAATCACGAAACGTCCTCGCGGATCGCCGATGTGGTGCTCGGATGTCTGGCACAGGCCGTCCCCGCCCGGGTGCCGGCGGCGGGTACGGGTAGTGCCACGGTCCTGCTCGTCGGGCGGGAGGACACCGTCGACGACACCATCATGTACGAGGTACACGGGGCGGGTCAGGGTGGGAACGCCGGCGCGGACGGATCACACGCCCGGCGGACCAGTATCGGCAATACCGGCAACACCCCCAACGAACTGCTCGAACGCGCGCATCCGGTGCGCATCGTCGGCTACGGGTTGACGGTGGACGGTGGCGGCGCCGGGAAATACCGCGGCGGTAACGGCATCACCCGCGAACTGGAGTTCACCGAGAACGTCACCGTCACCATCGTCTCGGACCGGGATGTCAGCGCCCCCTACGGTCTGTCCGGTGGCGCCGCGGGTGCCCGGGCTCGATTCGTGCTCACCGCCCCCGACGCGACGGTGACCGAACTGTCCAGCAAGACACCGCCGATCAGTGTCCGCGCGGGATCGGTACTGCGGGTCCAGTGCGCGGGCGCCGGCGGCTACGGTGCCCCGGCCGAACGGCCACTGGCCGATATCCAGAGCGACCTCGACGACGGCTACATCACCGCGGCCGCGGCCGCTCGCGACTACGGAGTCACGATCCGGGTCGACCCGGATCGGGCGGACGGCGAACTCGTGGTCACCCGCCCCTGACACCGGGGCCGCCGCGACCGGGCCGGTCACGCCGACCCGGCGGCGGACAGGCCGTTCCGCGACCCTGCGCGGACGCCGACGCGGAAAGAACTCGACAAAGGATATGAGCATGCACGGAATGAGTCGCGGTAAGAATCTGATCCGGGCCGGAGGTAATTCCGGCGCGGCCCGTTCACCGGCACTGGTGGGCGGCAGCGGGGTGTACCTCGAGTACGCGGACGGGACGGTCCTGCTCGACGCGTCCAATACCGGTGGTCCACTCGGGCACGCGCATCCGGCGATGGTGGCCGCCGTCGTCGAAGCGGCCCGTTACCCGGTGGCGAGTGAAGGACAGCTGTGGGCCGAACGTGACGCGGCGGCCGACGAATTGGTCGATATCGCGTTCGCCGGCGAAACCGAGTGGATCGGCGGTGTGCGCTTCGGTCTCAGCGGTAGCGAGGTCAACGATATCGCCCTCTCCTTCGCCCAGGCCCTCACCGGGCGGGTACCGATCGTCGCCCGGGAACGGGCCTACCACGGTCTGGTCGGCCTCTCCCGCGATGTCACCCTGCAGCCGCAGTGGCACGGTGGCCTCTCCCTGCTCGACGGTGGTGTGCGCGCACCCGCCCGGACCACCGAGGTCAGGACCATCGCGGGACCCGACGGCGGTCTCTGGCGGGCCGCCGGCACCACCGCGCCGCGGCAACCGGACGAGCCGGAACTGGCGGGAGCGTTTCCGGGCGCCGCGGCGGTCATCATCGACTACACCCAGGGCGGGCGCTACTACGACGCGGAATACCAGCAGCGGGTGGCGGACGCGGCACGTGCCGCCGATTGTCTGTGGATCGCCGACGAGGTGGTCACCGGACTGGGGCGGTCCGGCAGCTGGTTCGCATTCCAGGGCGCGCCGAGCCGACCGGATCTGGTCACCATGGGTAAGCCCCTCGCCGGTGGCGCCGCACCGGCCGGTGCCGTAGTGCTGTCGAAACGAATGCTCGATCTGCTGCGAGCGGCGAAATGGCAGAACTACAGCACATTTCGCGCACATCCCCTGATGATCCACGCCGTACGCGCCCACCTGCGGGTAGTGCACACGGATGGGCTCGTAGACCGCGCCGCGGCGGGCGGGCGCCGGCTCGCGGGCGCACTGGTCGAACTCGCCGACCGGCACCCGTGCGTGGCACGGATCGCCGGACAGGGCCTGCACTGGACGGTGGAACTCCGTGGACCCGACTGGCACAGGTGGTTCTCGGATACCGGCCTCCCACAGCCTGCGGATCATGTGGTCGCCGTGGCCCGGTCCCACGGTGTCCAGATCGGGACCAGTGACGAGGCGGGTTCCCTGTTCATCGCTCCTCCACTGATCATCACCCACGCCGAACTGGACCGGATCGTCGAAGCACTCGACGCCGGGCTCACCGCCGCGGACGAATTGCTCTCCCGCGCGGCCGACTGAACCCGTTCGTCGGCCACGAGACGCAAACCGGCTGCCGCAGCGCCGCATCCGGACGACGGATCGACTCTCCGGCTGATCGCAAACGTTCTACAGCTCGGTGACCCCGGCGCGGGGGATCACGACGCCGAGTCCGTCGGATCGAAATCGGCGAAATCGAAGCCCGGCGAGACCACACAGCTGACGAGCACCTCGTCCGCAGCCCCCGCCAGCGGTTCCGCGCACTGCCACGAACCAGCGGGGACGAGCAATTGCGGCTGCTGGCCATCGAGCACGTCACCGCCGAGAACGTGGCGTTCGCAGGGGTCGGGCCGCGGACCGTCGCCGCCGAGTGTCAGGCCGAGGGGGAGGCCGGTGTGCCACAGCCACAGTTCGTCGGACCGCACCCGATGCCATACGGATCGCTCGCCGGAACCCAGCACGTAGTAGATCGCCGTCCCCGCGGCCCGTGCCCCCGAATAGCCCGCGGGAGTGAACGAGTGCGCACTGCGCCAGGTTTCGCGGAACCATCCGCCCTCGACATGCGGCAGCAGATCGAGGGATTCGACCAGCGGCGAGCGGCGGTCGAGGCTGATATAGGTGCCGCTGACATCCCTGCGCGCGTAGCGAATTCCGGTGATCGCGGCGCGATCGATCGGCCCGTGTACAGACGGGAACAGGAGCTTCTCGCTACCCGCCGCCGCGGAGCTCGCACCTTCGAAACGCACCGGTGCGCCGATCTTCGCCGGATCGAGTATCAGCGCGACCATGGGCTCGCTCTCGTCTCGATAGGACGTGTTCGCCATCTCCAGCATTGTCGCCTCGTCCGGCGCGCACCGGACGAAACCTTCGGTCGCCATCGATGCACCCGAAATGGCCCCACCGGGTGCCCGGAGGTCCGACAGGCGCGACAGGTGGACGATCAGATCACTGGGCACCACCCGAACCTACCCGTACAGCCCGACGAGAGTCGCCGCTGTCACCCGACCAACCGGGTTCGCCTTCGGTCCGTCGGCGGTTACGGGGTCTGTTGTCGGCCCAGCGAATGCATCGGCATGAATCGTATCGACGACCGGCACATATGCGCCCCGGGGCCGAGGACCGGGCACGCGGGTAGGTCCGTGGCCCGGTTCGGGTATCTCGCTACTCGCGACCGACCGGTCCCGTCGTGGAAACATCGAGTTGCGCAAGAACCAACGGATACGCGCCTTTCCCAGGAAGGTTCTTCTCGGCGGCGGATACGACCCGGCGTCGTTCCCGGGGGAGCGCGGGCGATATTTCACGTCGACCGTCCCCGAGGGTTGACGTCGTGCCCGACCTCATCGCCCAGGAACTTCTGTTCCGATCCGAGTTGCGGGGCAGCAGCGCCTGGTGCGACCGGGCCGGCCGTAGCCGGATTTCGACCGGCTTCCGACCGACCCGACCGCGGTCCGAACGGAGTTCTGCCGAACCCGGACGTCGCAAAGGAACCGTTATGGCAACCGAGAACGGTGTCACCCAACCGTCACCCCGCGACAACGATATGTTGTCGGCCGCCCTGCACAGATACATCCGCGCCGAGGGCGTCGAGTTCCTGAATGATCCGAACATCTCATCGATCGGCGTGGGCTACAAGATCACCGACGGGAACCCGACCGGTGATATCTCGCTGCAGTTCACCGTCGACGCCGAGGTCGGGCCCGATGCCCTCGAAGCGCTCGAAACCACCCGGATCCCGAAGTCGATCGAGGTGGAGGGGCTGACGATAACCACTGACGTCCTGCAGCGCGGCCACGAGCCGTCGTTCCGGGTGGTCGGCGAAGCGACATCACCCCGGTCCGAGGTGCGCCTCGATCCGGTCGCCCCCGGCACAAGCGTCGCCGATACCGAGCTCAGCGCCGGCACGATCGGTTCCATCGTGTACGACGAGTACGACGGCACTCCACCGGTGTCGAGCGATCGGCATGTGCTGCAGCAGTATCCGACCGCCGCGGTCGGGGCGGTCCGAACCGGATACGATCCGAACTTCCTCACCACCCGGATCGGAACCCCCACCGTCGACCCCGCCGTACACGACGACCTGTTCGTCCTCGACGGGTCCGAGATCATCCCGTACACCCATTTCTCGCTGGTGCTGAGCAAATCGCGACGCTTCGCGCGCTGGGTGGGGTGGAATATCGACGGCGGCTCGCTGAAGCGGATCAACCGCTCCGGAATCGAATTCGTCGAGGATCCACGGATACCGGCCGAATTCCAGGTCGGTAACGAGCTCTATCGTGCCAACCGCGTCGACCGCGGGCATATCGCTCGGCGCGCCGACCTGCTGTGGGCCACACTACCGGAAGCGCAGCGCGCGAATACCGATTCGTTCTTCTTCACCAATATCACTCCGCAGATGGACGACTTCAACCAGAGCAGACGCAACGGGGTATGGGGACAACTCGAGGATGCCGTGTTCGCAGACGTCGATATCGAGGACTTACGGGTCAGCGTGTTCGGGGGGCCGGTGTTCCGGGAGGACGACCGCCTCTACCGCGATATCCGGGTGCCGCGCGAATTCTTCAAGATTCTGGCGTTCGTCGAGAACGGCGAACTGAAGGCGCGCGGGTTCCTGCTGACGCAGAACCTGAACCAGCTCGAAGCGCTCGAACTCGACGAGTTCCGCGTCTACCAGGTCGCGATCGCCGAGATCGAGACCCGAACGCGGGTGCGCTTCGACGAGGAGCTCCGCGAGGCCGGGACATTCACGGCGCCGGAAGCGATCGAGCAGCGGCAACCGCTGGATGCGCCCACCGATATCCGGTGGTGAAGAAGTTGCCGACAACACCGTCGTCTGCCGACCGGCTTCCGAACCGAAGCCGGTGCCGGATACGGCGACGGTCATTCGAGAAACGATGATCCTGTGCTCACTGCATGGTTGCGACGGCCACCGGTCGGGGTTGCCCTGGCCGGAGTGGCCGGGCTTCTCGTGTGGGTCTGGTTCGCCTCCGGCTGGGAAACCCTCGGCAAAGTCGCGGGCCTGACCACCGCGCTCATCGGCGTGTTCAGTGCGGTAGTCGCGAGGTGGCCGTGGCGGCAAGCGTCGGCAGTCGACGCCGACGCCGCGCTGGAGGCGTTGGCCGCGGCAGTGCGTGACCAGTGGCAGAGCGAGGAGAAATTGCGGCGGCTGGCCGACCCGCGGCCGCTGCCCCTGCGCTGGGAGAGGTGTCGCCGTGACGGGGTGATGGACTACTGGGAAGCGATCCGGGGTATCGAGGGCGGCGACGCCCCGATCGAACTCGGCGGGCGCCTCGAGGAGATCGTCGAGGTGTTCGAGCGGATCCCCTCCCGGCGGTTGGTGGTGTTGGGCGAACCGGGCGCCGGCAAATCTGTGCTGGCGATGCACTTCGTCCTCTCCGCGGTGCGCCGTCGGAGTGCCGGGGATCCAGTCCCTGTGTTGTTTCCGGTCGCGTCGTGGAACCCACGCACCGCGCGTCTGACGGCGTGGATGGAGACACGATTGTGCGTGGACTATCCACTGCTCGGCGGCCGCACCGCCACTGGGCACACCGTGGCGCACGATCTGGTGGCCCGGGGCCGGATCTGGCCGGTGCTCGATGGGCTCGACGAAGCCCCCGAACAGGTTCGCCGCGAAGTGATCACGGCGGTCAATCGCACCCTGGCCGCCGATGACCCGCTGTTGTTGACCTGCCGGTCGGCGGAATACGAGGCGGCGATCGACGCCGCCGGTGACGTCGTGACCGCCGCGGCGGTGATCGAGCTGACCCCGCTCGATCTCGAGGAAGTCGTATCCTATCTGCGGATCACCACCGCACCCGGGCGCGGAGCGGACAAGTGGGATCCGGTTTTCACGCACCTGCACACGCACCCGCGGGATCGGCTGGTCTCGGTGTTGTCGACGCCGTTCATGGCCTCCTTGGCCCGGACGGCCTACAGCGACAGGCGCGCCGACCCCGGTGAATTGCTCGATACCGTCACCTTCGATACCCCCGCGACCATCGAAGCCCATCTCCTCGACCAGTTGATCCCCGCCAGCTACGAGGCAGAACCCACGCCCACAGGGAGCGACGGCGACGGCGCGGCCGACGCCGAACGCCGGATGCGGTTTCTGGCCGGCGCTCTCGGGCAATGCGGTGATCGAGACCTCGCGTGGTGGGAGCAGCACCTGGCCATCCCCTCACCGATGTTTCGTGTGGTCTCCGGGATCATCGTCGGAACAGCCGTGGCGGCGGTGGCAGCGGTGGCGGCGTTCGCGACCCGTGACTTCTCGGCGGTGAGTTGGGGAGACGGCGTCGAGCACGCGGTGCGGCTCGGGTTCCTCGCGGCTGTCATCGTCGGCTTCCTGGATCCGGTATCGCTCGATCGCGCCACGCCGAGTTTCCGCCGCCGAGCAGGGCGTTTCACCGTGATCACAACCCTCGGAGCCGGTATCGCGCTCATCACCGGCGCACTGACCTACCGGGCGGGAACCAGCGAGGTCAATACGACACTGCACAACGCCATCGACAATGCCATCGCGGTGACACCGATGTATCTGCTGCTCGGGCTCGTCGCAAGCTTCTTACGTGTCCCCGAAGTGGCGGAGCCACGGAACGATCTCCGCACGCGACTCATCCGCACGGCGCGTATCACCGCGGTCGTCGCGATCGTCTTCGGACCGACAGTCGCAGTCGGCGCCTTCGTCGAGCAGGTTCTGTTCGAGCACGACACATTTCGCCACGGACTTCTCGTCGCGGTCCGGGAGTGGCTGATCGTCGGGCTGCTCGCAGGAATCAGCTCGGCGATCGCGGTACAGGCCGGTCGCCGGCTCCTGCGACCGGTCTTCGCCGCGGGACCGGAGCGGACGCCGGAACACCGACTGCGGATCTTCGCCGCGATCACCGTCACCATGATCGGCGCACTCGCGGGCGCGGCGTTGCTCCCGGCGGTACGGGACCTGTTCGGTATCGGACAGGGCGGATGGGAATCGGTGCGGATCAAGGTGACCGACAGCGTCCAATTCGCTCTCGGACCGGCGGTGATCGTGGGATTCCTACCCTGGGAGTCCCGGCCGATGACGCTGCAATTGCGACTGCGCGGCCGGATCCTTCGCCTGCTCACCGTCACCACGATCGCCGGGGCCATCGGAGCGGCGACGCTCTCGTTCGCACTCGACTTCACCGATGTCGGCGAAGAGACGTGGTACTGCGTGGTCGTCGGTCTGCTCTTCGGTACCGCCGTCGCCGTCCTCGCGGTCGCCCTGGATCGGCCTGTTGCACTCGACCGGCCGATCGGACCATCGGCGTCGTTACAGCTGGACCGGAGAGCGGCCGTGCTCTACAGCCTCGCTTACGCCGTCGCCGCCGGTGCCGCGACCTGGCTGCACACCGCGATCAACCCGAGTACGACCCTGGGCGCCGAGTACATCGGTGTGTTCGCGGCCGGACTCTTCGTGATGTCCTACTTCCTCACCGCCTCCGGCCGCCACACGATCGCGTCGACCTGGTTGTGGGCGGCCGGGCGGATGCCGCTGCGGGATATGGCCTTCTACCGCGACGCGCACCACCGCGGAATGCTGCGCCAAGTCGGCAGCGTCTACCAATTCCGGCATGCCCTGTTGCAGGACCGACTCGCCGCCGGCATCCACCGCACCGCTCACCACGACCGCGCGAAAGCCGCACTCGTACTCGTCACCGCCATGACCGTGGTGCTGTCGACCGGCGCTGTGCTCGGGTACCACGCGCACGAGCGCCTCGCCACGCTCATGCGCACCAACGCGACGGTGCTTCCGTTCCCGGACGTGGCCTATCCCGCCGGCATCGCCGTCGACCACTCCGGAACCGTCTACGTGGCCGGCCTGCCGTTCCAGAACCTCGCCGACCCCACCGCGGAGAACTCCACCGCCGGCCGACTCTGGCGACTGAGGAAAGACGCGACCACACCGGAGGAGATCCCGATTCCCGACCTCGGGCTCGCGCTCGCCCTGGCCGTCGACCGAGCCGACAACCTCTACATCGCCGACAGCGAGCGGCATTACGTGCTCGAGCTGAGGCCGGAATCGGCGACCCCGACCGTATTGCCGTTCCCTCGCCTGGGAAACCCGGCCGGTCTGGCCGTCGGCACGACAGGCGACGTTCACGTCTCCGACAACGACACCGGACAGATCTGGAAGTTGCCGTCCGGCTCGACGAACGCGACCGCACTGCCGTTCCCGGAGCTCGACCACGCCACCGGTGTCGCCGTCGACTCCGCGGGCACCGTGTACGCGGCGGAAGCCGGCCGCGATCGTGTGCTCGCGTTGCCCGTCGGCTCGACCGCACCCACGACGTTGCCGTTCCAGGACATCGACAAGCCGTACGGCCTGGCCGTCGACGCGGCCGACACTCTCTACGTCCTCAGTTCGAACAACCGCGCGGTGAAACTTCCCGCTGGATCGTCCTTTACCGAGACCGTGCCCTTGACCGGTCTCAACAAACCGGTGGGCATCGCGATCGATGAGTCGCGCAGCCTCTACGTCACCAACCCCCACGACAACCGGGTCCTGAAACTGCCGGTGCCCTGATACCACGATCCATACCCCCGCTACCGCGGCTCGCCGCGGGCCGCGAATTGTGCACTTCGCCGGCGGAACCTCTAAACTGGGCGGCACTGGAGTCAATGGTTGAACCAACTCCCCTCAATAGTCGCGACAGGGAGGATCTGATGGATGCGCGGCTGAAATTCGAGCCCGCGAAAACTCGGCGGGCCTTCGATGACATCATCGAGCAGGTCCGTGACCGTCTCCAGTCGGGAGACCTGAGGCCCGGTGAGAAGTTGCCCAGCGAGCGTGAATTCGCGGAGCAGCTCGGGGTCAGCCGGAACACGGTACGCGAAGCGCTGCGAATGCTGGAGATCTCCGGGCTGGTGACCCTCAAGAAGGGCCATACGGGCGGCGCCTTCGTCGCGGATTCCACCTCGGGGGCCGTCGCCCGCGGGATTCTGGACGGGATGACCCTCACCCAGTACTCGCTGTCCGATCTGACCGAGGCGCGGATCGGGGTCGAAAGCCTGATCATCGAGAAAGTCTGTGAACGGGCCACCGAAGCCGAAATCGATGCGCTCGAGGAAGTGGTGGAGCGCACCGCCGCCATCGATGCCACCACCCGCTGGCGCGACAAGATGACGGTGCATCTGGAGTTCCACCAGAAGCTCACCGACGCGGCGCACAACCCCATCCTGTCGATACTGAACCGGCCGTTGATGGAGCTCACCCACGATCTGACCTTACGGGTGGGCCCTGCCGCCGACGACTACATCATCGAGTCCCGGTATCGACTGCTCGCGGCCCTGCGTAAACGCGATTCGGGCGCGGCGACCGCCGAACTCGAATGGTATCTGTCGAAGCTGCAGAGCCGCTGGATCGAGGGCACGAACCGCACGCACTCCGCCGAGAAACAGATGTAGTCGTGGCACCGGCCGGTGTCCGGGACGACCGGTCGGCAGCCGCCCCGGCACCGCCGGGTGAATCGAGCTATCCCGGATTCGCCGAAGCCCAGATCTCCCGAACGGGTGTGACGGTCCGGGGTGGGCCCGCCACAGTCCTGCGGTCGGTACGGGAGAACCGGGGAGCCGGTGCGGGCTGAGTTACTCCCTCTGATTCGACGATCGTCCCCCGGGCCACCAGATGCGGATCACGCGCCGCTTCTTCGTACGACAGCACGGGTGTCACGCACGCGTCGGTGCCGGCGAATATCTCGGTCCATTCCTGCCGCGTCCGGGTCTCGAAAACTCGGGTGAAGATCTCGCGCTGTTCCCCGTACCGGTCGCTGTCGTGCTGATCGGGTACCTCGTCGGGGCCGAGCCCGAGGCCGGCGACGAACGCCGAGAAGAATTGTGGTTCCAGCGCTCCCACCGCCATGTACCCGCCGTCCCGCGTTTCGTAGACATCGTAGAAGGGACGACCGGTGTCGAGCAGGTTCGTGCCGGGGATATCGGACCATCGGCCGCGGGGCCGCATCGCCCACATCCAATGGCCGAGCATGCTCGCGCCGTCCACCATGGCCGCGTCGATGGTCTGACCGCGACCGGAGGATTGCCTTTCGACCAGGGCGGCGGTGATGCCGAGGGTGACGAACATGGACCCGCCGCCGTAGTCGCCGACGAGGTTCAGCGGCGGCACGGGCGCCTGCCCGTATCGAGCGATGGCGTGCAGGTGCCCGGTCAGCGCCACGTAGTTGATATCGTGACCGGCCTGCTGCGCCCGCGGGCCGGTCTGCCCCCAACCGGTCATTCGCGCATAGATCAGCCGCGGGTTCCGCGCACCGCAGTCGCGGGGGCCCATGCCCAGCCGTTCCAGCACACCGGGACGGAATCCCTCGAGCAGTACGTCGGCACGGTCGATCAGTGCCATTATCTCGTCGCGGGCGTGGGGGTCCTTGAGGTTCGCTTCGACGAGGACACGGCCGCGCCGGGTGTGGTCGGGGTCGGCACCCTGCTGGGCGAGCCAGCCGGGCCGGGCCACGAGCACGACCTCCGCACCGAGATCGGCCAGCATGGTGGCGGCATGGGCACCGGGGCCGAGGGTGAGTAGTTCGACGACGCGGATCCCGGCGAGCGGGCCCGGCGCGTCAGCGGGTGGAGTAGGACTGGTCATGGGCGGATCCGGGCTCTTTCTACTCGAGGTCGGTGCCGGTTCACGTATCGATCCACTCGACGGCTTCGCGCAAGGACGCACGCGACGTCCGGAAGCTGTTGGCGGGGTGCGCTTCGTCCGCGTACCCGAAGGAGACCGCGCAGACGATGCGGCGATTCGCCGGGATCGCGAGCTGTTCGCGAACGGTCGCCGACGTCATGGCGATCGCCGCCTGGGGGACCGCGGCGATGCCCAGGCTCTGGGCAGCGAGCAGCAGTGTCGTGACATAGCCGCCGCAATCCACGGCGCCATAGGTGCCGAGTTGCTCGTCGGTGGTGATCAGGGCGATGTGGGGAGCGCCGAAGAATCGAAAGTTCGCCAGCCGCTGTTCTTCTCGGCGGCCGTGGTCCGCTCGGGCGATGCCGAGACTGTCGTACAACGCGTGACCGCATTCGCGGCGCCGGTCCCGATAGACGCCGGTGTACTCGCGCGGCGGCTCGAGTTCGGGCCGGCGTTCACCGCGGCGGGCCGCTTCGTAGAGCGCCGCCGCCAACCGCTGGGTCGCCGCGCCGCTGAGCACGTGCACCTGCCACGGTTGGGCGTTACACCAGGAGGGGGCACGCTGGGCGAGCAGGAGTATCCGCTCGATATCCGCGCGCGGCACCGCGGCGGGCCGGAAAGCACGACAGCTGTGGCGGGCGGTGAGCAGATCTTCGAGCGTCGCGTGCGGAACCGCTGGCAGTTCGGTTGCCGGGTCGGTCATTCGGTGGTCCTTCGAGGCGAATCGTGGTGTGGCATTCCTATGCGGCATTCGAGCGTCCGGGCAGCCACAACGCGAGATCGGGCCAGAAGATGAGTGCCGTGAGGACGACGAGCGCGGCGATGATGAACCAGGCGGTGCCCTTGAAGACATCGGTGAGATGAATTGTGCGGCCGAGGTTCACGTCGGGATGCTGGGCCAGCCGGTGCACGATATAGCTCAGCATGCCGATGGGCGGCGTGACCAGCCCGATCTCCACCAGGATCACCATGAAGACGCCGTACCAGATCATATCGATATCCAGTGCCGAGAGCACCGGCAGGAGGACCGGAACGGTCAGCAGGATCATCGCCAGACTGTCCATGAACATGCCCAGGATCAGGAATACGACGATCAGGACGAACAGAAAACCGACCCGTGAAAGGCCCATCCCGGTCACGGTATCCGCCATGATGTCGGCGAGGCCCGAGAGCGCGACCACCCGGGTCAGGACGTGCACACCGATCAGCAGCAGGAAGATGGAGGCCACCCCGGCGACGGTCTCCCGCAGGCAGGCGGCCAGCGTGACGCCGAGCTTGCGGACACTGCGGTCGCCGCCGAACAACCAGCCCAGCAATACGGCCAGCAGCGCACCGAAGGCACCGGCCTCGGTCGGGGTGAACAAACCCGTGTACATGCCGCCGATGATCGCGGCGATGATGACCACCATCGGGGCGACGCCGCGCAGCGAAGCGATCCGCGAGCGCCAGGTGACCTCGGTCGACTCCACGCGGGGCGCCAGGCCGGGATCGAGCATCGAACGGATCAGGATGAGCGCCGCGAACGCCACTGCCAGGATGAGCCCCGGCACCAGCGCGGCGAGGAGTTGCGGCCCGATCGCGGTACCGGCCGCCCCGGCGTAGACGACGAGGACGACGCTGGGTGGGATGAGCATCCCGAGCGTACCGGCCATGGCGACCACACCCACGGCGAGCGAGGGCTTGTAGTTCGCGCGCAACATCTCGGGGATGGTGATCCGGCCGAGGGCGTAGGAGATCGCGATGGAGCTGCCGCTGGCGGCCGCGAGTCCGGCCCCGGCGAAGTTCGTCGCGATGGCCAGTCCCCCGGGCAACTTGCCCATCCACTGCTGGGCCGCGTCGAACAGTTTGGTGGTGAGGTTGAACTTCCCCAGCGCGATGCCCATGAAAATGAACAGGGGGATGACGCTCAGGCTCCAGCTGGCCGCTGTCGCGAACGGTACATCTTCGAAAGTCACCGCCATGGCGTCGAATCCGGCCAACCGCCACAGCCCTACCCCGCCCGCCGCGAGGATCGCGATCCCGACCGGAACCCCGGCCAGCATGAGAAGTACCGTCATGGCGAGCACGACGAGACCCACCACCGAGTCGGCCATCGGGATCAGTCCGAGAGCCACCAGCGCCGCCACCGTGGTCACGGCGACGACGAGGATCACGTGGTCGGCCCGCGGCCCCCGGTTCGCGGCACCCGCTGGTTCCTCGGGCGTGGTTTTCGCCGAGCGGGTTTCGGTGGTCAGACTGTCAGCCATGATCGTTCCTCGTCGTCGAGCGGATGAACAGAGTGGCGGTCGAGACGGTCAGTTGCAGCGCGAACAGTGCCCATCCGACGGCCGTGAGGATCTTCACCGGCCATACCGGCAGAGTGACGGCGCCGAGCGCCTCGAGCCGGATCTCGGTGGCATAGATCGCACCGATCACGGCGTAGTAGGTCAGCGTCAGTACCACCACCAGCGTGACGATCCGGCCGGTGAGTTCGGTGACCTGCGCGATCCGCCCGCGCAGCCGGGCGACGACGATCGTCGCCCGGATATGTTCATCGGCGTACTCGGCATAGGCCAGGGACAGGAAGACGATCAACGGCATGAACAGGTATGCCGTCAGCTCGAGCGTTCCCGGGATCGGCTCGTTGAAGAGATTCCGGGATACGACATCGGCGGTGATCTGAACCGTCAGCAGCAATACGATGGCTCCCGCCACGACCCCCGCGAATCGAGCCAGGCTGCGCGATAACGCACTCAAGGGAGACAAACTCGTGGCAGGGGCTTCCATAACAGGCTCACTTTCCGCATCGATGCGGTTCGGGCAATAGAGATTTCAGGGGCCGGCCGGAGGCAGACCGGCCACCCGGCGGTTCGGAGAACGGGAATTCTATGGACGGTGGCGGTCGAAAACTTCACGACGTACCTCGGCGGCGTACTCCGTCAGATCGATATCTCCGTTGTTACCGGCGGCACCCAGGTCCATCGTGGCCAGCCGATCGTGCCAGATACGCATGATGTTCGCGTAGTCGCGGACGATCGTTTCCGGCGATTCGATCCGGTCGGGGGCGACGGCAGGTAATTCCGCCCGCACCGCTGCCTGCTGATCTTTCAGAACTGCTGTTACTTCGTCGGCCGGATCGTAAAACTTCAGTCCGTGTTTCGAGATCCCGGTATCGACGAGGATCTTTTCCAGACCCAGTCCTTCGTATTCGAGATAGCCTTGGAACCACAGGTACGCGGCATCCCATATCACCCGCTGATCTTCGACCGGCAGTGCATCCCAGACCTCTTGATTCATCACGACGTACTGGGCATTGATACCGGTCAGCGGCAGGTGGGTGTAGTGCTTGGCGACCTCCCAGAATCCGTAGGAGGTCACCGTTTTGGGCGAGGCGAGCGCGCAGTCGATGACCCCGCGTTCGAGTCCCTCGTAGGTTTCGCCGATGGACAGGCTGACCGGGGTCATCCCCAGCGCCCGGACCTCGTCGTCCCACATTCCGCCACCGGACCGGACACGTTTGCCGGCAGCATCCGCGAGGGTGGTGATCGGCGTCTTGCACAGGATGTCGTAGTTGGTGATGGGATGCGCCGAGAAAAGCAGCTTCATTCCGCGATTCTCGAACTGCCGATTGACATCCGCGCTGGACATCGCGAAATCGGACTGGGCAGCATTCGCTTGCATGACGCCTCGGGGATAGTCGGTATCGGCCGAGTTGCCGAGACGCGAAAGCCAGTCGGTGACCGGAAATTCACTCGCGTAGTAGGTGGCGGTGAACATACCGAGATCCGCGACGCCGCCGCGCACACCCGAGGCCATATCCGTACCCGACAGCAGGCTCCCGCCCCAATACGCGTCGAAGGTGATGCGGCCGCCGGTACGGTCGGTGACCTCGGCGGCGAAGGCACGGAAACCGTCGCCCGACTGCGCACTCGTGTAATCCGCGTAACGCAGCACCAGCGCCTCGCCGGACCGCTGCCCGACCGTGGCGCCGCAGGCCGAGGCGAGCAGCAGTATCGCCGCTGCCACGGCACCGCGGCGCAGACACCTCCCGAATCGCGCAGCGGGTATTCTTCGCCCCATTGTGATACCTCTCGTCACGGGGGCTCAGAGTCCCATTCGTTTGGCTATGACATTGCGCTGGATCTCGTTCGTTCCGCCACCGATGGGACCGACCCGGGAGTCGCGGAAGAACATCTGCATATCGTATTCCATGGAATAACCGGCGCCACCGAGAATCTGTAATCCCATATCGGCACATTTGAAGTTGTTCTCGGTGCAGACGATTTTCGCGATCGATGTCTCCTCGATCGCGTCGTGGCCCGCATCGAGGAGTTCGGCGACCCGGTAGACCGACTGCCGTGCGGTTTCGGCCATGATCCGCATATCGACCAGCTTGTGCTGAATCACTTGGAAATTCGAGATCGGCTGGTCGAACTGGATGCGATTCTTCGCGTATTCCTGGGCGTACTCGGTGATCCGGAAGCAGTGCCCGGCCGAGATCGACGCCAGCGCCAGCCGCTCGACGGCCAGGCATTTCATGAGATTCTTCCAGGTCTTGTTCTCCTCGCCGATCAGGTTCGCCGCGGGCACGAAGACCTCGTCGAGTATCACCTCGTTCGCGTGCGTGGTGCGCCGGCCGAGCATCGAGAGCGGGTTGATCGTCACGCCCGCGGCCCGGGCGTCGACGAGGAACGTACTCAGCCCCTGGTGGCGAGGCGCGGACGGATCGGTCTTGGCGATGACGACGAGATAGTCGGCCACATGACCGCAGGTGATCCACACCTTCGTCCCGGACAGCACGTACCCGTCGTCGCGGCGGACCGCTTTCGTCTTCAGACCCGCCACATCGGAGCCGGTCCCCGGTTCCGACATGGCCAGCGCGAGCTTGACCTTTCCCTCGATGATCTGCGGGATGATGCGACTCTTCAGTTCGTCGGAGCCGAACTTGGCGACGTGGCCACCCGCGTAGATCGAGGTGGTCATCACCCCCTGGCCGATACCGGTGTAGTGGTATCCGAGGGTTTCCATGAGAACCGTCAGATCCTTGAACGACCCGTCGGCCCCGCCGTATTTCTCCTCGAACGGAATACCGAGGAATCCGGATGCGGCGAGCGCCTGGTACGCCTCTTCCGGGAACTGCCGGTTCTCGTCGAGTTCACGAATACTGCCGAGGGGCAGCGTGCGGTGCAGAATGTCCAGCACACTGTCGCGGATCATGACTTGTTCCTCGGACAGCCCGGCAGTGTTGACGAGACCGCCGTGCTGGCGGACGACTGCGGTGGTCATACGGTTACTCCTTGTGGTCTGTTCGATTCAGCGAGGGGTGTTGCCGGATGCGGCGGCCGCGAGACCGGCCTTGCTGTACACCATGGTTTTCATCAGCCCGCGCTGGACGATCTGCGAGTTCTGATCGAGTAGCTCCATCCGCCGGACCACCACCCCGCGATCGGGTTTGGTCGAGCTCACCCGGCTCGATACGACGGTGGTGCGCAGGTGGACCGTGTCGCCGATGAAAACGGGGGCGAGGAATTGCCATTCGTCGACGCCGAGGGCGGCGATGGAGGTGCCGTCGAACTGCCCCATCCGGGCGCTGAGTCCCGTGCAGATGGACATGCCCAGGGTTCCGTGCGCGATGCGCCGGCCGAGCGGCGAGCGAGCGGCGTATTCGGCGTCGGTGTGCATCGGGTTCGTATCGCCGGAAACCCAGGAATACTGGACCACGTCGGTTTCGGTGACGGTGCGCCCGGGACTGACCGATACTTCACCGATTACGAATTCTTCGACACATTTGCCCATGTTCTGTTGTCCTCCTAGACGGTCGCTGCTTCGGTATCGCGTACGGCGACGAGGGCGTCGGCGGCGGTGGCGCCGGAACGGCCGACGATCAACGGGTTCACATCCACCTCGGTGAGGATGTCCGCGAGGTCGCCGACCAGCTCCGAGAATCGGGCGACGGCGTCGACCAGGGCCGCCATGTCGTAGCCGGGATCGCCCCGCACACCGGTCAGGATCTTGTGCAGCCGCAGTGATTCGATCATCCGACGGGCATCGTCCACCGATACCGGCGCCAGCCGGGTCGAGATATCACGATGCAGTTCCACCAGGATGCCGCCGGAACCGACGGTGATCAGCGGACCGAACTGTCGATCGATCCGGGCGCCGAGCAGGACCTCCGCCCCGCTGTCCAGCATTGTCTGCACGCTGAGACCCTCGACCCGCGCGCCGGGCGCGAACAGGCCGACGCTGTCGAGGATTTCCGCCGCTGCGCGGCGCACTTCCTCGGCGGAGGTGAGATCCAGCCGGACCGCGCCGATTTCGGTTTTGTGCTGGATATCGGGCGAAGCGACCTTGAGCACCACCGGATAGCCGATCCGGTCCGCCGCCTGCGCCGCCTCGTCCGGGGTGCGGGCCGCCACGTCCTGGGGAACGGCGATCCCATAGGCGGACAGGATGGCCTTCGCCTGCTGTTCGGTCGGCGCCGTCGCGCCGATACCACCTGCGGTGAGAATGCCACGGGCGGTTACCGCGGCGGCGGCGTCCGAGACGCGCTTCGCGCGGCGGGTGCCGGCCAGGTGCCGGCGTCGCGCATGCCAGCCCTGCCACAACCGGATCGCACGCATACACCGTGCCGGGGAACGGAACAGCGTGACGTTCGGATCGCCGTCGAGGACGCGGCTGCCCGGACCCTCCAGCCAATCGTTCATCCACACCGCGGCGAGGGCGGTATCGGTGCGGGCCCCGGCCGCGCTGAGCAGCGGCGCGCGCACACCGGTCGTCGACTCGTGCACGAATACCAGCGGCACCACAACTACGCCGAGGCCCGGATCGGCGGCGAACGCGTCCAGGCAGCGGGAGAAGGTGGCCGCGTCCTTGAGCACTTCGGCGGTCAGATCGGCCGGGTTACCGATCGACCCGAACACCGGTACGACTTCGGTGAGGACATCGCGGGTGCGCTTGTGCAGATCGGGCAGGTCGAGTTCGTTGTCCTCCGCCTTGTCGGCGTTGATCACGCCGGCGCCCCCGGAGGTGGACATGATGCCGACCCCGGGCCTGTCGGGACCCTTCGGATTCTTGGCGAAGAACGCGGCGGTTTCGGTCAACGCTTCGAGGTCGTCCAGCCAGATGGCACCGACCTGTTCGCAGGCCGCGCGATAGGCCGCGGTCGAACCGGTCAGGGTGCCGGTGTGCGACAGCGCGGCCCGACCGCTCTTCTCGCTGTTACCCGCCTTGTAGACGATGAGCGGTTTACCGGCGGCCGCGGCGAGTCCGGCGGCCCGCAGGAAGCGCTCGCCGCTCCCGACCCCTTCCAGCAGGCAGATGATCACTTCGGCCGTGGGCTCTTCCGCCAGATAGGCGATGTAGTCGCAGACATCGACATCGGCGGAATTCCCCGCGGCGAGGTAATGGCTGATACCGACGCCGCGCGCGACAGCCTGCAGGACGGTGTAACCGAGTGCGCCGCTCTGGGACACGATCGCGATTCCCCCGTCCGCGCCCGCGGTGATCGCCCCCGAGTCGGTCATGAAGTTCATGGCGCCGCCGGTGGCGACATTGACCAGGCCTACACAGTTCGGTCCCGCGACCCGCAGGCCGGTGCGCCGGGACAGTTCGGCGATGGCATGCTGTGCGGCGATGCCCTCGTCGAGACCGGTTTCGCTGAAGCCCGAGGCGTAGACGATGGCGCCGCGGGCGCCGATCCGAGCGGCTTCCTCCAGTGTCTCCAACACCAGATGCCTTGCCACACAGACAATTACGCAGTCGGGCACTTCGGGAAGATCACCCAGCGTAGGTACGCAGACCCGGCCTTCGACACTGTCGTAGCGGGGGTTCACTCCGTAGACGTGGCCGGTGAAGCCGCGCAGGTTCTCCATCGTGCGATGACCGAAACCACCCGGGGTCGTCGAGGCCCCGACCACCGCGATCACCGCGGGATCGATGAGTTTTTCCAGGTCATCGTGGAGAAACAGACTTCTCCCGTTCGGCTGGGTCACAGAATCCTCCTTCTGAACAAGTGGCGCATTGGTCCTTCCATTGATATGTTGTGAGTCACAAACCGATCTGTCAAGAGGCCGCATCACACCGACAGTGCTTTCAGGCCGTCGAGAAGTAGGGACTCGCCCGTGGAGAAAACCGTGACCATCATCGGGGCCGCCGCCCTGCCCGTCGGCAAATGGCAGAGCACGCCGGACTCGGCTGTCCACGTACTCGAACACGAGGTCCTGGCCCGGCTGGTACTGCAAGCCACCGCGGCAGCCGGAATCGACAAAAGCGATGTGCAGGGAATGGCTTTCGCGCAGCCCCGGCCCTATACGGCACAGAAGTACTTCGCCACCTTCATGGCGCACTATCTGCGGCTACCGTGTGCGGGAAACGTCTGCGAAGTACTGGGCAACGGGATGACCGGCGGCTTCGCCTTCGAGCACGCCGCCAACGACATCCTGCTCGGGCGCTCGAAAGTCTCGCTGGCACTGGGTGTCAACTTCGAAACGGCCATCCCCGCACGCGAACACATGATGAGTTCGATGCGCGCCGTGGGCGATGTCGACTTCCAGGCCCCGTTCGGGATCACGCCGATCGCCTGGTACGCGATGGATGCCACACGCTACATCCACGACCACGGATCGTCGCGCGCGGAGCTGGCCACCGTCGCGGTGAAGAATCGCCGTCATGCCGAACTGAACCCGTTGGCGCAGTTCCGCACTCCGATCACCCTCGACGAGGTACTGGCCCAGCCCATGATCGTCGAACCGCTCGGACTCTTCGAGGTACCACCGCGCAGTGACGGCGCCGTCTGCCTCGTCCTCGCCGAAGAGGAGGTTGCCCGATCGACGGGCCGACCGTATGTGCGCGTTCGCTCGCGCGGCTTCTATCACGAAGGAGCACACCAGATCAGCGAAACACCCAACGATATGACCGCGCTCGAGGCCGCCCGAGTCGCCGGGCGGCAGGCCTACGACGACGCCGGGGTCACTGCGGCCGATATCGACCTGGCCGAAATCTACGCGCCGTGCACCATAGTCGAGGTATTGGCCGCGGAAGCCCTCGGCCTGACACCTCGTGGCATGGGGGCGAAATACGCGGCCGAGGGTCGCACCGGCCTCGGCGGCGATATCCCGATCTGCACCTCCGGTGGTCTCACTTCACGCGGGCACCCCGCCTACATCACCCCGCTCTACAGCTTCGTCGAAGCATTCGAGCAGCTGTGTGGAGCGGCCGGCGCGCGCCAGGTCCACGACGCGGAACTAGCGCTCACCAGCGCCGAACTCGGCAATTACAACGCCGCGCTGGTCCACATTCTGGAAGGCGTGCACTGATGATCCCGATCGTCGATATCCCCGCTCGGCATCCCTACCCGCCGCGTATCACCGAGGCCACCGAGCCGTTCTGGACCGCGCTGCGCGAAGGCCGGTTGATCACGACCGCGAGTACCGCCACCGGCCGGCCCACCTTCCCGCCGAAACCGATCGACCCGCACACCTGGGATCCGGAGGTCACCTGGATCGAACTGTCCGGCCTGGGCACCCTCTACTCGTTCACCACGATCCACGCCGCGCCCACCGCGTTCGTCGACGAGGTGCCCTACCGCGTATGCGTCGTCGACCTCGACGAAGGGCTGCGCCTGGCCACTCGTTTGTGGGGCGACACCGAGGTCCGGCCCGACGATCGAGTCGAGATCGTCGCCCTCCGTTACACCGACCGGATGTCCTTCGCCGCACGGCCCGTCGGCACCGGCGACCGGCCCGGTAACCCCGGGCCCGCACCGGCCCGGTAACCCCACCCCTCCGAGTACTCCCTCATCCGGCAACGCCGCGCGAACCACGGCCGCGCCCGGATAACGCTCAGCGGAAAGGAAACGAAGTATGAGCCCGAAAACCGTCAAATGCGATCTGTTGATCGCCGGGTCCGGCGCGGCCGGGATGGCCGCGGCGCTCAAGGCGGCGAGCGAAGGCCACAGCGTGATCGTCGCCGAGAAGTCGCAGTGGCTCGGCGGCACCACCGCGATATCGGGCGGCTGGGCATGGGTTCCCGGCAACAAACAGGGTGTTGCCGAAGGTGACACCCGGGAAGAAATCGAGACCTACATCAGGGCGCTCGCCGAGGATTGCTTCAAGGCCGAAATGGTGGGGACCTTCCTCGACGAAGTACCGGAGGCCATCGACTGGCTGGAGCGGGAAACCGATGTCGAATTCGTCTACCCCGAAATGGCACCCGACTATCAGATGGATGTCCCCGGCGCCAAGGCCTCCGGCCGGGCGATCTCCGGCAAGATGGCGGACGCACGCATGCTCGGCGCGAACCGGCTGCGCCTGCGCCCCTACCTCGACACCTATACGGTGTTCGGCTACATGCCCGAGGTCGGGCCCGATATCGCGGAATTCCTACACGCGAACCAATCGTGGAAGTCGTTCGTATATGTGACGAGAAAACTGCTGAAGACCTGGACCGAGACCGCCGTATTCCGCCGCTCCTTCGATCGCACCAATGGCAACTCGCTCATGGTGCGGATGGTCTCGTCGGCCGCGAAGCTCGGCATTCGGATGTGGACCGGCACCCCCGTGACGAAGATCGTCCGCAACGAGCACGGCATCGTGACCGGCGCCGTACTCGGCGGCGCGCAGGCATGCACCGTGGAGGCGCGGCTCGGCGTGGTGATCGCCGCGGGCGGATACTCGGCGGACGCCGCACTGCGCGGCGAATACTGGCAGCACGACCCGCAGGGCCACAACCACTTCACGCCGACGGTGGGTCACGACGGCGACAATGTCCGGCTCGCCGCGCCGCTCGGTGGGCACGTCGATACCGCAGTGCACGAACCCGCCGCCTGGGCACCGGTCACCGTGTTCACCGGGCTGCGCGGGCAGCAGCGTATCTTCCCGCACCTGCGCGCCTTCGGGCTGCCGGGTCTGATAGCGGTGAACCGCCGCGGTGAGCGTTTCGCCAACGAATCTAGTTCGTACCACGATTTCGGCGTAGCGATGATCCGGGACAATACCGGCGCCGACGGTACGGTCGGCTATATCATCGCCGACTCGAAAGCGATGCGGAAGTACGGTATCGGCTATGCCAAGCCCTGGCCGATCCCACAGGGTTACTTCAAGAAGACCGGGTTCCTCCACCGAGCGGACACGGTCGACGAACTCGCGGACGAGATCGGCATCGATGCCCGCGGCCTGAAGAAGACGCTCGCGGAGTTCAACAGCGGCGCAGCGCGGGGCGAGGACCCGAAATTCAACCGGGGATCCAACTGGTTCCATCACTTCAAGGGCGATATGGCCCATACCCCGAATCCCAACCTTGAACCGATCGACAAGGGCCCCTATTACGCGGCGCGGATCCAGATGGGCGATCTCGGCGCCTACTCTGGTCTGGCCGTCGACACACACAGCCGGGTACTCGATCAGGACGACCGGCCCATTCCCGGACTGTTCGCGGCCGGTTCGGCGGCGGTGAGCATATTCGGTGGCGGCTATCCCGGATACGGCGCGAACATCGGACCTGCCCTCGTCTTCGGTTACACCATCGGCCGCGACGCCGCCGGCCTCGCCCGGCAGTCCCACGGTGCCGCGGCCGCCGAGCCCTCGAAGGGTGCGTGACGTGGCGTTCTTCCTGGTCCGGTATCGCTATACCGACGACCGCGCGGGCCGCGACGCGCGGCGCCCCGCGCACAAGGATCACCTCGCCGCGGCAGCGGACCGGGGGCTGATCCTCGGATCCGGGCCCTTCGCCGCCGGTGAGCAGGCCGGCGCGGCGATGATCTATTCGGCCCACCGGAAGGACGACATCGTCGCAGTCGTCGAAGAAGACCCGTTCTACCGGCACGGATACATCGCCTCGTACGAGATCACAGAGTGGATCCCGATGATCGGTCCGTGGGCGGCCGACGCCCGGGCGCGCCACCCGTAAGCGGAATCGGCCGAATTCCACTTCGTCCGGGGCCGGGCGGCGTCGTCCATGTATTCGAGCACACCGCTGCGGTAATTCCGACGGTTTGCCGACAGACGCCTTCCGCCGGGCGATATCGAGCGATGGAGGGAAAGGGTATGGCTACCGAATCGCTGTCGGGCGAAGTGGAAGTCGTCGATGGACGGGCCGCTGTCGTCCGGACCCCGTGGGGCAAACACGCGCTGGCGAGCGTGCTCTTCTTCCTGCTGGGTTCGGAAATGTTCGTCCTGTCCCCGCTGATCCCCGTGCTGGCGAACGAGTTCGGCGTCTCCACCGCCCGCGCGGCCGTATCGGTCTCCGCCTTCGCGCTGACCTACGCCACCGTCAGTCCGCTGGTGGCGGCCCTGGCCGACAGGTGGACCCGCCGGACGACGATCGTGGCCGGAGCCTGCGTATTCGTCGCCGGCGAAATGCTCAGCACGCTGGCACCGTGGTACGAGTTCCTCATCGCGGGACGAGTACTCGCCGGTGCCGGCGCCGCGCTGATGGGTCCCGCGGTGTGGTCCTATGTCACGGAGACCGCCGCCGCGACAGAACGCGGTCGCGCGGTGTCACGCGTCTCCGCGTTCTTCGCGGCGGGCCAGATCCTGGGTGTCCCCGCCGGTGCGGCCGTCGCCGATACCGTGAGCTGGCGGTGGGTATTCGCGGCCATCGCGATCGCCGCGGCCGTCGCCACCGTACTGGTGGGCCTCGAGCTGACCGGCGAGACCCGCGTTCCGCCACGAAACCGCAGTCCACGGCGGGTGCTGGCGGCATCGGTCGGGCTGTGGCGCAACCGCGACTTCACCCTGGTGGTGTCCGCGAACTTCTTCGCCCAGGCCGCCCGGTACGCGACCTACACCTTTGCCGGTGCCCTGCTCCTGCACCGGTTCGGTTTCGACACCACTCGGCTCGGCCTCGTCGGCGCGGCGGTCGGATTCGGGTCGATGATCGGCGCGCTGGTGGCCGGGTACCTCGTCGATCTCTTCCACCGGTGCGGTCGCGACCAGTTCATCCTGAACATCGGCTACGGGTCGCTGATGATCGTGGGGCTGTATGCCGCAACGAGCTCGGATATCGCCTGGGTCTGCGTCGCGGGGTGGGTGGTCACCTTCGCGGCCGGCGCGGCGTATGTCGGTACCGGCCAGGAATACCTCACCGCGACAATGGGCGATCTCCGCGCCCCCGCGGTCTCCTGGAACAACTCCGCGCTCTACGCCGGCACCGCGGCCGGCACCGCGGTACTCGGAACCACAGCGCTGGGCTCCACCCCGTTCACTGTCCTCGCCGTCTCGTTCGCCGCCGCCGCCGTGCTCCTGAGCGGAGCGGTCGCGCTCCACCACCGAGCCGGCCGCCGTTCGGAGGCACCTCGCCGCCGAACTGTGGCAGTGGTGCGGCGGAAGGGAACCCCGCGCCGATAGGGCGTGCGGACACTCGCGGTCGGGACTTCGCGTTCTCCGCTGCCCGCGATATTCGTACGGCCGGCGAGACCGGGCACCACCGTCGAGGCCGACCCCGGCCGGTCATCCCTGCTGACCGGCATCCCGGTTGCCGATGTGCCGTTTCTACCTATTCGACGATCCTCGGTTCGTCGGCGGTCAGCGGCGACGACCCCGGCGGGATCGAGGGGTTCTCGCCGAGAGTGGTCGCGCACCGGAGAGCGTGCTGACACCGACGAAGATCCCCGGTCGGCCGCGCCGGCCGGGGCTCGGGATATCGAAGGCCGGCCTCCGCGCTGTCGGGAGATCGGTAGACGGGTTGCCGTCGGTGGAAGCACATGTTCGTCCGTGCCGGCCGACACGAACGGAAATGATTTCTGCGATGACCGAAGTACCGCAGCCGGCCCACAGATGCCTGCGCGACCGAGTACGCCTACCCGGCCGCACCTTCGGTCGGTCGCCCGGCTCGGCCCGGCCGACGGTCCCGTCGGCGCCCGGCGCGGCCCGGCTGTCCGGTCATATCGTGCCGCTGCTGCGCGACCCGCTGGCGTTCCTGTCGTCTCTGGCGAGTACCGGCAGTGCACTCGTACGAATACGGATAGGTCCCGGGGACGCGGTCATCGTCTGCGATCCGGACCTCGCCGATCGAGTGTTGCGTGACGATCGCACGTTCGACAAGGGCGGCCCGCTGTTCGACGTAGCGCGCAGAGCGGTGGGTGACAATGTGATCACCTGCCCGCACAGTATGCATCGTCGGCAGCGGGGTTCGATCCGGCAGACGTTCGGCCGCGCCCGGCTCACCCGCTACGGCCGAGCGATGACGGCGGAGGTCGATGCGGTGACCGCCGGCTGGTACGACGGTCAGGTCGTGGATATGTCCGCCGAGACCTTGCGCCTGGCTACCCGGACGGTGACGGCGACCATGTTCTCCGGCACCCTCGCACCGCACATCCGCGAGCGCGCACTGGCCGATGTCACGGTTGTCGTCACCGGGCTGTACCGGCAGATGCTGTCACCGCCACTGCTGAATCGGCTACCGACGCCCGGCAACCGACGCTATGAGCGAGCGCACGCGCGGCTTCGCGAATTGATGATGACAATTGTCGCCGAACGGCGAATCGACGGCACCGACCACGGGGATCTGGTGTCGGCCATGCTCTCGGCCCGAGATCCCGGGGAGACGGGCCCATCCGCCGGCCTCGGCGACGGAACGACCGACAGCCGGATCTGCGATCAGCTCATGGCCTTCTTCATCGCCGGATCGGAGACCACCGCGAGCGCGCTGGCCTGGGCATTGGATCTGCTGCTGGAGCACCCCGAGATCGAGGAACGCCTGCATCGGGAAACGAGCCGGGTCCTCGACGGCACCGCGGCCCGCTACCGGGACCTGCCCGACCTACCGCTGACGGGACATATCGTCACCGAAGCGCTGCGGCTCTATCCGCCCGGCTGGCTGTTCACCCGGACGGTCACCGCCGATACACGCCTCGGCGGTTACGACCTGCCCGCCGGAACCTCGCTGGTGTACAGCCCGTATCTCCTGCATCGTCGCGGAGATCTCTACGAGAACCCCGATCGATTCGATCCAGATCGATGGGACCCGGAGCAACCGCCGATTCCACGGAAGGCGTTCGTAGCATTCGGTGCCGGTCCGCGGCGCTGCGCCGGCGACGCCTTCGCCGTCACAGAACTCACGCTGGCACTGGCTACGATCGCCGGCCGCTGGCGAATCCGCCACCGGGTCGGTACCCGCGGCCGTCCGGCGGTGGCGATGGCACTGCGTCCCCGCGAACTGCGGATATGTCTGCGCTCCGCCGGTTGCGGCGACGCTCGGCCGACGGCGGCAGGTCACCGATGACCGATCTCGAACGGCCCGCGCTGCCCGGGATCTTCTGCCCTATCGAGCCCGTTGCTCATCCCGCGGTCGAACGGATCGAAGCTCGGTCGATCGAGTGGTTGCGGGCCGGCGACTTCCTCGACGATCCGTACCTGGGACGCGCGCTGGTCGCGACCAGATCGGCGGAGTTCATGGCGAGGATGGCACCGCACGGCCGCGTCGATCGATTGCAGATCGCCGCGGATTGGGCCTATTGGGGATTCGCCTTCGACGACCGCTTCGACCGGGGCCCGCTGTCGCGGGATCTCGGTGGGTTCGTGTCCTGTGCCAACCGGATCGTGCGGGCGCTGGAGGCACCCGGCTCGAATCCGGTGCGGACCGATCCGCTGCTGAGCGGCCTGATCGATATCTCGACACGGTTCGCCGAATGTGTGACACCGGTTCAGCATCGCCGATGGACGCAGGCCCACCGTGCCTGGCTGTTCGGGGTCTGCGCCGAAATGAGTACGACCGCGACACCGACCGTGGACGAATACCTCACCATCCGGATCAACAACGCCGCGGGCGAAGTCGTGACCGCCACTACCGAACTGGTGAACGAGTACGAGCCGCCGGCCGCGGAGTTGGAGCTGCCCCGGGTCCGGGCGCTCACCGAGATGGCACGGATGCTGGCGGCGCTGGACAACGACCTGCACTCCCACCGCAAGACAGTGGCGTTGAACGAGAGCAACCAGTTCGATCTGCTGACGGTGATCGCGGCACGCGATACCTGCGGGCTGGACGAGGCCGTCGTACGGGCCGTGCGGTTGCGCGACCGGATCATGTGCCGGTTCCTCGTGGCGGGTGCTCGGACCGGCGGGCTGAGCACGGACACCCGGCACTATCTCCACGGCCTGCGGCACGTGGTCCGCGGCAATCTCGATTGGGCCCTCGAGGTCGAGCGGTACGCGGTCGACGGTCGAACCGTCGCCGACTGTTTCACCATCGGCGACTCCCCCACCGATTCCGCACCCGACAGTCCCGGACTGCCGTCGATCGACTGGTGGTGGCAGGTGTGACCCGACTCGCGCGCGGACTCCGCTAGGCTGCCTGCGTGTGTCGGCAGGACGAACTTCTGTCAGTGGAATGCCACCCGCGGCGGCCAGCGATTTCGTGGGCCGCGACCGGGAGCTGGAAAAAATCGCGATGGCGCTGCTGGGCAGTACCCGCCTGGTGACCTTGATCGGTGCGGGCGGCATCGGAAAAACCCGATTGGCCACCGAGGCCGTGCGGCGTTTCCAACGGGCGCGGCACGTCCCGGTGCACTGGGTACGGCTGGCCGTACTGCCGCGGGGCGCGGCGGCGACAGCGGTGGAGGAACAGGTCGCGGCCTCGGTCATCGAGGTCGATTTCTCCGGGAGGTCGGCCTGGGACGCGGTAGTGGACACACTGCGCCGCCGGGACGCGGCCGGGCGGGATGTGCAGACGATCCTGGTGATGGACAACTGCGAACACGTGCTCGACGGTGCGGGCGCGGTGCTGACCGGCCTGCTCGACGCGGCGCCCGGGCTCACCGTGCTGGCCACCAGCCGCGAGGCGATCGGGTGGGTGGACGAACAGTTGGTGCCGGTGCCCGCGCTGTCGCAGGAGCAGGCGCTGGCCATGTTCCGCGCCCGCGCGGATCTGGTCGGGCATACCCTCGCCGAATCGGAAGGTGAGCTGGCCGCCGCGATCTGCCGCCGGGTGCACAATCATCCGCTCTATATCCGGCTCGCGGCCGGACGACTGTCGCGTCAGCCGCTGCCGATGATCCTGCGCGATCTCAGCGGTGCGGACAGCGACCGGCGATTGCAGTGGCAGAACGGGCCCAGAGTCGGGGCGGATGTCCGGCACCGGGGTATCCGCGATGTCGTCGCCTGGTCCTACGATCTCTGCCGGCCCGAGGAACAGCTGCTGTTCGACCGCCTGTCGGTGTTCGCGGCCGGGTACGACGTCGGCAACGACAGCCCCGGCGCGGCCGGACAGGATATCGGCGCGGAACTGGAAGCCATCGAAGCGATCTGCGCCGACGACGATCCCGGCGCCGTGGACGGATTGGCCCGGGCCGATATCGCGGGCCTGCTGGAGCGTTTGGTGGATCAGTCTCTTGTGTCGATCCACCTGACCGAGACCACGGTGCGGTATTCGATGGTCGAAACGATTCGACTCTTCGCCCAGCAACGCCTACGGGACCACGGTGCGGACGCCGACCGGCTGGCCGGCCGGCACCGCCGCTACTACCGCGACAAGGTGGCCGCGGCCCGCAACGGCTGGTTCGGACCCGATGAGCAGGCTCTGCTCGATTGGGCGCGAGTGGCCTGGGACAACCTGCTGTCGGCGATGGAGAGCAGTATCGCCACGCCGGGCGAGGCGGCGGTCGGCCTCGAAATCGCCGCCGGGCTGATCGCCCTGCGCATCCCGTTCTTCACCGGCTCGTTGCGGGAACCACGCCGGTGGGCCGAGCGCGCACTCGCGGCAACCCGGGACCTCGATCCCGAGCCGGTGCCGTTGCAGGTCGTGGCGATGTCCCTGATCGCCTGGATCAGCATGTGCCAGGGGTTGCACATCGAGGCCGAACGGATGCTCGACGAATGCGTGGCCCGCTGCGTGCCCGATGCCGCGGACCGGTTGCGGTGGCGCGAGGACCCCGACGTGGACCTCGGTCTGCCCCCCTCGGTCGACTTCGCCAGAGGTGCCGAGCTGATGCTGATCGGCCGCGACACCCAGGCGATCACCGTCCTGGCCCGGGCCCGGGCACGTTTCGACGCCGCGGGCGACGCGGGCGGTGCCGCGATGAGCGAACTGTTCGAAGCGCTGGCGGCCGCGTTCTTCGGTGCACCCGAACAAGCGTTGGAAACCTCCCGCGCCCACCTCCGCAATGCCGAACGTTCCGGTGCCCGGTGGGCGATCTGCTGGGCGCGGATGGCCTGGGTGATCGCGTCGAGTAAACACGGCGACGCCGACGAGGCGCTCGCCGTGGGACGCGAGACGTTATCGGATCAGCTCGCGATGCGCGACCGGTGGGGCGCGGTGTGGGCTGTCCATATCCAGGCATGGACCCTGGCCCGCCTGATCGGCGCCCCCGGCGACCAGCCCGCCGCGGCTGTGGCGGCCCGGGCGCGCGATATCGCCCGCCTGATCGGCGGCGCCGCCACGCTCCGCGAAGGGCTCGGGGTGGATATCGCCCACCTGGGCCCGTTCGCCACCGAAACCGAATTCGCCGCGAATACCGCCCGGAGAATACTGAACGACAACGCTTTCGCGGAGGCCGAGCGGGAGGGTGCGCTGCTGCGGCCCGAACTCGGTGAAGTCGCGCAGCTGGCACTGGGAAACCTGTCCATGGACAGACTGCCGGTCGAACATCCGATCCGGCGCACCCGCCCCTCGCCGTGGCAGCAACTGTCGGCGGCCGAGCAGGAGGTCGCCGTACTCGCCGCGGCGGGCTGGACCAACACCGCCATTGCCGCCCGGCGCGGCAGCTCCTCCAAAACCGTCGACGCTCAGATGGCCTCTGTACTACATAAATTGATGATCGACTCCCGATCGGCCATCGGCTCCCTCGTACCCGCCGACCGGCAAGCCCAGGTACGTGACGAAGCGGCGCGCCGGCCACAGCGCGGCCGCCCGAACCCGCGTCTGCGCTGACCCCGCGATGAAGCCGGAGGCCGACACCCGCAGATCGAATTCGGCACCACGGATCGCCACAGTGGAGGAAATCTCCTGCGCGACAGGGCGCCCCCGGCGCCGACTGCGTCGGGGGCGCGGCGGGCGCGCACGGCGCGGATACGAATCCCGCCCGGCGGCGTCGAGCCCGAAGCAGATCTGCGCATCCAGGAGGGTTTGCCCGTAGGTGTCACTTACCCCTGCACCGACGCCGTTCGTGGCCGCCCGCCGTCGACTGCACGGTCGCGCTATGCGCCGTATCCGCCATCTATTCGCAGCACTGCGCCGGTGACATAGGAGGCCGGCGAGGAAGACTACGCCCGCGGCGATCTCCTCCGGCCTGCCGTACCGCACCATCGCCGTTGTCGGAAGGAATACCGGTGCCGCCGCACTGTCGGCGGGATTCATCTCGGTGTCGACGAACCCGGACTGGACGATGTTGACCGTGATACCTCGGTGGGCCAGATCGCGGGCGGCGCCCCGGCTGTAGCCCTCGAGCGCCGACTTGGTACCCGCATAGTCGGTCATCCCGGGAAAACCCACGCGTGTTGCCACGCCCGAGCTGATACTCACGATCCGCCCGCCGTCGGGTAGGAGTGGGAACGCCGCCCGGATCGCGGCCACCACGCTGGTGTAGTTCACAGCGAGCTGGCGGTCGAGCGCGGACTCGTCGGCGGACTCACTGTCGATCGGGGCAGCGACGGTGATGCCCCATTGTTGACCAGGATGTCCAGCTTTCCGAACTGCTCAACCACCCGGTGGATCAGGCCCGCCGCCTGCGTCGCATCAGCCTGGTCGGCCCGGCTGGACACGGCCACACTCACAGCCACGGCACGATCACTCGCGGCTCAACTCCTACCCGACCGACCCGGCGACTGGACCGACCCGCAGCCGACCCCACTCGGCGACATCCCCGTCGGGACCGGACCGCCGTCGGCAACTCCGCCGATATCCAGCATGCCGTCCACCCCGTAACCTTCGAGATCTTCTGCAACCGCCGGCCCACCCGATGTGCCGCAGAAGAAATCAGTAGCGTCGGCGCTGTCGCCGACTCCGCGGAGCTGTCGTCGACCACCGGATTTGCGAAAGTCCCGAGCTACAACGATGTTCGGCCGACCCCACGCCGGGATCCACGACCCCTCATCCGAAAGCTCTTCCTGCCGAGGCTTTTCGCGCCACCGAAACTCGATCGGGTATCGCCCGCAGCGCCCTGATGAGTTCCGGACCGCGAATACGATCAGGCATGTACCATTTGGTACATGCCGAAACGTATTGCCCCCAGGGGCCGAGTCCGGGGAAGTGTGCGATGAGCGTTCTCGTTGTGGGTGCCGGTCCGACGGGCATGGTGACAGCACTGGTTCTGGCCGCCAACGGTGTGCCGTGCCGCGTGCTGGAACGACAGACTCACCCCAGCGGCGGCTCCAGAGCTCTCGGGCTGCAGGCCCGGTCGATGGAACTGCTCGCCGAACTGGGGCTTGCCGAAGAGCTGGAGCGCGTGGCATACCCCCTCAGCGGGGCCTCCATCATGCGTGGTGGCACCGAATTCTCCCGTTTGACCTGGGTACCCCCGCGGAGTCGGTATCCCTATACGTATGTCCTTCCGCAGCCAGGGCTGGAGGACATACTGCGCAGCCGGTTGCGTGCAGTCGGGGTGGACATCGAGTACGGCGCGGAAGTACGTGCGGTTGTCCGCGACGATGAGCGTATCGGCGTCGAACTCACCGATGGGCGTGGCCTCGATGCCCGGTGGCTGGTCGGCGCCGACGGCGCGCGCAGCAGTATCCGCAGGTCTCTCGGGATCCCGTTCGCCGGTGGCGCGACCGGTGAAACCTACTATCTCGCCGATATCGTTCTGGAGTCGACGGTGCCGTTCCAGGACAGTGCCATGTGGCTCGGTCCCGCGGGCCCGTTGATGCTGATGCGCCTACCCGGCGGAGCGGGACTCTGGCGGATCTTCGCGGATATGACCGATCGAGCGCGGCGCACCGAGTTGCCCGAGCCGGACCTCCTGGAGTTGCAACGGCTCCTCGACGAACGCGGCGCGAGCGGTATGCGGATCGCGCAGCTCCAGTGGACGTCGATATTTCGTACCCGCGTATGCCTGGCCGATGAGTATCGACGCGGCAGAGCGTTCCTGGCGGGCGACGCCGCCCATATTTTCCCTCCGTTCGGCGGCCAGGGCATGAATCTCGGGATTCAGGATGCGGTCAACCTGGCGTGGCGGCTGGCGCGGGCGGAATCGGGCGCACCGCCCGAGCTGCTCGACGACTACGAAACCGAGCGCCGGCCGGTTGCCGCGTCGACCATCCGCGATGTCGAAAGCCGACGGCGCATGTATGCGCTCCGTCATCCGCTCGCCCGATCGGTGCGCGACGGCGTTCTCCGGCTCGGGACCCGCATCCCCGGGGCCGCCCGCCGAGCCAGTCTGCAGAACTCGCAACTCGCGATCGGCTACGGCGGCGGGCCACGGTGGCCGCTGTCGCGCCGCCCGGGGATCGGTGACCGGGCGCCCGACGCAACCCTCGCCGAGGGAACTGTGCACGACCGCCTGGGCGTCGATCACTTCACACTGTTGCACTTCCGCTCCGGACACCGGGTGGACGCGTCGAACGAATCCCTCGATATGATCGGCTCGACCGCGCGGATGACCGTGGTTCCGATCGATGACGAAACGGACCCGACCGGCGAGGCGCGCGACCGATACTCGATACGCAGGGGAGAGTTCGTTCTGATCCGTCCCGACGGTTACCTGGCCTATCGCGGACGCGAAGCCGCTGAAGTCCGCCACACCCTCGCGCTGTCCACCGATGGCGACCCAGCGGTATGAACAACCCGCGTGAAGCCCTCCTCGAACGCGCGGTCGAGTGGTTCACCGAGCACGGTGTGGGCGACACGAGTTTGCGCACTATAGCCGATGGCATCGATACCAGTCATCGAATGTTGCACTATCACTTCGGTTCTCGTGAGGGACTTCTCACCGCCGTTGTCACGGCGACATGGGGTCAGCAATATCGCGCTCTGGCGGAACTCCTCGAATCACCCATCGACCCCTACACCGCGGCCTACGAGCTCTGGGACCGGATGGCCGATCAAGCGGCGCGGCTGGGGCCGCTGTTCTTCGAAGTAGCGGCGGCCGCGATGCAGGGCAAGTCATGGGCCGCGCCCCTCGGGCAATGGGTCATGGAATGGAAGACCGTTCTGGAAACGCTCTTCATCCGGGTCGGCCGCAGCCGGGACCGAGCGACGTTACTGGCCCGGATGACACTCGCGATGGCACGTGGCCTGCTCTTCGAGCTCGCGATCACCAAGGGAGAAGGCCGGGCCGCGGCGGATACGGCGATCCACACCTTCCTCGAGTCGACCCGCAGCGAGTGAGTCAGCCCGGAAAACGGAGTATTCGCAGTGTGAGAGCCAGCCCGAGCGCGATGACGGCGGTGGCGAGCACGGCAGCGACGATCGAGCCGGTGAGTACGGCGGTTCCTACGGCGCCGACGAGGCAGGCAATGGCCGCGAGCACAGCGGTGCCCCACTCCATGCCCGCGACCCGTACCGGCCGCGGGCGCGCATTTCGATCCCGGGAGGTGATACGGAGAGCCATGTCGGAAACCTTCCGTGTCCGTTCCGCACCCGTTTCGGTGCTTGGACATAACGACCCGGTCGCGCGCGAAACGGCACGCCCGTTTCGTAGTGAGCGTCGTCACGTGTAGCAGACCGCAGTGGCGACGCCGGTCACGGCGACAGCATCCCCTCACCGCCGGCGAAGACAGGGACTCCGGTCTGCAACGGACAGTTGCGCACGGATCCCGGCGGGCCGGTACGCCTATGACGCGCCCGAATGGGTAAGTCATGAACGATCGCAGTCGTTGTGACCCTGATCATGCGATATTCGTGCGTGACGATCGCCGGGCTGCGGTGTCCTTCGTATGTGCGGCTGTTCTGGGAGGAGGTGGTGGTGTGACCGCGCTCGGACCCGCGCCGATCGCGAGGCTGGACGACGGGACTCTCGTCGGCCGCGCCCGAGACGGCGATGTGCATGCCTACGAGCAACTGGTGGTGCGCTATCAGGGGCAGATGTTCGGGCTGGCCACGAGGATGCTGGCCGATCGAGGCGAGGCCGAGGATGTCGTCCAGGAGGTGTTCCTCCGCGCCTGGCGAGGATTACCGCAGCTCCACGAAGACGCGGCCTTCGTGGGCTGGCTGTATCGGACGACGACGAACCGCTGTCTCAATGTCATCCGCGCCCGCCGCCCACAGGTCGACGTGGATCTCGAGACCGCGGAGTCGCCGCGCACCGAGATCCAGCCCGAACACGCGGTACAGATCAGCACCCAGCTCGAAGCGCTCAACAACGCGTTGCAGACGCTGACTGCCGAACAACGCGCCTGCTGGCTGTTACGGGAGGTGCACGGATTGTCGTATGAACAGATCGGCGACATCGTCGGCGCGAACGTCACCGCCGTCCGCGGTCGTATCGCGCGGGCGCGCGCCCAACTGTCCGAGGTGATGAGGCCATGGCGGTGAACAACTCGACCGAACAGGACTACCGGCTTCCGTGCGGTCGCGAATTGGAACAGGTGTGGGAACGCCTGGACGCGGTCGAGGACGGACACGCCGACGCCCACGAAGCGATATGCCCCCACTGCCGCACGGCACGCGAAAGCCTGCTCGCGCTGCGAACGGCAACACAGGAGCTGATCGCCGCACCCGAACCGACCCCGCCCGATCTCACCGGCCGCATCATGTCCGCCGTCCGCGCCGAGATTCGGCGCGGACGCACCCTGGACCTTCCGACACCACATCCCGGCACGGTGGAGATCAGCGAACAGGCTGTCGCCGCGGTCCTGCGGTACGCGGCGGATTCGGTATCCGGCGTACGAGCCCGGAGATGCCGGATCCAGGAGGCGGAAAGCGAGTCGGGTGGGCGGCTGGTCGATGTGGAGATGAGTATCGCCATCCGCGCCGACGGACCGCCCGTCGGTGAGTTGCTGCCATTGGTGCGGGCCCGAATCGCCGCGGCGCTGCCCGACCGCATCGGAGTCGGCCTGCGCCGACTCGACGTACATATCGCCGACCTCTATTCCGATCCCGGAGACGACCGATGACCGCTGAGCACACCACGGTGGTGGAGGCGCCGGTGATCGCCGCGGTCGCGGCCCACGCGGCGGCACGGACACCCGGTGTGGTGCGACTGGAGCCCGGGGTCCGAGGTCTGCTGAACAGTTTCGTCCGCGCGGGCCGGCAACGGTGGTCGGATACGGACCCGGCACCGGCCGACGGGGTACGCATCCGGCGGACGCCGACCGGGCTGGTCGTCACCGCCGACATCACGATCACCGCCGACGGACCGGCGATCGCGATCGGGCACGCCGTCCAACGACAGATCGCCCAGGCCGTGCTCGAGCATACGGGCCAGCAGGTGGATCGGGTATGCGTGAACATCATCGATATCACGGGACGACAGCCGTGACCGCCGACACCGAGTTGAGCGACAAGATCATCGACGCTGTGGCGGCCACTCCGGAGCTGCGCCCGGCCGCACCGATCATCTGCGAGCACGCCGGCTGGTGGCCCCTCGACCCGCGCAGATACGCGGTCGGATTGTCCGCGACCGTAGTCGAAGTCCGGGTGGTCGCCACCGGCTTGCCGTTGGCTCCGCTCCTGGACAGCCTCGCCGCCGCCATCCGCCCGCTGTTGCCGGGCACACGATGGGAATCGGCCGAATTGCGCTTGGTGGTCACCGAACTCGATGCCACCGCCCTCACCATCGGAGGTGACCCAGATCACTCTATCGGAGCGTGAGGTTTCCGACCCGCAAGTGTCCAACACAAACAGGGATAACCGGATCCGCGTGCGCCACAGTGGGTCTGCTACACGACAGGAGCAACGATGACCACTCCGACCAGCGAAAAGAACTCCACCGCAACGCCCGAGACGGCGAAGACACCCGAGATACGCGAACCTGTCCGCAAGAATGCCCTGGTTACCGAACAGGGCAGCACCACCATCGCCGATATCGTGGTGCAGAAAGTCGCCGGCCTGGCTGCGCGCGAGGTCAACGGTGTCCACGAACTCGGCGGCGGCACCGCGCGGGCATTCGGCGCGCTGCGCGATCGGATTCCCGGCGCATCCGCCAGTATCGGGCAGGGGGTTTCGGTCGAGGTCGGCGAAACCCAGGCTGCGGTCGATCTGCAGATCGTCGTCGAATACGGCGTCGCCATCGCCGAAGTAGCACGCGTGGTACGCCGTAACGTGATCTCCGCGATCGAGCAGATGACCGGGCTCGAGGTCGTCGAGGTCAATATCAATGTCAACGATGTCTATGTTCCCGGTGACGACGACGAGGCCGACGTTCCCAGCGGCCGGGTCCAGTAGCCGGCCCGGCAGCCGCGGAGAGGAGTCGAGTCGTGAATGCCACTTCGATATGCCTTGTTGTCGGTCTCGCGCTCGGATTCGCCGCCGCCTTCGGCGGATTCGGGGCCTTCGCGATCGTGCTCGTATTCGCCGCGGCCGGTCTGCTGGTGGGCCGGTGGCTCGACGGTGCGATCGACCTCGACACCCTGGGACGCAATATCAGGCGTGACAGGGAGCGGCGGTGACCGCGACGGCCGCCGAGCTCCCCGGCGAAACCACCGTCAGCGAACGGGCGATCGGGCGTATCGCCGCCGAAGCCGCACGCGAGGTCAGCGGGGTCGGTGAGCACCCCCGGGTGAACGCGACGGTCTCCGGTGACCGCACCGCACTCGAGGTCCGGTTGCCCGTGCGCTACCCCGAACCGGTCGGACGAGTCACCCGGGACTGCCGGGACCACCTGATCCGGCGCACCGAGGAACTCACCGGCCTCGGGGTGGCGCGCGTCGATATCGTCGTCAGCGAGATGACCAGATCGGCCCCGGCGACCGGGAGGGTGCGGTGATCCGCCGGCCGCGGCGGGTCGTTCCCGCGACACTGATCGCGGGAACGCTGCTGGCCGTCTGCATCGCGGTGATCGTCTCGCTGGTCCAGCGGCTGACCGGCACTCGCGAATACCTCTCCTACGATGACATCGCCGGCTACCTGCACGGGCTCACCTGGGACGACCCGCTGGTCGCCGCGGTGGCCGTGGCCGCGATTGCGCTCGGCGCGGGGATGCTGCTGGCCGCGGTGATCCCGGGTCGGGCGCTGGTGCTGCCGCTGAACGCCGCCGCCGACGACGGTATCGAGGCCGGAGTCGCCCGCCGGGACCTGCGGTCGATACTGCGCGTCGCCGCGGTTTCGGTCACCGGGGTGCGTTCGGCGCACGTGCAGATCCGCCGCGCCAGGGTGACCGTCGTCGCACGCACCGACCTCCACGACCGCGAAGGTCTGGCCGAGGAGATCTGCGATGTGGTCGGTACGCGAATACAGCAGATAGGACGCCCCGTGAAGAAGGTGGGTGTCAGGCTGCGCGGACCAGAACCCGAGGCACAGCAGCGCGGGAGAGATCGACAGTCCGGCGAGACCGTGCGCACCTCCACCGCTACGGGGCCACCCACAACCGGCGTACCGTCACCGCGAACAGGAGCATGACGATGGCTCGGTCCAACCACCCTGCAGTCACCAACAGGACCGTGCTCGCCCTGCTCGGCGTGGTCCTGGCCACCGGTGGCGGCCTCGCGCTGGCCGCCCATTTCGACGGGTTGAACTGGGTGGACACCGACGCCCGACTGGTGCCGGGAACCGCCGCCCCACCGACCTGGGTATTCGTGGCGGTCATCGCCGCCGCGACCGTGCTCGCCCTGCTGTGCCTGCGCTGGCTGTTCGCCCAGGCCTTCCGGATGCCGGCCTCCCGGATGTGGCGTATCGAAACCGCCGGTGCAGCCGGCCACACGACGCTGGCCTCGCGAACCGCCGCAGACCCGGTGGCCGCCGATATCGCGGAATTCCCCGGTGTCAGATCGGCTTCCGCTCGGCTGACCGGCCACCGCGAAACCCCTGAGCTGTATCTGATCGTGACCACCGAACCCGACGCGGATACGGCGGCTGTGCGGCGCCGCATCGCCGACGATGCCGTAACCGCTCTCCGTCACGCCCTCGAGCTCGACGAGATCACGGTCGTACTCGAACTGCGCGTCGCCGATGCCGACCGGCCGGCCCGACTGCGCTGACTCTCGCACCACGGAGCCCCCGGACGGTCGCCGAGCTCCTGTGCTGCTCCGATCCGGTCCACGATCGGTAGCCGCTCACCGCTGCCGGCCGGGGGACGGAGCACCATGCGCTGGGCACTCGCGGTCGACGCGCTCGCGATCACCTTCACCGGCCCCACACCCGAACCTGTCGAGAGCGATCGCCGGAAATGCCGCCGTCGAAGTGGTCCCGGAAGACCAGCCGGGCGAAGCGTGTACCGATCAGCTCGTGTGTCGCGGCGTCGGGGTGCAGATTATCGGGCAGGGGATGTTCGGCGCTGTCGTCGGCTCCGTAGAGATCGCGGCCGTCGAGGTAATGCAGGTGGGGGTCGTGGGCTTTTCGATCCTCGATGATGTCGGCGAGCCGGTCCCGGACCACCGACAGGGTAAGGCTGCCGTGCGCGACATCCGCCGGATCGCCTGTCGCGACGAACCGGACTTTCCCCGCACGCAAGGCCGCCGTATCGAACGCGCCCGGGCCCGGAGTGTTTTCGTGAATCGGACAGTAGATCGGACCGATGACGACCAGCGGTGCATCGGGGTGTCCGTCACGGATGGTGTCCAGGAATCCGTGGACCGCGGGACCGAAGGCGCGCAACCGCATGACGTCGGCATTGACGAGATTGATGCCGATGCCGACACTGACGAGGTCGGCCGCCGTATCGCGCATCGTGCGCGCGGTGAACGGGTCGAGCATCGCGCTACCGGCCAGCCCGAGGTTCATCAGCTCGACACCGCCGAGCCCGGCGGCCAGCGCGGGCCAGGTGGTACTCGGACTCGCGGCATTGGACCCCTGGCTGATCGAGCTGCCGTGATGCAACCAGACCCGGCGTTCTCCCGCCGGGACGGGCACGAGTGTTTCGTCGGTTCGCAACGCGACGATTTCGATGCGCTCATAGTGCGGCAACCAGATCTCGACCAGCTTTTCTCGCGCGGGCAATCCGGCGAAACGTACGGTGCCGACGCGACCGCGCTGCAACCCGGTCGCCCCCGACACCAGATCGGTCGACACCACGTCACCGCCGCTGGTCCGCGCGCCGGCGACCAGCTCCCCGTCCACCCGCAGATCCACTGTGCCGTCCGGGCGATCCGGTACCCCGACGATGCGGCTGCGGGTCCGCAGCAGGTCGACCTCGACAACAGTCGAGCAAGTCCGGAAGACGAGCCGCACTCCCGCTGGCTGCGCCTCCGCGGCCGCCAGCTGCGGATCGTCGCACTGTGCTCGGGCCGCTGCGGGCAGTCGGTGCGAAAGCCACCCGCGCTCGGTCCGCTCCAGCTCGGCCACACCGCGAACGAGCTCGGCACCGATGGGGCGGTTCCGCAGCACACCCACTGAATTCGGCATTGTCGTCGTCGACCTCCTGTCGAACCCATGCAAGCAGGTGTCTGCCGAGAGCAGCGCATCGGGTGCCGACTCGAAGGTAACCGGCCGAACAACGCGAATCATCGGCGAGTGAGACGTGCGTCGGTCGCGGACTGCGCGACCAGATCCGCGCAGCGGCGCTGGTGGCGGAAAGAACGCCTACTGGAAGGCCACGGCAGCAGCAGCCTGCTGAGCGAGATCCTTGCGCTCGGCGAGGATCTGTCGGAGTTCGGCGGGGTCCACGCCGTCCTCGGCCCACGTCGCCGCCAGGACCGAGAGCCGATCGGTGAGATCCCGCAGGTCGGCCCGCGCTTCGTCGAGCGGCACATCGTTCACGTACTGGACGATCGCGCTCAGCACATAGTGAGAGGCGAGGAGCTTGTACTCGGCCCCCGCGGTCGGACCGAAGTCGGGTCCGTCCAGCCACGACGGCTTCCGGACCCACGGAGCGAAACCGAGCATATCCAGGGCGGTTCCGTACTGGAACCCGACCAGCTGGCCGGTACCACGATTCGGGACCGGTGAGTCGACCTCGGCCGCCTCGGTCTCGTAGTCGTCGAGCATTTCCCCGAGAACCGAGAAGTTGCTCGACCAAGCGCTCAGATCGGTACAGGACACGGTGACGCCTACCTCCTCCAGTCGTGGTGAGGCATAGGGCGCCTGCTGGCCTTCCCTTGCACGCCGGGCTCCGGTGCGGCCTCGGCTGATTGATCTCCGCCGGCTCCCGTCTCGTTACCGAAGTTTCGGACCCGCCGCGAACGTCGGCTTCGGTACAGAAGCCTGCACGCTCGTGGCCCAACGGGAAACACGGCTCCGGCGGGCAACCGGCTTCACGGGTACGACCGTTGCGACACCGCCGGCGTACCGGCCCGCTCACCGAGCGAACGGGCTCCCGCGCGTGTTACTCGCGCGGGAGGAGCCTGGTGTTCGGTAGCGGCGGAGCCGGCAGTGGCGGTAGTACACCGGGTGGGAACTCGCCGAACAGGGCAGGTTTGCCGGCATCCCCGGGATCGGCAGACTCGAAACCGAGCTCGGCCTGGTAGCGACGCCGGTACTCGACGATCTCGTCGTGATCGCGGCCGATGAAGTTCCACCACATCACGATCCGCTCCCGCAACGGGACGCCGCCCAGCAGGACGACGCGGGCTCCGGCGCCGGTCGCGGTGATCACCAACGTCTCGGATCCGGGAGGTATGTAGGCGAGGGATCGCTGGGCGACGGCAGCCGAGTTCACCGTCACCTCGGCGCTCTCGGCGAGGACGGCGTGCTCGAAATCGGCCCGTACGGTGAGCCGTGCCGAGGCGCCGGGATCGAGGATCAGTTCGGCGCCGAGCAGATCGGGTGTTCGCGTGCCGACCGGGGAGACCGATCCCAGGAGTGCTCCGATGAACACGCGCGCGGTGACGCCGGGCAGTGTCACCGGCTCGGGTACGTAGTGCGCGAATGCGTTCTCGCTGAATCGCGTCTCGTCCGGCAGCGCGTACCAGAGCTGCACGCCGTGCAGGGTGCTCGTCCCGGGATCGCTGATCTCCTGATGGGTGATGCCCCGGCCCGCGATCATCAGGTTGAGCTCTCCCGGTACGACCGAGGCCGCGTTGCCGCCCGAGTCGAGATGCTCGACACGTCCGGTGAACAGCCACGAGACCGTCGCGAGACCGGTGTGCGGATGCCGCGGCATCCGCATGCCACCGGTCCGCGAGACGTCGTCGGGACCGTAGTGGTCCAGGAAGCACCACGCCCCCACCAGTGACCGCTGCCGCTGCGGGAGGGTCCGGTACACGGTCATCTCCCGCACGCCGCCGAGGGGGACGAGGCGCGGTTCGAGGACCTCGATCGCAGTGCACGGCTGCCCGTGATCCAGGATTTCCAGATCAGGGCGTCGGTCGAGGTTGGTCATCGGATGATCTTCCCTTCGGTATCGCGCGGACGCACCGTATGCCGGCTGAGGATCGAGATCCGGTTGAACGCGTTGATCGTGACTGCCACCCATTCGGCGGCGACGAATGCCTCCTCACCGAGCACCGACCGGGCGCCTGCGAGATCGGCGTCCGACTCTTCGGTGGTGGGAAGTAGTGTGGCGGCCTCGGCGACCGCGAGCACCGCTCGTTGCCGGTCATCGAACAATCCGCTCTCCCGCCATGCCGGCAGCAGGTCCAGCTGCTGCTGCGCTATCCCGGCCCGTCTCGCCTCGCGCGAGTGCAGATCCACGCAGAACGCGCACGCGTTGATCTGCGACGCACGGAGTTTGATGAACTCGGCCTCCTGGATCGAGAGTCCGCGCTGTGCTGCCGCCTCGCGGATCGCCGACGCGAACGCTTCCGCGGCCTTCCATGCCTCGGGCACGACTTTGTCCAAGGACGGACGCATGGTGTCTCCATTTCCGCGGTGACAGCACACGTCCGCCTTCCGCTCTCCGGTACATCTATCCTGGCGCGACTTGCGTCGGATCCGTGAACACGGGGGTTTCGGTGGTGTGCTCGGCATTCTCGTCGAGCGGTGTCCACGACTCGTACGTGACCCGTTCCAGAGGCAAGGGTTCACCCATGGCGGCGATCGTCTGCGCGGGCCGATCGCCGCCGAGGAGGAAGTCGATCACCGGACGGTCCCCTCCGCGGTGCCGTAGGGGAAGACGCCGTGGACGCTCTCGTCGCCGACTGCGATCAGGCTCGTGTTCGGCAGCCCGGCGCCGGCCGCCCGGCCCTGTTCGAACGGTGTCATCGAGTCGAGTTCACTCTGCTCGGAGATCGATCGGATCGTGACCTCGGTATCGCCGGCACTGTCTCATGCCCCGCTCCGAGAAGCGCGCGTGACCAGGGCGATATCGGCACGGGTCGGCCGCCGGAACACACCGCCGGCCGCGACGAATTCATCGCCGTGCGTGCTCAGATGGCGAGCGAAGAGCGGGCATACCGGCACGACGGTGAGCTTCTTGCGAACGCTGTCGGCGAGCGCCTCGCGTACCAGCACCCCGGCCAGACCTCGTCCGCCGAACTCCTGATCTACCTCGGTGTGGAAGAAGATCCGCTCGGCGTCGTCTCCGGAGTCGACGAAGTCGGCCCGGCCGGCCGGTGATCCGTAGGCGAGGCTCACGATGTAGGAACTGATCGGATCGGCGATATCGAGTTCGACGGTCACGGAGGCCCCGGTGTTATCGATCGATCCCCAGGTCATCGTGTCGTCCCAGCAGTGGCAGTGGGCTGTTCGGCCAGAATCTGGCGGACCCGGGGGATGACCCGGGTGCCGTACAACTCGACCGAACGTAGCCGGGCGCTCGCGGAAACGGTGCCGGCGGCCGAGTAGATCATGTCGAACCGGCCGACATCCAGCGCCCGGATCGCCTCGGCGATCTTGGTCGCGACCGTGTCCACCGAACCGACATACAGCGACCCGTGGTCCACCTCGGCGTCGAACTCTTCCCGGCGCAGCGGCGGCCAGCCGCGCAACGCACCGATACGGTCGCGGATCTCCCGGTATCCGGGGTAGAAGAGCTCTCTGGCTTCGTCGTCGGTCGCGGCGACGAAACCGGGCGAGTGCATCCCGACCGGTCGCGCGGTCGTACCGAATTCCTGGCTCGCCCGCCGGTACAGGTCCACATAGGGGGCGAAGCGACCGGGGGCACCGCCGATGACAGCGAGCATGAGCCGGAAGCCGTAGCGGGCGGTGCGCAGCACCGACTCGGGTGTTCCACCGACCCCGACCCAGGTATCGAGACGTCCCGATTCGGTCTTCGGGAACACATCCGCATCGCGTAGGGCGGCACGGGTGGTGCCCTCCCAGGTCACCGGCGTCTCGTCCAGAAGCCGGTGGAACAGATCGATCTTCTCCTCGAACAGCACCTCGTAATCCTTCAGGTCGTACCCGAACAGCGGGAACGACTCGGTGAACGACCCCCGTCCGAGGATCACCTCCGCCCGGCCGCCGGAGAGCGCGTCCACAGTGGCGAACCGCTGGAAGACCCGCACCGGATCGTCCGAGGACAGCACCGTCACGCCCGACGCGAGCCGGATGCGCTTCGTGGCGGTCGCGATGCCGGCCAGTACCGTTTCCGGGCTGGAGATCGCGTACTCCGGTCGGTGGTGCTCCCCGAGCGCGATCACATCGATGCCGGCCTCATCGGCCAGGACCGCTTCGGTCACCGCGGCGCGGATCGCCTGCGCGTGCGAGACGATCTCACCCCGGTCGTCGCGCGGCCGGTCGCCGAAACTGTCGATACCGAACTCGATCTGCGAAACATCCATCATGTAACTCCCTCAGCGAAACAATCGTGAGCCGGGCGTACACCGGCCCCGGCTCGGCAGCCGGGCGCTACCGCGCAGCGGCATCGGGGGTGGGTGTCGCGTCGTACCCTTGGTCCAACGCCTGGATAGCGGGCATGGCGACGCAGATCTCCGTCCACAGCCCGGCGATGATCAGCTTCTTGCGCCCCGTCTCCGCCACGACGTCGACGACGCGACGGTCCTGCCAGGTGTTGATGAAGGTGCGGTTGATCGGCTTCTGCTCCGGGAAGACGTCCTGGATACCCTCGATGAGGTTACCGCCGCGTTCTTCGATAACGGTGGTCAGCACCGTCGGGACGTCGAACACCTTGGCCAGCTCGGCCAGACCGACGACGTTGTTGACGATCATGGTCGGTTCATGGCTGTGGAGATTCGCGAACTGGTAGGGCTGATGGTCGATGAGCACCAGAACGCTCTCCTCGGGGGTGAGCAGTGCTTCGAGTCCGACCTTCGCGGTGCGCGTCACGCTGTTCCTTCTGTGTGATGGTTGAACATTCGACGGTGACAGGTCGGAGTCGGTCTCCTTGCCTTGCAGACGGGCGACGGCGGCCGGTCACGCGAACAGAGACCGGCTCCGACCGGGTCGACGGGGTGGGCCGGAGCATCTCCCGCGGCCCGGAAACGACCGTACGGCCGCCGCCCGGCGGACGTCCAAGACCTATCCGGACGCCCATCGGTAGGATTTGTCTATCGATATCAGCCCGCGCCTGCTCCGCTATTTCATGGCCGTAGCCGAAGAACTCCACTTCGGTCGCGCGGCCACACGTCTCTACATCGCCCAGCCGTCCCTGAGTCATCAGATCCGCAAACTCGAGGAGACCCTCGGAACCCCACTGTTCGCGCGTTCGAGCCGCCAGGTGCAGCTCACCGCCGCCGGCCGGACGCTGGTCCGCGAGGCGCCGCAAGCACTGGCGGCCCTGGAGCGAGCCGTGCAACGCACCCGCCTGGCCGGAGCGGGGATCGCGACGACCATTCGGCTGGGCTACACCCCGGTCACCGGCTTCGACACACTCACAACACTTCTGGACACGCTCCGGGAAGACCACCCCGATCTCGTGGTCGACCCGCGCGAGTTCTTCAGCGCCGAGATCCCCGAACGGCTCCGGGCCGGCGACCTGGATATCGGTCTCGCGCTCTCACCACCGCCCGTCGACGGGGTAGCCGGCGAGATCCTCCGCGAAGAACCGGTCGCCGCGCTCCTCAGCACTCGCCACCGCCTCGCCGACAGAGCGAGGATCCCGGTGACCGCCCTCCGCGACGAGACGCTGCTGCTGTTCCCGCGCCACCTCGCGCCGGTCTACTACGACGGCATCGTCGCCGCCTTCCGCGCAGCGGGCTTCGCACCCGAGATCTGCGCATTCGACGAGCCTCCGGTGTACGCCATGCTCGCCCGCCTCGCCGGCGGACGCGAGATCGGCTTGGCTCCTTCCTCGTTCGCCGAACACATCGCGACGACCGGCGCCGGTATCGTTGTTCGCGATGTCGTCGATCCGCCGATCCTGGCGGAACTCTCGATGCTGTGGCCCGCGAACGATCCCTCGCCCGCCATTGCCAATGTCCTCGTCACCGCCCGGCGATGCGCTGAACACAACAAATGGCTACGCGACCCCGTCACGTAGTGCGTGCGCAGCTGCCGCCGCTATGCGGCCGATCAGTATCCGGCCGATATGAGACCCCGCCTCGATGCGGGCGGAGCACCGCATACCGGCGAGTGGATTCCCGGCGCCGCGGCGGTCAGTATCCATCGGCGAGACGACCCGAGATCTCCTCCGCGGCGCCGATGATCAGCCGGGTGAGTTCCGCCCGGCGTTGCTCGGTCAACCTGGACACCGGCGCCGCCGTACCGACTGCGGCGATCGGCCTGCCCGCGCGGCGGATCAGCGCGGCGGTTCCCCAGATACCCTGATCGATCTCCTCACTGGACTGACTGAAACCGGCCTCGCGCACCGCCCGCAGCGCCTCGTCGGAGATCAGCCGTCCGTGCGTGGCCGCGAGTAGTGGCCGGGTCCGGTCGAGGTACTCGCCCCGCTCGGGTCCGGGCATGGTGGCCAGCAGCAGTCGGGGGATGGAGCCGGAATGCAGCGCCATCGGCTGCCCTCGGTCGAACTGCAACGAGACCGGCCGGGTGGATTCGACCCGATCGACGCAGAAGGCGAAGTCGCCTCGGCGCCGGGCGATGAGGACGGTCTCGTCGACAGTGTCACGCAGCCGGGTGATGATCGGCCGGGCGACTTCGACCAGAGTGTTTCGCGCTTCGTCGTGCGCCTCGGCCAGCGCCAGGACCTTGTCGGTGAGCCGGTAGCCGCCACTCGGACAGGTCTCCAGAAAGCCCGTCTCACGCAGGATTCCGAGATAGCGGTAGGCGGTCGATTGCTTGTACCCGAGGTGATCCGCGAGCTCGGTGGCGGTCCAGACCGAGTTCGCTGCGGTGAAGGCGCCCAAGGTGGCCAGCACGCGGCGTCCGCTCTCCGCCCCCGCCACCTGACCGGACTCCCGAGGTCGAACCATACTCATCCCCTCAATGCTCGATTTTCACTATGTGAGAATAGTACATGGAAGTTCGATTGCGCGACAGCTGAATTCCGCACCGATTACCAGCCCCTCACTTCACGGAAGTGAAGAGGCCGCAGCGCCGATCAATCAACCGCCCCGCGGCACCGAACAGCGCGGATGAATTGCTTCTACCAGTCAATATATGGAATCTGCCAGGAAATTTGAGAACCCCGGAAGCGCATCGCGGCGACCAGACCGGCGCCGCAACCTCCACGAAACACGTGATTAACACCTCATCGACTTCTTGACGACCCCCCGCACTTCGCATAATCTCATTCCCACATTGCAGGTTCTTATCTCTCACAATATGAGAGAAAGGATTCGGGCTGGGCCGGCGGTCCGCAGCACCGGGCAGGCTCCGATCGGAGCACCCGGCGGGTAAGTACCGCTCCCACAACAGCTCCGCCCCTGGGATGCGACAGGGCCCGGTATTCCCGCGCCCCGGTTCTCGGCTGCGACTTCGGGTGTCCCGGATGCCGCACAAGAAAGGACGACCCATGCCTACTCGTTCCACGACGGTGGCTGCTCCGGCGGTCGAGCTCGTACCGGACAAGCTCTACCGGCTGGGCGGTGTAGTGCCGATCGACGGCCGGCTGAGCTGGCGCCGCCCCGAGGTCACGGGATTCGAACCGATCAGCGCCTACCTACTGCTCGCGGAGAACAACGCACTCCTCGTGGGCACCGGGGTCAAACTGCATCGCGCGCTGATCATCGACCAGATCCGCGAACTCCTCGGTGAGCGCGCACTACACCTCTACGCCGACCGCAACGAGGCCGACGAGATCGGCAACCTGGCCGCACTCGTCAGCGAATTCGGCGTCGGGCACATCTGGTTCGCCGGGGCCGGCCATCTGCTCAAATGGTTCGAACACGACGACTTCGGCGGATCCGCACCGGGTGCCGACCAGGTGACCATGCATTTCATGATGCCGTCCGACAACCCGGGCCGGACGCTGATCCGGGAGTTGAACCGCCCCAGCGAAGTGGCCTTCGATCCGGGCCACCAGTTGACACTCATGAACACGCGGCTGACGGTGCTCGGGTTCGCGTGGCTCTACGATCGCGGGACCAGGACATTGTTCTGCAGTGACTTCTTCTCCGAAGGCAAACTCGATACCGCGGACAGCTCCCCCGTGATGTCCGCCGACGAGCGAGTGACTCTCGACCAGGTACGCGATCACATCCACACCCGGTTCGAATGGATGGCCGACGCGGATACCGGGCCGCTGATCGAGGACCTGCACAAGTTCTTCGACGGCGTCGAGATCGACCGTCTCGCTCCCTGTCACGGCACAGTCATCGAGGGCGCGGATCAGGTCCGTCGTCATCTGCGAATGGCACTCGATGTGCTCGCCTCCCCCTCCGCACCCGCCGCAGCCCCGACTTCGACGCAGGAGAGCACCCACCATGCCTGATCTCGACGACCTGCTCGATGTTTTCGGCACCTACTTCGTCCACGAGCGGTTCCCACGGCCGATCGCCGACGGCGTGCAATGGATCGGCGGCTGTTCCGCATTGTTCATGGACGAGGAACGCCAGGACCTCGTGCACTCGGCCCTGAACACTTACCTGATCACCGGGTCCGACAAGACCCTGCTGGTCGACACCGGGCACCCGGGGTTGTGGAACACCTACCGCCCCGCGCTCGAAAAGGCGCTCGGCGGACGCCCGCTCGACTACGTGATGCCGACCCACCCGGAGATCCCGCACGGCGGTTCGTTGTCCATGCTCCACGACGCGTATCCCGACCTGAAGGTGGTCGGTGACGTCCGGGACTACTTCCTCTACCACCCGGCGGTACCGGATTCGGCGTATCAGGCGATGGCACCGGGGACGAAGCTCGAGCTCGGGGGCCGTGAGTTCGAGTTCGTCGACTCGGTGTTCCGCGATCTGCCGAACACGATATGGGGATTCGACCACGGCTCCCGGGTGCTGTTCCCCGCCGACGGGTTCGCCTTCTTCCACTGGCACCGGGAGGACACCTGCGGCTTCACCGCCGAGGAGTCCGGTATCGAGCCGACCGCCGAAATGTATTCGGTGATGACCGAGATCGTCAGCGGCATCGGACATCTCGACGTCGAATCGCGGATCCAGCGGTTCACGCAGCTGATCGAAGAGTTCCAGCCGTCGATGCTGGCGCCCGCCCACGGCACGGTCGTCGCCGATATCCCGGTGGCGTTGAACTACCTGACCGCGCTGCGCGACGACAGCCGCGCCGGAACCTCGAAGTGATCGGCCCCCTTTTCTCCGCTGAGTCAGACCAAGGACAATCCATGTACGCCAGAACTTCTCGTCGCGCCGGACTCGCGGTGGCCGGTGCCACCGCCGCCGCAGCCGCGCTCCTGCTGTCCGCGTGTGGCGGTGGCGGCGGACCCGCCACCGGCGGCGACCTGCCGGGGTCCTCCACCTATGTGATCGCCATCCCGCAGGATTTCCAGGGCGTCGACCGGGCCGCCTACTCCAGTGAGGCGTCGAAGGTCCTCGCCGATGTCATGCAGAGTCGGCTGCTCGAGTTCGAGACCGACGCGAGCACACCCACCTCCTGCCTGTCCGAGGTACCCACCCCGCTGAAGCCGCAGACCGCTCTCGTCGAGCAGTGGGCGGTGACCCAGGACGGTCTCGGCATCGACATCACCCTCCGTAACGGAGTACTCAGCTCGGCCGGAAACACACTCACCGCCGAAGACGTGAAGTGGACCCTCGATCGGGCCGTGGCCATCGACGCCGGGGCCCAGACCCTGTTCTTCAAAGTCGGCGGCTTCGACCGGGCGAAACCCGTCACGGTACTCGATCCGGCGCACCTGCGGATGAACCTGGTCGCACCCAACGCGATGGCACCGTATGTGCTGGCCAGCGTCGCGGGCATCATTCTGGACAGCACCGATGTGCGTGCCCACTCCACCCCCACGGACCAGTGGGGCAAGGACTATCTCACCGATAACACAGCCAACTTCGGTCCGTGGGACCTGACCGGATTCACCTCCCAGCAGCTCACCTTCGACCGGAACCCGAACTTCGCCGGTGCGCGCGGCAATATCGACCAGATCCTGCTCCAGACCGTCGCCGACGCCTCGTCGCGGATCCAGTTGCTGCAGACCGGGCAGGTGGCCGAGGTGACCAACCTCGACTACACCCAGCTCGAGCACCTCCGCGACAGCGACGCCGTCAATCTCGCCGAATGCGCCAACCCCGCCCGCGACTGGCTGGGACTCAACGCCGCCGATCCGATCGTCGGTAAACCCGAAGTTCGGCAGGCTATCTCGTACGCCCTCGACCGCGAGGCGATCAACCAGACCGTCTACCGCGGGTTCGCCGCGCCGTCCGCGAGCGGACTGTCGGCCCAGTTCGGTGCACCGACACCGAATCCCGACCCGTACACTCGCGATCTCGACAAAGCCCGGAAGTTGCTCGCCGCGGCGGGACATCCGGACGGTTTCACGCTGAATCTCAGCGTCTCCCCCGCCCAGCCGGGACCGCATTCGGCGAACCTCGCCGCGATCGTCCAGCAGCAGCTCGGCGAGGTGGGAATCCGCGTCAACGTGGTGACCGTGCCCTCGGCGGTGCAGTTCCGTTCCGACGGCTTGGCGCACACCATTCAGTCCTGGCTGCTGGCGGAAACCCCGGCGTTCGCCAACGCGGGCTATTCCGGCTGGCTGACCAACGGTTGCGCGGGTCTGCAGAACTACGCCGGCTACTGCGATCCCGGGTTCGACGCGCTGACCGCCGAACTGATGGCCGACAGCACCGGACCCGAGACCCGGGCGAAAACGGACGCCGTCGCCGCACTGATCGCCGGACAACAACCCGCCGTATATCTCGCCGACCGCTCCACGATCAATATTCGCGGCGTCTGCGCCGAGCAGGTACCTGCCTCGTCGTTCGGCACCGACTACACCGAGGCGAACACCCGATGCCAGTAGAGACCCGGTCCGTTTCCGCGGGCTCCGACGGGACGGAAACCACCTCCGCACCCGGTACATCGCCCGCGGAGCCCGCACCGGGCTCCGCGGGGGCGCCCCGCCGAATTCCGGTGACGATGCTGCTCGGTCGGCTCGTAGCGATTCCGGTATCCATCTTCGCGGTCGCGACACTGGCGTTCTGGCTGGTCCGGTTGCCCGGCACCAATGCCGCGGCCGCGATCGGCGGCGAGTACGCCGACGCGGAGGCCATCGCCCGGATCGAGCGAGAGCTGGGATTCGATCGGCCGCTGTGGTCGCAGTACACCGATTTCCTCACCGGCCTCGTGCGCGGTGACCTCGGTACGTCGTATTTCACCCGCCGACCGGTCTCCGCGGAGGTCTTCGGACGGCTGCCGCTCGACCTCACCGTCGGCCTGCTCGCCCTCGTGGTGGCGATCGTCGTGGGCGTCGGTATGGGAGCCGTGGGCGCCTATTTCCGCACCCGGCCCGCCGATCACACGACCCGGGTGATCGTCAGTGTGCTGCAGTCGCTACCGGAATACGTATTCGCCCTCGTCCTGGTGTACGTGTTCTTCTACCTTCTCGGTGTGGCACCCGCCCCGGTGGGTCAGGTATCCCTGCGTACCGCGGTTCCGGACGGCCCGACCGGGGTGGTGGTCATCGATGCGCTTCTCGCGGGCGATACAGCCACCTTCGGTAAAGCCGCGCAGCAGCTCGTACTCCCGGTACTGAGCTTCGGACTGGTGCTCTCCGCGGTCTTCGCCCGGGTCACCCGGACGAACTTCGCCACCGTGCTGTCGTCTCCGCAGATCCAGTACGCGCGAGCGTGCGGACTGACCCCGCTACGGGTGTTCTGGTCGGCGTTCACGGTCGCACGAACCGCTGTTCTCACCACGATCGCGGTGATCACCGGAGCCATCATCGGTGGCGGCGCCATCATGCAGAAGATCTACAACCTCGACGGCGCGGCAGCGTTCGGCGTCGATTCCATCTTCAAATTCGATCTACCCGTCATCCAGGGAATCGTCATCGTGCTCGGTGGCCTGACCGTACTGGCGTTCCTCGTCATCGACATCCTCATCCTGCTCCTCGACCCGCGCGTCCGTCACAAGTCCTGAGGCCTCCACCATGACCAGCCATAGCGGGGCGGGCGCCGCCCCCAGCACTTCATCGGATACCACTGCGGCCGGCGGGGTCACCGATCCGGCCGCCGACCGCGCGGACCGGGCGCGGAAGAAGACTCGCCGCCGCGGACTCGCCGGCGCGTATATCGGCGCGGCGATGCTGGTGGCGCTCGCCGTAGCGGCGATCGTCTGCCGATTCTTCCTCGACCCGGGCCGTATCGACCCGATGTCGGTGCTCACGGCGCCCAGCGGCGAGCACCTGTTCGGAACGGATTCGGCGGGCCGCGATGTTCTGTTGCGTACTTTCGCCGCGGCCGCGGCGGATCTGCCGCTGGCGCTCGGCGGTACCGCCGTCGCCATGATCGCCGGTACCGCGCTCGGCCTGCTGGCCGGTTCGGGTGGGCGCGGCTCGGGCTACATCATGCGGATAGTCGACGGGTTCGACGCCTTCCCGCTACTCATCCTGATCCTGGTGATCGTGCAGATCAGCGGTGGTGGCACCACCGTGCTGCTGGCGACCATCGCGATTCTCAACATCCCGCGCTTCATCCGGCTCACGCGCGCCGAGTCGATGCACCTGCGTGAGTCGCGCTACGTGTTCTACTCGCAGGTGATCGGTACCTCGGTGTTCTACCGGCTGCGCACCCATATCCTGCCGAATATCTCGGGCACCATCCTGTCGCAGGCCAGTACCGGTGCGGCACTGGCCCTGTCGGCGGTCGGTGCGATGAGTTTCCTCGGGCTGGGTATCGCCCCGCCGATCCCCAGCTGGGGATCGATGATCCAGGCGGGTTCCGCCGGGCTCACCACCGGCCAGTGGTGGCCCATCGCTTTCCCCGCGCTCGCACTGGTGTATTCGATCGTCGCGTTGAACCTGATCTCCGACAGCCTCGACGCCCACTTCGCCAAGGAGGTCAAATGAGCACCGAGACAGCACCACCGCTCCTCCAGGTCACCGATCTGGCCGTCGAATTCGGCCGCGGCGATACCGCGGCCCGAGTCGTACACGATGTGTCCTTCGAGGTACGCGCGGGCGAGTTCGTCGGCATCATCGGCGAGACCGGGTCGGGCAAATCCGTTTCCCTGCGGGCGGCGCTCGGGATGCTGCCCGCGACCGGCCGGATGGTCGACGGCCGGTCCCTGTTCCAGGGCCGCGATCTGCACGCGCTCGGCACCCGCGGGCTGCGCGCGGTGAAGGGCAACGATATCGGATTCATTCCCCAGCAGCCCTGGAGTGCGCTCAATCCGGTGCAGTCCATCGAGAAGCAGTTCCTCGCGGTCGGCCGCTCACACGGTAAGAGCAAGGCGTGGATCCGCGATACCGCGCGCCGGATGCTGCGCCGGGTGGAGATCGCCGACCCGGAGCGGGTACTGGCGGGCCACTCCGGCGCCCTGTCCGGTGGTATGGCACAGCGCGTGGTGATCGCCCTCTCGCTCATGCTGCAACCCGACCTGGTAGTCGGCGACGAACCGACCACCGCGTTGGACGTGACCGTGCAGAAGGAGATCCTCGATCTACTGAGCCGCATCTGCCGGGAAGACGGCAAGGCCATCCTGATGGTCACCCACGACCTGGGCGTGGTGTCGACCTACTGCGACCGGATCTATGTCATGCGCGACGGCCGGGTGCTCGAGAGCGGACCGACCCGCTCGGTGTTCTCCCGACCGCAACACGAGTACACCCAGCTGCTGGTCGCGGCGTCCACCCGCTACCTCGACGAACCGTCCGGCACCGCGACGGAAGCCGGTGTGGCATGAGCAGGCTCGAAGTTCAGCATCTGCACAAGGTCTACGGCCGGGGCGACCGGAGGGTCGAGGCCGTCGACGATGTCTCGTTCTCCGTCGCCGCGGGCTCCACTCTCGGGCTGATCGGTGAGAGCGGTTCGGGGAAGTCGACCCTGGGCCGCATCTGCCTGGGCGCCGAGGCCGCCGACAGCGGCCGGATCGTCATGGACGGTATCGACTTCGCCACGCTGGACAAGGCCGGTCTCGGCCGGTGGCGCCGACGTAGTTCGATCGTGCTGCAGGAGCCGGAACTCGCGCTCAACCCGCGCCGGACCATCGGACAATCGGTGTCCGAGCCGCTGGACGTGCATTTCCGGGATATGTCGAAGGCCGATCGACGGGCCCGTGGTGAGCAGGCGTTCGAACTCGCGCATCTGAGCCCGGCCCTGTGGGACCGCTACCCGTCCGAACTCAGCGGCGGTCAGCAGCAGCGGGTCGGAATCGCACGCGCCATGGTGACCGAACCCGATTTCGTGGTGCTCGACGAGCCCACCGCCTCGCTGGACCTGTCGGTGCGCTCGCGGATCCTCGACACCCTGTGCGAGGTCCAGGAGGCGACGAACGTGTCCTACCTGTTGATCACCCACGATATGTCGACTGTCTCGGCGCTGGCCACCGACGTCGCGGTGCTCTACCGCGGGCGCGTAGTCGAGGCCGGTCCGTGGCGTGAGGTCCGGCGGGATCCACGCAACCGGTACACCCGCCGACTGCTGTCGGCGGTGCTCACCGTCGATCGAAGTGCCTGACGGGCGAGGGCAGCCGACCACCTACTTCCGGACAGTTCGTCCGTACCGCGGAAGGTCATGTGACACAGCATGAAGACACTGGACAGTTGTGAACGCGAGGGTGACGTCGTGCGTGTCGCCGCCGCGCAATTCTTCTCGGGCCCCGACGTCGCGGCCAACACCGAACTCTGTAGCGGCTACATCCACGCCGCCGCCGCGGCCGGTGCGCAATTGATCGTCCTGCCGGAGAACAGCAATCGCGTCCGCGACTACGCGGATCGCGCCGAATGCTACGCACGCTGCGAAGAACTCGAAGGCGAGTTCGTCGTCGGAGTGCGCGCGGCATGCCGCTCGGCGGGTATCCATGCCGTCGTCGGCGTGGACCTGCGCACCGCCACCGCACCGGAGGTGCGGATCGCTTCGGTTCTGATCGGACCCGACGGCGAGATCCTGCACATCCACCACAAGACCGTGCTCTGGGACTACGAATACACCCTGTTCGTGCCGGGGCACCGGGCCCTCGAGGTGGTCGACACCGCGATCGGCCGACTCGGCCTGCTGATGTGCGCCGACGGAATCGTGCCGGATGTACCGCGAGTGCTCGGTACACTCGGCGCCCAGATCCTGTGCAATTCCCTCAACTCCCGCGGCCCCGACGAGGTGCGGGTGCACGTTCCGCTGCGGGCCCTCGAGAACCATGTCTGGCATATCTCCGCCAACACCGTCGGCGGGCCCGCCGACGCCTACCCGTGGATGGGCGGCTCGCAGATCGTCTCCCCACGCGGTGCGGTACTCGCCGCGGCCGGCGAGGTCCAGGAGGGTCTGGTCTGGGCGGATATCGAACCGGCCGCCGCCGACGACAAGAACGTTCCCGGGTTCGCCGATGTCATGGGCTGGCGCCGACCGGACCTCTACGGCGACCTGATGACCCCGCACGAGAGCCTTCCCGTCGCACCCATGCTCGGCCCGGACGATCCGGAGATACCCGCCGAACCACTCGATGTGGCCACTCTGCAGGTGTCGTGGTTCCACAACCAGGACTGGACGATCACCCGCGCCCTCGGGCAGATCGCCCACGCGGCCCGCCGGGGCGCCACGCTCGGGGTGCTGCCGGAGCTGTTCTGCTTCCGGCCCGGCGAGGTCGCCGCGGATCCCGCGGCCGCCGCGGCCGTCTCGCGACGCGTACTCGACAGAATCGGCGAGTCGGCACGCGAGCACCGCCTGTGGGTGGTCGCCCATCTCGTCGAACACGCGGACACGGCCTTCTACTCGACCGCATACCTGATCGATGCGGGCGGCGAGATCGCGTTCACCTATCGCAAGACCCATCTCGATGCTGTCGAATCCCGTTGGGCGAGTGCGGGTGACGCGATCGAGGTGGCCCACACCGAGATCGGCGCCATCGGTGTGATGATCGGAAACGAGGTGTGGGTTCCGGAGGTGATGCGGCTGCTCGCCCTGCGCGGTGCGGAGATCGTCGCCCACCCCACGAGCTGGGACCGTCGCGAAGCGGCGGATATGGCGGCGACCGAGCGCACCGAGGAGAACCGGGTGCATCTGGTGTCGGTCAATCGACTCGACAGTCCCGCGAAGGTCGGCAGCCAGATCGTGCGGGCCGATCCGTTCGTCCCCGGCCAGCCGATTGCGTTGATGCGCTATCCGTCTGCCCAGTGGACCCGGCACGGGTTCGAGGAGCAGCTGATCGTGCGCCTGGACCTGCGCGAATCGCATAACAAGATGATGGGTTACCACCTCGACCCCGTCGGAACCCGGCAGCCGAAACTGTACGGCCCGTTGCTGACCGAGAAGGCGTGATTCGACCATGACAGACCCCGACAACGCCGGGATGAACACCGTGGTCGTCGCCGGTATGGGCCCGGTGGGAATGGTTGCCGCGCTCACGCTCGCGCAGCTGGGTCACCAGGTCCTGGTACTCGAAGCCGGCAGCGAACTGTCCACCGAATCGCGCGCCTCGACCTTCCACCCGTCCACCCTCGAACTGCTCGAGGAGCTCGGAGTGGTCGACGCACTGCACGAGGTCGGGCTGAAAGCACCGGTGTACCAATACCGCGAACGCAGCGGCGCCGTGCTCTCCGAGATGGATATGGGACTACTCGCGCCGGAGACGAAGTATCCCTACCGATTGCAGAGTGAACAGGACAACCTGACCCGGATCATCAGAGATGTCCTGGTGACGATGCCCAATGTCACGCTGCGGTACTCCACGCCGGTCGTCCGGGTCGAGCAGGGCGATGCCCACGTGCGGATCTTCCTGCCCGATACCGATCGCGACCATCCGATACGGGCCCGGTGGCTGGTCGCCGCCGACGGAGCGAGCTCCGTGATCCGGAAGTCGCTGGGCGTCTCCTTCGAGGGACGTACCTACGACGAGCGTTTCCTGGTCGCATCGACCACACACGAGTTCCGCGACGACTTCCCCGACCTCGCCTACGTGTCCTATATATCGGACCCCGAGGAGTGGGGTGTGCTGTTGCGGACACCGAAACACTGGCGGGCACTGTTCCCGATCGGCGACGACGAATCCGACGAGCAGGCGCTGGACCCCGCTTCGCTGCAGGCGCGTCTGCAACGGGTCGCCGCACAGCCCGGCGCCTACGAGATCGCCCACGCGAACGTCTACTCGGTGAACATGCGTGTCGCCGCGACTTTCACGGTGGGCCACATCCTGCTCGCCGGTGACAGCGCCCACGTCAACAACCCACTCGGCGGGATGGGAATGAACAGCGGTATCCACGACGCGTGGGCCGCCGCCCGGTGCATCGACGCCGCCCTCACCGGCACCGATGACGCCCATGTGGGCCGGCTGTACAGCGAACTCCGCCGTGACGCCGCGCTCAACCATGTGCAGGCGCGCGCGCAGAACAACTACGACGGTATGCGGCAATCGGATTCGGCGGCCCGTGAGGCACGCGCCGAATCGCTGTCGGCACTGGACCGCGACCTGTTCGACAAGCGGGAACATCAGAGGCGGGCCGCGATGTTCACCTCCCTGCGAATCACTCGCGGGCGACTCGCACGGGAACTGCGTGCGGTTCCCGATACGGCCCGCCCCGCCGGGCGGCGGCTGTCGGAAATGCTGTGCTACGGAACGGTCGCCGCACCCGGCGTCTACGACGGTGTGACGATTCGCGCCGCGGAGGCAGCGGGTTTCGGCGCGGCCTATGTCTCGGGCGCAGCCGTATCGGCTACCGCGCTGGGCCGGCCGGACCTCGGCTATCTGGGTCTCGCGGAGATGGCCGAGCAGGTGCGTCGGATGACCTCGGTCAGCGAGCTGCCGCTGATCGTGGACGCCGATACCGGCTACGGCGGAATCCTGCAAGTCGAGGAGACGATGGCCCGATTCGAAGCGGCCGGCGCCGCGGCGGTGCAGTTCGAAGACCAGGTCGCGCCCAAGCGCTGTGGGCACCTCGCCGGGAAACAGCTCGTACCGGTCGAGGAGATGATCGCGAAGGTGCGGGCCGCCGTATCGGGACGGACCTCGGCACTGGTGATCGCCCGCACCGACGCACTCGCGGTCGAAGGAGAGGCAGCCACACTCGCTCGTGCCCGCGCCTATGCCGCGGCGGGCGCGGACCTCCTCTTCGTCGAGGGGGTCTACTCGGAGGAGGCGCTACGGCGGGTGCGGGACGCCGTCCCCGGTGTCCCGTTGCTGGTCAATCTCTCCGAAGCCGGTGATCACTCCGAGCTTCCCCCTGCCGAGGTCCTCGCCGAATGCGGTGTGGCCGTGCTGATCTACCCGGTCGCGCCCCTGCTGGCCGCGGCCGAAGCGGTCGCCGATACCTATCGGAGAATCCGCGCCACCGGCGCGTCCGGTCACAGTGGTGCGCAGTGGCAGGCCCTGACCGAACTGCTCGGGCAGGGCGATCGGCTGGCGGCCGCCGAGTACGCCGCCGTCGCCGCACACGCGTTGTCCGGTGACGCAGCCGGCCGAATCACTTCCGGTATCGACGATCAGAGGAGCTTCGTATGACCGCACCAACCCTGACCGGCGCGGGCTCGCCCACCCGCAAAGGACTCAAGTTCGCACTGATCATTCCCTCTACCAATACCTCGGTCGAGCGCGAATTCCACCGGCTGCGCCCACAGGACTGCTCCTGGCACACCGGCCGGATCATGATCAACGCCGTAGCCCTGGACTCGGCGGACGCCTTCGGCAGGTTCCGGGAGAATCTCAACGCGGCGCTGCCGGCGGCACTCGAGACGGTGATGACCGCGCTGCCCGACTATGTCGTGATGGGGATGTCCGCCGAGACCTTCTGGGGTGGGGTGGCCGGCAACGCCGAGTTCGAATCGCTGGTGCGCACGCTCACCGGGCTCGAGGTCACCACCGGAGCGACCGCGGCCGGCCGCGCGCTACAGGCGTTCGGCGCGAGGAAGATCGGGGTGGTCACCCCGTACCAGCCGGTCGGCGATGAGCAGGTGGTGGCCTACTTCACCGAACTCGGTTTCGAGGTCGCGGCCATCCACGGTTTGAAGTCGGCGTCCGCGACCTCCATCGCCGACGAATCCCCCGACGCCATCCGGGCCGCGTTCCGCGCGGTGGACGGTCCCGACGTGGACGCACTCATCCAATGTGGCACCAACCTCGAGGCTGTCGCGGTCGCCGCCGAGTTGGAGCGCGAGTTGGGCAAACCGGTGATAGCGATCAATGCCGCGACGGTGTGGCACGCGCTGCGCACCAACGGGATCGACGACAGGATCGTCGGTCACGGTTCGCTACTCGAGCGATTCTGACGAATCGAGGAGAGAAGACATGTTCAATCACGTGGGTCATCTGACCCTGATCCCCGAAGCCACCGACGCGCAGATCGAAGGAATCGCCGCCGCGCTGCTAACCCTTCCGGACCGGATCGACGGACTGGTCCGCGCCGAGGTCGTGCGCGATGCCGGACTGTCCGACGGTAACGCGTCACTACGCTTCCACCTGCGATTCGCGGGGCAGCCGGCGTGGGAGGCGTACCGCGCCCATCCCGCGCATCTCGCCGTGATCAGCGATCACATCGCGCCGGTACTCGCCGCCAAGGCGTTCGTGCAGTACGACGACGACACGGTACGCACGCACGAGAGAGCGGTGGCATGACCGACGCTCCGCTCATCACAACGCTCGCCGCGGACGACGCGTTCGGCGGGCACCTCGAACCCGGTACGCGGCCTGCGCTCGTCGTCGTCGACCCGGCCCGCGCGTACACCGATCCCGCCTCACCGTTGTACGCGGGCGTCGAAGACGCCGTGGCGGCCATGCTGGAGTTCCGCGAGCAGGCCACCGCGACGGGAATTCCCGTATACCTCACCCGGGTCCGCTACGACCACGCCGACGGTGCGCTCGGCGGCTTGTTCTTCCGCAAGGTCCCGAGTCTGACATGCTTCGTCGCCGGCAATCCCCTCGCCGAGTTCGTCGACGGTTTCGCACCACGCCGCGGAGAAACGGTCGTGACCAAGCATTACCCGAGCGCTTTCGCGGGCACTTCCCTCGCGGCGTCGCTGACCGTGCGGGGAATCGACACCGTCCTGATCGCGGGCCTGTCGACCAGCGGATGCGTCCGGGCGACCGCCCTGGATGCGCTACAGAACGGATTCGTCCCGATCGTGGTACGCGAATGCGTCGGAGACCGCCATCCCGACGCCCACGAATCGAACCTGCGCGATATCGCCGCGAAGGTCGGCGAAGTCTGTTCGCTGGCCGAAGCGTCCGATTATCTGACTTCTGTTTCAGGGGAAAGCAGTTCGGCAGGCTCGGTATAGCACGCCCGCGCCCACCCAGCGGCGACAGTTCAACGGCCGGTATCGATTTCGGTCTGCCGTGGCCCCGGTAGCTCATGTCCGGAGGGGAATCGACCACTACGCCCACGCGCTCACCGGGAAACAAGCCCTGCGTATCAGACAGAGGACGGGGGCACAGCGCATCGAGAAGCCGTCCCGGAGCCGGCTCCGCATGGAATAATGGCACCGGCCGTAGCGATATCGGCAATACCGTAGAAAACGCCGACATTTATCGACGTGACCGCAGGTCCACAGTTTTTATTCAGATGCCGTCATCGTGACTTGTCGACGATATCGACGCCGAATACCGGTGTATCGTATTCCAGACGATCGGCCCACAGATATTCCGGTGTCATCTGTTTGACACGCATCGGACGGTTCGGATCGTGATCACCTTGATCCGCACCCCACCAGCTGTTCGTTTCCCGGTCGTAGTATGCGTAATTGAAGTTCATGCTGTTCGGCCTGCCCTGGTGCAGGTCGCGAGACATATCCACCCGGCCCGTCTCGGGATTCGGCCGGAATCTGCTCGGATCGGGGGTATCAGTGCCGTCGTCGTAATTGAATGCGCCGTTTCCGAGGTCTATCGTGCGAACACCGGAATCCTTTTGACCGGACCACAGATCTTTGTAGGTGATCACCGCTTCGAATTCTTCGGGCCTGCCGCCGGTGGGTAGGAATCGCTCGATACCCTGCAGCGGACCGAGGTCGGGGTGCGATTGGATCAGGCGGGCGACTTCTGCGGCGTCTCCGGGATTCGCCGCGAATATTTTGTTCAACTCATCCAAATAGCCGGAGACCCTGTCGAACACCCGCCTGTTGCCTTCGAGCTTTGCCGCGCTCTTGGCATCCTTCATTTCTTCCAGATTATGACCCTCCGGCACGCGGGCCAACGCTGTCCGCGCGTTCTCCTGAGCTGTATCGAGATTTTCTCTGATCCATTCCATGTTCTCGGTCGCGTTTCGCGTTATTCCGGTGTAGGGATCCTCGGCCGACCACCTGGTTCCGTATTTCCTCGTTGCGTCTTCCGATATATCCAGCTGTCGCTGCCAATGCAGAACATCTTTCTCGGCGGCCTCGACATGTGCCAGGGCCTTCCCGAGGTCCGCGATCCTGCCGTGTGACTCGACATCGCCGAACGCGATATGCATCGGCGGCAGCCCGTCGGTTCTGCCGATACGGTCCTGTACGAGACCGACACATCCCCGGCGAAGAGTTTTTCGCCGCTCGGGGCTCACCGCCCGGCCTTCCCGCTCTTCCAGCATTCGGATGTATTCATCCAGCGAATACTCCCGGTAAGTCGCCGGGGAACCACCGTGTTCGCCCGCACGGGAGTCGAGCGGGGCCGCCCGCCGCTGTTCCGGTGTGCTCAGCGCCTCGACTGCCTTGTCGACCTCGTCCTCGCCGCGCTGGTCGGCGGGCACCTTCTCATCGACATCGCGGCGGGCAATGCGTGCCGCGCCCCTGGGGTACTCCGCGAGGCCGCCGGATCCCTGACCGGTCAGGCGTCTCAAATCGTTCAGGACCCGGGCCAGGACCCTGGTTACACCGTTGCTCACTCGGACCTCACCACTACCCTGGACGCAGACTGCGGCACCGGTCCGGAAAGCGGTGCTGTCACGGCTGTTATGGTCTCATCCCGTCCCAGCGCACTCAGCGAGCGTTGCTCAGGAGCCCTTCTTCGAGGGGACGCCCGGCGTCCTACGGCACCGGCCGGCGCTGCCGTGGCCGGGGTGACAGCCCGGTCGATGCCGCCGGGAACTACCGGGCGCGGCAACGGATCCGACACGGTGACCGGTTCGCCCCGAAGGCCGCGGATCCGTCGAGGTATCCGCCGGCGGGATCGGAAGCGGAGCGGCGCTGTGGTCGTCGAACGATTGCGAGGATCGAACGGTCTTGCCGGCGCGGGGCACCCGGAAGCGCACTCGGCTGTACGTTGTGCCGTCCTTGCGCACACGCACGCGGGGAGTAGTAGCCGTGACATAGGTCCTTGCGTCAGGCCGAGTCCCCTCGGATTCCCTGTTTCGGGACCTCGCTGTGGACGCAGAGCGGAGACTGTGCTCAGAGATTCCCCTGAACTGCGTAAATACTGTGTCCGGAGGGGGAATCGACCACTACGCCCACGCGCTCACCGGGCGGACATGTCCTGCATATCAACCCGATTCGACGGGCGGCTCGGGCACCGGTTCCATCTCGCTCCGCGCGGCCGGCGCCCGCTCACTCCCCCACTTTCCCCTGATCGGTCTGCCGCCACTCGCCCGTCCCGTCGGGATTGCGGTGGTATTCCCAAGCCGAGTAGTCGCCGTCGTTCTCCACCACGCTCAGCCGGTCGGCGTATCCGTCGAGATCGGTATCGGTCCAGACACTCATCGAATCGGGACCGGTGGTGACGAAGGTATCGAGTATGCCGTCGACGACGAGATCCTGGGTGGGTGATTCCATTTCCACCGGCCCCAGGCCGTCCAAAGACGAGGACGCTTCGATATTCGGCATACCGATGCCGGGGAACTCTTCTGATGTAGGCATGGATTCTCCTGAGCTCCACTGGTCGACCGCGGGAATGTTCCGGTCCATCTTTCCATCCCCGACGGTACAGCGCAGCCCCGTTCCCGGGCAGGAACGGGGCTGTCGGCGACTACGGCGACAGCGAACGGTCGCCTCCGCCGGCTCACCGAGCAGACTCCACTCGGCCACCACATCCAGAGTGTGGACAGAAGCTGACGAATCGGATGAAAGAGACCGGCGTAGCGAAACTTTCACAACCACCGCCCGCCGAAGTGAATCAGCACCACAACACCCGAAGGCCCAGTGAGTCCGGGGTCCGGTACAGCGGACCCCCACGCGGCGCCACCCTCGCGAACTGCGAATCTCGCGGCCGGCCAATATAATTCGAGAGCGGAACGGTGGCCTCCCGCTATAGACTTCCCGCCATGATGAAGCATCTGATCACTGGGGCGATGATCGCGGCCTTCACCTTCGGCGCGGCCGGCATCGCGGCGGCCGATACAACCGTTGACTATTACCCCACACAAGGCGCATGTGTGGCGAATGGGGTGGGCAAATTCGGTCAGGAAGGGCTGGGCAAAACCTGGTTCTGCCGTCAGTCCGGTGACCGGTTCGAACTGTTCACTCGCTGACCGCACCGGAACGAACGCCTCCGCCACACCGGCGGAGGCGGCGTAACCGGCACCGAAGGGCTCGGCGGTGATTCTCACCCCTCATGGCGCACGCGGCGGCGCTGTGGGTCCCAGTTGTTGTATCGACCAGGGTAGAGCGGCGATGGGCACTTCGGCGCCGGAGCCGCCTCCCCGGATTGCCCTCGATCCGGGTGGGTATGCGGAATCGGTCCCCAGGATGACTCGGCCCTCGTCGTTGACCAGGGCGACCCGCCGGCTCGATGCCCGGAATCGCGGAAGCAGGACTTCTTCCATCGCGCCGACCGGCACATCGGCGCCGGCGATTCCGAGGAAGCGGCCCGATCCGGCGCCCACCGGGATCGCGAAGGTGCACACATACTGATCGGTGCACGCGAAATCGATGTACGGACCGTGCACCCATCGCCGTCCCTGGTCGCGTGGGATCACATACCAGTCCATTGCGGTGTAATCGTAGAAATATTCGCTCTGCGGATTCAATTCCAGCTTATGGAGCTGCGGTCCGCGTACCGGGTCGGAAAGCCACCATTGCAGGTACCTGGGGCGGTCGGCGAGAACTCCGTCGGCCATCACCACACCGGCTCCGTCGAACAGTCGTCCACGCCGCTCGAGTTCGCCGACGATGGTCTCGCGCAAGGGTGCGAGGTCGGTGGATCGGGGAGGCCGCTGCGGCCGCCCGGTGAGATCGGTCCACAGGCTCGTCAGCGCGGCCCCGATCGATGTCAGCGACGCGTATATGTCATCGACCAGCTCGGTGATCACCGATGCGAGCGACTCGATGGTTCCCGGGGTGGAAGAATTGTCGGTGCCACTCATTGTTCATTGAGCTCCACGTGCAGGGCGACGAGTCGGCGGATACGATTCTCCGTATTCGATTCTGCCAGCTCTCGCGCCCGGCCATCATCCTCCCGTTCGATGGCGTCCACCAGGTCATGATGGGCAATGGCCTCTGCGGCCGGATCCAGTTCCAGGCGGGGTAGCCAGAGCAGTGCGGACAGCTCGGCCTGCAGGCCGACCTGGGTGCGGGTGAGCCTGGTGGACTGCGCGCAGACCGCCATCTCGATATGAAAACGGCTGTCGGCCCGGCGGGCCGCGACCGGCTCGGCGCTCACCTTCAACCGGTCGGCCAAGGCGCGGAGCCGGGCCACATCGGCCCGCAACCCGCGGCGCGCGGCGAATACGGCGGCGGCGCCGACCACGGCGAACTGCTCATCCCCCAGGTCACGCAACTCGGCCAGGCTCATCTGCTGGAGGCGCGCCTGCGACGAGTGCTCGAGGGCCTGTCCCGAAGCGCAGACGAAGCTGCCGCCGCCACGGCCGCGGGTGGTGCGCACAATTCCCTGCTGCCGAAGCACAGCCAGCGCTTCTCGCAGGGTCATCGTCGATACGCCCAGCTGGCCGGCGAGATCGGACTCGCTCGGTAACTGCTGGCCGTCGGCCATCACACCGAGGCTGATCGCGGCGGACAGCCGCTGCACCACGGCCTCGGTTTTCGGACCACTGCCTTCGAGTGGTGAGAGCACGACGCCGAGCGCGGACAGGCCGGCGCGTTCTTGCTGGGACAACGCGACTCCTCGGGTGGCACTACGAGTACCGATTCTATGTCCGAAAACCTTGAAACATGAACTATCAAGTCAGAGATATACCGATCCGTTTCAGCCGGCTGTCGCCTGGGTGGGCGATGCCGGCCCACCGGGATCGAAAAGAAGCTCGCTCTGAACCATTGAACTATGAACTCTAATGTATTAGTTTTAGGGACGTACATCACCCCCAGACACCTTCAGAGGAAGTCACGATCGAAGGAGAACGTCCCATGCGCGAGAACCCGCCCCATGCAGGTGGCCACCGGCTGCGCATCCGCCGTCGCGCCGGGTTCCCGACCGGGACGTCGGCGCGCATCCGCGCGAGGTCGGTCGACAGCGGTCACCGGACAAACGAGGCACTCGGACAACGACGGCGCACCGGCAATGGCTGACCTACGGCGAACAGAAGTCGACGGTCTCTATGCGACGTGGTGGGTGATTCGGCCGCACCGGATCGCGATCGCGGCCGTGGAGAACACCTCGGATACCTGTTCGGTGCTGCGCTTCGGGCCCGGGAACTATCCGGATCTCGCGCAAGCACGTGAACTTCATCCGGAACTGGCGAGGCTGTGGGATGCAGTCCGGCACGCCTTCTGGGGCGAACTCATCCCGCCGCGGAGGCCGGTCACCGAGTGTCGGGTGTGGGCATGATCGTGCAGCGGCCACGGTCGCGGGTACATCCCCCGGACGGCCCCGGCATCCGTTCGGGAGGTTCACGCGGCACAGTCGGTCCCGAGCAGACGGTCACGATCGGAACGGAGCTACTCGAACAGAGTTGGACTCGCCCTCGCCCAGCAGTTCATGCACTCGCCCCGGGCGCGGAAAGCAATTCCGCGCCGTCCGGCAACGGCGCCGGAAGTGGTCACAACGATGTGAACCCGGAGACGAGAAATGGTTGAGTTGAAATGCTCGCGGTGTGGCGGGGCGTTGCGCTCGAGTCTCGATCGACATCGGCTGCTGCACGCGAGATGCGCCGGACGGGAGAAACGTGTTTCCGAACGGATGACCACTGCCGATTGGATCGCGGTGGCCGGTTGGCTGGATCCCGAGCGGATGTGCGGGACGGGCCGAATGGGTCCGGAATAGCCGACCGGCTCGGTTCGCGGGCGATGGAGACCGCCGCCCACACCGATGCGCCGGACGGGTTCGACGCCGCAATACTCCGTATCTACGCAGGACGCGCCCGCGAACGCCGAGCACCGCGGTAACGCCCACGCGGCCGGACCCGACGCCGCGGCGTATTCGTCAATCCAAACTACCGGCGAGTAACAAGAACTCCTACACTCGGATGTGACTGTCACCACTTCCGAGGAGGACAGCATGTCCACTGCCGCGAAAGTCGACGCCACGGAGGAACAGGCCCGCCGCCTGGCCGAGGAATCTCGCGAAGTCACCTGGTCCAAACCGTCTTTTGCCAAAGAGTTGTTCCTCGGCCGCTACCGCGTGGATCTGATTCATCCGTTTCCGCGACCCGGCGCGCAGGACACCGCGAAGACCGACGCGTACCTGACCCGGCTCCGGGACTACTGCGCGACCCTCGACGGCAGCGTGATCGAGGCGCAGGACCGTATTCCGGAGCAGTACGTACGCGGCCTCGCCCGACTCGGCTGCTTCGGCCTCAAGATTCCCGAGGAATACGGCGGGCAGGGGCTGTCCCAGGTCGGCTACAACAAGGCGCTGATGCTCGTCGGTTCCGTACACCCGAGCCTGGGGGCGCTGTTGTCCGCGCACCAATCGATCGGCGTCCCCGAACCACTGAAGCTGGCGGGCACTCCGGAACAGAAGAACCGATTCCTGCCGCGTTGCGCGCAAGGCGCGATCAGCGCTTTCCTGCTCACCGAACCCGATGTCGGCTCCGATCCGGCCCGGATGGCCACCACCGCGACCCCCACCACCGACGGCGAAGCCTACGAGCTCGACGGCGTCAAACTGTGGACGACCAACGGCGTGGTCGCGGAACTGCTGGTGGTGATGGCCCGGGTACCGAAGAGCGATGGACACCGCGGCGGTATCTCCGCCTTCGTCGTCGAAGCCGACAGCCCGGGCATCACGGTGGAGCGGCGCAATTCGTTCATGGGTCTGCGGGGCCTCGAGAACGGCGTCACCCGCCTGCACCACGTGCGGGTACCCGTGCAGAATCTGATCGGCCGGGAAGGCGACGGGTTGAAGATCGCTCTCACCACGTTGAACGCCGGACGTCTCGCTATCCCGGCACTGTGCACCGCGGCCGCCGAATGGTCGCTGAAAATCGCACGCGAATGGAGCTCCGCGCGGGTGCAGTGGGGACGGCCGGTCGGCGAACATGCCGCGGTGGCGGCCAAGGTGTCCTATATCGCCGCGACGACCTACGCCCTGGAGGCAGTACTCGACCTCTCCGGGGCCATGTGCGACGAGAATCGCAACGATATCCGGATCGAGGCGGCACTCGCCAAGCTGTGGGCCTCGGAGATGGGTTGCCGGATCGCCGACGAACTCGTACAGATTCGCGGCGGGCGCGGATACGAGACGGCGGCGTCGCTACGAGCCCGGGGCGAACGTGCGGTCGGCGCCGAGCAGCTGGTACGCGATCTGCGGATCAACCGGATCTTCGAAGGCTCCAGCGAGATCATGCGGCTGCTCATCGCCCGGGAGATGGCCGATGCGCATATGGCCGCCGCCGGCGCCCTCGTCGACCGGCACGCGGAGTTCAAGGACAAGGCCAGAGCGGCGGTGGGCGCGGGTGGCTTCTACGCGAAATGGTTCCCGCAACTGGCCGTCGGCCCCGGCAGCGCACCGGGCGCGTTCGGTGATTTCGGACCACTGGCGCACCATCTGCGCTTCGTCGAGCGGATGGCCCGCAAACAGGCCCGGGCCCTGATGTACGGGATGGCGCGCTGGCAGGCGAAACTCGAGTACCGGCAGGTGTTCCTGGGCCGCCTCGTCGATATCGGCGCGGAACTCTTCGCGATGTCGGCGGCCTGCGTACGAGCGCAGGCCGAGCGCGTCGACGGCACGCCGCAAGCGGATGCCGCCGGAGAACTGGCCGATATCTTCTGCCGCCAGGCACGCATTCGGGTGCGGCAGCTGTTCGACGGACTGTGGGACAACACCGACGACGCGGATGTGCGCGCGGCACTCAACGTGCTCGACGGCCGCTACCGATGGCTGGAGGAGGGGGTGCTCGACTCGAGCGAGGGCACCGGTCCGTGGATCGCCGAATGGCAGCCGGGTCCGTCCACCGAGGAGAACCTGCTCCGGCCGTGGTTACGGGTGGGAGCATCGCGGTGATCGGATTTCTTACGCGCCGTCGGCGCTGTGCGCGAGTTCGTCGGCCATGGCGGTGGTGATGACCTCGGGTATCGCCGGGGCGAAGATCTTGAGGTAGGCGTCTATCCAGTCGGGGCGAGTTTTGAGGAAGGGGAAATCGGTGGGGACCATATGGCGGACGGCGAGCAGCGGCAGCGGCGAATCGAGAGCCGGAAAGTCGGGGTTGTGCAGCCCGGAGACGGTACAACCCGGATAGAACTGGCCGAGCATCAGGCCGTGTTCCACGAACCGGGATTTCTGATCGCGTTGCACGGCTTCGATGCCGCCGTACTCGGTGAGATCGGGAAAGACCGCGAGTACGGCTTTGAAACCGGAATCGGGCGGGTCCTGGGGCGGCAGGGCGGGGTACAGGTCGTAGAGGTCGTCGACGACGTCGGCTATCCGCTCGACCTCGAAATGTCGACCGGCCAGGAATGCGGCCCACAGGAACCGGCGGTTGACGGCGTGGCTCATATAGGGGCAGACGGGGCCGTGGCGGCCGAGATCCGGATGGGACCGGCACAGGTACTCGGTTGTCCACTGTCGTAGTTCGGCGGCGATCGGATGCTCGGTGACACCACTCACCGGATCGGCAGCGAACAGGTTGACCGGCTCGATGCCGGAACGGGTACCTACAGCGGGGTCGGTGGTCATGATCGGGTTTCCCTTGCTGGAGTCGGGGTCTCCGACGCAGGAGTCGGGGTGGAGCGGAAGTGTTCGGTGAGGACGAGTCCGATTGCGCGCAGTGCGTCGGGGGCGGTCATCCGGTCGTGCCGGGCGGAAATATGGTGCTCGGCGATACGACCCGTGATGTGGTCGGCCCATTCGAGAGCCGGAGAGGAGCCGGTGTCTTCGTTGTCTTCGTCGCCCGGGGCGGCGCTGAAGTAGATCAGGTCACCGTCGAACGGCGCCGGCCGGTGGTTCCAGGTGAGGTCGACGAGCCGGGTGTAGTCGCGGTGCAGGACCTCGAGATGCTCCGGGGTCAGGGCTGCGCCGAGTCCGTCGTACCGGGCCGGTGGATCGGCCACGGCGGCCAGGGCGGGCTCGGCGGAGTCCTCGGGAACAGGAAGGCCCGTGACCTCGGCGAGCATCTCCCCGATGGTGGGTGTGGGAGCCCGGACGCTGTCGGCGGTGACGACCCGGGTGTCCATCATGGCCAGCGTGGCGACGCGGTCACCGTCCCGGCGGAGCTGGACGGCGATCGCGTGGGCGATGGTGCCGCCGAGCGAGTAACCGAGCAGATGGTACGGACCGCGCGGCTGGACGGAGCGGATCTCCTGTACGTAGCGGGCGGCGAGTTCGTCCAGGGTGGCGAACCGGGTGTCGGGTTCGGTGAATACCGGGGATTGCAGCCCGTGGACGGGACGGTCGGGGTCGAGGTGCTGCACGAGTCCGCTGAAACACCACGCCAGGCCGATGGCCGGGTGCACACAGAACAGCGGTGGACTGCCGCCGGTGGCACGTAGCGCGAGCAGGACCGAGAGTCCGTCACCGGATTCCGGTTCGTCGAGGCCGCGGCGGCGGGTCTCGATGCGGCGGGCCAGCGCCTGCGGCGTCGGATCGGTGAAGATCCACTGGACCGGGACGTCGAAACCGGTCGATTCGCGCAGTCGGACCACCAGTCGGGCAGCGGCCAGCGAGTTACCGCCGAGCGTGAAGAAGCCGTCATCGATACCGGCTCGTTCGATATCCAGCGTATCGGCGAAGGCCGTGCAGACCGTGGCCTCGAGCGGAGTGGACGGCGACCGGAACGGGACGGACGGCCGGCCCGGCACGGGCAGTGCCCGGTAGTCGAGTTTGCCACTGGCGGTGAGCGGGATCCGGTCGAGAGCGACGAGGCCGGTCGGGATCATCTGGGTGGGAAGCCGGGCAGCGAGGTGGGTGGTCAGCGCGGGGGTGTCGAGCGTGGCGCCGGGTTCGAGCACCACATAGCCGACGAGCTGGTCGGTACCATCGGGGCGGGTGCGGACCGTGACGGCGGCCTGGGCGACGTCGGTATGGCCGCGGAGCGCGGCCTCGACCTCGCCGGGTTCGATGCGGTTGCCCCCGATCTCGATCTGCAGGTCGTTGCGGCCGCGGTAGTGCAGTGTCCGGTCGGTGGTCCAGGAGACCAGGTCGCCGGTGCGGTACATCCGGGTCCCGGGCGGCCCGTACGGGTCCGGCACGAACCGGGTTCCGGTGGTGGCGGGTTGCCGGTGGTAACCACGGGCCAGACCCGGCCCGGACAGGTACAGTTCGCCGACCACTCCTGGTGGGACGGGGCGCAATCCGCGGTCGAGTACGACGGCGGTGAACCCACGCACCGGACCACCGATCGTCATCGGACCGTCCGGAGCTGTGGTCAGCGCGGCGGCGGCGCAGCTCATGATCGTGGTTTCGGTGGCCCCGTAGCTGTTGATCACCGTACGACCCGGTGCCCATCGGGCGACCAGATCCGGTGGGCAGGTCTCGCCGCCGAGAATCACTGTGCCGAGCGTGCCGACGGTGCCCGGGTCCAGGGAGGCGAGGACTGTCGGTGTGAGAGCCGCATGGGTGACGTGTCCGGCCGCGATCGTTTCGGCCAGTTCGGCGCCCGCGAGCACCGCGGCGGGCGCGAGCACCGCGGTGGCTCCCGCGGCCGCGGCGCCGAGCCATTCGAGGATCGAGACATCGAAGCTCGGCGAGGCGGCGGCGAGTACCCGGGCGGCCGCGGTGAGACCGAAGCGTTCCCGCTCCTCGGCGGCCAGGTTCGCGATCCCGGTATGGGTGACGACCACCCCTTTGGGGGTCCCGGTGGAGCCCGAGGTGTAGACCAGGTACGCCGGGTGCTCGGGCCGTAGCGCCGTGGTGCGCTCGGCGTCGGTGACGGCGACGGCGGATGCCGCTGCCGCCTGCGCGGCGAAGGCGGGGCGGTCGAGGACGAGCCATTCGATGTTCTCCGGCAGCCGGTCTCGGCAGGCGTCGAGCGCCAACCCGGTGGCGGCACCGGAATCGGCGAGAATTCGCGCGATCCGGTCGCGCGGGTGCGCGGGGTCGATCTGCACGAACGCGGCGCCGGTTTTCGCGACCGCCCATACGGCGACTACGGCGTCGAGGGAACGCGGTAATGCGAGGGCCACCATCGATTCCGGTCCGATCCCGGTATCGATGAGAACCCGCGCCCACCGGTTCGAGGTCGCGTCGAGTTCGCGGTAGGACAGGCCGACACCGTCGCACACCACCGCTTCGGTGTCGGGGGTCATGGCAGCGGTCAGCACCTGCGGTAGCACCGAAGTCACGACGCCGGGCCGACCGCGAGCGGGTACCAGTGCGGTGTGCTCCTCCGGTGACAGCAGGGTGAGGTGCCCGAGCGGGCGATCGATATCGTCGACGAAGGCGTCGAGTACTCGCCGTACCCGGTCGGCGAGGGCCTCGATCCGGGAGCGGGTGAACAACGAGGGCAGGTACTCGAAGGTCAGGTGCAGGCCGGCCTCGTGATGGATGATCAGGCCGAGCGGATAGTGCGCGGCGTCGCGTCCGTGCACGTCCAGGACGTGCATCCCGGCGATATCGAGGGATTCGGACAGCCCGGCCCGATCGACCGGGTAGGACTCGAAGACGGTCACCGTGTCGAACATCGCGCCCGGCCCGACCGTGTTCTGGATCTGCGCGAGGCCGAGGTGGTGCTGGTCGAGCAATGCGGTCTGTTCGCTTCGGATCTGCCGTGACAACCCGGCGAGGGTTTCCCGGCGATCGAGACGGACCCGGACGGGCACCGTGTTGACGAACAGTCCGATCATCGATTCGATACCGGGGATCTGTGCCGGGCGACCGGAGACGGTGGCGCCGAAAACGACATCGTCGCGGCCGGTCTCGGTGGCGAGCACAATCGCCCAGGCGGCCTGGAAGAGGGTATTGAGTGTGATCTCCTGCCGGTTGGCGGTCGCGACCAACTCCGCGGTACGTTCCTCGCTCAGCGGTAGATCAACCTCGCGCGCGCCGACGGCGAGCCGACGACCGCGGTCCGCGGGCGCCAGGAGGGTGGGCTCGGTGGTGCCCGAAAGTGCCCGCGCCCATGCCACTTCCGCCGCGTGCTGGTCCTGCGTTCGCAGCCACGTCAAGTAGTCGCGGTAAGGGCGGACGGGGGCCGGCGCCGCGGAATCGCCGTCGCCGGCGTAGAGCATCAGTAGTTCCCGGATCAGCAGGGGTGTGGACCACCCGTCGATCAGGATGTGATGCATGCTCAACACCAGCCGGTACCGCTGGGGACCGGTGCTGATCAGGGTGACGCGGAGCAGCGGCGCCGATCCGGTGTCGAAGCCGGCCCGGCGGTCGGCATCCATGATCTGTTCGAGTGCGGCCGCGGGCTCGTCATCGTCGGCCGAGTCGATCCGGGTGAACGGCACCTCGACGTGCCGGTGCACCACCTGGAGCGGTTCCCCGGCACCGTCGCGCACGAATGCGGTCCGTAGGTTCGGATGCCGCCCGACGAGAGTCCCGGCGGCACGGCGCAGCCGGTCGGCGTCGACGTCCCCGCCCAGTTCCAGGCAGAGTTGCACCACATAGGCATCGAGATCGCCGGCGGCGAGCTCGGCGTGGAACAGCAGTCCCTGCTGTAGCGGTGTGAGCGGCCAGATATCGTCCAGTCCCGGTTGCCGGGCCTCGAGCCGGTCGATCGCGGCCTGGTCGAGATCCACCAGATCCAGGTCGGAGGGAGTCAGCCCACCGACCCCGGGTCGGGCCGCGTGGACGGCCAGCGCGGTCACGGCGTCGCGCCACCGGTCCATGAGGTCGGTGACCTCGGCCGAGGTGAGCAGTCCGGTCGGGTAGTCCGCGACGGCGGTGAGTGTCGGTCCGTCGGGTGTATCGGTGGTGACGGCGTTGATGCCCAGCACGGCCGCGACGGGCGCGTCCGGGTTCTGCACCCCGCCCGCCGAGAGAGTGTCGCCGGCCGGCATCCACCCGGCGTCGCGCGCGGCCGCGGGCAGGATGTCGAACCGGCCGAGATAGTTGAAACTCACCTGCGGGGTGGGCAGCGCGCTCAGGACGCGGGCGGTGGCGGGGTCGAGATAGCGCAGCAGCCCGTAGCCGATTCCGTGTCCGGGTACCTGCCGGAGTTGTTCCTTGACGGTTTTGACAGCCGTCCCGGCGGCCGGCCCGGCGGCGAACGCGTCGTCGATATCGGTACCGGACAGGTCGAGCCGGACGGGATAGGTGGTCGTGAACCAGCCGACGGTGCGCGTCAGGTCGGCACCGGGCAGGACGGTGTCGTGCCGGCCGTGGCTTTCGACGGTGAGCAGGGTCTCGGAACCGGTTTCGCCGCGGTCGCGGCGCCACCGCGTCAACGCCAGCGCGAGCCCCGCGACGAGGGCGTCGTCCACATTGGCGTGGAATGCCCGGGGCAGGGTGGTGAGTACGTCGCGGGTCACCGCGGTGGACAACGTAACCGTGACTGCGGCGGCGGTGGCCTGCACGTCCACATCCCGGTCGAGCGGACGGGAGCCGATCGGTGGATCGTCGGCGGCGAGGGTGGACCGCCAGAGTTCCAGTTCGTCGTGGCTCTCGGCGGCGGTCTGCAACGCAGCCGACCAGCGGCGCATCGACGTACCGACGGGCGCGAGCCGAGGCCGGTGCCCGGCACTGACCTGAGCCCATGCGGAGGCGAGATCGGGCACGAGAATCTGCCACGACACACCGTCGACCACCAGATGGTGTGCGACCACGAGCAGCCGGCCCGGCTGTCCGGACCACTCGAACCAGACCAGTTGCAGCACGATTCCCGCGTCGGGGTCGAGGCGTTCGGCCGCCGCGTTCGCCTCGGAATCGGCGATCGCGGCGAACGCGGCACTGTCCGGCGCCACGTCCACCGGCACATGCCGGATCAGTCCGGCGGCCGACATCGAGGTCGGCTGCACCCGTAACCCCCGGCCCGACGGATGCCCGGGGTCCGGAACCAGCCGGGCCCGCAGCATGTCGTGGTGATCGATCACCGCCTGGACGGTGGCACCGATACCCGCGATATCGATACCGTACGGCAGTGTCAGCAGCACCCATTGGCAGAAGCGGTCGAAACTACCGCGCTCGAACATCCAGCACATGATCGGTGTCAGCGGTACCGGCCCCATCCCGCCGCCGGGGAGTTCCGCCGGCCGGGCGGCCACCGCCGAACCCTCGTCGCGCACCGCGATCCGGGCCAGCCCGGCGACTGTTTTGTGGTCGAACACCTCGCTGGTGGAGAACAGCACCCCCGCCGCTCTCGCCCTGGTCACCAGCTGGATCGACATGATGCTGTCCCCACCGAGCGCGAAGAACGAATCGTCCGGCCCGACCTCGTCGATTCCCAGCACCTCCGCGAACAATCCCGCCAGCGTTTTCTCCACCTCGGTCGCCGGCGCCCGGAAATCGGCTCGGCCCGTGGCGAACTCGGGTTCGGGCAGCGCGGTGCGGTCGAGTTTGCCGTTCGCGGTCACCGGCAGCGCGTCGAGCACCACCACCTTCGCCGGCACCGTAGCCGGAGCCAGTTGCGCTTCGGCGTGTGCCAGGACCGTGGCCGGGTCGACGTCCGCGCCGGGCCGGGGCACCACGTAACCGATCAACCGGCCGCCGGTCGCGGTGTCCGGGTGCACGGCCGCCGCCGCGGCGGCGACACCGGGAGCGGCCCCGAGCACCGATTCGACCTCGCCGAGTTCGATGCGGACACCATGGACCTTGACCTGGGAATCCACCCGTCCCACATACTCCAGCGCCGGAGTGCCGTGCGGTGACCGCAACCAGCGCACCAGATCCCCGGTCCGATACATCCGCTGTCCCGGTCCGGCGAAGGGATCGGCGACGAACCGCGACCCCGTCAGACCCGCCCGGTCGTGGTAGCCGCGAGCCAGAGCCGGACCCGCGAGATACAACTCACCGACCACCCCGACCGGCACCGGCCGCAACCGTGCGTCGAGGACGACCTGCCCTACCCCGCGGATCGGCCCGCCGATCGTCACCGCCGCTCCGGCCACCATCGGCCCACTGGCATCGGTCTCGATCGTGGCCTCGGCCGGGCCGTAGGTATTGGACATCGTCCGGCCCGGTGCCCATCGCGACACCAGCTCGGGTGGGGGTACCTCGCCGCCCAGCACGATATTCGCGAGGTCGTCCAGCCCGGCCGGATCCATCGTCGCCAGGACCGTGGGTGTCAGCGCGGCATGGGTCACCCGCTCCCGCGCGAGGATCTCCGCCAGTTCGGTGCCGCCGCGGACGGCCGGCGGCGCTATCACGAGCCGGCCGCCCGACGCGAACGCGCACAGCTGTTCCAGGACGGCCGCGTCGAAACTCGGCGAAGAGATATGCAGCACCCGGGCGCCCGGACCGACCGCGAATCGCGCGCGTTGTTCGGCCACCACATTCGCCAGGCCCCGATGTGACACCACCACACCCTTCGGGGCACCCGTCGAGCCGGATGTGTAGATCACATACGCCGCCTGGTCGACGCGCACCGGCCGTGTTCGCTGCGCGTCGGTCACCGGCGTCGCCGGCAGTTCCGCGATCTGCGCCGCGACGGCAGGCTCGTCGAGCACCGCCCACCGCACCGTCCCGGGCAGCCGGTCCCGCCAGTGCGACAGCGTGATTCCCGCTGCCACACCGGAATCGGTGAGGATATGCGCGACCCGGTCGGCCGGGTAGGTCGGATCCACCGGTACGAACGCTGCCCCCGACTTGGCCACCGCCCATACCGCCAGCACCGACTCGACCGACCGGGGCAACCCCACCGCGACGCCGGTCTCCGGTCCGGCGCCCCGGCCGATCAGCAACCGCGCCAACCGATTCGATTCCGCATCGAGCTCGCCGTAGGTCCACCGGCGCTGCCCGCACACCACCGCGACCGCATCCGGATCCTGCCCCGCCGCCAGCAGTTCCGGCAGTACCCGCTCCGGCGCGGCCGGAGCACCCGCCACCCGCGTCAACTCCCGGTACTCGGCCGGCGAGAGCAGCTCCAGCCGGGCCAGCGGCAGATCCGGGTCGGCGGCGATGAGGTCCAGCACCCGCAGGACCCGGTGCAGCGTCGCCGCCATCACGTCGCGGTCGAACAGTTCGGGCAGGTATTTGATCCGGAGGTGCAATCGCGTATCGATATGCGCGACCACCCCCAGCGGATAGTGGGCGGCGTCGATACCGGTCACGCCGGCCACCCGCACCCCGGCGATCTCGGTCTCCGCGGTCAGCCCGCCCCGATCGACCGGGTAGGACTCGAACACCGTCATCGTGTCGAACACCGCACCCGGGCCCGCGATCTTCTCGATCTCGGCCAGACCCACCTGGTGGTGATCGAGCAGGGCGGTCTGCTCCGCCTGGACCCGGTCGAGCAGCTGACCCAGGCTCGCGGCGGGGTCGAGCCGGACCCGCACCGGCACCGTATTGACGAACAGGCCGATCATCGATTCGATACCCGGAATCTGTGCGGGACGTCCGGAAACCGTCGATCCGAACGTCACATCGTCGCGGGATGTCGCCGAACCCAGCACGATCGCCCAAGCCGTCTGCAGGATCGTGTTGAGAGTGACGCCCCTCGCTTGGGCGAGCTCGGTCAGTGCCGCGGTCCGTTCCTCGGTCAGATCGCCGAGCACATCCCGGGACCGGGTGTATCGCCGACCGGGATCGGCCGGCGCCAGCAGGGTCGGCTCGTCGGCGCCGTCGAATACGCGGCGCCAGACCTCGAGCGATGCGGCCCGATCCTGCCCGGCGAGCCATTCCAGGAAATCCCGATAGGGACCGGCCTCCGGCAGCGCCGCGACGTCACCGTCGGTCGCGTAGAGCACCACCAACTCGCGCAGGAGCAGCGGTAGCGACCAGCCGTCGAGCAGCAGATGGTGATTGGTCAGCACCAGCCGGAAGCGTTGCGGCCCGGTGGTGACCAGCATCCAGCGCAGCAGCGGGGCGCGCGCCGGGTCGAACCGGGTCGCCCGGTCCGCGGCCAGCAGCAGCTCCCACTCGCGTTCCCGGGCCTGCTCGTCGAGCCCGGACAGGTCGAGTTCCGTCCAGGGCGCCTCGACGCCTTCGTCGACCACCTGCACGGGCCCGGCATCGGCGACGAATGCGGTGCGCAGGTTCGCATGCCGGTCGAGCAGCAGCTGCCCGGCTCGGCGCAGCCGCCGCGGATCGACGGCCCCCCGGAGCTCGACGACCAGCTGCACCACGTAGGGGTCCGTCGATTCGTCCGCCATCAGGGCATGGAACAGCAGGCCCTCCTGCAACGGAGTCAACGGCCAGATATCGCTCGCTGCCGGATACCGGTCCTCGAGGCGTTCGAGCTGCGACTGTGTCGGCCGGACCAGATCCAGATCCGACGGCGTCCGCCCACCCACCCCGCCGCGCCGCGTAGCGGCCGCCAATGCGGTCAGCACCGCCCGCCACGAATGCGCCACCTCGCGTACCTCGTCGGCGGTGAGCACGCCGGTGGGATACGACCAGATCGCCCGCAAACGCGGCCGGCCCCCGTCGTCGACCGTGCGGGCGGTGATATCGAGCGCCGCGGTGACCGGCATATCCGGATTCTGCGCACGGGCGAGTTCGGCACCCGAGAAGTCGCCGCCGTCGTCCACCGGCAACCAGCCCGCCGCCGGCATTCCAGCGGGTATTCCCGTGGTGACGCGGCCGAGATAGTTGAACCCGATCTGCGGTGCCGGCCGGGTGCGCAGCACGGATCCGCTGTCCTCGTCGAGATACCGCAGCAGGCCGTAGCCGATCCCGTGGTCCGGGATCGCGCGCAGCTGTTCCTTGACGGATTTCACCGCGGCCCCCAGGGCCGGCCCGCCCGCGCACGCATCGTCGAGGTCGATATCGGAAAGATCCAGGCGCAATGGAAAACTCGTAGTGAACCAGCCGATCGTACGGGTCAGATCGGCGCCGGGTACCGCGGCCTCTTCGCGGCCGTGCCCCTCCAGGCCGATCACCACATCCGTGCGGAGCTCATCGTCGGTTCCGGTCCGCCGGGTACGCCGCCACTTCGTCAGCGTCAGGGCCAGGGCGGCCAGCAGCCCGTCGACCACACTGCCGTGGAATGCCGCGGGTACCTCGGTCGTCAACGCCTCGGTCACGTCGGGGGATACCTCGACCTCGACCGCGCGAACAGTGGCCGTCACGTCGATCGCGGGGTCGAGGGGCCGGGACCCGATCGCCGGATCGTCCCCGGCCGTCATCGCCTGCCACGATCGGAGTTCGGCGATCCGCTCGGACCCGTGGGCTGCCTCGGTCAGTCCGTGCGCCCACCGGCGCATCGACGTCCCGACCGGGGCGAGATCGGATGGCGCACCGGACCGGATCCGCGCCCAGGCGACGGCGAGATCGGGCACCAGCACCCGCCAGGACACGGCATCGATAGCCGAATGATGCACCAGCACCAGCAACCGGCCCGGCGCGGTGGCATCGACCGGATCGAACCAGACCACCTGCACCAGGACCCCGGCGCCCGGATCGAGCCGGCGCACGGCCGCATCCAGTTCCGCCGCGACCGACGCCCGGAAACCGGCACTGCCCGGCTCCTGCTCCGTCACGACCCGGTGGACGGCACCGTCGGATCGAATCGAGCCGACCGGCAACGCCTCCCAGGTCCAGCGGCGGTCGTCGGCGCGGTGCAACCGGGCGCGCAACATATCGTGCCGGTCGAGTACCGCCTGCACCGTATCCGCCAACTGCGGCCGATCGATACCGACCGGCAGACTCAGCAGCACGGCCTGCGAGAAACGATCGAATCCCGACTCCGCGTGTTCGAGAAGCCATCGCATATTCGGCGTCAGCGGTATCGGCCCGACCCCCGCGCCGGGCAATTCCGCGAGCGCCGGAATCTCCCCGGGACTGCCTGCCCGGACAGCGATCCGGGCCAGTCCGGCGACCGTCTTGCGCTCGAACACCTCACGCGCGGAGAACAACACCCCTGCCGCCCTGGCCCGGGTCACCAACTGGATCGACATGATGCTGTCTCCGCCGAGCGCGAAGAACGAATCGTCGAGACCGATATCGTCGGTACCCAGTACCTCGGCGAATGCCCGGGCGATACTGCGTTCGACCGGTGTCTCGGGTGCCCGGAACTCCGCACTGCCGGCGAAGACGGGTTCGGGGAGTGCCCTGCGGTCCAGTTTGCCCGTCGGTGTCAACGGGAAGTGGTCGAGCACCATGATCGTGGACGGGACCATATACGAGGGCAACCGGCCGCCCAGGTACCCGGTCAGAATCGAGACATCGATCGAACGATCCGGCGCCGGAACAACATACGACACCAGTGATACCGATCCGGTACTGCCGCGATGGCCGATGGTGGTGGAGAAGAGCACCGTTTCATGAGCGACGAGCAGGGCATCGATCTCGCCCGGTTCCACCCGGAGACCACGAATTTCGACCTGGAAGTCGGAACGGCCGAGATACTGGATCGCGCTGTCGGCGGTCCACCGGACCACGTCCCCGGTGCGGTACATCCGTTCGCCGGGTGCCCAGGGACAGGCGACGAAACGCGCGGCCGTCGACCCCGCCCGGGCACGATAACCACGAGCCAGCGGCGCACCGGCGATGTACAACTCCCCCGCGACCCCCACCGGCACCGGCTGCAATCGCTCGTCCAGAACCCATTCCGACACACCACGAATCGGACCACCGAGCGTCACCGGCTCCCCCGCTACCAGCGGCGCACTGTGATTGGTCGTGATCGTGCTCTCGGCCGGGCCGTATTCGTTGAACACGGCCCGGCCGTCGCACCAGTCCGCGACCAGGTCGGCGCCATAGGCCTCACCACCGACCACCATGTTTCGCAGTTCCGGTAGCGGCCAGCGGGTCCGGTCGATCGTGGACAACGGGGAGGGTGTGATGAGGACGAGGCCGATTCTCTCCCGGTCGAGCAGTTCGGCGAGTGCGTCACCGCCGTAGACGTCGGCGGGCGCCGGTACCAGGGTCGCGCCCGCACCCAGCGCCGACAGCAATTCCCCCACCGCGACATCGAAACCCGGCGCGGACAGCGACAGGACCCGGGTACCGGGTTCGATATGCATGGCAAACCGGCGCTCGTCCGCGCAATTACGCAGGCCGCGGTGGCTCACCACGACGGCTTTGGGTAACCCGGTCGACCCCGAGGTGTAGATGACGTAGGCGATATTGTCGACCCGTACGGGGCGGATCCGGTCCGCGTCGGAGATCGGCCGGTCGCTGCCGGCCGCATCGGGGAGGTCGAGTGTCAGCCATTCGATATCACCGGGTAGCCGCGCACGCACCGAGTGCACCGTCAGACCGAGCACCGCTCCCGAATCGGTCACCATATGGGTGATCCGGTCGGCGGGGTTCTCCGGGTCGATCGGCAGGAACGCGGCCCCGGTCCGGGCCACCGCCCACACCGCCAGAACAGAATCCGCGGAGCGCGGCATCGCCACCGCGACCACATCCTCGGGCCCCACGCCCCGCGCGATGAGCATCCGGGCCGCTCGGTTCGCCCGTCGATCGAGTTCACCGTAGGTCGTTCGCCTACCGTCGGACACGATCGCCGTCGCCTCGGGATCCCGGGTAACAGCGGCGGTCAGCAACTCGTCCAGAGTTACCGGAGGGGAGGTGTCGGCACCGGAGCGCGTCAGCAGATCGGCCCGCTCCGCGGGCTCCAGGATATCGATCGAACCCACCGCGACCGTAGGATCGGCGGCCACCGACTCCAAGATCCGGCGCCACCGGCGCATCAGCGAATCCACGGTGTCCGTGTCGAACAGATCGGTCGCGTACACCACCCGCACCGCCGAACCACCACTGCCGTTATCGGACAGCACAACCTGTAGATCGAACCGGGACACATCGTCGGGCAGATCGACCAGCGACACGTCCACCCCGGGCAGTTCCAGGTCGGCGGGCGCCAAGTTCTGGAACGCCAGCATCACCTGGAACAACGGATGCCGGGATTGGGATCGCGGCGGGCCGAGCTCGTCCACCACCTGCTCGAACGGCACGTCATCGTGTTCGAGAGCCGCCAGATCGGTCGTCCTGACGCGATCGAGGAATCCGGTGAACGATTCACCGCCCTCGACCCGAGTCCGCAGCACCACCGTATTGACGAACATGCCGACCACATCGTCGAGTTCGGCGGCGCCCCGACCGGCGACCGGTGTGCCGATCGCGATATCACCGGAACCACTCATCCGCGCGAGCAGTACCGCCAGCGCGGCGTGCACCACCATGAACACCGAGCAGTTGCGCTCCCGCGCGAGCTCTCCCAGCGCCGCGGCCGTTTCCGGCGCCAACTCGAACCGGTCGCTCCCACCCCGGTGCGAACCCACGACCGGACGCGGCCGATCGAACGGCAGCCGCAACTCTTCCGGCAGATCGGCGAGGGTTTCCCGCCAATACCCGAGCTGGCGGGCGCACAGTGATTCCGGATCGTCGGGAGAACCGAGGACCGCGCGCTGCCAGAGCGCGTAGTCCGCGAACTGGACCGGTAGCGGTGTCCAGGACGGAGCCTCGCCCCGCGCCCGGGCGGCGTACGCGATCGTCACATCCCGGGCCAGCGAAATCATCGAGAAACCGTCGGTGGCGATATGGTGGACCACCACCGACAGCACATATTCGGTGTCCTCGACACCCACCATGCGGAACAACCGGGCACGCACCGGCGGCCGGGCACGCACATCGAAGCCTTCGTGAACGAAATCGGTCAGCGCCGTGATCAACTGGTCCGGGCGAACCGGCACCGGGCTCACCTCTCCGTCCGGCTCGCCGGCGGGTTCCACGACCTGGACGATCGTGCCGTCGTGGTCCGGATACCGGGTGCGCAGGGACTCGTGCCTGCGCAGCACATCGGTGAGGGCCGATCGCAGGGCCGTGAGGTCGAGTTCGCCGCGCAACCGGAGGGCGATCGGCATGTTGTACGCCCCGGAACCGGTGTCGTACTGATTGAAGAACCACATCCGCTGCTGAGCGGGCGCCAACGGCACGAGATCGGGGCGGGGCCCGGCGACCAGCGGCGGGCGTCGCCGCCGCGCCCGCGCTCGTTGTTCGAGGCAGGTCGCTAGCGCGGCGACCTCCGGTGTCTCGAACAGCAACCGCACCGGAATATCGGTATCCAATGCCGTACCGAGTCGCGCGGCCACCCGGGTGGCGATCAAGCTGTCACCGCCGAGCGCGAAGAACGAATCGTCGAGACCGACGGCGTCGATACCCAGCACTTCGGCGAAGGCCTGCGCGATCGCGCGTTCGACCGGCGTTCCGGGCGCCCGGAACGGGGTGGTGTCGGTGGGTACGGGATCCGGTAGTGCGCCGCGGTCCAGTTTGCCGGCCGGTGTCAGCGGGATGCGCTCGAGCACCATGATCGAGGGCGGGACCATATAGGACGGCAGCCGGGCCCGCAGATATTCGCCGAGCATCGCGATATCGATCGAACGATCCGGTGCGGCGACGACGTACGACGCCAGCAGTACGGCGCCGGAGCTGCTGGAGTGGCCCACGGTGGTGGCGAATCCGACGGTTTCGTGCGCTGCCAGTACCGTATCGATCTCACCGAGTTCGATACGCAGACCACGTATCTTGACCTGGAAATCGGACCGCCCCAGATGCTGGATCGCGCCGTCGGCGGTCCAGCGGACCACGTCCCCGGTGCGGTACATCCGCTCGCCCGGCGCCCAGGGACAGGCGACGAAACGCGCGGCCGTCAGCCCCGCCCGCGCATGGTAACCGCGAGCCAGCAGCGCACCGGCGACATACAACTCCCCCGCGACGCCGACCGGCACGGGCTGCAACCGCTGATCCAGCACCCATTCCGCGGCACCACGAATCGGACCGCCGATCGTCACCGGCTGCCCCGGCGCCAGTGCGCGGTGATTGGTCATGATGGTGGTCTCGGTGGGCCCGTAGGCATTGACGAATTCACGGCCACCGGTCGCCCAGGACCGCACGAGCTCCGGTGAGCAGTCGTCGCCCGCGGCGACGACGACGCGCAAACTGTCGAGCCCGGCCGGATCGACCGATGCCAGCGCGGCCGGTGTCACCACCGCGTGGCTGACCCGCTCGCGGCGCAGCAGCTCCGCCAGCTCGACGCCACCGTAGGTACCGGGAATCGCGACAACCATCGTGGCGCCGGCGCCCACCGCGAGCAGCAGTTCCCAGACCGACGCGTCGAAGCTCGGCGACGCGAAATGCAGTGTCCGCGAATCCGGTTCCACCGCATAGCGTTCCCGCTGCTCGGCGCTCAGTGCGGCCAGTCCGGCATGGGTGACGGTCACGCCCTTCGGCACACCCGTGGAGCCCGAGGTGTAGATCACGTAGGCCGGATGCTGTGGTCGCAGCGGGATAGTGCGTTCGGAGTCGGTGATCGGCCGGGTGTCGAAGGTCCCGTCGAGGTTGCCGGGTATCAGCCATGCGATGGTGCCGGGTAATTGCTCACGCACCGATGCCACCGTCAGACCGAGCACCGCTCCGGAGTCGGTCGTCATATGGGTGATCCGTTCGGCGGGATAGGCCGGATCGATCGGCAGGAAGGCGGCCCCCGTTCTGGCCACCGCCCACCAGGCGAGCACAGATTCCGGCGAGCGTGGCATCGCCACCGCGACGATGTCTTCCGGTCCGACCCCCCGCTGGATCAGCATCCGGGCCAGCTGGTTGGCGCGACCGTCCAGTTCTCGGTAGCTCGTCCGCGCACCGTCGAACACGACCGCGGGCGCGTCCGGATCCCGGGTCGCCGCCGCGGTCAGCAACTCGTCGAGAGTGACGGGCGCGGGCGTGCGGGCGCCGGCCCGGGTCAGCAGATCAGCTCGTTCGGCGGGCTCGAGCACATCGATCGACCCCACCGCGCCCATCGGATCGGCGGCCACCGACTCCAGTATCCGAACCCATCGGCGCACCAGCGAATCGATGGTGCGCGCATCGAACAGATCCGTCGAGTAGGTGACGGTCACCGCCAACCCGGTATCGGCATCGTCGGAGACCACGAACCGCAGATCACACTGCGGCCCACCCGCGCGGAGGTCGGTCACCGCACCGAGCGAACCCCGATCGGCGCGCACCGGGTCCCGGAATTCCAGCATGACCTGGAACAATGGATTCGGCGACGGCGAGGGTTGCGGCGCGCACTCCGCCACCAGCTGCTCGAACGGCACATCGGCATGCTCGAAAGCCGCCGGATCGGACCGGCCGACCCGCTCGAGCAACCCGGTGAATGATTCACCGCTGTCGACCTCGGTCCGCAATACCGCCGTCTCGGCCGATACGCCGGCCCCGTCGGCACGTACGGCGCCGCCGCGCCCGGCTACCGGTGCGCCGATCGCGATATCACCGGAACCGCTCAACCGCGCGAGCAGGATCGCCAGCGCGGCGTGCAGCACCGTGAACAACGAGGAATCGTGCTCCCGCGCGAGTCTCTCCAGCCCCTCGGTCGGCCCCGCCCCCACTCCGAACCGGCGGCTGCCGCTCCGGTCCGATACCACCCGCGGCCGCGGTCGGTCGAACGGGAGATTCGACTCCGCCGGCAGGTCGGCCAACGTGTCCCGCCAAAAGGCCAGGCTCCGCCGCCGGTGGCGGACCCGAGCGGCGGCCTGTGCCGTCTCGGGGTGGATCTGCCCGAGGCCGGTATCCGGTGCCGCGGCGGCGAACGCGTCGAGCAGCTGCGCGAACCGGTCGTGATGCGCCGACAGTTCGGCGTGGGTATAGAGGTCGGGGTTGGCCATGAAGTGCAGGATCGTTCGCGGCGGATCGCCGGTCCGATAGAGATCGACCAGCAGATCCTCGACGGGCCCGGAGCTGAGAATATGGAATTCCCCGGTGACCGGCCCGAGCCGGATTTCCTGGGGGAAGTACATGACATTGACCATCGGGCCGGCGAAACGCCGCTGCCCGTCGGACCCGGCGGCGGCCCGAATATCGTAGAGGCCGCAGCGCTGATGCCGCAGTGCGCCGATGAGGTCGGACTGCACCCGCCGCACGAGCGTCGCGACCGTTTCCGCGGTGCCGAGCTCGATCGGGAACGGCGCCACATTCACGAATACTCCCCCGGACCGCCGCAGTACAGCGCTCGTCCGCCCCGACACAGGTATGTCGACCACGACGTCGTCGCGCCCGGTCATCCGGGCCAGATAGCATCCGAAGGCGGCGATCACCACCGCGGCCGGGCTGGTGTCCAATGCCTTCGCGCAGTGCTCGATCCGCGCCTCCGTCACCGCCGGCAGTTCCCCGATCGCGGCTACGCTGTCCGCGCACGCCGGTGCGTACCCGCGGGCGAGGCTGGATACCTCGTGGACGCCGGCGAGTCTGTTCAGCCAATAGGCGCGGTCGTCGGCGAATCTCTTCGATTCCCGATAGCTGCGGTCGGCCTCGTACAGGGTGCGCAGGTCCGCCGCCCGGTTCGGCACTGTCGGCTGCTCCGCCGCCGGGTCCTCCAAGGCGGCGGTGTACAGCGCCGCGATCCGGTTCACCATCGTCATCGCGGCGTAGCCGTCGGAGGCAATGTGATGAATCCTGTTGTACCACAGAGAATGACGATCCCCGACCTGGATGAGCGCCCCTGCGACCAACCGGTCCCGGCTCATATCCAGCGGTGCCGTGTACTCCTCGCGCATCCACCGCAGCCCCGCCGCCATGGGGTCTCGTGCGCCGCGCATATCGATAACCGGCCCCGCCGACTCCAGCGTCGGATCGAACAGCTGGTACGGCTCACCGTCGGCTTCCACGAGGCGTAGATACCCCGACTGGAATTCGAGGCCCACTCGAATGGACGTCCGCCGCAGCAACTCGATATCCAGTTCTCCGTGGAGTTCGATATACTGTGCCTCGGATATAGGCACATCGGGGTGCAATTGCTGCGCCAGCCAGAGCGCCCGCTGACCAGCCGACAACGGTACCGGCCGTGTCGCCGAAATCGGGGGTGTGCCAGTTTCATCCGAAACCGGGCCAGGGTGGGTATGCGGTCGCGGACTTGCCATCGCTCTCCTCCAGAGACGACCTCTCCTCGCTTCCCGACCGGATTTAGTCTAAGCCGAACGACTCGTCCGCGTATACCCCGAAAAACAAGATCTGTGCCGCGAATTTGCTTGGAAATTTATAAGAGCGATAGGCCTCTGTGCCACAGATTCCCAGCTGAGGCGATCGCGGCGCCGACCCATGGAGATCGATAGCATCAAACTTCCGGTTGGCGTAGCATTTTCATAAATTCGGCCCGGTTATTCTCATCGTTTTCCGACCGAGGAATGCGACATACCGGAGTTTTCCGGATACCCCACTGCAGCGTACGCGCGTGCGGATCGCACTCGATCATCCGGCACATACTCGGCCAACATTTGGATTTCATCGAGCATACGAAAACATCAAATTTTTCCGGTGCCGGATTTCAGGAAGATCGCGACCGGCGCCGGAGCACGCCAACGCCTCGGTAGCGCTCGCGCGATCCTGGTGATCCGCGCTCCGGCGTCGCGCATCCGGTGGATCTCGGTGGTCAGCGCGTCACCGTCGAACTCCTCGACCGGCCGCCCACGCCGACGAGCGCAACCACCGATCCGTCCCGCCCGAGCATCGGCGCCGCCACCGTGGCGACTCCGGGCAAATGCCCGGAGTCGCTCAGCGAGGAGCCGGCTTCCTCGATCGGTCGAGGTGTTCGACGAACTCGTCCACATCGGCGACGGCCCGGTCGGTGATCGCGGGCAGATCGGTCGTGATCCGCCGGGCATCTCCTCCGGCGCGATCCACCCTCTGCCCGGATCAGGGTAGGCATCAGGCGATACACGGTCGCCTTGTCCACCCCGCCGCGGGTGGTGAGGTCGTTCGGTGCCCGGGCGGGCCGGCCCGCAGCGAAGTGACCGAGCAGCGTGCACGCCTTCAGGAGCGCGCCCGCGCAGGGACTCCCGGCATGAGCGCCATCGGGCAGGGAGGAGAAATTGACCTGATGATCCCATGACCTGACCGAGGTCGCTCACACCACCGGGTGGCCGTCTCGGTGCGGTCGGTGGCGCGGCCGCGATCGATTGCTGCGATATCGTCCCGGGTTCTCTTCGCCCGCTTGCGAATAACGGCGGTGCGAGGAACCCGGACTGCATCTCTCGCGATCTTCGCCGTCGGCTCCCTCCACCGCGGAGTACGCGGGCATTGTCGGATCCGGGGCCATGGCAGGAATTCGGCGAATTCTAGATGAGTGAACGCGGTGCCTTCCATAGTTCGGCGCGTAGAATTCAAGCGGGTCGGGACAGTAACTGGAGCCCATCATGACGAGAAAGAATTCACACACGAAGTTCACCCGTTTGGCGGCCGCCGCCGGTATAGCCGCGATTGCCGCGGTTCCGATTGCCGCAGCCGCATCGCAAGCGTCTACCGCGCACGCAACGGCGCCCACGTCCACCAGCCAACGCGTCGACAAGCCCGGTGGGGGTAACGGCGGCGGCTGGGGCAACGGCGGCGGCTGGGGTCGCGGCGACGGCTGGGGCAACGGCGGCGGCTGGGGTCGCGGCGACGGCTGGGGCAACGGGGGCGGCTGGGGCTGGGGCAACGGCGGCGGCTGGGGCAACGGCGGCGGCTGGGGCAACGGCGGCGGCTGGAATTGGTGGAACCCATCCGGCTGGGGCGGTTGGGGTAGCTTCTAGCTCCGGTGGCCGTGCCCGGACGTGCACAGCGTGCAGGGCTCGGGCGCATCCGAGTATCGATCATATGAGGTGAGGTTCGACCAGCCGGGCTGGAGCTGGTGACAAGATGAAGATCGTCTGCGTCGGTGGCGGGCCGGCCGGGTTGTACTTCGCTATCTCGATGAAGCGTCGGGACCCGGCCCATGACATCACGGTGATCGACCGCGATCCGGCCGGGGCCACCTATGGCTGGGGGGTCGTGTATTGGGACGACCTGCTCGACATCCTGTATCGAAACGATCCGGAGAGCGCTCGGGCGGTGCGTGCCGGATCGGTCCTGTGGCGTGAACAGACAATCCATCTGGGCGACGATCGGATTGCCTATTTCGGGGGTTACGGATTCAGCATGGGGCGCGCGGCATTACTCGACGTCCTCTCCCGGCGGGCGAGCGATCTGGGCGTGGACGTCCGGCACGAGCGCGAGGTCCACGATCTGTCCGGATTCGACGACACCGATCTCATCGTCGCCTCCGACGGCGCGAACAGCCGGGTACGGCAGCTGGGTGATCATAGTTTCGGCACGTCCGTAACACTCGGCGAGAATCGATATATCTGGCTCGGCACCGACGAGGTCTTCACCCGATTCACCTTCGCCTTCGAACACACCTCCGCCGGCTGGATCTGGTTTCATGCCTACCCGTCGGTTGCCGGGAAGATCAGCACCTGCATCGTCGAGTGCCAACCGCATACCTGGCACGGACTGGGATTCGACTCCCTCGACCCCCCGGAGAACTTGCGCGTTCTGGAGAACATCTTCACGCGCGTGCTCGACGGTCACTCGTTGATCAGCAAGACACGAGGCGAGTTCGCGAAATGGAGCCGCTTTCCCGAGGTGACCAACAAGACCTGGTATCACGACAACGTCGTGTTGCTCGGCGATGCCGCGCACACGACGCATTTCACCATAGGTTCGGGTACCCGGTTGGCGATCGTCGACGCCGTCGCGCTCGCACAGAACCTGTACGAACGCGCCGAGATCGCCGACGCGCTGGAGAACTACGATACGCAGCGGCGCGCCGCGCTGCGCCCGATCCAGGCCGCCGCCCGTACCAGCATGACCTGGTTCGAACACGCCGACCGTTATCTCGACCGTAGCGCCGTACAGTTCGCCTACGCGATGGCGGCTCGGCACGGGCCACAGGTGCCGTGGCGATATCAGCTACACCTGCTCACCCAGGTGCCCGCCGTGCGCAGAGTCCGGGGTGGCGTGGACTCGGGACAGCGGTGGTGGCGGGCTGCCCGACGGGGAGAACTCGCGATACCCTTGCCGGACAATCGATCTCGGCCGGCGCTCCGGTACCGAGGGCGGTGACGGGTCCGCTGCCGTCCGACTCGGCATCACCCGCCGGGGACCGGATCGTATACGACCACCGGCGTGGAGATCGGCGCCGGCGAGGCCGAAGCGTCCCCTCGCCGGACGGGCGCGATGGCCGACGCCTTGTAGGTGCTGTGCGTCACTCCTATCGTTACGGGTGGAGGGGGCGACCCCGCGGAGTAGAGATGATCTACGACAATCTGCTCACGCTGACCGCGAAAGCACCGATCACCAGCGGCCTGCGGCAGGGCGACGCGTTCACGCCCTACGCCGCGCTCGTCGAGCGGATCGGCCGACTCGCCGCCGGCTTCATGGAACGCGGCATCGAGGCCGGCGCCCCCGTCGCGCTGCTGATTCCGAACTCGCCCGATCTCTTTGTCACCGCCCACGCGCTCTTCGCCATCGGCGCCATCGCGATGCCGCTGAGCGAGACAGCCACGCGATCCGAGCGCGCCACGCTCGCGGGACGGACCGGACCCGCGGCCGTCGTCTCGACTCCCGGCCTCGCCGATGCCGCCGAGTTGCTGATCGCCGACGCGGCCCCCGGCCTTCCCTTGTTCCTGACCGATGCCCTGCCCGAAGGAAGTGCCACCACTCGGCTGCCGGAACTGCCGGGCGGAACTCCGGCGCTCTACCTTTTCTCGTCCGGCTCCACCGGCTCGCCCAAGGTGGTGCCGCACACACATGCCGAACTCGTCGCCGACAGTGAACGGGCCAGCACCGCCTGGGACCTGCAGCCCGACGATATCGTCCTCGATATGCTGCCGGGCAACTTCGCGATGGGCTTCCTGCTCGGCGCGACGCAGGCAGTCGCCGGCGGAGCGACGACGCTCTACTGGAGCGATCCCATGCCGCTGGCGCTCTCACGCGGGAAGCTGCTCGACACCATGGTCGGCGAGCATGTCACCGTCATGGGTGCCGTTCCGGCGATGTACGAAATCGTCGCCGGGCAGAGCGGTAGTTTCGATCTAGTTCTGCGCCTGGCATTCTCGGGCGGCGCCGCCCTGAAGCGACCGGTCTTCGAAGCGGTTCGCCAACGCCTCGGTATCACGCTTCGCCAGGATTACGGATCCACCGAGGCGAGCATGTTCTCACACAACGACTCCCCCGATCCCGACTCGAGCTGGGACTCGGTGGGCAGGCCGGCGGGCGACGCGCGGGTCCGCATCGCTGCCTTCGATACCGAATTCGGCCCGTCCGTCGGGGAGATGGAAATCCGATCGTCCTCGCTCATGCGGGGCTATCTCGGCGATACCGTGGCCAACGCCGCGGCGTTCGACGAGGGCTGGTTCCGGACCGGCGATCTCGCGTCACTCGACGAGGAAGGCCGCATCTTCCTCCGTGGCCGCAGCAAACTGCTGATCGAGGTATCCGGCTACAAGATCGACCCCATCGAGGTGGAAGAGACGCTCATGAGCTCGCCTGCCGTCGCCGAAGCCGCAGTGGCGGGTCTCCCGGACCCGCGGATGGGTAATCGGCTGATCGCGTTCGTCGTCAAAGAGGCGGAAGTGTCGGCCGATGCGTTGATCCGCTTCACCCGGGAGAGGCTCTCGATTCAGAAGGTGCCCGCCGAGATCGCGTTCGTCGACGCGCTACCGCGCAGCCCGGCCGGCAAGGTGCTGCGCGCGCGGCTGGTAGAGACTCAGGCAGGCTGAGCCGCTCGCTGCGTGACATACGCCGCTATTTCCGCGGGCGATTCGAACAGTTCCGCCCGTATCTCCGTATCCGGAATGCTGATCTTGAATCTCTCCTCGAGAAACTGCACCAGTTTCACCAGACTGATGGAGTCCAGCAACCCGGCCTCGAGCAGTGGGGTATCGCGATGGACGGGAAATCCGCCCATTTCGGCCACCATTGCGGAGATATACTCGATTATCGGTTGTTCGATATCGTTCATCGGCTACGCCCCTTGTGTGGTCGGCATACCAGCCAATTTAATCGCGACCCGAAATCCCGAAAAGATGGGAGGGCGGCTTGGGTGAAACACGCCCGCTGGGCGAAAAGGAACAACTGCTCAACCATTTGCACACCCGGGGCGGGTTGATCGCCGCGCAGGTGTTGCACATACGCGGCCGCCTCGATCCCGCGCTGGTGGAACGCGCACTCGCCTGGCTGCAGACCCAGCACCCGATCCTGCGCACCCATATCCGTTACGGCAAGATCATCTGGCATCGCCAGCCGCCGTTCGCCCATCGCCTGCCCTGGTTCGACACCGAGGGCACCACGGCGATCCCCTTCGAGGTACTCGACGACACCGACCCGGACGCCTGGCGGAAGGTTCTCGCCTCCGGTATCCACACACCCATCCGGAAGGGCAACCATCCGCGCGTACGGATAACGCTGGTGCGGCAGTTGCCGGACGCCGTGAGCAATCACCTCGTCATCTGCGCCGACCATGCGACGCTCGACGCCCGATCCGCCAACATACTCGTTCGCGAACTTCTCGAATTCCTCGCGGATCCGGCCGCGACGGAGAAGAAACCGCCGGTCCGCACCGGCCTGCCCCCACCGATCGAAGCCGGCCCGCCCCATCGCGCTCGAACCGGCGGGAAGACCACCTATACGCCGGCCATCCGGCTACCCGCACAGCAGGTCCCCGACCCGAAAAAGGAAACGTGGGTACTGACACGTCACCTCGAACCAGGAACAACGGCAACGCTGGAGGGCGCCGTCAGAGCCCACCGAACGACGCTTCACGGTGCGGTAACGGCAGCATTCCTGCTCGCGGTGCGCGCGCGGTACCGGCTCGACGCCATGACCGTGTTGACCACCGTGGACCTCCGCCGCCTCAGTGGACTCGCGCTGCCGCCGGACACCTACGGCTGCTACGTCGACATCCTTCGGACCGAGCACCCGATCACCGACGACTTCTGGGCAACCGCCCGTGACGCCTCGTTCAAGCTGATCGCCGCGCTGGCCAAGGACCACGAGTCCGCCTCGATCATGAAGTTCCCCGGATGGGAGGTGTACCGGCACGAAGCCGGCCCGACGATCCGGCACCACCGGCGTATCGACGGACTCGCTGTCACCACGGTGGCCGAGTCCGGCCTTCGGACCGACTACGGCGCCTATACGCTCGAGGATGTCACCAGGATCGTTTCGCTCGACCTGCTCGGTCCGTCACTGTTCGTGATCGCTGTTCGGCAACTCGGCGGCCTCGACCTCAGCGTCGGGTACGCGGCGAATGCGATGAGCGAGGGTGAGGCCCGGTGGCTCACCGATGACGCGGTGGCCCGGCTCGGCAGTGCCGGATGAGAGTGCCGCGCAGCGCGTGCGCGTGCGCGGTCAGCCGGCAGTGAGTTCGGCGGGCATGGAGTGATAGGCATGCAGGTTCACGAGGTGGCGCGGGGTCGGCGGTCCGTCCAGACGCAGATCCGGGTATCGCTCGAAGAGGGTCCGCAGCGCGATGACGCCTTCCATACGGGCCAGCCGGAATCCCAGACAGCCGTGTATCCCGGTGCTGAACGCGAGGTGATCCGCGGCGTTGGTTCTGGTCACGTCGAACTGTCCGGGATCGGGGAACACGCCGGGATCGTAGTTCGCGCCCGCCAAGGACAGCAGAACCAGGGAATTCCGTTCGATGTGCTGATCGAGGATGTCGACATCGCGGTTGGCGATCCGGCCGGTCATCCGCACGGGACAGTCGTACCGCAGGATTTCCTCGATCGCGTCCGGCCACAGATCCGGCTCCGCCCTCAGCAGTGCCAGCTGATCGGGATGGCTTGTCAGCAGTGCGATTCCGTTGCCCAGCATGTTCACCGTTGTCAGGAATCCGGCGTCCAGCAGCAGGGCCGCGTTCGCCATCTGCTCGCGGCGGTCGAGTTCGCCGCTGGTCACCAGCACTGTGAGCAGGTCATCGGCCGGTTCGGCGGTGAGCTCGTCGATACGCCGGTCGAAGTACTTCTTCACCTCGGTCAGCTCTTCGACGGCGTGCCGATACGTGGTCCAGGGCAGAGCCCGGTCGACCAGGGGCGCGCTGCCGAAACCCCACTTCAGCATGGTCGGGTGCATATCGGCGGGGAATCCGAGAATATCGGCGATGATCGCGACGGGTACCTGTGCGGCGAAGTCGTCGATCAGGTCCGGTCGCGGCGTCGATTCCAGGCGATCGAGCAGTTCGTCGGTTACTTCGACGGCCCGCTGCTCCAACCTGCGGATCGCTTCCGGGCTGAACGCGTGCCCCACCAGACGTCGGTACCGGGTGTGTTCCGGCGGATCGGTCGCCAGCATCGAGGGCGGTTCCGTGAGGTCGGGAAGTCCCTGATCCGTTTCGGCCAGTATCCAGCGGATCGGCTTCGGAATGACGGGATGGTCGGGGGTGAGGACGCCGAAGCGTTTGTCTCGGAGAATGAGACGGCACAGTTCGTAGTCCGCGGTGACATAAGCTCCCGACAGTTTGGGCAGACGGCCCCGCCGCCGGATCTCCTCGATGAACGGGGACGCGCCGAGCAAACGATCCTGGCCGAAGATGATCTGTGCGAGAGGATCTCCCCGGCGCGCCGCCCACCGCAGATAGAACCGGGACAGGCCGTGCAGGAGCAGCCAGCGGATCCACGTGCGAATCAGCATCGTCACCTCCGTTCCCAGCATCACCACCATAATAGCTACCCGCTATGAAGGCGTGGCGCCGCTGGTTCGGTCGGACCGATCGCCGCGCGTTCATATGGGCGTCATCGAGCCACCAGACCGGCCGCAGCGACCGGCCGAAACGCACCGGCCCCGCACTGCCGCGCGGTGCGCCGTCGCTGCCCGGCGGCGCAGCATGCGGCTCCCGTTCTACTTGCTGCGCTGGACGGAACCGTAGAAACCTGCCGGATGGGCCCAGCCGCCCTGGCCCTGTTCGACGTGCGCGCACGTCCCGTCGACCGCGCGACCGCCCACCGCGGCGGCCATATTCGTCACCCAGGCGGTGCACTCCTCCCTGGTTCCGGCGACGCAGACGAATAGGTTGTGGTTGCCCATGTCGAACGACTGAGTCGCCAGGCAACTTCCGTTCCCCTCGCCCGCGCCCGACGCGGCCGCCGAGCCCGCCTGCACCGCAACCGCACCCAGACTCGTGGCGACAATGGCGGCGCCGGTCACTGCATTGATCCCCATCCGGATCTTCCAACTGGTCATTTCGATTCCCCGTACCGATCGGTCCTGGTCGAAGGCCAGCTCCTGGCCCCCCGATACCTTTGACGGGGGTGGCACCGAATCGGTTCCACGGATTCGGCCGTCCGGCAACCGACTTCGTCCACCCCTATCAGACAGCTACCCTGTGCCGTCCGCGGCACCCTCGCGGTCGGCCGCAGCCTCGCGCATCGAGACAGGCACAGCCCACAGCCGGCATGGTTGGTTGTGCCAATGAATTCCGGCGTCACTTGTCGACGAAGTCCGACATCGTAGGAAGCGGTGACGGTACGCACCCGGTGCTCGGGTTCGACGTCGCAGCGGACCGCGTTGTGTGGTCGGCAGATCCAGAGTTCTGGTGATCTTCTCGGGCACGGAGAGGGCGCGGCATGCTCTTCTGTGAATCGCCACCGAGGTGGTGAGGTCAGTATTTCGTCGACACGAACTTCTCCGGTCCGGCGGCGACGCCGATATCCACCGATCAGTGACGGCGCAATCGGCCGATCGAACCAGCGTGGTCCCGGCGCATCCGCGCGTCCGGACGCCCCTTGCCCGCCGAAGCGTTGAAGGAACCCGTGTCCTGGCGAGGCACGGATACGGTGTTCGGGGCTCGAGTGCAGCAAGAGTGTCCAGAGGGGGAACTGACTCCGAACCCCCACACTCGCACACCGCACCGTGCTGCAGTTGCCGTGAATATCGCCCGGGCGGGCCGGTGGCGTGCGGCGATGGTGGCCCCTCGACGTACTGTGGCCGACGTGGCCGACTCCGATCATTCCGGGTCCGTGACGAGCTCCGCGGAATTGGTGGCGGCCTGTCGCGGGAACATCCCTGCGCTGACCGAGCGGCTCATCGCCGCGATCTTCACCGACAATCCGGAGTGGACCGACTACTCGGCGGTGGCCCGCGCAGACCTGCACGACGGCTGCCGGCGGTTCCTGACCCGGGTGCTGGACCTCGTCGGTGAAAAGGAGAGCGACGCCGAACACGACGATGTCGCCGCGGCGATCGGCGCACACCGGGCGGTACAGGGCGTGCCGTTGGAGGCGATGCTACGAACCTTCCGGCTGGGCGGCCGGATCGTCTGGGAGGCGCTGCTGGACCGGGCCGGCGCGATCTCGGCGGCGGACCTCCGGGAAATGGGTACGGCGATGTGGGCAGTCATCGACGGAATGTCCTCGGCGCTGGTCACCTCCTACCGCGGCGCGGAGCTCGACCGAGTCCGGCTCGACGAACGCCGCCGCCACGCGTTGATCGAGGACGTGCTCGCCGGACGCGGCCGCGACGCACGATTCGCCCAGCGCGCGTCGCGGGAATTGAACATTCCGGTCACCGGCCCTTATCTCGTGGTCGCTGCCCGCGGCGACGCCTACCCGCTCCGACTGGGCACCGAAACCGCACTGGCAGCCGACGGATATCGCTCTGTCTGGCACGACCACGGTGATTACACCGTCGGCATCATCGCCCTCGAACATCACGCACCGACGCACCTGGTCACCGTCCTGGAGCCCCTCGTCCGCGGACGAGCCGCACTCTCACCCGCGGTTGCCGGAATCGCCGAAGTCGATATCGCCCATACGCTCGCCGCCCTGGCGCTCGACACAGTCCCCGAAGACACCCGCGGTGTCGTGGTCTCGCTGCACGACCGCTATCCCGAAGCCCTGCTGCTGCGCTCGCCCGACCTGGCGCACTTGCTGGTGGGCCGGCTCCTCGGCCCGATACTCGAACTACCGGCCAAAGAACGCGACCTACTGCTCACGACGTTGCGGGTGTGGCTGGCCCAGGACTGCTCGGCCGCCCATGCGGCACCGCTGCTGCACTGCCACCGCAATACCGTGATCAACCGGCTCCAACGGACCGCGGCACTGATCGGGCGACCGCTGGACGGGCAGCGCTTCCACCTGGAGCTTTCCCTGGCGCTCCTCGCGCACACGCTCGTCGAGACCCGCGCCGGCTGAGCGGCCGGCGCCGGCCGAGGACCGACCTGGATTGGGCGCTGCGCCCAATCAGCGGGCTCGATTTCTGGGCGCGAGGAGAATTGTCCGCCATCTCGCCACCCAGCAGACTCCAAATCCTGACCCACACCACAAACCGGTGGCCGGGTCACGCATTCAGGACGAGGAGCACCACAAGTGCCACAATTCGATCTCTTGGTCGTCGGTGGGGGGCCGGGCGGCTATGTCGCCGCGATCCGCGCGGCGCAGCGCGGTCTTCGCGTCGCGCTGGTGGAGAAGGAGCGCCCCGGTGGCGTATGCCTGAACTGGGGCTGTATCCCCACCAAGGCGATGCTGCGTTCCGCGGAGGTCTTCCGGATCGTCGCCGATGCGGCGAGTTTCGGAATCACCACCGAGAACGTGCAGGTGGACTTCGCCGCGGTGCGTGAACGTAAGAACGGCATCGTCGACGATCTCACCGGCGGTGTGGCCGGCCTGTTGCGGGCCAACGGCGTGACCGTCATCGAAGGCCACGCCCGCTTCACCGGCCCGACCACCGTCGAGGTGTTCCAGGCGGGCCCTTCCCAGGTCTTCGACGGTGGTCCCCGCTACGCCGCCGCGCCGACCGATCTTGCGATCCGCACGGTGGAGGCCACCGATGTGATCATCGCGACCGGCTCGGTGCCGGCGCTGCTCCCGATACCCGGCGCCGGCCTACCCGGCGTCATCACCTCCGACGGCGCGTTCGGTCTCACCGAGATACCCGAACGACTGGTCGTGATCGGTGGTAGCGCGGTCGGCGCGGAATGGGCCGGCCTCTTCGCCACCTTCGGTACCGCGGTGACCGTCGTCGAAATGCAGGATCGCCTGGTACCGGCCGAGGATGCCGAGCTCGGCGCTGCGCTCGGGCGGTCCTTCACCGGTCGCGGGATCACCGTCCTGACGGGCTCGACGGTCACCGGAATCGAGCAGTCCGAGGACGGGCTGCGGGTGAGCGTCGACGGAACAGACCCACGCGTACTCGACGCCGATATCGTGCTCGTCGGCGTCGGCCGCCGCCCCAACACCGCCGCACTCGGCCTGGACGCCGCGGGAGTCGCCACCGACGCGCGCGGGTTCGTCCCCGTCGACGACCGGCTGCGGACCGGTGTCGAGCACGTGTTCGCCATCGGCGATGTCACGGGTGAAGCGCTACTGGCCCACGTCGCCTCCCATCAGGGTCTGACGGCGGCCGATGTCATCGCGGGTCACGATATCCGCATCGACTACACCGCCATCCCCGCCGCGACCTTCACCCATCCGGAGATCGCGAGTGTGGGCCTCACCGAGGACGCCGCCCGCGCCGCAGGTCACGAGGTGGTCATCGCCAAATTCCCGTTCGCCGCGCTGGGGCGGGCACGCTCGGTCGGCGATACCGAAGGCTTCCTGAAAATCGTGGCCGGCGCCCGGCACCACGAAGTCCTCGGCGTACACATCATCGGCCCCTCGGCCAGCGATCTGATCACCGAAGGCGCACTGGCGATCACGCTCGAGGCAACCCTCGACGAACTCGCCCACACGATCCACGCCCACCCCACCTTCGGCGAGGTCGGCATGGAAGCGGCCCTGGCCGGACTCGGCCTACCCGTCCACATCGCACCGCCCCGCACCCGTCGAGGAGTCTCCTCATGACCGCCGAAACCACCGCCCGGCCACCACGCAAAGCGCCCCGCACCACCGTGAAGAAGCCGAAGACCGCACCCGCACCCCGCGAGAACGTGACGGAGACCAGCGGTTCCATCGACGCCCGTATCGCCGCGGAGGATCGCGAAACGCTCCGGGATCTCTACCGTCAGATGCTGTTCGTGCGCCGCTTCGAAGAACGCACCTCGCAGAGCTACCAGCAGGCCGAGATCGGCGGCTACTGCCACCTCAACCTGGGAGAGGAGGCCACCGTCGTCGGCCTGGGCGCGGCCATGCGACCCACCGACTATCTGTTCACCAACTATCGCGAACACGGCTACGCCCTGGTCAAAGGGATCGAACCCGGCCGCGTCATGGCCGAACTCTACGGCCGCTCCACCGGCGTCTCCAAGGGCTGGGGCGGCTCGATGCACCTGTACGACACCGCGACCCGGCTGCTCGGCGGCTACGCCATCGTGGGCGGCCAGATCCCGCTGGCCCTCGGCGCGGCCCTGGCCATCGACTACCGCGGTGACGACGATGTGGTCGTGTGCCAGATGGGCGAGGGCACCACCAATATCGGCGCATTCCACGAATCCCTCAATATCGCCGCATTGTGGAATCTGCCGATCGTGTTCCTGATCGTCAACAACCAGACCGGGATGGGCACCACGGTGGAGAAGTCCTCCGCCGAACCCGATCTGTGGAAACGCGCCGACTCCTATCGCATCCGCGGCGAACGTGTCGACGGCACCGATGTTCTGGCGGTACGCGATACCGCCCGCGAACTCATCGAGATCGCCCGCCGCGACAGCAGGCCGGCGCTACTCGAGGCCGTCAGCTACCGACTCAAAGGCCACTCCGTGGTCGACCCCGCCAAATACCGCAGCAATGAAGTGGTATCGGAGGCCCGGGACAACGATCCGGTCGCTCGCTGGCACGCGGCACTGCGGCAGGCCGGCGTGCTCACCGAGGAGTCCGCGGCCGCGATCGAGGAATCCGTTGCCGCCGGTGTCCGGGCCGCCGTCGACTTCGCCGCGGCCGGCCCGCATCCCGATCCGTCGAGTCTGTTCGACTACAACTACGCCACCCCGGTACCCGGCGATTCCCGTCGCCTGCCCGCCGACCCCCTGTTCACCCACTGAGGACTGCACCCGTGGCAATCATGACCTACCGCGAAGCCCTGCGCGAAACCCTGCGCGAGGAGATGCGGCGCGACGACGATATTCTCCTGCTCGGCGAAGAGATCGGTATCTTCGAGGGCTCCTACAAGATCACCGCCGGACTGCTCGACGAGTTCGGCCCCAAACGCGTACGCGATACCCCCATCGCCGAAGAGGGTTTCGTCGGTGCCGCGATCGGCGCCGCCATGCTCGGGCTGCGCCCGATCGTCGAGATCATGACGATCAATTTCTCCCTGCTGGCACTGGACCAGATCGTCAACCACGCCGCCAAGATCTACGGCATGTTCGGCGGGCAGACCAGCGTGCCGATGGTCATCCGTACCCCCGGCGGCGGCGGACAGCAACTCGGCGCGACCCACTCGCAGAACATCGAGCTCTACTACGCCTTCGTCCCCGGCCTCAAAGTCGTCGCCCCCAGCACCCCCGCCGATGCCCGCGCGCTGCTCAAGGCCGCCGTCGAGGACGACGACCCGGTGCTGTTCCTGGAGAATCTGGCGCTGTACAACACCCGAGGCGAAGTACCGGAATCCGTTCCCCCGGTGGAGATCGGGCGAGCGGCGGTCACCCGCCCCGGTACCGATATCACCCTGATCGGCTACTCCCGTATGGCCACGGTCTGCACGGCGGTCGCGGAAAAGCTCGCGGCCGAGGGGATATCGGCCGAAGTCATCGACCTGCGGAGCCTGCGCCCCCTCGATCGGGACACGCTGATCGCCTCGGTCCGCAAAACCGGCTGCGCCGTGATCGGCGAGGACGACTGGCTCACCTACGGTATCGGCGCGGAACTCGCGGCCTCGATCTCCGACGGCGCCTTCGACTATCTCGACGCCCCGGTCCGACGGGTGGCCATGGCCGAAGTGCCACTCCCCTACGCCAAACCGCTCGAGACCCTCGCGCTGCCTTCGGTCGGCTCCCTCTACACCGCGGCCACGGAAACCCTGGCCGCCGTCGGCACCCGCCGCTGACCCCGGAGAACACACATGCCCGAAATCGTCATGCCCCGGCTGTCGGACACCATGGAAGACGGCGTCGTCGCCACCTGGCTCAAACAGGTCGGCGACCCCGTCGCCCGCGGTGAGATCGTCGCCGAGATCGAAACCGACAAAGCACTCATGGAACTGGAAGCCTACGAGGACGGTGTCCTCGAACAGATCCTCGCCGAGGCCGGCACCCGGGTACCGATCGGCGAGCCGATCGCCCTCGTCGGCGACGGCAGCGCGGCCGGCGCCGCACCTACCGGGCAGGAACGGAGCGGCGCCGGCGCCGCCCGAGACGACGACGGCCCCGCCTCGGCACCCCGCGCGACACCTGCCCCGGAGCGGCCGGACCCCGCGCCGACCGCCGACACCGTGCAGTTCACGCCCGCCGACACCGGCGAGCGGCGGAAATCCTCCCCGCTCGCACGTAAAGTTGCCCGCGAACTCGGCGTGGATCTCGCCGCGGTCGCCGGTACCGGCCCAGGCGGGCGCATCACCCGCCGCGATATCGAATCAGCGCACCGGGCGGCGGCCGGCACCGCCGGGAATACCGCAGTGGGCGAAACCTCAGTGGCTGCCGCGGCCGAGCCGGAGTCCGGCGACTACGACGAGATCCCGCTGACCGGTATTCAGCGGGTGTCGGCCGCGCGGCTGACCGAAAGCACACAGCAGGCACCGCATATCTATCTCACCAGGGCCATCGACGTCACCGACCTGTTCGCCTTCCGCGCTCAGGTCAACGACACCCTCGCCGCCGCGGGGACAGGGAAGGTCAGCGTCAACGACCTGCTGGTCAAAGCCGTCGCGCTGACATTGCGGACGAACCCGGGCATCAACGTCTCCTTCGCCGGGACCGTGCTGCGACAGCATCGCGGCATCCACCTGGGTATCGCGGTCACCACTCCCGCCGGACTGCTGGTCCCGGTCGTGCACGACGCCGACCGCAAATCGATCTCCGCCATCGCGGCCGAGACCCTGGACAAGGCCGAACGCGCGCGTGACCGCAAACTGCGCACCGACGAGATGACCGGCGGCACCTTCACCATCTCCAACCTCGGCATGTACGGCATCGAACAGTTCACCGCCGTCATCAACCCCCCGGAGTCCGCGATTCTCGCCGTCGGTGCCGCCACCGACGAACTGCGGATGGTGGACGGACAGGTGGTGAGCCGGAAGGTCCTGCGGGTCACGATATCCGCCGACCACCGAGCCATCGACGGCTCCGGCGCCGCACAGTTCCTCGCCCAGCTCGCGGATCTGGTCGAACATCCGTTGCGGATCGTGACCTGACTCCACGCGAGATACCGGGAACCCGATCGGGCCCGAGACAGAAACCGGCGGTGCCGGCGCCACCTGGATTCCATTCGCCGAATATCGGGTGGCCCGCGCCGTGACGCCCGGCTTCCCGCGCCGCGCGCTGTCGTCGACAACGGCTTGCCGATGCGACACGATTGGAATCGATGACAACGGTCGCGGTGGTGTCGAGCAACCACGCGCAGGGTGTGGGCCAGATCGGGCAACTCCTGCTGGCCTTCGCGCTGTCCTCGGTCATCGGATTGGAGCGGCAGTTCCGGGGCAAGAGCGGGGGCTTGCGCACACAAGCCATCGTCGGCACGGCCTCGGCGTTGTTTCTGATCGTCAGCAAGTACGGATTCGGCGACGTCCTCTCCCCGGGGACCGTTGTCCTCGACCCATCGCGTATCGCGGCCCAGGTCGTCACCGGTATCGGTTTTCTCGGCGCGGGCTTGATCATTACTCGGCGGGGCGCCATTCACGGGCTCACCACAGCAGCCTCGGTATGGGAGACCGCCGCGATCGGCATGACAGCCGGCGCCGGCTTGGTATGGCTGGCGCTGCTGGTCACCGGACTGCACTTCGTGATCGTGCTCGGCTACACCCCGCTGGGGCGCTGGATATCGCGACGCGGTAACGCCGAGCGCGGGTACATCATCACCTACGAGGACGGCCGCGGCGTGCTCCGTGAAGTCCTCAGCACCTGCACCGGCCGCGGATGGGCGATCGATTCGATGGCGGTGCTCGCTCAACGCGCCGACCTCGACGGCCACCTGCCGCCCGATCGGCTGGTCACGGTCGCGCTGCGGCTGCGTGGGCCCGGCACGGTGGACGCGAGCGCGGTTCTCGGCGTTATCGACGGGGTAGTGCGCATCGATGCCGGAGACGACGAGAACGACTGATCACCCGAGTTGTCCTTTCCGCGCCCGATGGAAGCGGGACTGCTGTACCAGGCGGCATCGACGACGCAGATAGTTACTTCTGTCGTCGGCAAGGGTCCATCGGCTCTGCCCGGGCCGCGTCGCTCGTGGGATAACGGAGGAACACCGGCAATCGACCGCCGATACGGGCTGTACCGGGAGGTATCCATGCCTGGGCTCGGAGATCGCATATGGTGGGCGCTGGCCGCGGTGATGCTGGCAGTGCTGGCCGTGGGATTGGACGGCACCGTCCTGAGCGTGGCGTTGCCGACATTGAGCACATCGCTGCAGGCGTCGGAATCGGATCTGCAGTGGTTCTCCTCCGGCTATCTGCTGGTGCTGGCCGCCGGGATGCTTCCCGCCGGGGTCGTGGGCGACCGGTTCGGCCATCGCCGCACCATGCTGGTCGCCCTGGTCCTGTTCGGGCTCGGTTCCGTCGCCTGCGCGTACTCGACCACCCCGGGGCAGTTCATCGCGGCACGGGTGCTGATGGGTATCGCGGGCGCCGGAATCATCGTGATGGCATTGGCATCCATCACCATCCTGTTCACCAGGCAACAGCGGCCGAGAGCCGTCGGTATCTGGGCGGCGGCGAATTTTCTGGCGCTCCCGAATCGGCCCGATCCTCGGCGGCTGGCTACTCACCCACTACTGGTGGGGCTGGGTGTTCCTGATCAATGTGCCGGTCGTGCTGATCGGCCTGATCGCGACCGCCCTGCTCATACCCGAATCCCGGGCGCCGCGGGTTCCGGCTCTGGACCCGGTGGGCATGGCGTCCTCGGTCGGCGGCCTCGTGGCGCTGACCTACGGGTTGATCGTGGCCGGTGAACACAGTTGGAGCACCGTCTCGGCCTGGATCTGGATCGGTGCGGGCGTGCTGGTGCTGGTCGGATTCCTGTTCTGGGAGTATCTGCTCGGACCCGAACGGGCACTGGTCGATATGACGCTGTTCCGCAACGCCTCTTTCACCTGGGGCGTCGTTCTCACCGCGGTCGGCGTCATGGCCATGGTAGGAGTTCTTTTCACGCTACCGCAGTACTTCCAGGCTGTGGCGGGCACCGACGCCATGGGATCGGGGGTGCGGCTGCTACCGCTCGTCGGCGGGTTGACAGTGGGCGCACTACCGGCCGACCGGATCGCCCGCCGTATCGGTATCAAGGCGACCGTGGTAATCGGATTCGCCCTGCTCGCCGCTGGTTCGATGATCGGCGCACGCACAGGCGTCGACTCCGGCACCGCCTTCGTCGCCGCTTGGACGGCGCTCACCGGGGCCGGGCTGGGGTTGTCGATGGCGACCGCCGCGTCCGCGGCCCTGTGCGAACTATCGGCCGAACACAGCGGAGTGGGCTCCGCGGTGATGCAGGCGCTGCAGAAAACCGGTGGCCCGTTGGGGACAGCCGTCATGGGCAGTGTCCTGTCCTCGGGCTACCAGCAACGACTCGCGCTCGGCGGCCTACCGGAGCCCGTCGTGGCGCAGGTCGAACACAGCGTCTTCGCGGGTGTATCGCTCGCCGACCGGACCGGCTCGCCGCAACTGCTCGATTCCGTCCGGACCGCATTCGCCCACGGCATGAGCGCCGCCCTGCTCGTCTCGTCGGCGATGGCGCTCGGCGGTCTCGTCTTGGCATCGGTGTTCCTGCCGACGATCGAACCCGCGCCGGCCGAAGCCATCTCCACCGACCGGCAGTCCCGGCCCGGACTCCGGTATCCGGCCGAAGATACCCGGCTCCGGCCGGACCTGCCCCGATACGACGAGTTTCCCGGCCCCGCGGAGCAAAGAGGTCGCCGGACGGCCCCGAACCGAATCAATCGGTGGCGCAGGTCGTGATCCCGCCGGGCCGCTGTCGGATCGGCCGGCTCGGCGGTGCCAGGTCGGGAGCTCATCCACAAGACCTGACCGGGACCCGGCGACCGCGGCCCGGGATTCGTCGACCGTTCCGGCAACACTCGTGGGCACCGGTCGCTGCCCTGCGATCGGCGTTCCGGGATCGACCCGCTCGGGCGCACCCGACCCGGAACTTCAGTCCGGCCCGCAGACCGCCGGGGTCTCGCGGAGTCGTTCGGCCGGGCACAGCATGCAACGTGGTGCCGCGGGCCGAGCGAGGTGGATGAGCAGGCCGGGTTGTTCACCCGCACAGTCCATGAGTGAGCAACGTGCGGATATCCACTGTGGAGGGTGTTCCGGTATAGGAGAAGGTGACCGCGAGCCCGGACGCGGTGGCGCCGGAGATGGCGGAAAAGCCGTGGATATTACCGAGGTGGCCGATATATTGCAGGCCGCAAGGTAGTTGGGTGTACGCGATGCCGAGCCCGTAGGACATCCCGTTACCGCGGCCCATATCGACCCCGTCGAGCATCTGCTGCAGTTGAGCCTGCGGTACCACCTCACCGGCCGGCAGCGCGAGGAAGAACCGGTTCAGGTCGGCGCCGGTGCCGACCAGCGCGCCGGCCGCCCACGGCAGCGACGGCTCCAGCCGCGTCGCGTCGGTCACGATACCGTCGACGGTGGCATAGCCGGCCGGATGCGGGTCGCGCAGACCGGTTTCGCCGGTGGCCGGCAGATAGGTGTCCCGCAGGGACAGCGGAGCGAGAATGCGATCGCGCAGCTCGTCGGTATACCGGTGTCCGGTCACCGCCTCGATCAGCATGCCGGCGACGATATAGTTCGTGTTGGTGTACTCGAACCGGGTGCCGGGGGCGAACTGCGCGGGATACCGCAACGCGGCCGCGATCACCTGTTCCGGGGTGTAGGTGCGGCCATCCTGTGCCGCCTCGTACTCGTTCATCTCCGGGGATTCGGGCAGTTCGGGCAGTCCGCTTCGATGGCCCAGGATCTGGCGGACGGTGACAGCGCGCCCGTCCACCCCGGCACCGGTGAGCAGACCGGGCAGATACGTGTCGATCGACTGATCGAGCTCGATCCTGTGCTCGGCGACCAGCTGCAGCACAATCGCGGCGGTGAAAGCCTTGGTGATGCTACCGACCCGGACATACTGGGGAGGATCGGCAGGGATCGGGGTCCCTGTGGCGATATCGGCGAGGCCGGAGGTGACGACAGTGGTCGCGCCGTTCTCGGTGAGCGTGGCGATGGCCCCGACAGCACCCGAGCGGACCATCGTGTCGAGGTCGCCCTGCACTTTGTCCACGCGGGCGGCGGCCACCGAAGGTACGGGGGCGGGCTCGACCGAACTCGTCGCGCAGGCGGACAGGAGCACCGCGGCTGCGCAGACCCGGAGAATCGCAGCTTGCATACCCATGATCCGACAGTAGGACCACCGGGTACCGCTTCGGCTACAGCCCGGTGAAACCCGGGTGGCTCACCGGGGCGCTGAGCAGTCCCGCGCAAGCGTCGGTGAGGAAGTAGCCGAGCGCCGTCCACTCGGCGGTTTGCGATCCCGCACCGACCAGAGTTTCGTATTCGGCGCAGATATCGATGATCATGCGGCCCACGATCCGCTCGCGACCGGCGCGCACGGTGGGCGGAACAGCCGACAGTATTTCGTGGATATGCGTGATCACACGGTCGGACAACTCGTCGACCCGGGCGGATTCGGCCAGCATCGCGGCGGTGGACGGGGTGGTGGCCAGCTGCCGTTGCAGCCTCGCTCGCCAGGTCGGGGCGGGCAGCGACCCGATATGGCCGGTCACCGGCAGGATGAGGCATTGCAGGTATTCGGTGAGGCCGGGATCGGCCGGTAGCCGGTCGATCAGGTCGGCGCGGATCCGGCGCACCGGTTCGCGGTACCGGTCCACCAGCTCGCGCAGGAGTTCGTCGCGGCCGCCGAAGTGATAGGTGACGGCCGAATGATTGGACTGGCCCGCGTGCTCGGCGATCCGCCGGCTGGACACCGAGTCGATCCCGTGGGTCGCGAAGAGCTCCTCGGCGGAGTCCAGGAGCGCCTGCCTGGCCAGATCACCGCGCCGTCCCACGTTTCTCCTCGTCCTCTGTCGTGCCCCGTCGGCAGCTTCCCATCCTCCCCCGATACCGCTCTCATGCGGTTGCGATCAGTCTCACACCACAGCGATTCGGCCATTTTAAGTCAGATGGCGTAAATTGAATTCGTACCGAGCACACGGTCCGGGAAATCGATGATGCTGCCCCGCCGCCGGAAACCCGATCCCTCGCCGAACCCGCGGGTTCGCATCTGCCCACTGCAAGGAGTACCGCGGTGACCGTTGCGCCGACCGAAACCGACAGCCCGCCCGTGGCGCCAGAACTGGACGAAGCGGACCGGGAAGAGCAGGCACGGGCGAAGAAGGAGAGGATCGGCCGCATCGTCGGCATGTTCATCTTCCCGTTCCTGATGGTCACCATGATGATCACCGGATATCTCGCCGCCATGCACGCACCCGCGCCGAACGATATGCCGGTCGCGGTCGCCGGGCCGGCAGCGACGGAGTTCGCGACCGCGCTGGAAGCCGATCAGGGTGACGCCGTGGAGGTGCGGATCGCCGGCAGCGACGCCGAAGCCCGCGAACTGGTGTTTTCGCGCGAGGTCAGCGGCGCGGTCTCGCTACCGGCGGACACCGGCGGGACCGCCACCGTCTACACCGCCGGTGCCGCGGGCGCTTCCCAGGCATCCAGCATCGGCCAGGTCCTGACCGCTCAGGTGATAGCCGACGACCTGTCGCCGCGCACCGAAGATCTCGCACCACTCCCGGAGCACGACAGCGCCGGGCTGGCGGCCATGTTCATGACCACCGCGCTCATGCTCGCCGGGTATATGCCGCTGAGCCTGATGCTCTCCTCGGCACCGGAACTGTTGCGGTTCCGGCGATTCATTCCGCTGCTCGCGGGCTGGGCGGCACTCATGGCCGGACTGGTGTGGACGGTCGCCGACCCGATCCTCGGCGCAATCCAAGGTCATACGGCGGCCGTACTGGGCGTCGGCTGGCTGGCGGTTTTCGCGGTGGGATCGGTGCAGTTGTTCCTGACCCGGATCTTCGGGCCGATGGCCGTTCTGGTGGGGATGCTCTTCCTGATGGTGCTGGGTGTCCCGGCTTCCAACATGGGCATGTCGGTGTACACGCTGCCGTCGCTGTACCCGGTACTGCACGGCTTCTTGCCCGCCCCGGCCACGGGCGAGGCACTCCGTTCGGCCCTCTTCTTCGGCGCCGACGGGCTGGCAGGCCACGTGGCCGTACTCGCCGCCGGAGCCGGGATCGCGGTACTGGCCACGCTCGCGATCGATCTGATCAAGCGGCGCCGTAACCCGGATGCCGCGCCACCCGCGCGTACCGTCGAATCCCTGCTCCCCGGTCCGCGGCCACGCACCCGCGTGCACTACGCCCTGCTGGCGTTCTTCCCGCTGGCCATGGTGGGCATGATGATGACGACCATGCTCGGCGCGATGTATCAACCCGCACCGAAGGAAATGCCGGTGGCGATCGTCGCGGCCACCCCCGAAACAGCCGATCAGGTAGTAGACGGCCTCGACCGGAACATGGCCGGCCTGTTCGACCTACGCGCCCTCACCGACAGCGACGAGGCCCGCGACCTCGTCCGCGACCGCACGGTATCGGCCGCCTATGTCCTGCCTTCGGCACAGACCCCGCACGCCACTCTCATCACCAACGAAGCCGCCGGGACGAGCCAGCAGCAGGTGGTGCAGACGGTGTTCGGACAGGTCGCGGCAGGTCAGCAGATACCGCTGGAGACCGATAACGTCGCAGCCCTCGCCGATACCGACACCATGGGTTCGGTGAGTATGTATCTGGCCATGGGCTGGATCATGGCCGGCTTCCTGATCATCATCGTCGGCTCGACAGCGGCACCGATGGTGATGGGCCTGCGCACCCTCCTGCCGATCCTGGCCGGCTGGTCCCTGGCCATGTCGGTGGTCGTATGGCTGATCGCGGGCCCGCTCGTCGGCGCGGTACACGGGCATTTCCTGCCGCTGCTCGGGGTGGGCGCGGTCGCGATATTCAGTACGGCCCTGTTCACCACCATCTTCGTGCGGCTACTCGGCATGCTGGCCGTACTCCCGGTGATCGCGGTGCTGATGTTCCTCGGAGTTCCCGCCTCCAACGGCGCCCTGTCGATCTATATGGAACCGGCGATCTTCCGGATCCTGCACGATATGCTGCCGATGCCCGCAGCGGTGGAATCCGCGCGTTCCATCCTGTACTTCGATGCCGATACGGTCGGCACACATATGACGACATTCGCCGTGTGGGGTGCGATTTCACTGATCGTCGTAGCGGTGATCGACCGGTTCCGATCCCACCGTGCGTCCTCGGCCACCCCCGTCGGTGCCGATAGCTGAACCGCCGGAACACTTCCGTCGGGCGGTCCGATCGGCGCCCACCGGGAGTCTCCGCCCGGACCACCGACCGCACCCACATCCCCGACAGCGAGTGGCGGCATACCCGACAACACAGCGCCGACAACAACACTCGCCTCGTCCACCGGGCTGTCCTGCCCTCGGCCGACGCCGCTGTCCGAACGTTTCACGGCGCAGCAACACCGAGCGGGTGAGCGTATTCGTCCCGCCCGGCCACCGATACTCTGTCGGGATGACGACCCAGCAGCCCGCTCCGGAAGAGCGGCGGCCTGCGAATCGCGGACCGAAGGCTGCCGCGCACAACCGGGCGGCCCTGATCACCGCGGCCCGAGAGATCTTCGCGGTGCAGGGGCTGGACGCCCCGCTCTCGGCGATAGCCCGGCTTGCGGGGGTCGGGCAGGGCGTGCTGTACCGGCATTTTCCCGATCGGGAGGCCATCGCGGCCGCGGTCCTCGAGAAGAACGTACGGGAGATCGAGGGAGCGGCCGCGGTCGACGGCACGACCCTCGCCGCGGTTCTCGGGGTGGTGACCTGGCATCAGACGCAGTCGGCCGCGTTCATCGGCCTGTTGCACGCCGACGGGATGAACGACAGCGCCGGTACGCGTGCGTGGTCCCGGGGACTGTCCGAGCGGGTCGAGAACGCCCTGCGCGCGTGTCTACCTGCCGACCATCGACTGAGCGTGGACGACCTCATGCTGGCCATCTCCATGGTGTCCGGCGCCGCCACCGGCCCCTCTCCCGAGGAGCGTGAGCGCCGAGCGGTGGCGGCCTGGGGGCTGCTCGGTATCACAGTAGGACCGGTGCGGCCGTTCGACGACGAGTGACCGGCGCGGCGTCATCCGCCGTTCGACTGGCGGATGCCTGCCCCGAGCGCCTCGAATGTGTACAGGTAGCCGCCGGCGGGGCCGCTGACGGTCAGGTACGCCGTGGTTGCGCCCGGGGTGATCGCCACATTGGTCGCCGATTCCAGGCCGTCGGCGCCGGCGGGTAACTCCACCGTCGCGAGCCTTTCACCGTCCGGGCTGTACACGGCCATCGCGGCCCGGCCGTGCAGGGCCTGGTAGAGATTGCCCGCCGCGTCCACGGCGATCGAGTCGGTCTGGGCGATACCTCCGTCGACGCGGATGGCGGTGTGCCGGGGACCGGTTCCGCCTGTCGCGCCGAGATGCAGGTAGGAGATCCGGTTCTCGATCAACTCGCTGATCCACAGCCCGCGATAGTCCGGGTCGAACGAGATCCCGTTCGGGGCGGCCAGGTCGTGGGCCAGGACGGTGGCCTTCGTGCCGGACCGGTCGATTCGCACGACCCGTCCGCTCGCGGTGCCGTCGGAGAGGCCCCGGGAGTCGGTGATGTAGAGGTTGCCGTCCCGGTCGAAGGCGATATCGTCGGGCTGCATCCGGGCACCGTCGACCGGGCCGGTGAAGAAGGTCCGGCGATCGGCGCCGTCGGGAGCCAGCGAGACGATCTCGCCGTGGGCGAAGTCGGTCAGGTAGAGCCGGCCGTCGTGCGGGCTGAACTGAGCGGATGTGTAGGCGCCCCGGTTGTCGGTGAACAGCGAATGCGAGGTCTTCTGTTCGATATCGACCCGCACGACTTTCGGCTCGCCGGCGGGCGCGGGGACGTCGACGACGATCAATCCGCCGTCCTCGTCGAATGTCGGGCCCTCGAGCAGGGTCATTCCGTTCTTCGCCGGGGCCGGTTTCAGCCGCATGAACTGCTGGGCGGTGATGGTCGGTGCGGCGCCGTGGCGTAGTGCTTGTCCGTCGGTGTCACCGGCACCGCACCCGGTCAGGACCAGCGCTGCGAGCGTGGCCGAGGCCATCACGGATGGGATTCGAAGGTGTCGCATAGAGGTTTCACTCTTTTCTTCCGGGAGTCGGCATGACCACAACCCCAACCGGACAGTATTGTCCGGTACCTGTTACCTTAGGTGAAGGTCGCTCTCGCCGAGAGCAGTTCGCCAGTAGCCGGAGATACGGCCGGCCCATCGACAGCCGGAAAGAATCGAGGCCCGCTCCCATGACATCGTCCGCGCCGGCGCCGACCCCCGAAGACCTCGCCGCACTGAAGCGCCGCTACCACCGCGAACGGGAGCGCCGAATACGGCCCGACGGCACCGGCCAATACCTCGCCGCCGAGGCCGAATTCGGCTACTACGCCGCCGACCCGTACGCGGGCGAGGTGACCGGGCGCGCGTCACTGCGCGACACGGTGGACGTCGCCGTCGTCGGCGGCGGATTCGGCGGAATCCTGGCCGGGGCGCACCTACGCCGGCGTGGGGTGGAGCGGGTCCGGATCATCGACACAGCAGGTGATTTCGGCGGCACCTGGTACTGGAACCGCTACCCGGGCATCCACTGCGATATCGAATCGCATGTCTACCTGCCCATGCTCGACGAAACCGGTTACGTGCCGGAATGGAAGTACTCACCCGGCGAAGAGATACGGTGCCACGCGATCCGGATCGCGGAAAAGTACAACCTCTACCCCGACGCCCTGTTCTCGACCACCGTCATCGACTTGACCTGGGACGACACCACCGAGCACTGGATCGTGACGACCGATCGCGGGGACGCCTTCACGGCCCGGTACGTCATCACCGCGACCGGCACCCTGACCGAGCCGAAACTGCCGGGGATTCCCGGCATCCAGGACTTCCGGGGCCACACCTTCCACACATCCCGCTGGGATTACACCTACACCGGCGGCACCCCGGACGGCGGGATGACCGGACTCAGCGACAAACGGGTGGGCGTCGTGGGCACCGGTGCGACCGGAGTACAGGTGGTTCCCATGCTGGCTGCGGATACCGCACACCTCTACGTCTTTCAGCGCACCCCCTCCACTGTCGACGTGCGCGCCAACCGCCGGACGACGACCGCGGACGTCGGCGCGGACCGCGCGGGATGGGCCCGGGAACGCCGGGAGAACTTCCTGCGCATCGTCTCCGGCGAAGCCGTCGAGGAAGATCTCGTAGCCGACGGATGGACAGCATCGGCAACACTGCTGGAGAAACTGCTGCCCAGCTTTCGACGGCACAGCGACCGGAAAACCTTCGAAGCCGCCTACGAAGTGACCGACGCCGTCAAGATGAACGATATCCGGGAGCGCATCCGGCAGACGGTCACGGATCCGGAGACGGCGGACAAACTCGCCCCCTGGTATCGGTACGCCTGTAAACGACCCACGTTCTCCGATACCTACTATCCGGCATTCAACCGCGGCACCGTCACGCTGGTCGACACGGCGGACTCGCACGGGATCGAGCGGGTCACCGAAAACGGCGTCGTCGTCGACGGTATCGAATACGAACTCGACTGCCTGGTCTTCGCCACCGGATTCTCTGTCGGTACGTCCGGTATCCGTTCCGGCAAGCTCCCGGTCCGCGGCCGGGGCGGCACCCTGCTGCTCGACGCGTGGGACCGGCACGGTATCCGGACCCTGCACGGCTTCACCAGCAACGGGTTCCCGAACCTGGTCCACATGGGCTCCCAGCAGAACGCCAGTAGCGTCAATTTCACACATATCCTGGACGAACAGGCCCGCCACGCATCCGCTCTGATCGCGGCAGCCGAAGCCACGGACGCCCTCGTCGAACCATCCCGCGCCGCCGAGGATCGCTGGCTCGAAACCCTCGCGCAGGACGCGCCCGACCACGAGTGGTTCCACGCCGAATGCACACCGGGCTACTACAACAGAGAGGGCCGCGGCCGGACCAATGGCGCGGGCGCGTATCCGCACGGCGCCTACGCTTTCCACGAACTACTGCGGCAATGGCGAGTGGAGTCGCTCCACGAAGCACTCCGGACCGAGAACTCCGCCCGCGAGCCCGGGCCGCGAGCGGAGTTCGCAACCGGATGACCTCGGCACCGCCCAGACGCCCGGCCGGGAACTCCACACCGGGGCGCACCCGATGTCCCCGTCGGCCGGGGCCGACGAACACCCGGCTCGATTTCGAGGAGAGTGTCGGAATCTATTTTTCGAATTCGGCGGCGTATGTGCCTGCGCGAGTCGCGGAGCCGCTCGGTTCTGCCGGGTCCCGATCCGGTGGTCGGACCGGTCGGTTCTTCCTTCGGTATCGGCCCGGTGGGTGGTCGAACTCGTTTTTGAACGCGTGGGCGAACGCGAATTCGGAGGCATAGCCGGCTTCTCGGGCGATGACGGTCAGCGGGGTGTCGGTATCGCGCAGTTGCCGGGCCGCGAGGGTCATACGCCACCAGGTGAGGTAGGCGATGGGTGGCCGGCCGATCAGTTCGGTGAATCGGCGGGCGAAACCGGCCCGCGAAACCCCGGCGTGGGCAGCGAGTTCGGCGACGGTCCAGCCGTGTCCGGGCGAGCCGTGGATCGCCGAGAGCGCCGCGGCGACGGCCGGGTCGTGCAGCGCGGCCGACCACCCGGTGTCGGCTCGGCGGTCGAGCCAGCGGCGCAGGATGTGCAGCAGCAGGGCATCCAGTAGCGAGCGGAGCATGGCATCGTGTCCGGGCCGCTCGGCGGCGAGTTCGCCGTCGAGCAGGTCGACGATCACCCCGACCGGGGTGTGGCGGGTTTCCGGGGCGGGCAGGTGGATGACCTCGGGCAGATCGGCGAGCATCGGGTGGGACCGGCTTCGATCGAGCAGGTAGGCACCACACAGCAGCACGGCCTCGGGTCGCGGTTCGGCTGCGGAGTCCGGTCGGGACGGCCGCGGGTTCACCCGGAGCAGCGAAGTAGCGGCGGAACGTAGTGGCGTGGCCGGATCGTCGGCCAGACCGTGGGCGCATCCTCCCGGGAGCAGAACAATGTCGCCCGGCCGCAGCGCGATCGGATCGGCGGCCGGGGGCAGGAACCAGCAGGTGCCCGCCAGAACCACATGGAATCCCGCGGCATCGAAAGCGGGAAACTTCCAACCGAACGGCGCGCGGTGGCCGACCCGGCCCGAATGGGCTTGGCCGATCCGCATGGCGGCCACCACATCAGAGAGAGGATCCACCCCATCGAAAATATCAAACCAAGATTTGCTCGAGACAGATTCGTATAGATCTTGGATTCTGACGCATTGAGCGTCGTAGATCGTTGGCTTTAGGTTCGAGTTGCTGCTGATCGCGCAGCGGAATCATTCGGCCACTGGAGTTGACATGCTCATCACCGTCTACGGTGCCAACGGTTATCAGGGAAAGCTCACCCTCGCCGAGTTGTCCCGCCGCGGTATGGAGGTCCGGCTCGTCGGTCGAGACAGGTCGCGGCTGAAATCCGCAGCCGCCGAGGTCGGCATTCCCGACGCCGATATCCGGGTGGCCGGTCTCGATGACCGTGCCGCTCTCGTTGCCGCGATCGGGGGCAGCCACGTCGTCATCAACTGTGCGGGACCGTTCACCACCTCCGGCGCAGTGCTGGTCGATGCCGCGATCGCCGCCGGCGTCCACTACGTCGACACCGCGGGCGAGCAACTGTATGTGAAGGGCGTTTTCGATTCCTTCGACGGCGACGCCGAGCATGCGGGTGTCACGGTCGTGCCGGCGGTCAACGACGGCTGCCTGCCGGGCGACCTGCTGGCGCACCTGATCGCCGAGCGGACCGGGCCGCTGGCGGAGATCACTGTCAGCCACTTGATCACCGGCACTGCCGGTCTCTCACGCGGATCGCTGCGCTCGGCGGCGGCGACGATCGACACGATGCGGTCGGGCGGGCTGACCTATGACAACGGCGCCTGGCACAGCGGCATCCCGGCCCGGTACGAGACGATCACACTGCCCGACGGCCAGTCCGTCGCGATGGCGGCGCTGCCGACGTGCGAGGTGGTCACCATCCCCCGACACGTGCAGGTCGAGCATGTCGAAAGCCTGCTGGAGGCAACCTTGAAAGCCGGCCTCGAAACACCCATCACACCGGAACTGATCGCGAAGCTTCCCGCAGGCCCGACCGAGCACGACCGCGCCGCACAACAATTCACCTACCTGCTCGACGCCGTGGACCGCCGAGGTCGGCGGACACGGGGAATCATCCGAGGCCGAGACACCTACGGAACCACCGCCGTCGCCGCGGTCGAAGCAGCCCGCCGATTGTCGGCGGGCCACACTGCCGCCGGAGTACGCACTCCCGCGCAGGCATTCGATCCCGCCGACTTCCTCGAAGCCCTCTCCGGCCACGACCTCGGCTGGACCATCGAGGCGACCACGACAGTGAAGTAACGGTGCCGGACGCGACCCTGCTCTCGACGGCCACGGCCACATCAGCGTGTTGGGCCGTACCGCGCCCCGGACGAGGTGCTCCCGCGTCCAGCCGAGTGGAGCCACCACCGAATCGGCGGTGGCTCCGCGGACCACATCCTGGTGGCGCCCGCTGCGCACGATCGGGCTACCGCGCGGTCCGCCGCTGCACCTGTGCGTACAGGGCCGTCGCCGCCAGCGCGATGATGCCGACGAACAGGTACTGCCACGCTTGGGACAGCCCGAGGAAGATCGTCGAGTTCTCGATCAGTTGCAGGAACAGCACCCCGAACAGCACCCCGATGAAGCTGCCGCGGCCACCGAAGATCGAGGCGCCGCCGAGTACGACGGCGGTGATGGAGGTCAGCGTGTAGGTGAGGCCGGCCGTGGGGTCACCGACGCCGATCTGCGACATCAGCAGCAGCGCACCGACGGCGGTGAGGACCGAACTCGCGATATAGGCCAGTAACTGGACCCGCCCGACCGGGATACCGCGGTAGTGGGCCGCCGACTCGTTCGAGCCCGCGCCGCGCAATCGCAGTCCCAGGGAACTGCGCCGGGACAGGTATTCCAGGCCGGCGAGTAGGGCGGCCCCCACCAGGACCGCCACCGGAATCGGCCCGATCCGGGTGTTCAGGACATCGACGATATCGAGGGCGATGATCCCGCCCGGCGCGTCCCGGAGCACGAGCGAAAGTCCCTGCAGCGCCGTATAGGTGATCAAGGTGGCGACCACCGGACTGACCCGAGCGAACCGGATCATGGATCCGTTGAGCAGGCCGACGACTAGGGCGAGCGCCGCCATCAGCACGAAACCGAGCACCCACCACCCCCACCCGTAACCTTCGACGACGAAGAAGGACGCGACGACGACGAGAGTCCCGGCCAGCGGACCGACCGACAGGTCGATACCGCCGGTCAGCATCACCACCAGTTGCCCGGCCGCGAGGAACAGGATCGGCGCCAGCAGCGCGAGCATACTGCCGATATTGAACGCGGAGAGGAACCGTTCGCTCTGCGAGTAACTGACCGTCGCCAGGGCGACGGCGGCCAGGACGAGGACCAGGCTCGGCGCCTGCTGGCCGGTGATGAACCGCCGGAACGCGCTGCCGCGACCGCCCACGGCCACGGCAGCGGACGCGGCCGGGGCTTCGCCGCGGCCCGCGGTGAGGGATGCCTCGGTGATGGTGTGTTCGGTCAGCGCGTCGCCGGTGAGTTCCTCGACGATCCGGCCGTGCGAGAAGACCAGTACGCGATCGCACAACCCGGCCAGTTCGACATTGTCCGAGCTCGAAACCACCACGGGGATACCGTTGTCCGCCGTTTCCCGCAGCCGGTGGTAGATATCGGAGCGGTTGCCGACGTCGATGCCCTGGGTCGGTTCGTCACACAGCAGCACCCTGGGTTCGGACAACAGCGAACGGCCCAGCACGACCTTCTGCTGATTGCCGCCGGACAGATGCTCGAGTGGTGTTTCGATGGTCGCGGTTTTCACGCCGAGCGCACCGACCTGCGCACCGGCGAACTCCCGCTCGGTGGCGGCCGACACCATTCCCGCGCGTGATACCCGGCCGAGCGCCGCGACGGACAGGTTCTCGCGCACCGACAGCGCGGGCGCGATGCCCTCGATATGCCGCTCCTGTGGCATCAGGACTATCCCGCCGGCCCGGGCGGTCCGCGGATCGGACAGATCGACGACGACATCACCGACCCGCACGCTGCCGCCGGCCGGGACGGCACCGCCCAGCGCCCTGATGAATTCGCGCTGGCCGTTGCCCTCCACCCCGGCCAGCCCGAGAATCTCGCGACGGTGCACCCGGGTGGTCGCCCCGGTGAGCGGCCCGGCACTCAGACCGTCGATATCGACGGCCACATCCCCGATATCGTCGGCACGCGGTGGGAAGAGCGCGTCGATGGTTCGCCCGGCGATCAAGGTGACGATCTCACGCTCGGTGACCTCACCCGCGGCGAATTCACCGCGGGTGCGCCCGTCGCGCAGCACCGTCATCCGATCGGCGAGCGCGAAGACGTCCGGGAGTCGATGGCTGATGTAGACGACGGCGACGCCGGTCTCGGCGAGCGAGCGGATCAGCCCGAACAGCGTCTCGGTCTCGGTCGCGGCGAACGGCTCGGTGGGCTCGTCCAGGATCAGCACGCGCGGATTCGCGGCGAGCGCACCGCAGATCTCCACGGCTTGTTTCTCCGCCAGCCCCAGGCTGCCGGCGGGCGCCGCCGGATCGATGGTCATGCCCATCGGAGCCAGCGCGCGTTCGGCCCACGAGTGCGCGGCGGCCAGATCGGGTCGCAGCGCGGGCGGGACCGCGAGTACCAGGTTCTCGGCGACGGTGAGGTCGGGCAGGATCGCCGGATGCTGATAGGCGATGGCCAGGCCCTGCTCGCGCACCGCCAACGGCGAGCCGCTCACGATCGCGGCACCGTCGATGGTAAGGGTGCCTTCGTCGGCGACCAGCGCCCCCGAGGCGATGGCCATCAAGGTGGATTTACCCGCGCCGTTCCCGCCGATCAGGGCGTGGATCTCGCCCGCCTTCGCGGTGAACGAGACCGAATCGAGTGCGGTGACGCCGGGGAATCGTTTGGTGACGCCGGTCAGAGCCAGACCACCGGTGGACACGGTTGTCATATGCAGGGCCTTTCGAAATGAGAATGGAACCGGTACCGCGCGGGCGAGGTCGGCGCGGGGGCGTTCACCGGTAGATCCGGGACAGCGTGTCGGTGGACAGCTCGGAGGACAGCACCGCGCTGCTGGGCAGGCCGCGGTCACACCGGGGCTGCGCCTTCGGATCCACGGAGTTCTCGACGATCGGGATATCGACGATATTGGGCTCGGGATCGTCGATCCCCTGGGCGTCGGCCACCGCCTTGCGCAGCGCGAGACGCACCATCCAGGTCCGGGACGAGACCGTGACCACCTGGAAGCCGGGCTGTTTCGGGTGGTTGTCCTGGAAAGCGCAGGCGAAACCGTTGACGTCGTTGGCGGTCCAGATCGGCAGCGGCCGGCCGGCCTGCAGGAACGCCCGGATCCCGCCGAGCGAGGCATCACCGGAGTCGGTGAGCACCGCGTCGATCTTCGGATATTTGGTGATCAGGCCCGCGACGACCTTCTGCGTCTGGGCCGGATTCCAACCGGTATCGATCGGCGCGCCCGGGTCGTTGAGCAAGGTGACCGCCGCGCAGCCGGGATTCTCGGCCAACTCGGCTTCGATTCCGGCTATTTCGGTGAGGCTCTGCGCATTACCCGGGGTGCCGCCGAGGAATACCGCGTTGCCGCCGCCGGGGCCCAGCGTCTCGCAGGTCCACTTCGCCCACGCCCGCCCGTCGTTGACGGTGTTGTGGCCGACGAAAGCGGTGTAGTCCACACCCGCTTCACCACCGGGACTCGCGGTATAGGGCACCACCGACACACCGGCTTCGTAGGCTTCGCGCAGGGTGGGTATCAGCGCGGGCCCCGCGTCGGGGAATACGACGAGCGCATCGACGCCCTGGGCGACCAGAGCTTTGATATCGCCGATGGCCTTCTGCGGATTCCCCTGCCCGTCGGCATAGGGTAGTAGTTCGATATTCGGGCATTTCCGCGCCTCGTCCTCGAACTCGGCACGCGCGGTCTTGCGGAAGGCGTTGTCGCCCACGCCGTCGGCGAGCGCGACCCGCACCGTATCGGTGCCGCAGAGCCGGCTCATGGGTACGAATTCGTCGACCGACCCGATCTGCGATCGATCCAGGTAGACCGGGTCGATCTGGAAGTCTCCGGTGGCATCGGAGAAGGGGCCGCCGGCACATCCGCTGAGTGCGAGCGCGGCGAGTCCCAGCAGGGCCGTGGCCCGGCCGCGGGGAATGTGGGGTGATTTCACGTGAGGACAGTCCTTGCCTGGAGCCGGCGGTGCCGGGTCAACTACGCGTAGCGGGGCGGCGGAGATAGGTACGCCACGGGATGCCGCGGACGACGACCGCGACGGCGAGCACGACGGCCTGCACCAGCAGCTGCACGGCGGTCGACGCCCCGGCGGCGAGTACGACCTGGCCGAGCTGGGTGAGGAAGAGCGCGGCGACCGCGGTGGCCGCGATGGAGGAGATCCCGCCGCGCAGCAGGCTGCCACCGAGAACGACCGCGGCGATGGTGGTGAGCTGGTAGCTGTCGCCCAGACGAAGATCGGGTGTGCGCAGGTAGGCGGCGAGCAGCGTGCCGGCCACCGCGTACGCGACCCCCGCCAGGACATAGGCGCAGATCTCGGTGGCCGCGGTGCGCAGGCCGAGTATCCGCGCGGCGGGCACCCCGGCGCCCACCGCGATGAACCGGCGGCCCGGTACCGAATGCCGGAGCAGGATGTGGCCGAGCGCGACCACGACGACCGCGACCAGGAACAGGCTCGGAACACCGAATACCGAGCTCACCGCGAAGGCACTCAACGCCGGGTCCGCGCTACCGGGGAACCCGTCGGACAGGATCAGGACGAAGCCGAGCAGCAGCGAGTTGACCGCGAGCGTCGCGACGAACGCCGCCACCGAGAACCGGACGACGGCGATACCGACGATCAGGCCGGACACCGCCCCGCACACGATTCCCAGTACCACGCAGGCCACCAGCGGTAGCGAACCGTTCTGGGCGATCTTGGTGGCGAACACCGCGGCCAGCGCCATGACCCCGGGCACCGAGAGATCGATACCACCGTGCGCGATCACCAGCGTCTGGCCGAGCGCGGCGATCGCCATGATCGCCGCGAAGGGCAGCATCGCGCTCAGCGCGGACGACGACAGGCTGCCGGGGGCCAGCAGCGGGCTGAGCACGAACAGCGCGACGGTGATCGCCACGACCGGCAGGAAACGATCGCCGCGCAGCCGGGACAGCCACGCTCCCCCGTTCGGCGCCGAAGGCGAATCGGCGGAGCTCGCGGCCGCGATCTCCGCTATCGGGGATTTCTCCGTATTCGCATCAGACACTGGTGTAACCGCCGTCCATGGCGAGGTCCGCACCGGTTACGAAGCCGGCGTCGGCACCGAGCAGGAATGCGATACCCGCCGCGATCTCGTCGGCTTCGCCGATCCGGCCGATCGGATGCGCGGCCCAGAGATCGGTGCGCGCTGCCGCCGGATCCGGCTGGGCGGCCAGATAGGTGGCGAGCTGATCGGTCGCCACCGAACCCGGGCTGACCACATTGCACCGGATTCCGTGCGGCGCCTGCTCCACCGCGATCTGCCGGCTCAGCTGGGCGACCGCACCCTTGGACGCGCAATAGGCGGCCTGGTTCGGCAGTGCCACCGATCCGGAGATCGAGGACAGGTTCACGATGGCGCCGGGACGGCCGGTCGCGCGCAGTCGGCGGACGAACTCCCGGCAGGTGAGGAACGTTCCGGTGACGTTCACCGACAGTACGGAATTCCATTCCGCCACAGTCGTATCGATCAGCGGAGTCGAGATCATCGTGGCGGCGCTGTTGACGAGACCGTCGACCCGACCGAACTGCTCGTAGGCGGCGGCGAAGGCGGCCGCGACCGCGTGTTCGTCGGTCACATCGGCGGCCCGGACCAGAGCACGCGCGCCGGCCGACACCACCGCCGCGGATACCGATTCCAGCGCGGACGCGTCGCGATCGACGAGCACGATATCGCTTCCGCGCTCCGCGAGGAGCCGCGCCGTGGCTGCTCCGATACCACCGGCTGCCCCGGTGACCAGTACGACTTGGCAGGTCATGGGTATTCCATTCTGATTGAGCATGTTGCATGCAACACGTGACGTGTCGAGTAGGTTGACATGCTGCATGCAGCATGTCAACCTCAATCGAGCTTCGATCCAGAAGGGACCCCCATGTCCGACTCACCCGTGTCCGACTCCGCCGTGCCCGCCGCCCCCGTGCGCGTTTCCGTTGCCCAGATCCCCTCGCTACGCGGGGATATCGAGGCCAACGTGGCGACTGTCGCGCAGGCGATCCTGGACGCGGGTCGCTCCGGGGACACCCTGATCGTCTTTCCCGAATGCGGGCTCAGCGGCTATATGTTCACTGCCCGTGACCAGGTACTCGCCGCGTCGGTTCCGGTCTCGGATCCACGCATGGCGCCGATCTTCGAGGCTGCCGCCCGGACCGGCGTCCACGCCGTCGTCGGACTGCTCGAAGCCGATGGGGAGCGGGTGTACAACACCGCGCTCCTCGTCGGGCCGGACGGTATCGCCGGTCGCTACCGCAAACAACATCTGCCCGAACTGGGCGCCGACAACTTCGTCGACCCCGGCGACGGCGAAGAACCGCGCGTCATCGATATCGGCCCGATCCGGGTCGGGTTGATGATCTGTTTCGATCTGCGGTTCCCCGAATCGGCCCGCGCGCTCGCCCTGGCCGGCGCCGACGTTGTCGCGATGCCCACCAACTGGCCGCTGGCCTCGCATTTCCTCGCCGACCACATGACCCGGGTCCGGGCCGTCGAGAATCTGCTCTACCTCGCCGTCGCCGATCGCGCGGACACCGAGGCGGGCACCCGGTTCCTCGGTCGCAGCCAGATCATCGATCCCGGCGGGGACGTTCTCGTCGATGCCGGCGATGCCCCCGGGGTGGTCACCGCGGAGATCGATCCGGCGCGCGCCCGGATCAAACGACTGGAATTCGACGAACCGGAATTCGCGCTCCCCGTTTTCGCGGCACGGCGGCCGGAACAGTACGGCGCCCTGACCGAACACCGGAACTAGCACCCCGACAACAGAACCGAGGAGGCCGACAATGTGCGGACCAGGATTCGTCGACGAACGCGCGCGGGCCACGATCGCGGCCCATGCGGCGAAGTTCCGTCAGGTCACCATGAGCCCGTTCGGGCCCGACGACGAGATAGGGATGCTCAACCTCATAAACGCCGAGACCTCGCGCGAGGTCTTGCGCGCGGCCGACGGCGGCCGGGTGCTCGATCTGTCGGTCGACTACTTCACCGGGATGCCGTCCTGGACCAAGGCCGGCGATCCGGGGTTCCAGCAGTGGATGACGCATACGCCGGCGGGCACCGTACTCGACGACATCACCGGAGTCGGCGCCGAACAGAACGCGCTCGTCTCGTATTCGGGTGACGCGATGTCGATGTACACCCACTGCGGCACCCATATCGACACGCTCAATCACTTCGGATACCACGGCAAGATCTTCAACGGATTCGAAGCGGCCCAGTGCATCAGTTCCCGACACTGGACCAAGGCGGGCGCCGATAAGTTTCCGCCGATCATCGCCCGCGGCGTGCTGTTCGATATCGCCGCACTACTGGGCGTCGATGTCGTCCCCGACAACTACGGTATCGGCGCGCAGGATCTCGCGGCCGCGCTGAAGCGGCAGGGTAGCGAATTCCGGGTCGGTGATGTCGCGCTGGTTCGTACCGGCCGGATGCGGGCCTGGCCCGACGTCGACGCCTATATCGACAACGCGCCCGGCCTCGACCGGGACGGCGCACAGTTCCTCGCCGAAGCCGGGGCCAGTGTGATCGGCGGCGATACCCTCGCGCTCGAACAGTCCCCCGCCGCCGACGCCGAGAACTGGCAGGTCGTACACACCTATCTGCTCGCCGAGGCCGGCGTGCCGATCATGGAGGTCGTCGACTGCGAGGCGCTGGCGGGTGAACAGCTCTACGAGTTCGCGTTCATCGCCGCGAGCATGAAGATCCGCGGCGCCACCGGGGCTCCGATGCGACCGCTCGCGATGCCGCTGCTGAGCTGATCGCAGCCGTCGGCGCATACCACTCTCCACGCGCGATCCGATGCCGGTTCGCCCGCAGCCACGAAAGGGGCTCCCATGCCCGAACACACCGATCCGACCGAGGCCCCCGCGTCGGCGACACCGGGTTACAACGGCGGGTCCGCTGTCGACAGCAGCCGGACCTCCTACGGTGATATCGGGTTCAGCCGCTACCTCCGGCGGGCGTTCCTCGCGTCCGCGGGTTACGACGACGAATCCCTGGAGCGGCCCATCGTCGGCATCGCGGTGACCTCTTCGGATTACAACACCTGCCACCGGGATATGCCGGCCCTGCTGGCGGCGGTGCGCCGCGGGGTCGAACAGGCCGGCGGACTGCCGATGGATTTCCCCACCATCTCGCTCGGGGAGATCCTCACCTCCCCCACCACCATGCTGTTCCGGAACCTGATGGCGATGGACACCGAGGAGATGATCCGCGCCCTGCCGATGGACGCCGCCGTCCTGCTCGGTGGTTGCGATAAGACCGTTCCGGCACAGTTGATGGCGGCGGCGTCGTCGGATATCCCGGTGATGCTGGAGGTCGTCGGGCCGATGATGACGGGCAGCTGGCGCGGGGAGCGGCTCGGCGCGTGCACCGACTGCCGGCGGTTCTGGGGCAGGCATCGCGGCGGCGAACTCGACGGCGCGGAGATCACCTCGGTGCGGAACGAGCTGGTCACCACCGCGGGCACCTGCACAGTGATGGGCACCGCGTCGACCATGGCCTCGATCACCGAGACCCTGGGCATGATGCTGCCCGGCGGCGCGACCCCGCCCGCGGTGAGCGGTGCCCGGCTGCGGCATGCCACCGAAACCGGGCGGCGCGCTGTCGAACTCGCCCGCACCGGCGGCCCGCTGCCCCGCGAGGTGATGACGCGTGCGGCCTTCGACAATGCGATCCGGGTCCTCGCGGCGATCGGCGGCTCCACCAACGTCCTGATCCACCTGATCGCGGTCGCCCGCCGCGCCGGAATCGAACTGACACTCGGCGATTTCGACACCATCGGCGCGGACACCCCCCTGCTCGTCGACTGCAAGCCCTCCGGCACCGGATATATGGAGGACTTCCACCGCTCCGGCGGTGTACCGGCACTGCTCAAGGAACTGGCCCCGCTCCTCGATCTCGATCATGTGGGAGTCGGCGGCCGGCCGCTGCGTGAACTCGTGGCCGAGACCAGGGAACGCGAAGAGTGGCAGAGCACCATCCGCCCGCTGGACGAACCGTTGGGCGCCCCCGGCGCCCTCGCCGTACTGAAGGGTTCATTGGCCCCCAACGGCGCGGTGATCAAGGTTTCGGCCGCCAGCCCGCATCTGATGAAGCACACCGGGCCCGCGATCGTGGTCGACAACCCCGCCGACGCGACCCGGATCCTCGACGACCCGGATCTCGACGTCACCCCGGATCATGTTCTGGTCCTGCGCTATTCGGGTCCGATCGCCGCCGGTATGCCCGAGGCCGGTGCGCTGCCCATCCCCGCGAAACTCGCCGAACGCGGTATCCGCGATATGGTCCGGGTCTCCGATGCCAGGATGAGTGGCACGTCCTACGGCACAGTGGTGCTGCACTGCGACCCCGAAGCCGCGGCGGGCGGCCCGCTGTCCATCGTCCGCGACGGCGATATGATCAGTCTCGATGTCGCGGCCCGCTCCCTCGAGCTACTCGTCGAACCGGACGAGATCGCAAGGCGGTTGGAATCCTTCACCCCGCCGGCACGTGCGACACGGGGTTGGCAGAAGCTCTACCAGGACACCGTCCTACCCGCCGGCGAAGGTGCCGATCTCTCCTTCCTGTGAGGAGCTACCGCGAGGAGCATGATGCATGCAACATATCGGCTATGGTGAGACGGTAATGCTGACCGAGGAGATTAGGGGACGTCTTCGATGAGCGCGTTCGTGCCGGAGCAGACCTCGTTGACCGACCAGGTCTACGGCGAACTGCTGCGTGCGATCCAGGCGGGCGAACTACCGGCCGGCACCTTGCACTCGGTGGTCGAACTGTCCGCCAAACTGGGCGTTTCGCGGACACCGGTCCGTGAAGCGTTCCAGCGCATGGCCAGCAGCGGACTGGTCAAATTCGAACGCAGTCGCGGGGTGCGCATCCTGGAGATATCGACCCGCGATATCGAGGAGATCTACTCGCTGCGGATGCTGCTGGAGGTGCCCTCGGCGCACCGTGCGGCCGCCCGGATGACACCCGCATTGTTGCAGCCCGTCGAAGAGGCCTTCGCGGCCATGAAGCGGGCGACCGAGGCCGGCAGCGAACCGGATTTCCAGCAGGCCGATATCGCCTTCCACGCTGCGATCCTGCATGCCGCCGGAAACGGCAGGGTGGTCGATGTCACCGCGAACACCCGGATGCAAATGCTCGACCGGGGACTGTCCACCACCCGGACCCGCACGCTCGACGATATTCTCATCGTGCACGAGCGCATTCTCACCGCACTACGCAACAGCGATCCCGCCGGCAGCGCCGGCACCATGCGCGATCATCTCGTCGAAACCACACAGCTGCTCATCGCCCAGTCGACCGGCGATCAAGATCTCGCCGACGCCTACCAGCCGCCACCGCTGCCCATCGCCGGCGCGTACTGATCTCCGGTGGTACCTGTACGGTATCGACCCGATCCGACAGTTGCGGGATAATCGTTGTCGCTCAGCGTCGTTCGAACCGACAGCATCGACTCTCGATCCCGATGCCGTCGGTTGATTCGTCGTCCCACCCCCACCGTCACGCCCTACATCCTGCCGCTCTCCCGGCCTCCCGACGAAATAGCCACGGCCGAGCGGATGGACGATCTCACCTGGCTTCCACCCGGAGGCCCCTGCGAAAATGCCCCGCACAGGCGGCAGGGTCCCACAACCAATCGAGGCCGGCAGTGGTGGCGAAGAGCCCGCGGTCAGAACTGAACACTGTCGCGCGGTGGCGCAGTTCCGCAAATCCCGTGTCGGGCAGAGTGTCCGCCTGATCGCCGAAATAGAACCGCGGCAAGCGGGCGCGAAGACCGACGGTCTGTACCGAAGGGCGGCGCACATAGGGGATGGCCTGCTCCACTTCCGATAGTGCAGTAGGTTGCCAGTGGATGGGCGACCGGTGTCCTCGAAGCCCGGATCCGGCTGACGGAATGAGATTCAGTGGAAACGGCTGGACTCTCCTGTCGCAGTCGTTGCGGTGAGCGTCACCTGCGCCCCCACCGAGGAGGACTCATGACCCCCGCCGAGACCGAGCGGCTCCGATTCGCCGGGTACGCCCGCCTGTACGCAGTCGCCGCATTTCTCGTGCCGATGCTCACGTTCGTCAACCCGTGGGAGCCGGAGAGCTCGTCGCGGGCCACTCGGTCACAATGGGACGCGGTGCTGGCAGGCGATGGCATTTTTCCGCTCATACTGCTCGTGATCTATGCGGGTCTGGTCCTGTCGGCAGTGTTCAACCCGGCGCGCACGGGCGTCGCCGCTGCCATAGCAGCGGGATCGCTGGTGACGGCGTGCGTCATAGGACTGCCCCCGATCGGTACGGCCTACGCGCTCACCGACGTCGGCCGGGCCACCGTGTTCGCCGCCGGGTTTCTCACGGTGGTCGGTGTCATCCACGAGTACCAGCTCGCAGTGCACCGGACCAATTCGCGGTACGGGTCGCGGCCCACGCCGTGACCGTGTCACCGGGTGGCTCTGTTTGCTGGACGAACTCTTCCGACTGCTGCCGAACCCATTCGACGTCGGCACCTTCGAGTTACGCGTCGACACTCCTCACACCCATCACCGACAGCCCCGGGCGGGGCTGGTTTCGGCTTCGGCGATGTCCATTCGACAGCACTCCCAACTATGGAAACATCTTTGCGGATGCCCTCCGCGGCTGTTCGAGAGCAAAATCCGACATACTCCCATTTATCGATATTCCGGACCCGAAGGCGTCTCACCCATGAGTCGGCTCACACATCGCGACCGCGGATCAGCAGAACGCTCCGCATTCTCGGTTCAGTCGTCGGATTACGAAATACGTCGGCGCGAATCACCATACTGAAGCGGTTCATATCCGACATCGAATCCATCGAACATCGTTGAAACTTCGTGCCCCGAGAACATTTCGAGTGCGATATCTTGTCACCTGTGCACAAGTCGCACAGGCGACATCCTCGGGGTCGCCTCGACTGCCGCACCGCCCGCTGTGCCACCACGGTAGCCCTCGCCGCACACCCATTCCGGGGTTTTTTCACACCGAGCCCGGGCAACCCCCTGTTCATGCGCCGGCAGCTGCGATTCCGGTCGATCTGCCCAGGCTCGGACGGCCGGCCCGGGGTACCGACAAGAGTGTGGCGACACCGGGGAGCGGCACACGGAAAACGCCCGGCCCCTTCGTGATTCGACCGCCGAATTTCCTCACCCCCGTTGATCGAGCCGCTATTTGGGGGTACGTTTGGTTGGTCGGTGCTACCCAGAAGAGTCGAAATGGCCTTCCACCGGCAGCGCGCACAGCGGGACGACCACGGTGCGCAGCTACCCCGGTCAGCGGCTTTCGCCGATAACCGGGAGGCTTCGATGCCCGATCTTCCGACACCTCACCCGGACCGATATCCCGATTCGTCAACGGCTCATCCGCCGATATCACCGATTCAGCCCACCGAGAAACAAAGAGTCGACGTCATCGGCTCTATCAGAACTGCGCCGTAAGCGATCGCCGGACCCTGAGCACCGGGATCCGGGCGGCGAATTCATCGCGACGCCGAGGTATTTGCGATATACCGATCTTGTGAGGGTGTAATGAGAGCTACGAGCTCGGGGCGCGGCCCCGCACACACGAATGGGGCGGGCGGTACGGTTGCCGTCGTCGATGCACCGTCGGGGGGATATGTCGAGCGACTGGACCTCGAACAACGCGTTATCGGCGGCGCCGGCGCGGTCACCAAGTACCTCATCGACCCTGATTCTCGTGACGCGCTCCTGGATATCCGCGACCCGTACCTGATCCTGTGGCACCACGTCGGTCTGGATCGGGAATTCTTCGAGCGGTCGGCACACTGCCGGGCGGTGATCTGCGCCAGCGTCGGTTACAACCACGTCGATATTCGCGCCGCCGCGGACGCGGGGATCGACGTTTATCATATTCCGCAGTACGGGACCGAAGAAGTGGCGGACCATACGCTCGCGCTGTTCCTCGCTGCCTGGCGGCGGCTTCCCGACTCGGCCGGCCATGTCCGCGACGGCGGCTGGGATTGGCGGACGATCACCGGTATACGGCGGCTACGCGGCGCGACATGGGGGGTGGTCGGCCTGGGCCGCGTCGGACTGGCCGTAGCCGCCAGGGCCGCCGCGTTCGGAATGCGCATCACGTTTCATGATCCGTATGCCCATCCCGGGATCGAAAAATCGCTGGGCCTGCTCCGGAGACCGACCTTGCGGGAATTGCTGTCCGACAGTGATGTCGTCAGTCTGCACACTCCGCTCAACGAGGAGACCCATCATCTGCTGGGTACGCGGGAGCTCCAGTGGATGACGCCGGGATCCACGCTCGTCAACACCGCACGAGGGGCGCTGGTCGATATCGACGCACTGCGCGAAGCGCTGTCAACCGGGCGCCCGGGAGTCGCGGCACTGGACGTGGTGGAGGGCGAACCACAGCTACCCGCGTGGATCCGATCGGATCCACGCGTACTTCTCAGCCCGCACTCCGCGTTCTACTCGCGTGAGGCGCTCGACGAGTTGCGTACTCGGGCGGCCGGAGCGGCACGGCAACTGCTGGAGGGTGTCACCGTGACCGAGGCCGTCCCGGTGCACACCGCGATATCGACCCGACGAGGAGAGTCCGCATGTCCGTAACACTCGATGTCGAACACGCCGATCGGACCGCTTGGACAGACTGGAAATGGCAGCAGCGCAACGCGATACGCAGCTCGCGGCAGTTGGCCGACGTATTTCCCGGGTGCGCACGAGAAATCCTGGATCTCATCGATCGCCATACCGCGACCCGGCGATTCCAGGTGACGCCGTACTACCTGAGCCTCGTCCGTCGGGACTCGGCCGGTGCGCCGGATCCGGCCGATCCGCTGTGGCGCCAGGTGATACCGATCGAGACATCCGAAGAGCATCCGTACGGATACGACGGTGAGACCGAGAACTGGGAGCTGCCGGAAGAGATGGTCACGCCGATCGCGCAACGCAAATACGACAATCGCATCATCGTCCGGTACGCGAATGTCTGCCACGCGTACTGTCAATTCTGCTACGAGGCGCTGCGTACGCTGGACAAGGACTCCGCGAAGGCGTCGTTCGACCGTCGGCATTGGGAAGCCACACTCGAGTTCGTCCGGAAGACCCCGGCCGTCGAAGAGGTCATCTTCAGCGGCGGAGAGCCGCTCATGCACAGCGATGAGCAGCTCGACGGCGTGCTGGCCGAAGTGCGGGCCGTGCGACCGGACCTGGTGGTGCGGGTACACACCAGAGCCTTGACCTTCAATCCGTTCCGTATCGGTCCGGGATTGGTCGATGTCCTCGGTCGGCACCGGGTGCAGGCGTTCGGATTGCACATCAGTCATCCGAACGAGATCACTCCGGACTTCGCCGACGCGGTGCGCCGATTGCAGAGCGCCGTGCCGATCCTGTTCGCCAATGTGCCACTGCTGGCGGGGGTCAACGACGAGGTGACCACCATGCGCGAGCTGTCGATGAGCCTCTACCGGCTGGGGGTACACGCCGGCTACCTGTACCACTTCATGCCGCACAGCCCGGAGTCCGCGCTGTTCGCGGTACCGATCGACAAGGGAACCCGGATCGTCCGGGCCCTCCGTCGGCATATTTCCAATCCCGCGGTACCCGAGTACGTGCTCCCGCATGCCACAGGGAAATACACCGTTCCCTTGATCGCCGGCCTCGAGGAGTATCCGCGCCACGAAATCGACGATTCCGGGACTCGCGTCCTCAGCTTTGTCAACTGGACGGGCCGGCGGGTGCGGTATCCGGACCCCGAATGAGCCACACGGCAACGATCTCCGAGCGCATATCCAGCGGAGTCGCCCCACAGTCGCGCGAAACACGCGGGGGCGGGAAGGAATCGGATCATGGCAGTAGACGACTTCGAGCGAGTACCACCGAAAGCCATTGTGCTGCGCACCGAAGCCGAGGTCGCCGCCGATAGCGTCGAGTTCTGGCTGGGCCGATGTCTGCGTGGGCGGGTCGATCACCACGGGAGCCGGATCGAGCACCAGCAGTTGCTCACAACGCTCGACGAGACACTGTCGGCGGGACTGGCCGACGGCGACTGCACCGCCCTGCTCGATGTGCACCGCAGCGCCTACGCCGTCTACGAGATGTTGATCGGACATCCGTTCGGCCCGGCCGCCCGGCACGAACGCAGCTGCTGGCTCAACGAGTTCCGGTGCATATACGAGGAGCGGGTGCTGGCCGCGGACCTGGCCGAGGTGGCCGCCGACCTGCCCGCCACGGCAGATGCGACGTCACCGGAATTCGTCCGAACGTGGTTCCTGTCCGAGGCAGCTCGACGGAGCACCCTCGACTCACTGGTGGAGAACTACCTCGCGGACACGGCCACCGCGGCACAACTCGCCGAGTTCATCCAGGCAGACGGATATTTGAACTACCGCTTCTATGACGCGATCACCTTGACCCAGCCACACTTCATGGAATCGGTGAAGAACCAGATCAGCCGTCATGTCTGGGACGAGGCGGGCAAAGGGGACCGCTCGCGTTCACACACCCAACTGTTCTCCCGTAGTTTGGCGACACTCGGCGTGGAGCTGCCGGTCGTTCCGGTATGGGAGGACTGGCGACCCTACGCCGGCCACAATCTCTACTTCCTGCTGGGCTGTAATCGCCGGCACCTGTTCAAAGCATTGGGGAGCCTCGCGATGCCGGAACTGTTCGATGTCGACCGTGACGATTGTGTGGTTCGCGGGATGCACCGCCTCGGCTACCGGCCGGAGGTCGACTTCGAGTTCTTCGTCAGCCATATCGAGGGCGACGCCGAGCACGGCCCCGAATGGCTCGACGGTATCGTGCTGCCCATCGTCGCCGCCGAGCCCGCGGCCGGGCCCGAGTTGATGGCCGGCGGCGCGCTGCGCATGCTGGCCATGCGCCGATACAACGAGTACCTCGCCACGAAGATCTGCCGTCTCGAGGTAGGACGGACGGCATGAGTTCGCCCGCGGCCAACCCGTTCCCTTCCACAGAGATGGTGAGCAGGTCGAACGGTTGGGTTCCCCGGGGCCGTCTGTCCGCGAACGAGAACGAGTTCGGACCGGCACCCGAGGTGGTAGCGGCAATCACCGACGCCGCGGCGCAGGCGCACCACTATCCGGACTGCGAGCACTACGACCTGCGCCACGCGCTGGCACGGACCACCGGCGCGTCCTTCGACCAAGTCCATGTCCGCACCGGCATCGACGGACTGCTCGGTGATATCTGCCGCCGGTTCGCCGCGTCACGGGTAGTGGTGACCACCGCCGGAACCTACGCCACCTTCGGATATTTCGCGGCCGGCGTGGCCGCTCGTATCGAAACGGTTCCCTACCGGGATCTGCAGGTGGACAGTGCCGCGTTGGTCCGGCGAGCCGCGCGGGACCGGGCGGCTGTCGTGTACCTGGCCGAGCCCGACAATCCCACGGGTTCCGCATTGGGCGCCGACGAGATCCTCGCCCTCTCCGACGCGTTACCCGAGTACACGCTGCTGATCGTCGACGGCGCCTATACCGAGTACCTGGAGCCCGGGCGCCGACTCGGGGCAGACGACATCGTGCAGCGCCGGATGCTGTGGCTACGGACTTTCTCCAAGGTGTACGGCTTGGCCGGCATGCGGGTGGGCTACGCGCTGGGTGCCGCCGCGTTGCTCGATGAGCTTCGCGCTGCCGCGGAACACTACGGTGTCGGCCGGGTCGCACAGCTGGCGGCCCTCGCCGCCCTGGACGCGACCCGGCACCGGGACGAAACCCTCGACCGGACCGCATCCGGGCGGGCGCACTACACGCGGGAGCTCGACGCAATGGGTTACCGCGTACTCCCCGGCTCGACCAACTTCATCACTGTGCAGTGCGGTCCCACAGCGCCGGCGGCGGCGCTCTACGCCCACCTCGCCCGGGCGCGAATCCTGACGCGGGCGATCACCGGCATCTCCGAGAACGGGTTGCTCCGGATCACCATCGGCCCACCGGCGCAACGGGCAGTGGTGCTCGATGCCCTGAGGTCCTACCGAATGTGAACGGGCCATCGCCGATCGATGGTATGCCAGATGTGAATTCCTGGGGTTCGCGGCGAGCGGTTCCTACGAACCCCATTTCTATTCGAGAGACCTGGTGGAACACGCTGCCCGACGGACTGCACCTCCGAACGAGCTGATAGGACAGCTGGAGATGTATATCAGCCGCCTCCTCCCTACGAGGGGGACGAAGACCTGGCCGCCATGGTCCCCTGCGGCGTCAAAGGGGTCTACGGTTTCCCTCCGACCGAAGTCGCCGAACTGACGCGACTCTGGCGGCGCAGCCGCGACCGGATCGAAGACCTGCGACCCGTGATCACCGCTCAACTCGAACAAGACACCTGGCTCGAGGACTTCGACAGCGTCGCGACATTGCTATACGACTGGGGAGAGATACTCATACGGGCACACCGACGCGGATGGGGTTTGTTCTACCTGATCGACCAGGGCAGGAACGGGATTCGTCGCGCTGTTATCGAGCGGAGGTACCGCTCGGAGATCGGTATCGTGTGGCAAGCGCTCGGCGGTGAGCCTCATGGGAGGAGGGCGCATATGCCCACGGTGCGGCGGTACTGGATCGAATTCGATATGGAGCACAACCCATTCCGCTGGCCACAGCTGATCGAGGGCGTCGGTGTGACCGGATTCGACGAACGCGATTGCTTGTCGATGGCGGCGGATCTGCTCCCCCACGACGCCGAACTACCCCCGGTACGCCACATCACGGTCGACATCTCACTGGCCGAGAGACCTCCGGTGAACCCACCCGGTCTCGGAGTCCCGGTGTGGCGCGGCGTCTGGTATCCGCCCAGCAATCTGCGGACCGGGCCGTTCTGGCGTCCCCGCGGCGTCGGCCGAAACCCTGCCGTACCCGCCCGCGGCCCGAGACGCCTCACCGATTCACCCGGACGAGCCGGGGCCACCGTGCGCCCCGATCCATTGCCGGAGTGGTGGGACGAAATCCCGCATGTCGACAGTCTGCTGTGGCCGGTCGGCAACCTGCCCTACGCCCATCTCGGCGATCAGATGTGGCGTTACGCACCCGACCTGCGCAACGCCATCGCCGGGGAGGCGAGCTACGGGGACATGGTGCGCGAAGCTCTCGACTACGTGATCGCACGGCGACCGCCGCCCAGCGATTGGTTCGACCCGAGCACGACCGAGTTCGTCGATCAACAACAACAGCACGAATATCTGCGAGCCTTCCGCGACTACTTGTTCGGCCACCACCCGTATCCGATCTACCCGCCCCGCAAACTTCCACCCGACGCAATAGCCACACCAGCCGACGAACCGAGAACAGATCCCCGGGCTCCGGACGACCTGTGATTCCGCAAACCGGAAGGACGGCCCCGGTTGACCATGAGGATCCATCGCCAACCGAATGCGCCGACTATCACACCATCCGGCAGCGGGCCGATCAGCGTCGCCGACCCGGCGTCGAAGCGCCGTTTTCGGACAGGGAACCGTTGGAACCGGGTTGACCGAGCGTCCACGGTGTCGGCCGCGAGCCGTCACCCGGCGCCGGCCCCGCCGAGTGGGTGTCGGGCTCGGAGGGTCTGTTCCCGATCGATGCGGTCGACCCCTCATGCGCGCCTTTTTCGTGCGGATCAGTGCCGTCGACCAGAGCCCCGGAGGACCGGGATGTCCGCCGGGTGATCGTGCCGCCGACCCCTCGGTGATACCGCGCGGCACCGAATCGCCGGCGGTCGAGGAATCGACGCACCCGTCCGGCCGGTGAAGTATCGGCGGCGCCGACCGTGAGGTCGTAGATGATCCGCACCGCGTCCTCGACGTTGTCGTAGCCCCGCGACCGGACATCGGAAAACGCTTCCGCGATCGCTTCAGCCGGGTTCAGCTGCCCGTCGGCGTGAAAGCTGTATCCGCAGAGCTGCCCCTCGAGCCACTGCTGGTAGTCGGCTTCCGTGGCCGGGCCCAGGCGTTCGGCGATGTAGTGGCCCAGCAGCGCATGTGCGATCAGCGTGCGAGCCACCCCATGCCCCGCGAAGTCGGCCGCATGCCCCAGCTCGTGCAACACCAACGCTCGCACAGGACGATGCCGGCCGCTATCGGGGTGGTAGCCGAGGTCCGCCGCGATAGTCTTGGCACGCCAGAAATTCTCGGCGTTCGTGGCATAGCTGCGGTCCAGTACCAGTCGCCGGGCGTGGATGAGCCGGACCGCATGCTCGCCGGGTCGCTGGTATTCATATCGCCGCGGTGTCGCATCTTCGTCGTAGGCTAGTTCGGCATACCCCAATGACCTAGTGCCGCTGGCCTTCTCGGTGTCGACGATGGCGATTTCGGGGACGTTGTAGGCCACCAGATCGTCACGGAACTCGACGGCGGTCCGCGCGTATTCCCGCAACACATCCAGGTCCGGTTCCGAATCGAACCCGGTCACCTCGAAATGCCGTCCGGTTTCGGCATACAGCACATTGCGCAGATGCGTCGCGATGTCGTGCCCGGTCGACAGCGCCGCCCACTCGTCGTCGATCACCATGGCGGGCATCAATGCCGCGTTCCCGGGCTCGGGCAGGGGCACTGGGCCGGTATCGGTTGCGGCCACGCTGCGCGGCACCGACCCGTCGTGCGCATTCAGCAGTCCGGCCAGCCCGGTCAGCAGTGCTTTCTCGTCATCCGACAACTCGGTACTCACCGGCAACTCCGTACTCAGTAGCCCCAGCGTCAGCGCCTTCGACTTGTCGAGTACGCCCGTGGACCATTCGACCGCATCCGGCAGCATCTCGAGCCGCCACCGCCGGAACTCCGGCCCGTGCTGTGGCCGACCCGTACCGGCGAATGTCTCGCGCAACAATTCGTCCACGGCCGGATGGGCCCGTCGGCCACGCGAAATATCCAGCGCTGCGGCGAATGCCAGCACGGCGACCGCGTAGGCCGGCCGAACCTGCACCAACTCCGGCAGCTCACCCGCGGTCACGGCTCGGTTCACGTGTTCCAGGAAGTAGTCGTCGTACGGATCATCCGGTGTGTCGGTCCTACCCGATTCCGACCGGAAAACGTCCGGTTTCAGGAAGAACCGGCGATTCACATACAGTGCCAGCACCCGCGGCGGTTCCTGCTCTGCCGACGAACCGGCCACCCGCGTACGCCGCGGATCATCGGAGGCGAACGCCGACACCGCCTCACTTTCCCACAGGACAGACGGCTCGATGACCGGAACATCCACGTCCGGGTATCTGGTGAACAGCGTCACCCACGCCCGCGCGAACTCCGCGAGCACCTCCGGTGTCAACCGGGAATCGTCGAACTTCACGACCACATCGTCATGGCCGGGGAGGGCACGCAGAACCGACTGCAACCGGGCACCGATCGCACGGTTGCGCCCCAGCCGCGAGGTCCCCGCTGCGATCAGCTCCGACCATTCATCGGAGATCCCCGGCCCGTACCGCTGCGCCGGGGGTACGGGCCGGGGACGCCTGCCTATGAGGCCGTCGCCCCTGTTTCCCCGCGACTCCTCGGACCGGGAACCGTCCTCACCGGCATCCGAGGGCTGCGACTCTTCCGGCCGATCGGAATACGCGTAACCACCGGAGGTATCCACCGCACCGAGAACCCGCCCCCTGGCGGCATCGAACGCCTGAACGGCGACACCGACCATTGTGCCGGCGTCGGCTCGGCGATAGCGCAGTAGGAGGGACTCGTTGCGCCGGAACCTGCGTGCGTCCAGCATCGACTCCCACCGGCCGTGCCGCGCGTTGCGGGCCGCGGCCTCGACGAGGAGATCGTGCTGGACCAGGCTCGGGGCTCGGACCTCGGCGTGTGGCCCGAGCACATACCGGCGGACGGCTACATCGCCCCCGCCGTCGGCCACCGATTCTACGGCTATGAAACGACCGGCTCCGTCGAAGCCGTAGGCGGGGATCGCGGTGCGCAGCCAGGCCAGCCAGCCGGCCGGCGTCGGTTCGCCGCGCTCCTCGGCGAGGTACAGATCGGCCAGGGCTTCGAGGGCGGCCACTTCGCCGTCGTAGCTGCCCGCCACGCCGAGTGCGTGCATGTATTCGTGTGCGGTGTAGGCGATGACCGGCCGCAGCAGGAAACTCGCGGGATGCAAACCTGTGGCAACCGTGTGCCGGGCCTGCTTACGAACTTCGCCGGCGCTCGCGGCCCATGTGGTGTCGAAAACGATCGACTCGGTGTAGCACCGGACGGCACCGTGCCCCGGCAGGGTCTCGGCTTTGGTTTTGTCGTCGCCGGTATAGCGGAGGTCACCGAAACCGATCTCGCGAATATCGGTATTCGGATACGTCTGCATCAGCCAGACCATCCCCCTGGCGACTTCCTTCACCACGTCGGTGTCGAGATGCGGCGAATCGAAACCGAAAACTTTGATGTTCTCGTGTCCCGGGATACCACGCAGGAGTCCCTGTAACGTATCCCCCACTGCCTTGTTGACCCGCGCGACGGCATCCGGATCACCGAGGTCCGCATCGGCGCCGACGACGGAGAATTCATCCACCAGATCCGCCGGCACCCCGAGCTTCTCGGCATTCGTCGCCTCCCGCAGCTCACCGATCGGTACGTCCCCGGTGATCGGACGCTTCTCGATCCCGTCCTGAGCCGCCAGTAATTCGTACAGCCGCCCAGCGGGGCTGCCCGCCACGGCACGGCCCTCGGCGAATGCCACAGCCACCCCGACGGCCACTGTGTACTGCCCGCCGAGCCCGCGCATCAAGTCGCCCGTGCCGAGACCCTGCAGGACCCGCCAATCATCGAATGCTTCCCGATGCGGACCGTGCTGTCTCTCGACCGGCCGCGCAGTCTCCGCGAAGTCCTGCTCGAAGGGTTCCATCAGCGTCGGCAGCACCAACCGGCCGGCGTACTCCCAACCCGGAATATCGAAATGCGGCAACAGATCACGCACGGCGCACAGATATCTCGCGCGTTCTGCGGAATGACCGCGACGCTCCCCCAGGGGGGAGATCGCCGTGGGGAAATGTTCGGGTACGCCTCTCAATCGACCGGTCTGGAGATCCAGGACGATCGACCGCCGCCGCGTATCGGGATAAGAAGAGTCGTAGGTCTTGATGTATCGCGCGGAGCCGTGCCGATCGAGCGCGATCCAGAGCGTCGTATCCCCGGGGAAGACTGTGCAGATATCCAGCACCGCCTGCGCGTACACCCGCAACTCGCCGATATCCACATCCGCATCGGCCAGATCGAACCCGAACACGCGGTGGTCCTCGCCGCCGGGCAACGCCCGCAACTCCGCCTGCAGAGCGATACCGATATCGGCGATCGTGGTATGCCCCGCGAACACATCGCGCCGCAGGTCCTCGACCGCCGCCCACCCCGGTCCGGCATCCGCTCCACCCGCGGCATCATCGCTCGGTCTCCGACCGATCGCGCCGTCGGGCGCAGCGGCGTCGCCGACCGGCTCGGTGCTCGGATCCTCGGGGCCTGCACTGCGTGGGGACTCCGCTGCGTCCGCCGCAGCTTCGTGGGATGCGGCTTCCGGTGGCAACGCTCGCTGCTGCTCCGTGCGGGAACCGGAGGTGGGCCAGTCGCCACTCCTCTCTCCGGCAGCCCGGTCGTGGTGCCCTTTCAGGAAGGCGCCCGCATCACGGTGCTCGTCTGCCTGCGCGTGCTCGTCCAGTGCCTGCCGGAAGACCGAATACACGGGCCGCTCCAGCGCACCGGCCGATACCCGACCCGCATCGATCTCCTTGGTCAGCCAGCTGAACCAGGAGTCCACCGACTCCACCGCCTGCCTCGCGACCGTGAACACCCGATGGAAAGTGCGCAGCGGAAGCCACTGCTGGACTACCTGGACGACAGGCTGCTTCTCGGTCTTTTCGCGGAATTCGAACACGCGCAGATCGGAGTCGGGATGGTCACTGCGGAAATCGACCACTGCACGACAGAATTCGGCGAAGATCAACGGATTCACCGTATCGAGGGCATCGGCGTCGAGGTTGTCGAGGTGGAAGAGCCGGCCCGGCTCCCTCTCGTGCAGTATGTCCAGCAGCTGTTTGCGGTTCCGTGCTACGGACTTCTCGCTCCACTCGTCGCCGGGCACCTCACCCAGCAGCGAGGCCGGATCCCGCTCCGGTCCGAGCGTGCTCTGTAGGTGGTGGCTTCTCCCCGAGACCGCCGCCGCGAAATGCCGGCGTTCCAGGTCGACCAGTGCGCGCACCAGTAAGGGCGCGTAGGCGCCGCGTTCCCGTTCGGTGGCGCCGCGGGCGAGGTAGTCCTGGTGTGCCTCCGCGAGAGCTTCCTCCCCCTGCAGCAAGTCCGGATAATCCTGGTGGTGGCTGTAGCCGCTCAAAGATCGGAGCAAGACGCTGTAGTCCATACCCGCTTCGAACGCCACCTGCAACGTATACGGCCCGGCTTCGACAGCGGCACGGCGCGGCCCCACGGCGGCGCGGACATGCCCCCATTCGTGCCGTATCAACGCCTGCATCGGTCGGTCCGCGGAGGAGCGGGGATGGAATCCGGTCGCCGCACCGCGCCGTGCCTCGTAGACGAACGTGTCGATGTCACTCGCATAGGCGAGATTCAGCGTCATGCTTCGGGTATAGCTCGTCTTCGTATCGTGATGTGTGACAACGACGCACTCGGCCAGTGTCTTTTCCGATAGCGCGGTCTTTTCCGATAGCGCGGCGATGCCCGCGGAGCGGAAATCAGGAACCGGTTCGGCGCGGAAACGGGCAAGAACTTCGCGGGCGTACTCGCGTACCGTCTCGGGGTTCAGACCGCGCTGGTCGAATCCGAAGGTGACGAATTCGGGCACGCTGTACGGCGGCTCGAACTCCGGGTGCTCCCGCCACAGTTTCTTCTGCTCGGCCCGCATCGACCGCTGCAGGATCCGCCCGACCTGTTTGGGGCTCTTCCTCGCGAAGACGTCGTTGTTCGCCTCCGGCGGCACCCCCAGCTTCTCCTGATCGGACTCCCCCGAATCGGGCTCGGCTGTCGCGAATAACGCGGACGAACGCCGTCCGGACTGCCGGGTGAACACGGTCCCCGGGTCGGCACCGAACAGGTCCTGGAAGAACTCACTGATCCGGCGCGCCGGTTTCGCACCACCGGTGAGTCGGGTCAGAACCTCGTCACCGGCCATCCACGCGCTGAACCAGCTGCCGAAGAACACCGCACGCCTGTCCGCGGCAACCGCATTGTCGGCATTGTCCCCACCGAGTTCGGCATACAGCTCCCGCCACCGGTGTCCGTCGCTGTACGGGTGGCCATCTGCGCCGTAGGCGGCATTCACCAGATCGCCGGCGAGTTGCCATACCAACACCGGAACACCTCGTACCGCCGCTGAATTGATCTTCAGCGTGCGCGCCTCCGGCAGCAGGAATCCGGTCACCGACTGCCATCCGAAGCGCGCCAGCCCACCGACTCCGAACCGCGCCCTCACTCCCGGTGTATCCGGAAGGCGCAGACGCGAGCAGTCACCGATGACGATGCCACCGCCGCGAACCTGATTCACGTATTCCGAAATCCGCTGGTATACCGGCGCCGGCAATGCGCCGAGTATGTTGATCACCTGCAGGTCCGCCGGACTGGGCTCGCGGCCGAGTACGTGCACCAGCGGGTCGGCGAGCTCGGTGAACGTCGCACGAAACGTGACACCGTCGCCCAGGTCCACGGGTTGCTCCGATGCGAGGATTCGCAACATCTCGGCAGGTTCGGGCGTATCACCGGAAACCGGTGGCACGTATCGCAACCACATCCGGCCGGAGTGATACAACCCCACCTGCGCCGACGGTCGATCTCCCCATTCCGGGATCAGTGTGGCGTCGATGCGGACCGGGTCGTCGCCGACGGTGAGTGCTACCGAAACCTGCGGCGGCTCACCGTCTGCCGTATCGTCGTCCAGCGAGCAGGTCACCTCGACCGATTCCGGCGCAACGCCCGGGCCGGTCAGCCGCACCGTGCAGTCGCCGAAGAACACCGGCTCCCCCGGTTTCGCCCGGTACCGAGTCCCGGGTTCGACCGGCGCACCGGCAATTTCCACCACACCCCAGGTACCGGTGTTCGGATGGGCGAACCACACCTCGCCGTCGAAGTCCCGTTCCACCATGACGCGACGCGGCGCATCCCGCCGCTCGGGCTCGTATTCGTGCACGAACCGAGTTCCCGGCAGCAAGCGCGCCAAATCGGTACCGGATCCGAGTGTGAGGACAGCAGGATCGGACCCGGCTATCGGAGCCTCACCGAAGCGCCCGGAGGTGGACGGCAACACATCGGCCGCTCCCGGTGGCCTCGGCGGCTGGGTGAATTCGGCGGCCGCGCACACCTCACCCCACTCGATCTCGTCTCCTGGACGCAGCACCCACTGCTCGTCGGCCTGCACCCGATCCCCACGCACCCGGAACTCACCCGGCCCGAGGTACCGCACCCATACGGCGCCGTCGTCGTCGAGACCGAGGCGCACCTGCTCACCGTCGGCGAACTCGGCCGCAGGACGCCCCAGTAATTGCGGCCCCGCGGTCTCGGTGCGCCCCGCGAACAGCCGCACCGAAGCCCCGCCGAATCCGATATCCACATTCTGCGGACGGACCTTCACCTGCGCCCGGTACGTACCGAGCCCCCAACCCCCGATGCGCAGCTGCGCCCCATCGGCCACGACAACAGTTTCCCCGGGACGCACCCGGGACCCGTCCACCACAACCTTGCGGACTGCCCGCACCTGTATCCGGCCGGCGTCATCGACGGTGACCACGGCATTCGTAGCGAGTGGTAGCTCACCGTCGATCTCGGCGAGCATTTCCGATCCTCCGGTGATGATGTAGCGCCGATCGGGGACCATCCGCCGCACAACAGAACCCATGAAGTGCGGCTCGAACTCGACATCTACATACCCGTGATCGGGATGCCGGTACTCATCCCCCGACGACCGGCTCCCCCCTGCGGCCGGCAGGTATGCGCCAGAACCTTCGGTGACCGCACCCGGGCGGCTGCCTATTCTACCGGTGGTGTTGCCGTGTTCGACGATGAGGGCGATGAACTCGTCCTGGCTCGTAACCATGGCGAGTAGATCGATATCGTGAGGAAAATCGGGGACCCGGCCGAGGTGATGGACGCCGACAGCAGCCATGAAGGACCGGATGACCGCGTCGGACCCGGATTTTCGCTGTGGTGCGTGGAACAGTTTGTAGGCGATCTCGGCCCAGGTGGCTGTGGTGAATTCGCCGGGCGCGGCGAGCTGGGCGAAGGCGTCGTCGAGGATTCGCGTGCGCGCTGCCTGCACCGGGTCCGGCTCCGAACCCGGTCTCCGACCGATCGCGCCGGCGGGCCCGGCGGTGGGAACAGCAGGCCTGCCGAGGAAGTGGTGCAGCATCACCCGGACGCCGATGGGCAGTGCTTCCGGGTCGGCGACGAATTCGGGGGTGTGCAGGTCGGGGCCCGGTCCCACCCCGATATTCACATACGCGCCCCGGCCGTTCGTCCGGGCGAGCATCACCCCGAAATCGTCGCTGCCCGGCGACGGGTTGCGGGTACCGACACCTTCCGGGCCGATTGCGTCGGTAATTGCCCGGCGGAACCGTTCCGCCGAGTCGGGGTGGTTCAGGACCGGCGGGGCGACCACGGTCAGGTCCAGATCGAAGTCCAGGCCGGTGCCGGCGAGTACTTCGGCGACGGCCTCGTTCACGGTCGCCCGCAGGGCGTTGAGCTCACCGCGGTCGAACAGGGCCTCGCTGTAGAGGCGGACCGTGCCGGCCAGCGTGCCTTTATCGGGAATGACATTGATCGCCGACCCGGTGTGCGCGGACCCGAAGGCCATGACGAACAGCGAGTCCCGGCCGACCATGCCCCGGCCGCGCAGCTTGTCGCGGACCACATCGGGAAGGCCGGCCAGCAGCTTACCGGCCTGTTCCGGCAGATTGGCGGTATCCCCGGGACGGGAACCGTGACCTCCTTTACCGCGCAGCGACAGTTCGTGTTTGACGGCGGCCGCGTTCATCGGGCCCGTCAGGACGCCGAAGGTGCCGGTGGCCATCGAGGGATCGGTATGCAGCGCGACCACATCGATGACGCCGTCCATGGCGCCGGTCTGATCCAAGGCGATGGCACCGGTGCCGACCTCCTCGGCACGCTGGAACATGACCCGGACCCGCACCCCGAGCCGGTCTTGCATCGTGTGCAGCCCCATGGCGGTGTGCAGCGCGATGGTGGTGTGCATATCGTGGCCGCAGGCGTGCATGACCGGCACCTGGTTGCCGTCGGCATCGAGACCGGTGGCGGTCGAACGGTACGGCACACCGTTCGCGGGTTCCTCGACCGGGAGAGCGTCGATATCGGCCCGGTAGCCGACGATGGGGGCGCCGTCGGGACCGATGTCGACAGTGACGCCGGCCACCCGGCCGTCGCTGTCCCGCCAGATCTCGGGCCGCATCCCGGCGCTCTCGAGTTCGCCCACGATGTAGGCGATGGTCTGTTCTTCCTGCCAGGACAGTTCGGGATTCCGGTGCAGGTGCTCGAAAGTCGCGACCATCTCCACCAGGCGGTCGGAATTCAGGAAAGCGCCGACCCGATCCCCGGCCTCCTCGGACAGCGGTTCATACACCGGCTCACTGCGGGATTCGCCGGGTGTCCAGTCTTGCGCACCGGCCAGGAGCCCGAGTTCGCGGGCAACGGTCTGCTGCAGGGCCGGATCGGGGTACACCTCCTGGAGCAGGCGCGCGGCCCGTGCCCGCACAGCAGCACGCTCGGTGTCGTCGGCGGCGGTCCGCAGCCGCGCCCCGAGTCCGACGTAGTGCTCGTACAGGTCTCCCAGCAGCTCCTGCGTCCGGTCGATCCGCCCGGGACGCGCAGTGTCCACCGACACCATCGCGATATCGAAAGCACCCGCGACCTCGCCCGACGCACTGTCGTCACGCAGCCGCCGCAAGCCGTCCAGCGCGGCACCACCGAAGTGCTTACGCAGCGTCCAGCCGGTCCGGTCGTATCCGGCGGGGGGCAACGCCACCATCGAAATCGACCAGCCCTGCCGCACCAGATACTCGGCCGACGACACGATGCGGGCTGCCTTGGCGGTCGCGGCGTCGGCGAACGGCACGACGATGACGCCCCGCCGCACCTCGGGATTCGCGAAATCCAGCGCGAAGACCGAGCCGGGCACCGGCACCTCGACACCCCGGGACAGCGGCTCGCCCGACGGTATGTCGAGCCGCTCGCACCACACCGGATCCAGCCGGTCGCGCTTCGGTGAGCTACTGAGCGCGTCCAGGTAGTTCCGGCGGTTCGCGGCAACCCCGGCCCACGCACGCTCGTCCCGGTATTGCTGTGCCCGGACTTCGTCTTGTGTCGCGGTCGGCCGGGGACCGGAATCGAAGGACGGGCGCGCACCCAGGTGAGCCGCTACGCGCTCCGCTTTCTGCCACGCCCGGCTCCGCCGTTGCGCACTCTCGACGCGCCGTTCCTCGGCCAGGATTGTGGCCCCCACGGAATCAGCTTCCACACCGCGTATCGACGACAGTGCCGACCTCTCCATCTCCCCGGATAGCAGTTCGATCTCCTGCCGCACCCGCGCCAGCGCCGACTCCGGTGCCCCCTCCTCGACCTCGGCCTCGCTCCAATCCGCCAGCTCGTCCAGTTCCCGGCCGACCCATTTCCACCTGGCGTCCCAATACCCCTGCGCCGCCGAATCCATCTCGGCCCCTTCGGCGGCCATCGACGCCATCAGCGAGACGGCCCGGATTACGGCCTCCGCCCGACCGCTGCTGTCACGGCCGAGGGAACTGATGACGATTTCTCCGGTGCGGCTGTCCACCGCATCCGGTTGCCGCGCCGCGGCAACCGGCTCGAACCGCACCTGCGCATCCAGTTCCGCCAGTGTGCCGAGGGCCTGCCGGCCGTGTTCGGTGCGCGCCAGTACTTCCCGGGTGGCAGCAGCCTCGGGGTCGGTCAGGGTGTAGGACAGATCATCGGCAGCCGGTACCGGCACCGGAGTGATCCGCGCGCCACCTGCCGGCTCGGGAATTCCGAACAGTTCGAACAACGCCGGGTAGAGCACCGCGGGACCACCCCGCTGTACTTCGTTGTCCACCAGATGCAGGCCGACCATATCGAGCCCTTGCACCAGCTCGATCGGCGAATGATGCTGCGGCATTTCGAAAGCCAGAATCGCCGCGGCGGCGTCGAGCACGGGAACATCCGGCAGCCCCATCCAGAAGAATCGAGCGCCCATACGCGCCGAGGTTCCCGAAATCCCCGTCATGAGCGGGTATCCGCGTTCCACCGCGATCTCGTGGAACCAGTCGTTGTCTTCGGCCAGGTCGATCAGCGCCGAACCGGATCGCGCCGGAATCGGAACGGCGTACTCACCCGGATCGAGGCTCAGCGCGGTCTTCGCATCGACAACGCCGGCCTCGTAGTAGGTCAGTACGTCGGTGACCACCTCGTTCCCGTGCTCATCCAGCACTCGACGGCCGTCGATGTCGTATTCGTACAGCGGTATGGCATAGCGGAATGTCGAGTCGTCCGTGCCGAGCTCGCGCTCCAGCTCGTCCATATCGATCCGCCCGCGGGTATCACGTGGCAAGCGGTGGTCCGAATCGAGCCGGGACTTGCGCAGCGCGACCAGAGCCCCGTCGACGGCCTCCAGTTCCCGCAACGACAACGGCATGCCCAGCAGCGCGAAATCCTGGACGGTGAGGCTGCGGCGAACCTGTTCGGTTCCGCCGCGGGCCCGTTTCGCAGCATCGCTGCGCTCGCGATCGTCCAGGATGTAGTCGTATTCGGGATCGAGGACCGCGTTCTGGCGTGCCGAACGAAAATCCTCGATTCGGATCCTGGCGTCGGGATCGCCACCGGTGATCCGGTCACGCACCGCTCCCAATGCCTCGGCATCGAGTCCGAGCTGCCGCGCCCGAACCCGCCGGCCGGGCTGATTCAGCAGTGCGACCAGACCCTCGTCCAGCGTTGTTCCCGGCGATTCGGGACGCCCCCAGTTGCGCCACATGGCGTTGTACACCGCCGCCATGATTTCGCGCAGGTTACCGTCGCGCGCCAGCTCGTCCAACGGCACCGAGCGGGACACCATGCCACCCGCTGTCACGATTTCCGGCGCGTAGAACGCCGCCTCGATCTCCTCGGAAGTCCTGCCCGGATGCAGTTCGGGGAGCAGCTCACGCAAGCGCTCGAGCATGGCGACCGCCGCCGATTTCGCCCCTGGGCTGTCGTACAGCGCCCGGGCCAGCGGTATCTCCCACTCCAGCCGCCACCTGCGCCACTCCGAAACTCGGCTCCGGCCCGTCGGGGAGTCGCTGTGTGGCGCCTCCGGCTCACCCGCGGCTCGCTCCACTGGAACCGGCGCACCAGGACCGGGTCGTCCGGACGTTCGTGGCGTCGCCGCGCGCCCGCCGGATTCCTCCGGGTCGATGACGGGTTCGGACGGGGGACGACTGCCGATGAGGCCGTTGCCCGGCACCGGCCCCCGCTGCCCGGCATCCGAGGAATGCGACAACGGTGCCGCCCGCGCCCTGTCCTCCGGCGCCGATCCCGCCGTGCGGGTGCCGGGCCCGGCGGGTCTGCTCCACGGCGTCGGTATCCGCCCGGACAGTTCGCTCGCGGTATCGGTCACCGGAGTCCGCCGGCTCGGCCGCCGGCCGATCAGCGCCGGTGGTGGATCGAGTTGCGGCGCACGACGGTCGGCGGCCGGGTCGATCAGGGGGGCACGCAGGTTGTGCGTCCACGGCGGATCGTCGACGAGGGGACGGCGCTCTTCGCGCAGTGCCTCGTCGCCCCGGCCGGTCAGGACCAGCGCCAGATTGTGCAGCGACTCGTTGGGCTGGGCCGCCGCGGGCAGCGCGTAGCCCAGATATTGGATGTGGCCGTAGTCGGGCTTCGTCAGCGTGTCCGGGAAGCACCGTTCACCCCGTAACCGCACCGCCGTCGGATCGGTCGCCGGGTCGACACCCAGGCCGAGGGGCAGCACACCGACCTGCCGGCCGTGCAGGTCGGGACTGGTCGCACCGAGCGCGGGGATCGGATCGCTGGATTGCGCTATCACCCATCTGTTCCGGCAGCTGCGGTCGGCGGCGGGGTCGTAGCGCCAGCCGCGACCCGGCGAACCGAGCACCACGCCGTGCTCGAAAACGCCGTCCAGCCGACCGCCCACGGTGGCCTCCGACACCACCGCCGACCCATAGCTGTAACCGATCATCGACATCTTGGCAGCCGACGTCGCACGCAGGGCCAGGACATCGCGCGCGAACGCCTGCCCGCCGACCGCCGCCAGGGCCGGCGTGGCGGCCCAATGCTCCTTCAGGTTCGCCGGCGCCTCGTATCCGAGCCAGCACACCACCGCGACCGTCGCCGAGGGATCGGCCCGTAGCATCTCCTCGTACAGGTTCCGCGCCTGCTCCAGGCGGATCAACAACGTCTGCAGCCGCGTATTCACGCCGTCCACGTACCAGATCACGTGGTCGGCGTCTTCGAGTGTGCTGTTGCCGATGACGAACGACCCGGACCCGTTGCCACCGAAGGCCGCCGGGTCCAGGGCGGTCGTGGACACGATCGGTTGCGGAATATCGCGGTGGACGGCGACCGCACGGGTCAGCGCCTCCTCGACGGCATAGAGATTCCGGAACACCGCCGAACGGTTGCTCTTCCCGATGCCTATCCCGAAGCCTTTGCCGACCCCCTCCGTGACAACGTCTGTACGGATGTCCGACCAGGTCCGCCGCCGCCAGTACTCGTTGGCGTAGGTGGCCACGCCGGACGGAATTCCCGGTGCGTTCCCCATGACCTCCGGGTGGGCGGCCACCATGGCGCGCTGGTGTTCGCCGGTCAGGTTCTGCCACCAGTCCCGGTTGCGGCGAGCCAGTTCGGCCGCCCGGATGTAGTCGTCCGGAAGCCCGCGATGAAGCAGGACCGTGGGGTCGGCGGGCCGGCCTTCGTATCTGTCGAGGGCCGCCGCGGCGAGCACCCGATCCGCCTCGGTCGCCTCGGGGGTCGGCCTGCCGGTGCTCGGATCCCGGGGCAGAATATCGTCGTAGGGCGACTCGGTGCGGGTGTCCGCTCCGCGCCGCAGGTAGTGCGCGAAACCGACCGGTCGGGCCGACGGGCTGTGCAGCGCCAGCAGGTCCGGACGATCGGCCAGAATGGCGCCCAGGTTTCCCAGCGCTTCCGTCGGCACGTGGACGCGCTCGTCGATATAGCTCAAGAATTCATCGGCGAGCGGTTTGCCGAATTCGAACAGCCGCTTGAGATCCGGCAGCATCCTGATGCGTGCGATGCGCGCCAGGGTGTTCGCCTGAGCGAAGTTCCCCAACGGGAACCGGCAGGAGAATTGTGTGCCCGCCCAGGGCACCGGCTCGGCGGGGCTACCCGGCTGAGACGCTGTTCCGAAGTACAGCTTCGTATGCGATTCGAGGTCCGCCGGCCGATCACCGAGCGCGGTGATATTCGATTCGCCACAGACGACCACCGAGTCGACGGTCCGGGTGATCGCCTCGTACGACAGTGCCTTCTTCGCCGCACGACCGCCGCCGCCGTGGACAACCAGCTGGGTCCCTACCACTGGCGCCGGTGCGGGCACGGTGGTCAGCGCCGCCATATCGGCTGCCAGGCGATGGCCGTCGGTCCCGGACCACACCACGACCCGAACCGGCCGATCCGGATTCGCCCGGGCGGCCACCTCGTAATGATTGGCCGCCAACTGCACACGCTGATCGAGCCGCCGCAGATTCCCGGCCGACCCGTCCACATGCCACGCCTCCGCCACCGGGTCCGCACTGCCGATCGAGACGATGGCCGATCCGGCACCCGGGTCCTCGGCATCGAACCATTCGAGCAGCACCGTGGGCGCCGGGACGCCGGGCGTATCCAGAGTCACCGCGCGGTTTCTCGCTCTGATCAACAGATCTCGGGCATTGAACACATGGTCCCGCAGCGCCCGGTCACGGCGAGACAGCCGATCCGCGGGCTCCGCATCCTCGAACCCGGCAATCGCCCTGGCCAGGGCCCACCGATTGGCCTGATCGCGTACCTCTCGCGGAAATCCGCCGGCTTGGCCGACGAATTCGGGCCACGCCCGCAACAGGGTCCGCAGCTCGTCGCCGCTCAGATTCTCGACGCGGAGAGCATTCCTGGCCGCGAGGCTCGCCGTGGCACCGGCAACCCGCGCCGGGCGACCCGCGCGCCGATTCACCTGCCGGAGTGGTACAAGGTCACCGGGATCGGTTCCACTCCCCCAATGATCCGCCAGAATTCCCTTCGCCCGCCGATACAGGTCGTCATCGGGCTCGACATAAGCCGGCAGTCCCGATCGCGTATCGACCGGTCCCACCGGATCGAGTCCCCGCGACTCACCACTCGACGACGACTCCACCGGACGAGCACCGGAATCGGCGGGTCTGCTCCCGATCCACCCGGGTGACCCGGCATCGCCCCCACCCGGCTCGTGCCGGGTGCTTCCGATCGCTCCGGTGGACCCGGTCTCATCGCGTTCGGTCGCCGACGGTATGCCATCGTCATCGGGCGGAGTGAAATGGGCGATCTCGGAGGCATGGTGTAGCGGGCGGCGGTCGAATTGTTCGGACAGGGCCGCGAACATCTCGTTCACGGCGCCGTCGCGGGCCCGTGATACGGCTTCGTCGACCAGCGGCAGCCGCAGACCGGTCAACTGCATACCGCGGAGCTGCTCGTACATCGAATGGTGGATCGGTGACAGCTTGGCCAGAATCGCCCCGGCGAAATCCACGGGGTCGACACCCTCCGGTCGTAGCCACCGGAATGCGGAAGCGAACCGGGCGGCAGTGCCCGAGATCCCGGCCAGCAGCGGGATGCCCTGTTCGACAGCGAGTTCCCGGAACAACCGGCCTTCCTTGTCGAATGTCACCTTCGAGGAACCGGTTCCCCAGGGGAGCGGCACGGCGAACACGTCCGGGTCGAGCGCCAGGGCGGTTTCGGCATCGACCACTCCGGCGTCGCGGTAGACGAAGACATCGGTGACCACCGCATCGCCCGATTCGTCCCGCATCCGGCGGCCGTTGTCGTCATAGGCGTACGTGGCAATGACAAAGCGTACGGGCCCGACGGTATCGGTGATTCCGCTGCCATCGCGGAGCCGATCTTCGAAGCGGAGGCGGTCTTCGAGGATATCCTCGCGGACGAGGCCGTGCTCGTCACGGCGCAGTTCCCGGCGGGGGTCGAGCCGGCTCTTGCGCAGTGCGACCAGTTCACCGGGTATCACTTGCATTTCCCAGCGTGACAACGGCATTCCCAGCAGCGCCCAGTCCTGGACGGTGATTCCCAGGCGCACCTGCTCCCGCAGACCGAACTTGCGCTCCTCCGCGCTGCTCCAGGTGCGTTCGGCCACGATATCGTCGAGATCGGGGGCATCGTGGGCCTGATTCACAATGTCCTTCAGCTCCCCTTCGCCGACATCACGCTGCGGGTCGCCACCGGTGATCCGGTCGCGGACCTCCCTCAGGGCGACATCATCGAGTCCCAGCTCGCGGGCTCTTTCTTCCCAGCTCTGCTGGTTACCGCGTTCGTTCATCAAGCGCGCGAGGCCGGCATACAGCATCGGCACGGCGAACTCGGTACCCTCGAACTCCGGCGCCAGATCACCCCGGCGCACGAGAGGGTTGTACAACGCCTGCATCAGCTGTCGGAGGTTTCCCTCCGCCAGCAGCTCATCCAACGACACCGAGCGCGGCACCATCCCGTCCAGGACTCGCTCCGGTGCGAGGAATGCGCGTTCGATCTGGTCCTCGGTGGCATCCGGGTGCAATGCGGTGAGCACCTCACGCATGCGGACGATCATCGCCCGCGCCGCCTGCTTCGTCTCCTCCTTGTGATACAGGTACCGAGTCAGCTCGATCTCGTCCCGCAGGCGTCGCACCCGCCAGTTCGGCTCACCGGCAGGGGCTACAACAGAGTCCTCGGATGGCCGGGCGCCGACAAGGGCGGGCTCTACGCCGCGGACGGAGTTCGAAGCGTCGATCCGCGATCCGGGTGGCCGGTCGGGTTGCTGTGCTGTCCGGGCCCCGGTCACGGGCGCCGGCGCTTCCTCGACTGCCCGCTCCTGTTCCGGACCCACTTCCGGCCGCTCGGTCACGGCTGCGGTGCCGGGGTCGCTGGTGGGCACGAGTTCGCCGGCCGCGTCGAAGTCTATGGTCCAGAAGCGGCGGTCGGCCGCGGGCAGCCTGCCGAGGTAGCGCTCTTGCTCACGCTGCCAGGTGGCCAAGGGGACGGCCCGGTTGAGCATGGCGCGGCGGTCGGCGAGGTGCTCGGGGCCGAAATCGCCGGTGTAGTCGCCGTCCGGCGATGCGGCGAGGTCGACCGCTTTCAGGTTCGGCCGGGCGGGGTCGGTGCTGTCGTTGACCAGTACGACGAGATGGTTGTCGGCGTCGGCGCCGCGGCCCTCGGAATTCTTCCACCGGTAGACCAGGACCTGGACGCCTCCGGGGCGTTGCTTCAGCGAGGCGACGGCGTCGTCGAGCGAGCGGGACTCGTGCGGTGCGCCGTTGCGGAACGATTGTCGGGTGGTGGCCCAGTCGCGTCCCCGCAAAGCGAGTCCGCCCGGTGGCATGGTGAAGTGGCCGGCCTTGCCGGGGAAGAGCACGCGCATACCGGTGACGCCGTTGTCGACGCAATTGTTGGGGCTGCGGCGATGGATCTCGGTGACGAGGTCGAGCAGGGCGGTGGTGGCGAGATAGTGCGCGGCCGCTTCGACGACCTCCGCGTCGGGAACGGTTCGGTCGGCGCGGGCGGTTGCCGCTTCGGTTTCCGGGCCGTACTGCCGGTTCGCCGCGCCACCGGACACCTCGCCCATGAGGGATTCGCCCAGGATGTCGCGGGCCATGGTCGCGCTGACCTCGACAAGTGCGGGAGACGCGTCGGAGGAAGGGCCGGGGCCGCGCTCGGCGGCAGGCCCGGGTTCGGCCGCCGCCGCGAGCGCACGGGCCAGTTCGCGCTGGGCGGCGGTTGCCGCAGCGCCGACCCGGCGCAGTCCTTCGGCGCCTTCGACATCCGCGGCATCCCAGCCGAGGGCCGCGGCGAGCTGTGCACGGCGCGGGGTGAGGTGGTCGAGGGCCTGTTCGTCGGTGAGCAGCGCGTACCGGACGGCTCGGCCGGGTGCGGTGGCGTCGATGGACTGGTGCAGAGCTTCGACCGCTGCGGGTGGGACAGCGGCGCGGCGCAGGAGTTCGCGAAGCGGATCAGCCTCCTCGGCGGTACGAGATCCGGCGATGCGGATCGCTTCGTCCGTGGCTGCGCCTGTGTCCCGAACAGTATCGGCGACAGGGGCAGAGCCACGATGTGCGTCGGCGGTGTCGGCGTACGTACCTTCGGTGTAGGAGTCGTCGTCCTCGGGGATCGCGTCGTCTTCGGGCATGGACGCTGCCGCGGCGGCAAGTGCGGAATAGGGAACACCGAGCAGCCCGGCCAGCCTGCGCACGCGGTCGGCGGGGGTGTCGGGCCCGGCGAGGTCGGTGTTGTCCGGATGCCACGGTGTGACGGCCTCGAGGAGCGCCTCGGGCTCGGAGATGGGGGCGTAGCGGAGCAGGAACTGCGCGGTCTGCTGATGGTGGGCGCGTTCCTGCAGCCCGGGTACGAGCGAGGCCAACGCCGCCGCGGACTCGACGACGGCGTGGTGCGTTTCGGGAGTCGGGTCCGCGCGGTGTGCGCCGACAGCCCGTTCGTAGGTCACCACGGTTTCGCGGACCCCGCTCAGGTGCACGGCGTTGCGGATGATCCCGTCCTGTGGGGACATGAGTGCTTGCGCGCTGCCGGGTGCGCCGTTGCGCGCGGTACGGTTCTTGCCCTGCTCGTAGATGTAGGACTGTTCGGGGACCTCGGTCATCCAGACATGCATGCCGCCCTGGGCCAGTACCTCGTCGGAGGGGGAGATATCTACGCCACGCTGGCCCTGCCGGTTGATCACCAGGATCTTGCCCTGCGCGCCGGCGGCGTCGAAAACGTTCTGCAGCCGAGTTTCCCAGTCCGCACCCCACTTGGCGATCCGGGTGGCGTCGACGGCTTCGATCGCGTCGCGCGGCACACCGGCCCGCACCAGTGCGTTCACCTGTTTTTCCACCAGATCGTTACGGTGGCACAGGATTTCCTGGAACCGGCCGCGGCCGCCGTCCCACATCGCGTGGGCGGATTCGGCGAGAGCGTGGAGTTTGGCCCGGGTGTTCTCGTGCACCTCGGGGGCGCCCTCGACCAGCCGTGTGGGGTTGTAGGGGTCGACCCGGTGCGGTGCGTCGAGGTTGTAGACGGTTTTCAGGACGCCACCGAGGTCGGCGAGAGTGCCCGAGGCGCCCGTGACGTGGTCGAAGAAGCGAGCGGTGCCGTAGATCTCGGCGGCGGTGATACTTTTGGCGGAGTCGGTGTCGGCGCGGATCACGATCCCGTGCTGTTCGGTGCTCATCCCGATCGCCTCGGCGGCGCGGATCTCCTTGGCCTCCACGGCCTGGGCAAGACTGGACCTGCCCGCCTCGGCGCTCCACCGGGTTTCACTGGAGGTCTTCGGATTGCGCTGCAGGCCGTGTTCGCCCTGATCGATGATGACGATCTTGCCCTGATCCATCACATAGTGGGTCTTGTTGCGGGTGGTGAACTCGGCGGCGGCAGCCATCTCCAGCCGCGAGCGTCCCATGTCCTGCAGCCAGTGCTGCCCGCCCGGTAGCGCCTGCGCCTTCTCCACCCCACCAGCGGTGAGACTCGCCTGCCCGTCGTACCAGTAGTCGGCCCCGATCTCGAAGGTTCCGTCGGGCAGTTCGACATCGATTTCTTCGGCGAGGCGTTTCAGACCGAAATCTTCATATGACAACTGCCCCTTCGCCAGCGCGTCGGCCAGAAAATCATGGGCGTCGAACACTTCCCGGGCGGTGGGCGGCGCGGCCGCCTCCGACTGGTTCTCCGAACGGATGAACGTCTTCTCGCCGCGGTCGACGACGGCGTCCATCTCATCGATCACCACGCTGCGCGGCGGCGCCTCCCGACCGGAATTGCACAGATGCCCGACCGTCTCGCCGGTGGCCACCACGATCGTGGGGCGACCGGGCTCGTGTCCGAACCCGGACTCCTGATCGGCACGCAGCACGTCGATACCGAAGGGCTCGAGTACCCGCCGGTACTCGGTGAACTCACGATGGGCCAGCCCGTCGGCGGTCGTCACCAGCAGCACCGATCCCTCGCTGACCGCCTGCCGCATCGAGTGCAGCATGAACATCAACGTCTTGCCCTGCCCCGGCAGCATCTCCACCGGCCGCCCGGCCGCCAGCTCGAGCGCACCCTCGAGCTGCGTATGCCGCACCACCATGCCGCCGGGGATCTGCTCGCTCACGGTCTGGCGCCGAATGATCTCCATCCCCGCGATCAGCGAATCCCGCTCACCCCCGTGGAAAAGCCCCGTGGCCACCGCCTCGTCGGACAGATTGGACAAGCGCAGATGCGCCGGAAGGTGCTCGGCCGAGCGGGCACGGAAATCGGCCAGGATCGCCTCGGCGCGCTCGCGCGACGTCGGCCCTTCCGGGACTCGATCGCCGGATGCCCCCGCCGGCTCGGCATCCCCGGCGGGCGCGCGGTCACCGGAAACATCCGACTCACCCGGCACCGCACGGTCACCGGAAATACCCGGCTCACCGGTGGTTTCGCCCGAATCGGCGGCCCGACCCACACGCTCGCCGGAGGTTTTCTCCCCACCCGCCGTAGCAGGCTCACTGACGGCGCCGGTGTCCGCCTGGGTGCGGGTGGTGTGTCCGTCGTCGGACGAGCGAGCCCGACCGGCATCGGTGCCCATCCCATTCCGGCCGGCCTCGGCACCGCCGTCCACGCCCCGCGGCACCGGACGATCTCCGGCGGCGCCCGTCTCGGCCGCCGGACCGGCCGGGGCAGGTTCGGTCGAGGCAGCAGCAGTCGAGGCGTGTGGACGGTTGACGGCGGTGTCCGTGGCCCGCGGTGGTGGTGCGGTTTCCCCGGTCGCCGACACTGTCCGGGGCGCCTCCCCCGGCATCCGGCCCCCCGCAGGATTGCGCTGAACACTGTCGAGTGCCGGCGTCTCGACCCGGCCCGCCGGCATCGCCGTCGCGGGACGGCCCGGAGCACCGGTGGTCTCGGGACGTCCCCCGGCCCCGGCAGCATCTGCACCCGCCACGGCGCCCGACGATTCGACCCGGCCGGCGACGGGCTCCGGACCAGCTGCCACCGCCGCTGGGTTCGGGTGTGCGGCGACCACCCCCGGTTCGGTTCCCGGCACATCCGGCGACGCCCATATGCGGTCGGCCACGGTCGCATGACCGGAAGGGCCGGGGACAGCTACCGGTTCCGCGCGCGCCGCGGCGGAGACCGGCTCCGCGCGCTCCACCACACCGGGAACCGATTCCGCCGACCGGGCCGCGGCAGACGCGGACTCGGGACGGTCCACCGTGGACGGATCGGAACGACCTGCCGACTCGGTCCGCTCGGCATGTCCCGGCTCGCCTCCCCGAACCGGATCCGCGGCCGCGGACGTGGACGTGGACGTGGACGTGGCAGCCGAGCGCTCTGCGGGCGCACCGGACATGCTGTCTGCCGAGACCGCCGAATCGGGCACCGTCGCCCCGGGCCGATCCCCTGAGGTCCACGCTGCTTCCGCGCCGGCCCACTCCGCCCGGGCTTGCTGGGAAATCCCGTGCGCCACCGTAGGCCCCACGTGCCGGGCCGGACCGGCGTCCGGGTGAACATAACCCCCGCTGCCGTCCACGGTCTGCGGAACGACCCCCGGTCGCGGCATCCCGCCGCGGGCATACATGCCACCAGAGAATCCGCCGTTCACCAGGGCGCCCAGTATCTCTGTGTAATGCTCCGGCCAGCCGGCGACGAGCGCCGTGGCAGCCAGACCGGACACCGCACCCGCGGTGCCGTGCACCAGACCCGCCAGCATCGGGCTGGATCCCACCGCTGGGAAGATCGTGGGCGCGTACCGGGCCGCGAGCATACCGCCCACCGCACCGGCCGCACCGGCGAAGCCGGCCAATCCGATCGACCTCAGGTCGATCCCGGTCGGGTTGGTACCGTCCGCCCCCATCACGAGCGGATCGCGATGCCCTGCCGCCACCTGTAGCCCCTGCACACCGGCATCCACCCCGGCGGTCAACCCCGCTGCCTGGACTACCGCCACCACCGCGAACCGCCCCGGCCCCACCTTCGGCATCCGCGCCGCGGTATTCGCCGCTATCCGCTCATACGCCTGTTTCCACGCCGCCCGCATGGCCGTGACCCGCGCCCGCCCGGCCAGCAGACTGGCCTGCGCCGAGGGCGCCGCCGCGACCACCCCGGCCGGACCGGACGCCGACGCCGCCATCATCATCGCGACCAGGCGCACCGCAAGATCGATCGCGAAGACGAACATCACGCACAGGTGTTTCTCCGCCTCATTGGCGGCCGCATCGAGCTGATCGGCCAGCGCCACGGCTTGCTCACCCAGCTTGCCCGCGCCGTCCTGCTGCTGATCCAACGCACCGCGTAACCCGTCACCGAACCTGCCGATAGAATGCTCCTGCGCGAGAATGTTTTTCAGGTCCTCGGCATGTTCGCCCAATGCGGCGGCATCGGTGCGCAGTTCCTCGGCCAGCCACCGCATCTGCGAGATGTCCGCATTCGGCAGCATCCCCCCGAACACCACCATCTCGATCGGCAACCGCACGGAATCCGGTAGCCCCTCGAACTCATCCCGCAACGCGACCACGGGATTCAGCAATGTCGACTCGAACAACCGCGCCACCTAGTCCCGCTGATGTGCGGCGTCGACCAGCAGCGCATGCAGCGTCCGGGCCGGCGCACTCGCCTCGCCGCCCCGCAGTACGACCTCGGCGAATCCGGCACTCATGGCCCGCTGCACGTCGAATCGGCCCGATTCGTCCGTCGCGCCGGCCAATTCGGCACGCCACCGGCGAAATCCGCGGACCAGCTCGGCCAGCGTCGTGTAGCGGCCCTCGACTGCCTTCATGTAGTCGGCCACCAACGCCCGCCGCGCACCGGCCCCGGCGGCGCCACCACCGGCGCTGTCCAGCGCCGGACCGAGAGCACGAACGGTTTCGGCGTAGATCCCCGCACCACCGGATCGCGCCGCCGGATCATCCATCGCGGCGGCAACCGTGCCATCCGGTTCCCGAGCTGCCGTCGCTGCCGTCTCGCCACCCGCAGCACCACCCGACTCCCCGGCAGCAGTGCCACCCGATTGCTCGCGAGCGGCGCCCTCCGGTCGTGCACGAGCGGAATCACTCGATCGCGCGTCGGCTGTGTCGTCGAGCACGCCGCCGGTGTTGTCCGGTTGCGCGGCGGCGATATCGCTCGCCGCAGCGGTCACCGGGCCGCCCGGTGTGCGTGCCGCACGGCGGTCGAGGATTATCGACCCGATCGTCGCCGATATCCGCCGTTCCTGCCGCCACTGCACCAGCTCCGCATCGTCGCCCAGCTCGGCCACTGCGACGCGATCGACAACGATCATCGGATAGTCCGTCAGCACTCGGTCGACGGCCGCGGCGAACTCCCGCATCGGCTGCTCAGCCAGGTCCGGCAGATCGAACCCGGCGACCTCGACACCGTGCGACCGCACGAGCATCTGCGCCAGCCAGGCGAACACGGGCGAACGATCGAGGTTCTCCGTAGGTCGCTCGGGTGCGGGACGGCGGCTGTTGCCACGCGGCGGCTGGGATCCCGGTGGAGGCGAAGCGTTCTGCGGACTCGCCCCGACCGGCGGCTGCCGGCCCGGCATATTCGGCGAACGTCCGCTCCAGGGGCTTTCTCCGGAACCGAGACGCGCCGGACGGGCGGACTCCGCACGCGGCCCGGTGTCGACTCGATTGGGTCCGGCAGGCGCGGAGTTCCAGGGCGCCGGGCGACCGGTCGTCGTGGGAGCCGATACCGAGCGGGGTGGGTTGCTACGACTCGGCGCGTCCACGGGGCCGGTTTCACGAGGCCGATCCGGGGCCGGGGCAGCGGGGGCCGACTGCCTGTCACTCCGCGGCGGCACCTGAGCAGCGGAGGAATTCGACACCCCGGTCGGTGCTGTCCCCGGTGGCGCGGCACCGATACCGGGCTCCGTCCGCGACGGGGTCGCCGATTCCGCCGTCGCTCGGCGGTCCGGAGCCGCCTGGGGATCGGTCACCGTCCGGGGCGCGGCAGGCTCGGTGACACGAGCCGACGCGAAACGTGTCTCGTCGCCGAGGCCGGGGCCGGGCGTCTGCGTTATGCGCCGACCGGCGTCCTGATCGTCGATCGCGAATCGGTCAGCGGCACTGCGGATCGCCGCGGCGGCATCGCGCAAACCGTCCGCCATGGCCTGCTGACCGGCCAGCAACTGATCGGCATTGGGGGTGAAGTCCTCCGCGAACGCGTCGCCCATATAGTCGTCACCCCAGCACCCGTGGGCGAGGTCCAGTGAACCGCGCAGGTCGGCACAGGCGCGGCCGACCTGCTCGCCGAGTTCGGCCAGGCGGGCAGACTGCCGCAGCAGTTCACTCGGATCCAGCTCGATCTCTCCGGCCATACCGCTACTCGCCCGAATCCGCCGGACCGGAGCGGCGCCGCCGGAATCGTTCCTCGACCCGCGACGCGAATACCGCCCACGGCACCGACGAAGTCGAACGCTCCACCACGGCATCCGGGGCGACATAGAACACCGCACGGTCCAAGGCGAGGTCACCGTCCGGCGCCGGCGACCGCACCACCCACACCATGCCGACACGCTCGGCCCGCAGCGTCGACAGCGGATAGCCGGTCGTATCGTGGTCCTGCCGTCGAATGTGCTGCCGCACCGAATCGATCGCGGTCTCCGCCGAGATCGCAGTGCCCGCGGCCGCGGCGGCGCGTTCCGCGCCCGGCCCGGCACTCTCGGCCTCGTAACGAGTGGTCGCCTCCGTACCGGTGACACCGTTGTCCGGTACGTCCTCCGCCGCCGGTACTTCCGGCCCGGTCCGGGGATACACATCACCACCGGCAGCCTCGAGTCCCGCCACGGTGAACTGGAACAGGGCGCCGTCGAGATCGACCGCGGATCCGAAGGCCCGCTCGACGGCGGCCCGGGTCACCGACTGGGCTTGCCCGGCGCGGACCAGTTCCTCGGCCCCGGCGGTACCGGCCCCGGCACCGACCACGCTGCCGATGATCCCGGCCACCGCCGCCACCGTCCACACCGCCGGAATCGCCGGTGCGCACTGCGGGACGGGGTCGGATTCTCCGCGATGCCAGCGCCCGTCATGCCACCAGTAACAGAATGTCAGCAGCCCGGTCGCGGCCCGTGGATTGAGTACCGGGTCGGCCACCCAGCTCGGTGCGCCGGCGAAGAGATTCGGCATTTCGGCGCCGGAATTGTAGACGGCGTCGAGCATCGGCGCCTCCCACACACCACCCGAGAGCACCGCCCGATCGCGGGGTAGCAGAATCAGTGTCGAACCACTGCGCCCCGCTCCCTCGAACACACCGACCGACGGCCCCACCCGTGGCCCCAGCTCCAGCCCGGCCGCCACGAAGGCAGCGGACAACACCGCCCACCGCGCCCACAGCACCCCGAGATCGGGCAATTCGCCGTCCACCGTGGCCGCGCGCACACCGGCGTCGCGGTCCGTCCCCACGGCCGCCACCGCTCGCTCCGGTGTCCGGGCCGGTCCGGCGCCGCGCCGAAGGTAGGCTGCCAGCCACACCGGCAGCCGGTGCCGCGGGTACCGTTCCAGATCGGCGAGATAGGCTTCCGGGGCGAACAACTGTTCCCCTGGGAACGGTTCCGCACCGTCGTCACGGTGGGTCTCGACGTCCTCCCCGTCCAGTCGCACCAGCAACCGCCACCACGGCCCGTCGCCGGATTCGGCCGAGACCGCCCGGTGCCGCCGCACCGCATCCCACACCGTCTCCGGCACGGCACACCGCACCGGCCCCGCACTCGTATCGGCCAGCAGCACCGCGGACCGACACACGACGGTCATTGCGAACCACGCCTCGAGGCGCCGCCAGCCGACCGGAGCGAAGGCCGGCAGTCCTCGCACGATCTCGTCGACCACGCCCGCGATCTCCCCGCCTTGTCGGGAAGTCTCGCCCCCCAATCTGACACACTCCCATTTATCGATATTCCAGACCCGGAGGGCCTCTCACCCATGAGTCTGCTCATACGTCGCGACCGCGGATCAGCAGGACGCTCCACATTCGCGGCACAGTCGTCGAATTACGAAACAAGTCGGCGCGAATCACCATACTGAAGCGGCTCATATCCACCATCGAATCCATCGGATATCTTTAAAACTTTGTGCCCCCAGAACATTTCGAGAGCATCATCTTGTCACCTGTGCACAGGTCGCACAGGCCGCATCCTCGGGGTCACCTCGACCGCTACCAGCCCGCCGTAACCACCACGGGGTCCTAGCCGCACGCCCACCCCGGGGTTCACATCCGACCCGAGCAACCCCCTGTTCACGCGCCGGCAGCTGAGATCCCGGTCGATCTGTCCAGGCTCGGACGGCCGGCACGGACTACAGACAAGCGTGTGGCGACATCCTGTACCCTCGTGCGGCATGCGGAATACGGTCGGCCCCCTTCGTGATTCGACTGCTGGATTTCCTCACTCCCGTTGATAAAGAAGATATTTCGGGGTATGTGCACCGGTTCGGGGCTACCAGAAGAGTCGAGACGGCCTCCCACCGAGAGCGCGCACAGCGGAACGACCGCTGAGCGCGGCTGCGCCGGTCGGCGGCTTTCGCCGATGACCGGGATGCCTCGAAGCCCGATCTTCCGACTTGTCGACGGCTCATCCGCCGCTATCACCGATTCAGCCCACTGAGAAACAAAGAGTCGAAGCTATCGGCTCGAGTAGAACTGTGCCGTAAGGGATCGTCGGCACTTGGTCACCGGGATCAGGGGTGGGCGGGGCCTAGACGAGCGGAGAGTGTCGCCGGCTCACCGCCGTGTCGAGCGTTGTGAACGCCGCCGCGGCCAGGATCATGACCGCCGAAACCAGCAGCGCCACATCCAGCCCGTGATGGAACGCGGTCTTTCCGGTTTCGATCACCTCGTTCAGCTTCCCCAGGTACGGGAAATAGGGGCTGATGTCGAGACCTGGCGGAATACCACCACGTTCGACGGCCTCCACCGCGCCGGGTTGTAGTTCGGGTGGAAGGCCCAGCTCGGTCATCCGCTGCTCCAGATCCGCCGTGAGCAACGAATTCACCAATGCCCCCAGCACTGCCACCCCGAACGCCGCACCGACCTGGCGCATCGTATTGGTCACCGCGCCGGCCATACCCGAATGCTCGCGCGGCACCCCGGACATCACAGCCGAGGTCAACGGCACCACCGCGACCCCGAATCCCGCTCCCGCCACCGCCATCGCACAGGCCAAGGGAAGATCGCGCACCTCGCCGGCGAGGGCGAGGCGGGTCAGCAGAATCCCACCGGCGCCGACCACGCAGCCGATGATCATGGGGACCCGCGCACCTCGACGCGCCACCCAGTAGCCCGCGACCAGCGATCCGATGGTGATCGCGACAGCCATCGGCGCGAAGACCGATGCCGTGTGCGCACCCGAATACGATTGCATCACCTGCAGATACAGGGCGGTGAAGAAGAAGATCGAGAAAATGCCGAAATAGACAGCGAACGCCACCACCAGCGCGCTGCGGACTGTCGGCAAACGCAGATACCGGAAGTCGAGGATAGGGGCGCCGGACCGCCGTTCGACAGTGACGAAACCGACCAGGGCTATCACTCCGAGTACGAACAGCGCAATCACCGAGGGAGCTGTATACCCCACTTCTTCACCACGGGTCGCCGCATAGATCACCGCTCCGAGAAAGGCAGCGCCGAGCAGGGCTCCGGCCCAATCGATCGGCTCGGGGCGCGGGTCGGCGCTTTCCGGGACCGACCAGAGCGCGGCCACCAGTGCCACCGCCCCGATCACCAGGTTGAACCAGAAGATCGATCGCCACCCGTACGCGTGCACCAGCACGCCGCCGAGCACCGGTCCGGCCGCCAACGCCAACCCGGAGGCGGCCGCCCACACCCCGAGCGCCTTCGCGCGCGTCTGTTCCCGCGGGTAGATATGCCGCAACAACGAAAGGGTTCCCGGTTCCGAGGCCGCCGCGCCCACACCCATGATCGCGCGACCGACGATGAGGGCCGACACACCGGCCGCCAGCGCCGACACGACCGACCCGGCGCAGAAGATCACCAACCCGACGATCATGACGCGCTTGCGGCCCCAGCGGTCACCGAGCGATCCGCCCGTCAGCATGAGACACGCGAACACCAGGGTGTAGCCGTTGACAACCCATTGCAGGGAGATCACATCGGTTTTCAGATCACTCCGGATAGCACCGAGCGCGACACTGACGACCGTTGTGTCCAGGAAGGTCACGAACACCACCGCGGTCACCGCAGCCAGAGCCACACCTGGGCGTTTCGTTGTGCCCGGCATACTTTTCCTCGACCCCACCGGCACAGGCTACCGGCACAGCCAAGGCACACATACCGACCACCGCCGCCCGAGGATCCCGAACGGGCCGATGGACCCCCGCCGGGCGCTGGGGTGTTGTCTGCGACGATCACGCAACCGAAGGAACGCACCCCTATCGCCACCTCGTGCTCGCTGACGACCTGTTCGGACGCCGAGGCGTATCAGCGACAGCGGTGCGCCGGATCCATGTAGGTCACTATTTCCGGCAGCGGGTAGTCGGCAGGATCATCGGGGTCTGCGTCGCTCTGGTGATCAGAGCGGTCCTGGACCGTTGCCGCTACCGATCCCACCGACTGCCGATCGGCGAAGATGACCGATACGCCTCTGTGCCACTGCGTGTTTCGATGGACAGTCCCGTTCGAACAGTGGAACCTCTTGTCGCCAGGGAGGCCGCCGAGTCGATGCGCGCCGAATACAACAGGGTCGGCACCCGAGCCGCGACCGGTCGCACCCCCGCGCGACTGCCGACGGCCGTGTCTGTGCGCCCGCGGTTTCGACGATCGTCGTCTCCCGCCGAGCTGACCATCGCGGTGCGAATGCTGTCCGCCGGTTTCCATGAACTTTCGGCGGGCGACGCGACGCGAACATGCGGTAATGTCCCCCGTTCGGACAGCGAAAGAGGGCAGTGATGCTGGGGGCAGGCACGACTTTCGCCGGATACCGGATCGAACGAGTCCTGGGCAGAGGCGGAATGGGCGTCGTCTACCTCGCCCGACATCCCCGCCTCCCTCGCGCCGTCGCGTTGAAGTTGCTGAACCAGGAAGTATCCACCGATACCGAACTCGTCCGCCGCTTCGAACGAGAAGCCGACGTCGTCGCTCGGCTCGAGCACCCCGGAATCGTCGGGGTGCTCGACCGCGGCACGAACGACGGCCATCTGTGGATCGCGATGCAATACATTCGAGGCACCGACGCTGCCTCGTGGAACGCAGCCGCGCAACCACCGGCGACCGTCGCGCGTCTCCTCGGCGAGACCGCGCTGGCGCTGGATTACGCACACAGCCTCGGAATCCTGCACCGGGACGTGAAGCCGGCCAACATCGTCATCGCCGACGGGGACCGATTCCGGAACCCGCACGCGGTACTCACCGATTTCGGGATCGCCGGGCTCATCGACTCCGCCAACACCAAGATCACGGTCACCGGTACATTCACCGCGACGCTGGCCTACGCCTCGCCCGAGCAACTGTCCGGTGAAGTGGTGGACCACCGCAGCGACCAGTACTCCCTGGCCTGCACCCTGTTCGCACTGCTGGCCGGGCAACCGCCCTACGCGGCAACGAACCCGGGACAGGTGGTAACAGGTCACCTCTCGAAACCCGTTCCCCGGATAACCGCCCTGCGCCCGGACCTCCCCGTGGCCCTCGATACGGTCCTGGAGCGGGCAATGGCCAAACAACGCGAGGACCGCTTCCCTTCCTGTGCCGGATTCATCACGGCGGCTCTCGACACGTTCGGACATCAACAGGTCTCCGACGCAGTCGATTTCGCACGCACCGCACCGACCGTGCACAACTCGGCACCGGTCGGGCTCCAGCAAGGAACCGATGGGAGAGCTCGGACGAGCGCCCCTGATCCGATAGCGGCCGCACAGCCGGTAGTGGCCCCGGGGCCCGGCAACTCGCTCCGACGCGGAGCATCGCCGGAGCCTACCGATCTCGGTAGAGCTCCGGGTGTGATCCTCGGCGTCCTGGTGCTCGTAGTGATCGTCGGCACGGCGGGATTGCTCTTGTTCGACCCGAACAAGACGACGAGGTGGGGGGAGCAACAGCCCATCGCGAATGCCTTTCCCGGCCTTGTCCCGGAGCGATCACAGTTGCCGGGCTGGCAACAGGCGTCCTGCCGACAGGGAGATGATCCCCCTGGACACGAAATCTATTGCAGACCCCGCGAAGACTCCGGTGTCACCTTCCGAATCGTGGATCACTCGACCCCCCGCGCTGCGCAGGAAGAGTTGAAATCGAATTGGGGATTCGGCCCGGGGACGGAAACCATACTCTCGCCCGAGACGCAACCGGCACCCAACCCCACGCTTGCCGCACCAGCGTTGATGACCGTGCCACCGCTGAGCTCGAGGGCCGCAGCTTGGGGCGACGCCTACTTCTCCTTCCCCTCCGACCCGGTCCGCGACCGCTTTCTCATCTCGGTCGACTGGCCGGGCCATTCCGTCGACGACATCCTCCGAGAATGGTGGTCGAAAGCCCCCCTCGAGCACTGAAAGCTACCGGGTCCGGCGTGCCTGCGCCGCCGAAGCAGCGGCCACCCGGGGGCCGCTCCGTCACCTGCCCCCGCGAAATCTCCTCACGCTCGGCGCTGTGTCGGATTCCGAATCCGCCGAACTTGCGGTGGCCTCCGGACGCCTCCCGCCCGGGCCGGGATCCGGCGCATATGCTGCAGCGGAATCCCGAGTGACCGCGACATCGGACTGAGCGATTCACCTGCCCGCCAACGTCTCCACAACTCGTGCTGCCGGTGTCGGTCCGGAAAAGCGGACGCGGAGGTCTCGGACATGTAAAGCCACCGTCCTTCCCGGGACTCCATGGTGGGTCATACAGCATGGTCGCCGGCAGCCCGCTGGAGCCACATTTTCGCTTCGACGCCGGCGCCGTCGGCGTCGAGTAGACGGGCGAGGTTCCGCATGGCCTCGGTTCGGCCGGCCGTCGCCGCTCGTCGGTACCACTGTGCTCCTTCGCTGGGGAGGTTGCGCTTTTCCAGGAGCAATCCGAGGTAGTTCATCGCCGCGGTGTTTCCGGCCTCGATAGCGCGCCGGTACCAGGATTCGGCCTCGGCGAGCTCACCCCGCTCCATCAACAGGGCCCCGAGGTTGTTCATCGCGAGGGCGTCCCCGGCCTCGGCGGCGCGCCGGTACCAGGTTTCGGCCTCGGTGGACTCACCCCGCTCCATCAACAGGGCCCCGAGGTTGTTCATCGCCTCGATTTGCCCATCGTCGGCGGCACGCCGGTACCAGGATTCGGCCTCGGCGAGCTCACCCCGCTCCTTCAACAGGATCCCGAGGTTGCACATCGCGAGGGCTACCCCGCCCTCGATGGCTCGCCGGTACCAGGATTCGGCCTCGGCGAGCTCACCCCGCTCCTTCAACAGGTTCCCCAGGTTGCACATCGCGCCGACTTGCCCGGCACCGGCACTGCGCCGGTACCAGGATTCGGCCTCGGTGAGCTCACCCCGCTCCGTCAACAAGATCCCGAGGTTGTGCATCGCCGCGGTGTTCCCGGCCTCGATGGCACGCCGGTACCAGGATTCGGCCTCGGTGGACTCACCATGCTCCATCAACAGGATCCCGAGGCTGCACATCGCCCGGACTTCCCCGGCACCGGCACTGCGCCGGTACCAAAATTCCGCTCGCTCCGTGTCTCCGCGGCTCACCAGCCCGCCCGCGAGGCGATACATCGCGTCGCTGTCGCCGGCTTCGGCATTTTTGCGGTGCCGTTGTTCGTCGTCGGGGACGCCGAACAGGCGCAGATCGCCGGCGATATCGACAGTTCGCCGCTGAGGTCTGGGATGTCCGCCGCGCTGCAGGATCCGGTCGGCTTCGCGGTACAACTCGTCGAGCGACAGCCCGGGAGTCTCGGCGGCGGCGAGCATCGCCGCGGTGAAGGCGGTATTGCGGTGACCGGCCGGCGCGTAAGAGGTTTCGTTGGCCGACGACGACACGATGGTGTAGGTACCGCGGATCTCCGTCTGGCCCGCCACCAACCCGGCACCGCCGCTCATCGCTTCGAAAGCCCGCCCCGAGAAACAGCAGTCCAGAATGAGGATCCGCGCGCGGGCCGGACTGTCGAGGATTTCTTCGCGCAGCATCGTGAACGGCACCGAGGTCCAGCCGACCTGCGAGAACTCGGGATTGCTGCCGGTGAGCGCGAGATGCAGTCGCCCACGGCGATCCAGCAGCCCATGCCCGGTGAAATACACCAAGAGAACCTCACCGGCTTCATGGGCTGCGGCGCTGACCGCGGCACCGATCTGGGTACTGTGGCCGGGGTCGGTGAGCAGCGTGCAGTGCTCGGCGTCGAATCCGCCACCATCTTCCGCGGTGAGTACCCGCCGCAGGTCGGTGAGGTTGGCAGTCGCCGAAGGGATATCAGGGATATCGGCGTGGGTGTAATGTGCGACGCCGATCAGCAGCGCCCGCGAACCGCTCCGATCGGGCACCGCGGTCACGGAGTGTCGATCTCGTCGAGCAAGTTCCGCACCTCCGCGAGCACCTCGGCGGATTTGACCCGATCGGCATCCAGAGTGATCTCCGCGCCGTTGCTCCGTTTCACCGTGATCGTGATATCCGCACGTCGATGCGTCAGCCACGCCGACAGCGACCGCGTCAACGCCGGCGCCAGCCCTCCGGCACCGACAGCGACCACCAGCACGTCATAGAGATCACCCATCCGACCGTCACGCAGCCGCGGCGGCGGCGGGCTCACCCGCCCACGCAACTCGTCATCGTGACGAAACCAATCCAGCAACCCCAGCAACTCGTCAGGGCCCCCACTGGTACGAATCATCAACCGACCGTCCGATTCCGACATGCAAACCATCATGCCGGACCCTCCCCGATCCCATCACCCACCAGGAAATCTGCTTGCCCCGAATACACCACCCGAACGCCACCCACCGATCGTCGCCATCGGTGATCACATACTCGTCGCCTCGGGGTTCTGGCCGGGGTCTGAATCGGTCACAGATGGTCGTTCCTCGCTGGACGGGTCGGAGCGGACGGATCGGCGCAGCAGTTCGGATTACGGCTATCACGGGAAGCGTCGCAGTGTCGTAGTCGGCTACTTCCGTACCTGATCACAAACCCACAGGGAGTGTGGGACATTCGTCGACGTCGCAGGTAGGGATGGCGCGGCCGAGCGCACAGCGTCATGCGGGCGCCTCGATCTGTGGGTACCGGCGAGAGCGCCGCCGGTGCCGTGAACTGGTCCGTCCGGCTCCACCCGAGGCTGCTGGCCGGACGGTCGGGGAAGACGGTTTCGATCACGAATCATGTAGTGCCAGCGTATATTTCATGTGTGCCTGACGCGCAACCCCCGGAAGGGAGCTCTTCTGGACCTGCGGGCCGGAGAGCTGGGGCAGTGCGCGTGGGTTCTCGGTTGTGCGCGGGTTCTCGGCCTGCGTCGACCTTCAGTTGAAGGAGTCGTGACCATGACCCTGTTGACCTATACGGTGCTCACCGACCCGGCGCCCCTGGAGGCGTCGCGGGCTGGGCAGTCCCGTTCTCCGGGGACGGTGTATCTGATGGTCACCAACACCGGCAGCACCGCGGCGTACTGGTCCGAAAACGAGGTGAGTGTGTCCCTCGGCGACGGTGCCGAGCACCTCACACCTGATATCACCAGTATCAAGGCCACCAGCGAGTATCGCGATCTCCGTGCAGGCGTGCGGACGCTGTCGGTCCTGCCCCAGGTCGCCGCCGGGTCCTTCCAGGTCACCGACCCCGCCGGCGGCAGAATCCGTTTCGCCCCCGGTGAATACCTGGTGCTGAAGCTGGCGGACATTCCGGTCGCCGAAACCGCCGGACTGACTGTACTGCGGGTGAAAGAGACCGCCAGCAGGCAGCAGAGTGCGAAGTTGACCAACACCGTGGCGGCGGTGCCGCTGCTGAAAACCGCCGCCGAGCAAGCCGCGGTGCCCAGCAACTTCCGTCCCGACCAGGCGATGGTGGACGACGGAGACACCATCGTCCTGCGGTGGGACGGATCCACCGACCTGGCCTACACGATCGGGTTGCCCGACGGCAGCACAGCGCCGGTCACCACCGCGGGCGAGTGGAAACCCGCCCCTGGAACCGGCCCGAAACGCGACACCACCTACACCCTCATCGCCACCAACCCCCATACCATGCAGCGACACTTCCTCACCACCACCGTCCAACTGCGCACCCCCACCTTCGAGACCGGCCTCCACGCCTCACAGATCCAGGGGACCGCGGCCAGCACCGGGAACCTCGGCTTCACCTCCGACGGGGTGCAGGTCTCCAACAACTCCGGCGTCCAGGCCATCGTCCGCGCCGACCGGATCGTGGCCGACCTGGTGAGCGCCACCCGGGTCCAGGGGGCGAACCAGGTCGACGGATCGATCACCTTTCCCGAAGCCGGCATACAGGTATGCAACGGCCGGTACGACACCCCGCGAGGCGGCCACGTGTTCGCCGAGTACGGCATATACCGCAATCAATACTTCGCGGGAGAGGACGATAATCGGTGGATCGATCTCTCGGATGGCGGAAGAGTATCGGTGAAACACAGGCACAAGGATGGAACGACGACCTACGGCACTCTGGCAGTGTCCGACATAGAAATCGATAATGCCCGCTACTGAGTGGGCGCCGACACGGAACCGGAAGCCCTGAACGCCAAAGCCACACCCGAACTCAGTGGTGGAGGGTACGGCGGCTCTGCGGGTTGTTCATCGAATACGTGCCCGGGCTCCGTCGGTGCGCTCGGGCACGTATTCGTACAGCGTGTCCGCGATATCCCAGAAGCCGAGCGATCGAGGACACCGACTCGTCCGGCCGGGTCAGCAGCGCACGGGCCCGGCGGACCGTTTCGGTCGGAGCGTTCAAGAACCGATGCGTTCTTGGACACATTCGACCTGAATTATCACTGTTCAACGACTATTGTTGCCGGAGTTCTTCCCAAGAAGACCCTTTGCTGGTCATGCGTCGGTGGACCTTGGGGACCCCTATCGCTCGGGAAACCATCGCGCGCGTAGGCAGCCGTGCGTGCTGGTTCCTCGACAAGATCGGCCACCATGCTCTGCGCGCAGATGTCGCCGACCATATCGACGGTGCCGATCACGACGGCAAGGCCCCGCGGCCATCGAGCAGGCCGCGGGGCTCGTGGCGATCGGCTTCAGGGGCGCAGGTCACGTTGGTCGAACCGGAGGAATCCGAGGGCCAACAGGGCGACACTCACCGCGAGCAGGATTGCGGTATCGGCCCACTGCATGCCGTTGCGCAGGGGCTCGCCGCCGATGTAGTAGTGGACTGGTGAGAGGTATTTCAGCCAGTCCGCGCCGATCACCCCGGCGAGGTTGCCGGGAACAGCCGGCCGACCCACCGAGGGGATCGCCGACTACCCCGCCGAGACGTTCGGGCAGGCCGATGTCGATGCCGACTCTGAGCGCACCATCGCCCGGATCTGGCGGATCACCCTGGACCGCATCACCGAAACCGAACCCGCCGCAGTCGATCTGCTACGCACCCTGGCCTGGTACGCCCCGGAGTCCATTCCTCTCACTCGCAGCCACGAACCGGGCCTCGACCCGCCGAAGCGCAGCACCGCGCTCGGGCCGCCGGCGGCTTACAACATGATCACTCCCGACCGTGCCACTGGCACGCTCTCGATCCACCGGCTCGTACAAGCCGTGGCCCGCACCCGCGACCTCAGCGATCCACACCGCCATCCCGACGTGATCGCCGACGCCCGCAGCCGCGCCGTTGAAACCCTGCATGCCGCCCTGCCCGACCATGAAGATCCGGGCAGGTGGCCGGTCCGGCGGACCTTATTGCCTCATATCGATGCCGTGACCAGTCACCATCAGCGATTCGGACACCGACTTCGTTGGGCCCGTGACCGCGGTGATCCGCAGCCGGGCAGGGCTGTTTCTGTCCGGGCAAGGCCTGCGCACCAGTAACGGTCACCAGGGTGACGACTCCACCGGCCGCGCCCGCGGCTCTCAGAAGATCTCCAGCACGGGATCCGAGTTCGGCGCTCGAAGGATGGGCGGGGAACAGGTCCACGCAGAACGGGATGAAACGCGGCCGAACGGGATGAACCCGGGACGGTGAAGCCGGGCCTGACCGCCGATGAGACCCACTTTCCCGGCGGCTATCGGCGGTTGGCTCCTGGTATCAGAAGTCGGCGGGCTCCGACGAATCGAGCTGAGAACGCATGGCAGCCTCGAGTTCGGCATTACCCAGTGTGAGATGGGCAAGATGCCCGAGCACTACTCGAGTGACGTATTCGGGCACTGTCTCCTGAGTGCTCGCAGCGGCGGACTCGAGCACGTCGTAGAGCTCGTCGGCCAGCTGAAGCCGGATATCCCGGACACCGGGAGCCTCCGCAGGTTCGCCTTCGACGAACTTCTCCCAGATCCAATCGGTGACATTCGAAATGGCGAGGTCGAGCTGACGGGGTGTGCGGTTGTACCCACCCACACTGTTGATTCGTTGAGCTTCCTCCTGGACAGCCTGGAAGAAGCCCTCTTTCGTAACGTGGCGGTCGACCTGTGGGTAAGCCCAGGTCCGTAGGTCCTCGAAGAATGCCTTCGCAGGGTTGATGTCAGAGCCCGTCGACATAAAATGACAGTGACATCGAGCACTGGCACTGCGGACGAGGATCGTCGAATCAATGTAATTGCCGCACAAGGCGGTTGGTGGATAGGGGTCCCCGACAGTCCGGAAACCAGCCTGGTACCACCCCGGCACACACCGTCTCGCAACCAATGTTTCGAGACCTGCCGCACTGCCGAGTGCGACCGGTCGATTCGCTACTATCACCGCGGGTGGTATCCATGACCTGATCGACATCTACGCGCCACCGGATCCCGGCCGCGAGGCGGTCGTATCGTCGTTGCTGCCGAGTTGAGCGAAAGTGTGATTGTGCGGGGTAAGTGGTTCGGTAAGCGGGTAGCAGAGCCACTGGCCGACAAGGTCATTCCCGACGCGGCCCGGGCGGCTGAGACCCCTGTCCGGCAGGCCGGACAGACAGCCGAATCGGCAGGAACAACGATCCCCGGCAGCGATCGCGAGGGAGTACCCCGGATCGAGCAGTCCGGTGGAGCAGTACCACCCCCGGCCGTGGGAGACGCTGCCACCCGTGAGGAGCGGTCGGCCGAATTCTCGCCGACCATGTCAGGACAGCAGATACGTGACACCTTGGCCGGGCTTCTGGGTGATCGGGGTGCCGCCGATATCGCTGCACTCCCGGTGAACCACGGACTGAGGAACTCGGGAAAACAGGGGGTTCGCCTGGTCTACACACCTGCGGCCGCGGGTAACGGAGGGACGATCAGCGGACAGGTCGAGGAGATGCGAATACCGCAGGGCGGGATCCTGGAAGACAATTGGGGTGCGGCCGAGCTCGGTGAATTCGCGTTCAACCGGCCTGCAGACGGGTCGGCTTCCTCATGGTCGGCCAGGTTCCTCGGGGACCGCAAACAGATCGGCTCCACGGCCGAGCGGTTACCCGCGGACCTCACCGAGGTGGCGCCGGGATTCGACACGGATCAGGTCCGTTCGACGGTGGCCGACGCGGTGACGCGGATGTCGAAGGACAAGTTGGCGCGCCGCGGCGGCGCGCTGGATGTCGAAGCGGGAGGCGATCAACTCACAGTCCGAGCGTCCGCCGGGATCATGCCTCTGAATATGACCTCACCCAATTGGATCCTGCTCCAGACCACTCTTACCCGCACCGACAGTTCCTGACTGAACGACGCCGCCAGGTCACTGCCCCTGACAATATCGCCGCCTTCGGCGGCAACCCGGGCAACGTCACCGTCTTCGGCCAATCCGCCGGCGCTGGATGTATCGCCGCACTCATGGCGATGCCGACCGCAGCCGGGCTGTTCCGTCGCGCCATCCCGCAGAGCGTGCCGGGCACCTACTTCTCCCCCGAACTCGCGGCCGCCATCTCCACCGCGATCGCGGCCGAAGCCGGCACCCGGGCCACCATCGAGGACCTGGCCGGCGTCGACCCCCGCACGCTGGTCGACGCCGAGAACACGATCCGGGAGGAAATGCCCGCATTCGTCGATGCCTGGGGGCCGATGGCGTCGACACCGACGCCGTTCTCACCCGTCGTCGACGGCGAGGTCCTGCCCGAGGCGCCGTGGCCGGCCCTCGCCGCCGGCGCCGCCCGAGACATCGACCTGCTCGTAGGCCACACCCGCGACGAATACCGGCTGTTCAACACCCAACTCGGTATCGAGATGACCGACGAACAAGTCGATCCGACCCTGGGGCGTCTCGCACCGCGACCCGACGGCAACCGCCGTTATCGCGACTTCTACCCCGAGGCCGCCCCTGCCGAACTCTACGAGCTCGTCCACGCCGACTGGCTGTTCCGCATGCCCACCGTGCACCTCGCCGACGCACAACTCGCCGACGGTGGTTCCCGTCTGGCTCTACGAACTGTGCTGGAGTTTCAACCGCGAGCAAGGCGCCTCCCACAGCCTCGACTTCCTGCTCGTATTCGGCACACTCCACCCCGAGGACGTCCGCGCACACCGGTCCGCACGTCCCGACGCCGCCGACCAGGTCACCGCCGTCTCCCGGCACATGCGCACCGACTGGCTGAACTTCGCCACCCACGGCAACCCCGGCTGGCCCCACTACAACCCGGCCGACCACACCACCCGCGTCTACGACACCGAACCGGCTACCCGGCCCTACCCCGTTCAAAACAGTGTGTCGTAGAGTTCGACTGTTCAACAATTGGTAATCACCCTTTTGAGTACGATTGCCGGGTGCCGGATACCGATGCGCTCGAACCACTTTCCCTCGACGGGGATGCCCTGGACCCGATCGGCGGGGAAGGAGCACTGATCGGGTACGCCCGCATCTCGACCCGGGACCTGAATCCGGACCGGCAGACCCGGGCCCTGAAGGCGGCCGGGTGCAAGAAGGTGTTCTCCGACAAGAAGTCCGGAAAGGACGTCGAGCGCGAACAGCTGTCCGCGTGCTTGGACTATATGCGCGCCGGCGACACCCTCGTGGTCGCCGCCCTGGATCGTCCAGGCCGTTCCCTGCAGGACCTGATCTCGATCGTCGCCGATCTGCGTCGGCGCGGGATCGGGTTCCGGTCGCTGCATGAAGCCCTCGACACCACCACCCCCGGCGGGCGCCTCGTGTTCCATGTCTTCGCCGCGCTGGCCGAGTTCATCCGCGAGCTCATCGTCGACGGTACCCACGAAGGGCTGGCCGCCGCTCGGGCCCGCGGGCAGCGCCTCGGCCGGCCACCGGCCATGAGTGGGGAGCAGATCCGGCAGGCCCGTTCGCTGCTGACCCGGCCCGACGAGTCGATATCCTCGATCGCGCGACTGCTGGGCGTCTCACGGACCACTCTGTACAAATACCTCCCCGAACTCACCGTGAAGTGATCCGGGGCAGCGAGCGGAATCGGCTTCTTCGACGTCGCTGTCCGACAACGTGATCACTGCGGCAGGAATCGGTGGACAGGTCGAGTAGCGGCGAGATCGCCGCGAGAATGCTGCAAGCAGCGGAACAGCTCATCGACACGATGGCCAGGAAAGCCGCTCCGCGGGTCAGCGAAGCACATCACGGGCCACCACGCGGAATGCGGTACGGCCTCGACCGGACCGCACGCGCCGAACAGCAGTCCACAGCCGGAGTCGACAGGCTGGGGGCCGCCGGGCGCCCCGGCGAACGGCCGGAAGCTGCGAGCGACTCGCCGGGCTCATCCATCGAGGCGCAGAGGCTCCCCGGCGGCTGCGAGTCCAGCCTCTCCGGAGAAGAAGGCCAGAGGCTGTATCGGCAGGTCCGGGATCTGGAACCGGATGAGTCCGGGACCGGAAACCGGGTGAACCGGGTCGACACGAGTGCAGGTCCGGCCATTGTCCGGCGCGGATTGGACCAGCCGACAGTGACCACGCTGAGGAGATGGATGCCGGAGAACACTGCCATCGCTCATGCGCGTGCAAGCGGCGTACGGGCACCCCGAATCCTGTACGCCGGCACGGACCCGTCGACCGGCCGGGAATTCACGGTCATGCAGTATGTACGCGGTCGGACACTGGGCTTCGCTGATCCCGAGATGATGAATTGGCTACCCGACCTCCTGGACCAGGTGCAGTTGATGTCCGCTCATCGCTTGCCGGCAGGAATGAACCTCGACATCCCGCAGTGGCAGCAGGAGATCATCCAGCACGCCGATGACGCCCACCGCGATCAGCCGCTGCGCCGGTCCAGGATGAACCAACTCGGAATCGGGACACTGTCCGACTACATCAGGCCCGACCTCAACCGCTCGGGCGAGCCGACCGTTTTCGGCCACAACGACCTGTATCCCCCCAATCTGCGGCTCGACGACCAAGGCAATCTGTGGATCCTGGACTGGGAAACCGCCGGGCCCAGCGACCCGCTGTACAACGCGGGCAACTTCCTCCACCGCATGGGGGCAGGCGTCGACGAATCGACCCGCGCCCAGGCCACCGACATGTGGCTCGACCGGATATCGCCGAGCCCGTCGGTCGACGCCGGCTCGACTCTCGACATGTACCGCACGGCGGATGACTGGCGATTGGCGACGATATTCTCCGAGACGATGCCTCGCACCAGCAGCACACCCGAATCCTTCGAATGGTGGGTCGACTGGTACGACACGCGAATATCGCGCCAACCCGACTGGCCCGACATCTCGAAGGACGAACTGCGTACGGTGCTCAGGGGATGGACCGAATAACCCCGTATCCGCACCTGCTGTGGTACAGCCATCCGCCGACCTCGAAGCCGCGCCAGGGCTGGAAGCTGGTGGCCCCGAGGAAGAACGAGTCCGGGAAGGGATAGCCCCGGATACCGGATCGGCCGGCCTGACGACCTCGAAGGCCTCGCCGGCCATATCGGGAAATTGGATCCGGTAGACATTCGCGACCCCGTGCGCCGGCGGAGGCCGTGAAGCCGGCGGGAACCGTGAGGACGCCGCGGGCCCGGATCGCGAAACACAGAATGAAATTCCGGGTTTCGCACTGGTCGCACCACTCGGGCGCTGCCGCGCCCACGGTGGACACGCGGTCGGGTTCGAAATAGCCGTACCGGGAGATCTACCCCTGATCCGGCGGTGAGAACAGTGGGGGAACAGCATTCACGGCACGGTCGCCGCGCGCGTGTCGGTCCGGGTTGGTAAGAAACACTCGACCGTGTCGAACGGCCGGTGTTTCCGAAGATAGGCGAAAGTGATGATCGGCGAACATCTCGACGAGTTCGGCGGGCTGCCCGTCCACGACTTCCCGGTGCCCTGGCAGGTCGACGAACCCGGGCCGCTGCCCGAGGCGGATTCGGTGGCGTGGCGTATCGCGGAACCGGGCTGGGACGACAAGCACACCTGGGAAGAGGTTTTCGGCCGTTTTCTCGACGAGGTCGATACGACCGCGGTCCACGCGATCGTGGCCGGGATCTGGCCCGAGGCCTACGACACCAGCGCCGACAAGATCATCGCCTGTCTGGTCGCGGCCCGTGACCGGCTGCCCGCGCTGCGGGCGGTGTTCCTCGGCGATATCACGGTCGAGGAGTCGGAGATCTCCTGGATAATGCAGGGCCACATCGAACCGCTGCTGACGGCCTATCCCGACTTGGAAGAGCTCGGGATCCGTGGTGGAACCGAGCTCGTCTTCGCGCCCGTCCACCACGAACACCTGCGCACGCTGACCGTACAGACCGGCGGGCTGGAGGCGGAGGTCGTGCGCGGGATCGCCGCCAGCGACCTGCCAGCGCTCGAGCGGCTCGAGCTGTGGCTGGGTACCGAGAATTACGGCGCGGACGTCGAAATCGGTGATCTCGCCCCGATCCTGCTGGGCCACCGGCTGCCCGCCCTCGAACATCTCGCCCTGCGCAACAGCGATATCCAGGACGAGATCTGCGCGGCCGTGGCCTCGGCGCCCGTGGTCGCCCGGCTGACCGGGCTGGACCTCTCGATGGGAATACTCGGCGACGACGGCGCCGGGGCTCTGCTCGGTGGTCAGCCGTTGACCCATCTGCGCAGCCTGGATCTGCACCACAACTATCTCGGCGCCGAGATGAGCGCCCGGTTGCGCGACGTTCTGACACCTGCCGGGGTCCGGCTCGACCTGGACCCCGGCGATGCCCGCGAGTACGTCAGCGGCGACGAGGTGCGGCGCTACGTCTCGGTCTCGGAATAGCCGGCCCGATCGGCGCGGGCGCTAGCGCAGGCACAGGGGCGTGAGATCGGAGCGACCACCGGTGGTGGGCGAGGTCAGGTACATACACGGAGACTGCCCCGCCGCGGTGATGGCGGACTTCACCTGATCCCAGGTCGGTGCGTCCAGCGATGCCGAGCGGGACAGTACGAAACCGGACAATCTACTCGGGTCGGTGACCAGCGCCCACGAATAGTCGGGTGCGAGAGCGGTGACGATGTAGTTCGTCGGGCCGTCGAGCATGTCCTGGCCCGGTACCCCGGGGAAGCTGACGTGCAGCTGCGCGCCGGTCACCGGGTCGTTCACCCGCGCGGTTCCGCGAATTTCGTTCAGACCGCCCGACCAGGTGGTGCACGAGTTGTGCACCGCGACGTCGCCCTGTGGATCGAGGGTGTACTCCGCGCGGGTATCGCGCGCGCATTCGAGGTTGAACGGCTGGGGCACCGCGGCGAGTTGGTTCCAGACGCCGAGGTACCTGTTCAGATCCAGTGCGGGAACAGGCGCGGGACCGGGCGGCAGCGCCGGCTGGGCCGCCGCGCCACCGCCGGCGGCGAGGGCACCGAAGGCCAGAAGAGCGGCCATCAGGCCCGCTGTGCGGTGAACTGCGCGCTGTGCTGTCACGAAAACTCCTCGCGTTCGGCGGTGTGTGACCACTCTAACCCATATAGATGCATAATCGATGCGTACCCATTCGGCGCAGGAGGATCGATGGTAGCTATGGGATTCGCTCGATTCGTGGGAGCGGCCACGGCGTGTTACGGACTCGCGGTCGCGATCCGCCCGGCCGTACTGCTGCGGCCGTGCGGCTGGGACGACGACGATCCCGGCCGGCGCGCGCTGGCGCGCACCACCGGCTACCGAGATCTCGCGTCGGGCCTCGGTATGGCCCTCGCACCCACCCCCGCCGCTCTGCGCGTCGCCACGGGCTGCCGGGTCCTCGCCGATTTCTCCGACGCCGGAGTCCTCGCCGTCGCACTGCGCGACCGGCCACAACGCACCAAGGCCGTCGCGGTGGCCGCCGGCTGGGGCCTGCTGTGCGGTGCGGCCGGCCTGACCGCGACGAGGACACGATGAGCGCGACCGACCGGCCACGGCTCCCACGCCGATATCCCGGGTCCGCCCGGGACGGCGATTCGGAACAGGCAGAATAAGACGATGCCCGACGGTTCCGCCCCTGCCACCGACGCGGCCGGCTATACCGTCCGCGCGGTCGCCGACCGGCTCGGCATCCCCACCGCCACGCTGCGCAGCTGGAACCGCCGCTACGAGATCGGCCCCACCGGACACCGGCCGGGGACCCATCGCCTGTACACCGAAGCCGATATCACCCAGCTGAACCGGATGATCGAGCTCATCCGCGGCGGCGCCACCCCCGCCGGTGCCGCCGCCGCGGTGCGCGCTCCGGCCGCGACACCAGGTGATCTGCCATCGCTGCTCACCGCCGCCTTCGCCCTCGACTACCGTTCGGTGACAGCACAATTGACCGCGAGCCTGCGGGCCGACGGCGTGGTGGACACCTGGGAGCGGCTGTGCCGGCCCGCTTTCGCCGATATCGTCGCCCGCCAACTCGGCGGCGAGGGCTGCATCGATATCGAGCATCTGCTCTCGTGGTGTATCACTTCGGCGCTGCACCGCACCAACCCGCCGGATCGGGCGCGCCCCCGGCCCATCGTGCTCGCCTGCACCGGCGGCGAAACCCACGCACTCCCGCTGGAGGTCCTGCGGGCGGCCCTGGCCGAACGCGGAATCGGCGCGCAGATGCTCGGGGCGGATGTGCCCACCGCCGCCCTCACCGACACGCTGGCCCGGCTGGACCGCCCCGCCGAGCTGGTGCTGTGGTCACAGCACGAATCGACGGCGCTGACCTCCAGCGTGCGGGCGGGCACCGCGGCGGGGGCGCGGGTTCTCGTCGGCGGACCCGGCTGGGACGCCGTCATCCTCCCGGCTGCGGTCACCCGCTTGGCGAGCCTTCCCGAGGCGGTCGGCCGACTCGGCTGACCGTCGGCAGTTCACTCCCCACCGCACCCATCCGCCACACCGGGTCACCGCGAACCACTCGGCGGCCGCACCACCTGTCCGACCGTGGATTGCCGACTCGGGTCGCCATCGCCTACAAAACGATGCATACTCGATGCATAGCTGCGGCCGAAGGTCGCCGAGCGGAGGAGTGTGATGGTCGAGCAGGGCAGGACGGACCGGACGGAACGTCGAGTCGCGGTGGTGGGCAGTGGCGTGGCCGGCCTCACGGCCGCCTGGGTCCTGTCCGGCTCGGCACGGGTGACCCTCTACGAATCCGATCCACGGCTCGGCGGGCACGCCGACACCCACCGGGTGCGCTCGGGCACAGGCGACGAGATCGGAGTGGACACCGGATTCATCGTGCACAACGACCGCACCTACCCGACACTGCTGCGCCTGTTCGCCGATCTCGGGGTCCGCACCCAGGAAACCGATATGAGCATGTCGGTCCGCTGCGACGGCTGTGGACTGGAGTACGCCGGTGCGCGCGGACTCGGCGGCCTCTTCCCCCGCCCCGGCTCCCTCACCCGCGGCCGGTACCTGCAACTGCTGGCCGAGGTGCCGCGATTCCACCGGCTGGCACGCGCCGAACTCGAGGCCCGTCCGGCACACGAACTGACACTCGCCGCTTTCGGCCGGCGGGGCCGGTTCTCCGACTACTTCATCAGCCACTTCCTGACACCGCTGGTCTCGGCCGTCTGGTCGTGCGATCCGGTGACCGCGCTGCGCTATCCGGCCCGCTATCTGTTCACCTTCCTCGAGCACCACGGCATGCTGACTGTGTTCGGTTCTCCCACTTGGCGCACGGTGACCGGTGGATCGGCCACCTACGTCCGAGCTGTCGCGGAACGACTCGATTCGGTGCGCACCGCCACCCCGGTGCGCACAGTGACCCGGCTGGCCGACGGGGTCGGGATCCGCGACGACGGCGACGAGGTCGATGTCTTCGACGCCGCGGTGATAGCCACCCATCCCGGCCAGGCCCTGCGGATGCTGGCCGAACCCACCGCGGCCGAACGCGAGGTCCTGGCCGCCATACCGTATTCGGTGAACCGCACCGTGCTGCATACCGACGCCTCGGTACTCCCCGGGGCCGTGCGGGCCCGCGCTTCCTGGAACTACCGGCTCCCCGGATGCGACGCGACACCGGACCGGGTCCTGGTGAGCTACGACCTCACCCGGTTGCACCGTCTCGGCGATTCCACCGGACCCCGTTTCCTGGTCACCCTCGGCGACGAGGACCGTATCGATCCCACCGCTGTCCTGGACCGGATGGTCTACGAACATCCGCAGTACACCCCCGAATCCGTGGCCGCCCAGCGGCGACTCGGCGAGATCGGCGGCGAACGTCTCGCGTTCGCGGGTGCCTACCACGGCTGGGGGTTCCACGAAGACGGCGCCCTGTCGGGGCTGCGCGCCGCCGAGCGGCTCGGTGCCCGCTGGCCCGACCGCGCTCTCCGGCCCCTACCCACATCATGACCGCCCGGCTCGCGTACACGACCATCAACCATGTACGCCATACGCCGGTGCGGCACCGGTTCCGGTATCGCAGCTACAGCTGGCTGGTCGATCTCGACGATCTGCCGCGGCTGCCCCGCCCGCTGCGCCCGCTGGCCCGCTTCTCTTCCCGCGACCACCTCGGCGATCCCGGACGGAGCCTGCGCGCGAACATCGACGCGTTCCTGGCCGCGTCCGGAATCGACCTCCCGGGCGGCCGGATCCTCATGCTGACCAATGCCCGGGTGCTGGGCTTCGTATTCAATCCGCTCACTCTGTACTGGTGCCGGGACAGCGCCGGCGCCCCGGTCTGCGTAGTGGCCGAAGTTCACAACACCTACCGCGGACGGCACCGGTACCTGCTGCGGACCGACGAACACGGACGGGCCGAAACAGACAAACAGTTCTACGTATCACCGTTCAACGACGTATCCGGTACGTACCGGATGGCACTGCCCGAGCCCGGCGACCGACTGCGTGTATCCATCACCCTGCACCGCGACCGCCCGGTGCTCACCGCATCGATGACCGGCGACTTCCGGCCCGCGACCACCCGCACCGTCCTGACCGCCGCTCTGACCATGCCCTTGGCACCGCTCGTCGTCGCGGCACGCATCCGCTTCCAGGGCATCCGGCTCTGGTTGCGCGGCCTGCCCGTCTTTCCCCGCACCGTCTCACCGATCCAGGAGCCGTCCCGGTGACCACCGAACTACCCACCCCGACCACCACCCCACCCACCCTGCGCTGGCCCGATATCGAGCGGTTGCCCGCGGGTCCCCGTACCACTGTCGCGGCCGCGGTGGCCCGGCGTATTTTCCGCCGGGCGGTCTCCCGGTTGCCGCTGCGGGTCGAGTATCCCGACGGCACCGTCCTCGGACAGGATCCGGCCGATATCGCGGCACCGTTACTCCGCCTGCACCGGCCCGATGATTTCGCGATCCGGCTCGGTTCGGCCGGACTCATCGGTTTCGGCGAATCGTATATGGCCGGTGACTGGTCGGCACCCGACCCGGCGGCGGTCCTGACCGTGCTCGCCGCGAATATCGAGAACCTGGTCCCCTCGTTCCTGCAGGCCCTGCGCAGGCTCTATGTGGCGAAACATCCCAGTACGGCACGCAATACCGAGTCGAACAGCCGCGACAACATCGCGCACCACTACGACCTGTCCAACGAGTTCTTCGGCGTATTCCTCGACGAGACGATGACCTATTCGAGTGCGCTGTTCCTTTCCACCACCGCCGCACCGCAGTGGCCGGATCTCGCGGACGCCCAGTACCGCAAGATCGACCGCATTCTGGACGCCGCCCGGGTGGGTCCCGGCACCCGGCTGCTGGAAATCGGCACCGGCTGGGGCGCACTGGCGATACGTGCCGCCGAGCGCGGTGCCCGGGTGCGATCGGTAACTCTCTCGGCCGAACAGCGCACCTTGGCCCTGGCCCGGATCGAGGCCGCGGGCGCGGGCGATCTCGTCCGGGTGGACCTGATGGACTACCGCCTGGTCGACGGCGAATACGACGCGGTGGTTTCGGTCGAGATGATCGAAGCTGTCGGATGCGAATATCTTGATATCTACTTTCGGTCCATCGAGCAACTGCTGGCTCCCGGTGGACGGGCGGCTCTGCAGGCGATCACCATGCCGGACCATCGCATGCGCGCCACCCGCAACACCTACACCTGGATCCAGAAATACATCTTCCCCGGCGGTTTCCTGCCCTCTACCCGGCTCATCGCCGATACCGTCGCCCGCGGCACCGGTCTGCACGTGACCGAGCGATTCTCGATGGGCGCGCACTATGCGCACACCCTGCGCCTGTGGCAAGAGCGCTTCGATGGGTATACCGGCCAGGTGAGCGCGCTCGGCTTCGACCCCGTTTTCCAGCGGATGTGGCAGTTCTACCTGGCCTACTCCGCGGCGGGGTTCCGCAGTGGGTATCTGGATGTCGGGCAGTTCGTGCTGACGAGACGAGGCGAGGTGTGATCCGATGATCCGTACAGTCGACACTCTGCTCGATCGGACGATAGTGCCCGGCTACACCCGGCTCGGCTATCACCTGCGCAAAGTCTGCTGGACCCGCGACGATCCGCCCACCGACGCCCTGCGCGGGAAAACCGCCCTGGTCACCGGTGCGAACTCCGGAATAGGCCGATCGATCGCCACCCGGTTCGCGGGGCTGGGTGCCCGCACCGTACTCGCGGTCCGCGATCCCGGCCGGGGCGAACGGGCCCGCCGGGAGATCCTCGACGCTGTCCCCGGGGCCGAGGTGGAGCTGGCGATCTGCGATATCTCCGAACCCGGCAGCGTCGACACCTGCGCCCGGGCCCTCCGCGAGCGATACCGGGCCCTGGACGTACTCGTCCACAACGCGGGTGTGCTGCCCGACCACCGCGCCGAGAACTCCGCCGGCGACGAACTGACGCTGGCCACCCATATTCTCGGACCGCTGCGGTTCACCGACCGGCTCACTCCGCTGCTGGCTGCGGCCGGCAGCGCCCGGATCGTCTTCGTGGCCTCGGGCGGGATGTACGCGCAGGCACTGCCCGTCGGCGATCCACAGTTTCGCGCCGGCGAATACCGCGGTGCCACCGCCTACGCCCGCACCAAACGCGTCCAGGTGGCATTCGGCCCGCTCCTGGACGGACGCCTCGCCGACTATGGGGTCAGTGTGCACAGTATGCATCCGGGCTGGGTGAACACCCCCGGAATCACAGCCGCCCTCCCCCGCTTCAGTTCCGCCCTGCGGCCGGCGATGCGCACCGCCGACGAGGGCGCCGATACCGCGGTCTGGCTGGCCACCACCGATCCGGCGCCGATGTCCGGCCATTTCTGGCACGACCGGCGGATCCGCGACGAACACTATCTGCGGCGCACTCGCTACTCCGAGGACGAACTCCTGTCGTTGTGGGAGTACTGCCTCACCGCGGCGGAGGTGGCACTCCATCCGCATTGACCACCCGGCGCGTTCCCGTTGTGCGACAGGTGTTCGGCGACCGCGGCCGCAGGTGCGCGCCGACCGATGAATTCCGCTCCGCCGCATCGTCCTTCCTCTCGAGCTCGCATGGATCTCGTCGCGAAGGAGTCCCGATGCCGGATACCGAACCCGAACCGACCGCCCCGCGGCGGCTGACCCAGCATCCGACCGTGCAGGCGATGGCCGGCCGGGAGCGAAGCAGACCCGATCCGGTACTGACGGCCGACCGGCTCCGCGAGATCTGCCACGCGGCCGGTGCCGACGATGCCGGGTTCGTCGCGGTGGACGATCCGCGGGTGGCCGAAGAGGTGGAGCACGCGCGGGCGATCCTGCCGAGCGCCCGGACCTTCATAGCGTTCTGCGTGCGGATGAACCGGGACAATCTGCGCAGCCCGCAACGCAGTCTCGCCAATACCGAGTTCAATCACGCCGACGACGAGACCAACGCGGTATCGCGCCGCATCACCCGGGCACTGCAGGATGCCGGATACCGCGCCGTATACCCGGCGCCGGGATATCCGATGGAGGTCGAGCAGTTCCCCGGACGGATCTGGGTGATCGCCCACAAGGTGGTGGCCGAGGCCGCCGGGCTGGGAGTCATGGGGATCCACCGCAATGTGATCCATCCCCGGTACGGGAATTTCATCCTGCTCGGCACGGTGGTCACCGACGTGGTGGTCGATACTCCGAGTCCCCCGCTGAGCTTCAATCCCTGCCTCGAATGCAAACTGTGTGTATCGGCCTGCCCGGTCGGTGCGATAACCCCGGACGGCGGATTCGATTTCCAGGCCTGCTACACGCACAACTACCGCGAATTCATGGGCGGTTTCACCGATTGGGCGGAAACGGTCGCCGACAGCACCGACCGTACCGACTATCGCCAGCGGGTCACCACCGGTGAATCGTTCTCCATGTGGCAGAGCCTGTCGTTCAAACCGAATTACAAGGCCGGCTACTGCATGGCCGTATGCCCGGCCGGCGAGGATGTGATCGGCGCCTATCTCGACGACCGCGGCGCACATCTCGACGAAGTGGTCCGGCCCCTGCAACGCAAATCCGAGCCGGTGTACGTGCTACCCGGTTCCGCGGCCGAAGAGCATGTGACGCGACGCTTCCCGAACAAGATACCCCAGCGGGTCACCAATGGTTTTCCGGATGAGGTCAACGACCTGCTCGACCAGATCGGCCCACGCCCGCGGGGCAATCCCGGCGAATCCGGGCCCGCCTGATCCGTTCGGGCCGCGCCCGCGCGGTGCGGGCGGGCCACCGAGGCGCCCACCCGCACAGGTCCGGCACGACGCGCCCGGCATAGGGTGTCCGCATGCCCGACACGCGCACCAGCTACGTCACCGACGCGGCCGAGATCTACCGCCGGTCGTTCTCGATCATCCGAGCCGAAGCCGATCTGGATCGCTTCCCGGCCGATATCGCGCAGGTGGTCGTGCGGATGATCCACGGCTGCGGCCAGGTCGACCTGGCCGGGGACGTGCTGTTCACCCCCGGGGTGGTCACGGCGGCCCGGACAGCGCTGCGCGCGGGCGCACCGATCCTGTGCGATGCGAATATGGTCGCCTCCGGAGTGACCCGCACCCGGCTGCCCGCCGACAACGAGGTGCTCTGCCTGCTGCGCGACCCCCGCGTGCCGGAGTTGGCGGCCGAATTGGGGACCACGCGATCGGCGGCGGCGCTGGAGCTGTGGCGGGAGCGCCTGGACGGAGCGGTGGTGGCCGTCGGTAACGCGCCTACCGCCCTGTTCCACCTGCTGGACATGATCGCCGCCGGCGCGCCGCGGCCCGCCGCTGTCCTCGGGATACCCGTGGGCTTCGTCGGCGCGATCGAATCGAAAGAGGCGCTCGCCGCGAGCAGCGGTCTCGAGTATCTGACGGTCCGGGGCCGGCGCGGCGGAAGCGCGATCACCGCCTCCGCGTTGAATGCGATTGCGAGCGAAGCGGAATGACAGTGCGTACGGGAAAGCTCTGGGGGGTCGGGCTCGGACCGGGCGATCCGGAACTGGTGACGGTGAAGGCGGCCCGGGTGATCGCCGACGCCGATGTGATCGCCTTCCACAGCGCGCGGCACGGTCGCAGTATCTCGCGCGGTATCGCGGAGGCCTATATGCGGCCGGATCAGCTCGAGGAACATCTGATCTATCCGGTCACCACCGAGACCACCGACCATCCCGGTGGATATCAGGGTGCGATCGACGAGTTCTACAGCGCCGCCGCCGAACGTCTGGCCGCGCATCTGGCGGCGGGCCGCTCGGTGGCGCTGCTGGCCGCCGGTGACCCGCTCTTCTACAGCTCCTACATGCATATGCACCGGCGCCTGGCCGATCGCTTCGAGGCCGAGATCATTCCCGGTATCACCTCGGTGAGCGCGGCCTCGGCGGCACTGGGCACCCCGCTGGTGGAGGGCGAGCAGGTGCTGACGGTGCTACCCGCGACACTGCCCGCCGACGAATTGACCCGCCGCCTCGCCGGCAGCGACGCGGCCGCGATCATGAAACTCGGCCGCACTTTCCCGGCCGTCCGCAAGGCTCTCGCCGATTCCGGCCGCCTCGACCGCGCCTATTACGTGGAGCGGGCCAGCACCGGACGCGAGCGGGTGCTGGCCGCCGGCGATGTGGACGATGCCCAGGTCCCCTATTTCGCGATCACCATCGTGCCGGGTCCCGAACCGACCACTCCGATCCCGGCGGGACGGGCCGCGACCGCCGAACCGGTCACCTCCACCGAACGAACCGGCCCGGCCGCGGCGACCGCGGACGACGCCCCCGGTGGCGGTGAGGTCCTGGTCGTCGGCCTGGGACCCGGCGATACGCGATGGACCACACCGGAGGTCACCGCGGCACTCGCCGCCGCCACCGACCTGGTCGGCTACACGACCTATATCGACCGGGTCCCCGCCCGCCCCGGGCAGCGGCGCCACGCCAGTGACAACCGGGTCGAATCCGAACGCGCCGCCATGGCCCTGGACCTCGCCCGCCGCGGCGGGCGGGTCGCCGTGGTCTCCTCGGGCGATCCCGGGGTGTTCGCCATGGCCGCGGCGGTACTGGAGGAATCCGCGAACCCGCAGTGGGCCGGGGTGCCGGTGCGGATACTGCCGGGTATGACCGCGGCCAACGCGGTCGCCAGCCGCGTCGGTGCCCCGCTCGGCCACGACTACGCCACGATCTCCCTTTCCGACCGGCTCAAACCGTGGGAAGTGGTGGCTCGGCGGCTCGCGGCCGTGGCCGCCGCGGATATGGCGATCGCGGTCTACAACCCCGCCTCGGCCACCCGCACCTGGCAGGTCGGCGCGATGAAGGACATCCTGCTCGAACACCGCGCACCCGAGACCCCAGTGGTACTCGGCCGGGATGTGGGCGGCCCGGCCGAATCGGTGCGAGTGGTGCCGCTGGGTGAACTGGAACCCGCCGAGGTCGATATGCGGACCCTGCTGATCATCGGCGCCTCCACCACCGCGGTGGTCGGCGCTGCCGATGCGCCCCGGGTCTACACCGCGCGGCGCTATCACACCTGACCTCATCCCATCCGATAGCATTCCACTATGGAATAGCGCCGGTGGAAGGACTATGTGGTGAACGGCAAACAGCAGCGGCCGCTGAACTCCACGGCCGCTTCACTTCTGGGGTTTCTGCACGAGGGACCGATGTCGGGCTGGGATCTGGTGAACCTGGCCCAGGAACGCATCGGCGATTTCTGGACCATCACCCAGAGCCAGGTCTACCGGGAACTCGCCGCCATGGATTCGGTGGGCCTGGTGGCGAAAGGCGAAACCGGTGCCCGCGAACGCACTCCGTACCGCATCACCGAGGCGGGGCGCGCCGAGTTCGCCGAATGGATAGCCCGCGACCCGAGCCCGGAGACCATCCGGTTCCCACTGCTGCTGACCCTGCATTTCGGCGGTCACCTCGAGCCCGCCCATCTGGCCTCGATCATCGATAACGCCCGCAAGGTCCACCAGGAACGGCTCGACCGCTACCGCGCGGAGGAAGCCGGGCCGAATATGTCCCCGCATTCCCGGGCGACACTCGAATTCGGTATCGGATACGAACGCGCCGTCCTCGACTGGTTCGACAAACTACCCGAACTGCTCGGTTCCTGAACGCACCCGTCCGATCTCACTGTCGGCCACCGGCCAGGCCGGTTCCCCGGGCGTTGTCGACAGGAGGGCAGACCAAAGCCGGCTTCTCCATCGGCGCGATCACTTCCCCGAACCTGCGGCCGCCCATCCGGATACCGCTTCCAGCGCTTCCGCCACGGTTCCGACCACGATGACCCCGGACGGCGTAGCCGGACGATCCACGACCACCACCGGGATGCCCGCAGTCCGCGCGGCGGTGAGCTTGGCGGCCGTCGCCGCGCCCCCACTGTCCTTGGTGACCACCACATCGATCCGCTGCCGGGCCAGCAGGGCGGATTCCTGCTCGACGGTGAACGGCCCACGCGCCGAGAGGATTTCGTGCCGCGGCGGAAGCGCGCCCTCGGGTGCGTCGATGACACGGATCAGATACCAGGGCCGGGGGTATTCGGAAAAAGCCGCCGCCCCGTGCCGACCGACAGTCAGCAGGATCCGTTGTCCCAGTTCGGCGGCTGTGCGCGCGGCTGCCGCCAGATCGGGCACCCGGTACCAGCGGTCACCGGATTCGGCCGTCCAGCCCGGTCGGCTCAACCGGATCATGGGTATACCGAGTTGCCCGGTGGCCTGCGCGGCATGCGCGGTCATCGTGGCCGCGAACGGATGGGTGGCGTCGACAACGAGTTGTGTCCGGTTCTCCCGCAGCCATTTCCGCAGACCCCCGACTCCACCGAACCCACCGATCCGCACCTCGCCCAGCGGCCGGATCGGATCGGATACGCGACCGGCGAGCGAGGACACGATCTCGTGTTCCCGCTCGCCGGTGAGCAGTCGGGCGAGTTCCCGGGCCTCCCCGGTCCCGCCCAGCAGCAGAATTCTCAGGGCTGGCCGCTGAAGTAGGCGATGGCCGAATCCAGCAGCGGCGGGCCACCGGCCACGGCGAGGCCGATACCCGCGCCGATGATGGCACCCGGGATGAGACCGACACCCAGGAACAGGAACCCGATTCCCGCACCGATGGCGGCACCCACCGCCGCGCCCAGCGACGCCGCCTGCAGTTCACTCATGAACCACTGCTGGGCACCGATGAACTGCGCCTGTGACGGCGCACCCGCGACCGGGGTGGCCCGCGGGGTGAGGGTCAACCGGCTGTTGTCCTCGTCGATGGTCGCGGCGACCGCGACCACCTGGCCGTTGACGTTCTGGGTGAGCGGAATACTGGTGAGACGCTCCCCGGCGGCGTTGCTCAGCACCACCGCGTCAGTGCTGGTGTCGAGGCTGAACGCACCGCTGGAAACCGTGGTGACCAGCGACTTTCCAGCCTCGGCCAGTGCCAGGGTGTAGTCGACGCCGCGATCGTGACCGGTGACCTCCGGAACCGCGTTCTCCTGCTGCTCGACAGCGGGCGCCGCCGGAGCGGGCGCCGCGTAGCCCGTGCCCGCGGCGATACCGGTGGCCGCGGCCGCCATGATCGCGGTCGCGGCGAACTTCTTGATTTTCACTATCGATCTCCCCGTCGCGCGCGAATCCGCGTGACCCGCGCTAGGAACCCCCGTGACCTTACTCCCGATGCCCGATTCGTCCATTCGTGTTGTCACATACGGGAAGCATCCCCGGACCGGCCCTTCACCACCGTCCACTGGGTCACCGGCAGCTGGGGACGCCAGGTGGTGAACCGTCCCAGCGGTTCACCCCGATAGACCTGGAAGCGGCGCAGGCCGCCCCCGTGCGCTCCCGACCAGTTCAGTAGGAGCGCCTCCGACTCCGCGGTGACCGCATTGGCCACCAGGCGGCCGCCGGTGGGTAGCCGCGACCAGCAGCCCTCGAACAAGCCCGGCGTGGTCAGGCCGCCACCGAGGAAGATCGCATCCGGATCGGGCAGTGCCGCTCCCCCGGCGAGTTCGGCCACTGCCTCGCCGCGCACCTCGATATCGGGGACCCCGAGCCCGGTCGCGTTGGCGGTGATCTGGTCCCGGCGCCGCTGCAGGATCTCGAATGCGATCGCCCGGCAGGCGGGGTCGGTGCGGCACCATTCGATGGCGATACTGCCCGATCCGCCACCGATATCCCACAGGGTCTCGCCGGGTCCGGGTGCGAGGGCGGCGAGCGTGAGTGCCCGGATCTCGGTCTTGGTGAGCTGCCCGTCACCGCCGTACGCACTATCGGGTAGTCCGGGCAGCCGGGTACGGCGAGGGTGCCCGGGTTCGGCCGCCGCGGTCACGGCCACGATATTGAGCGGATCGCCCGGAGGTTCGGACCAGGTGCCGGCGATCCCGGAAACCAGCTCTTCGGACGGCCCGCCCAGCTGCTCCAGCACGGTCAGCGCCGAGGATCCGAACCCGTTGCCGCGCAGCAGCTCCGCGATCCGCGCCGGCGTTGCGGCGTCGGCGCTGAGCACCAGCAGCCGCCGCCCTTCGGCCAGTTCGGGCAGGAGCCGCTCGAGCGGCCGGCCGACCGCGCTGACGATCCCCACCTCCGCGACCGGCCAGCCCAGCCGGGCACACGCCAGCGATACCGCCGACGGCTGGGGAAACACCCGCAGCGCACCCGGACCGAGCAATCGCGCGAGGGTGACCCCGATCCCGTAGAACATGGGGTCACCACTGGCGAGGACGCCGAGCCGGGTATCGCGATATCGGTCCAGCAGGCCCGGTAGGGCGGGTAGCAACGGGGACGGCCAGGGTTCCCGACGCGCGGTCACCTCGTCGGGGAGCAACGCCAGCTGCCGCGCCGAACCGAACAGCATCGCGCAATCACGCAGTACCGCCCGCGACCGGTCCGGCAGTCCCGGCCAGCCGTCGGCACCGATACCCACCACCGGGATCGGCGGGCCCACCCAGCGGAGCGCGGGGTCGGCGGTCACCGTGGCAGCCGCCGCCAGACGGCCTGGGGCAGCAGCCGCATCCCGAAGAGCACCGGGCGCAGGATGCCCGGAATCCAGACCCGTGCGGACCGGCGGCCCAATGCGTTCACCACCGCGGCCGCGACCTGGTCCGGAGTGCTGGAGAACGGGGCCGGGCTCATCCCCTCGGTCATCCGGCCCACCACGAATCCCGGCCGCGCCAGGAGCAACTGCACACCACTGCCGTGCAGCGCATCGGCCAGGCCGGAGGCGAAACCGTCCAATCCGGCTTTGGCCGATCCGTACACATAGTTGGCGCGCCGCACCCGGATTCCCGCCACCGAACCGAATACGACCAGCTGACCGCTGCCCCGGGCCCGCATCTCGTTGGCCAGTACGGTCAGCACGCTGATCTGGGCGGTGTAATCGGTATGCACCACGGCCAGTGCGTGGGCGGGATCGGCCTCGGCCCGGCGCTGTTCGCCCAGTACACCGAAGGCCAGTACCGCGACTCCGATCGGCCCGTAGTCGGCGGCGATCTTGCCCAGCAGCGCGGGGTGGCTCGCCGTATCGTCGGCGTCGAATTCCACCGGATACACCGCGGTCGCCCCGGCGGCGGTGAGCGCCGCGGTCTCGGTGTCCAGATCTTCGCAGCGCCGCGCGGCCAGCACGACCGCCCGGCCGGGCGCGACCCGTAGCGCGATCTGCAGGCCGATCTCGCTGCGCCCACCCAGCACCAGCACCGTACCCGGGTCGATCCCTCGTGTTCGACGCACAACCATGGGCTCAGTCTGTCATCCGCACGAACCGGCACGGAGAACCGGGAGACGTGCCGGGCCGGGGCGGTGCCCGCGGCAGGCGGTCCATGACGCTCCCGCTACCGTCGGTCCATGACGCTGCGTACTGTCGAATTGTCCCCGGCGGCCGTCGAGTTCCTCACCGAACGACATCTGGCCACCCTCACCACGCTGCGCGCCGATGGGACCCCGCATATGGTGCCGGTGGGTTTCACCTGGGACCCCGCCGCCGGGCTGGCCCGGGTGATCACCGACGGCGCCTCGGTGAAGGCCCGTAATGTGCGCCGATCCGGCTATGCGGCGGTCGGCCAGGTGGACGGCGCGCGCTGGCTGACCCTGGAGGGCCCGGCCGTCGTCCTCGACGATGCCGCCGCGGTGCGCGAAGCCGAACGGCGCTACGCCGAACGCTATCGGGTGCCACGAGAGAACCCGACCCGGGTCGTGCTGGCCATCGAGGTACAGCGTGTGCTGTGCGGTGTCCGCTTACGCGAAGCCTGAACGCCGGACCGGCTAGCTGTCGGCCGGGAGGACGGTCAGCCCGTGCGGGCGCTCGTTCATCGGCACACAGCCGTCATCGGTGACGACCACGATATCCTCGATCCGGGCACCCCACTCTCCCGGGAAATAGATTCCGGGTTCGATACTGAACGCCATCCCCGGCCGCAGCTCCAGGTCGTTCCCGGCGACGATATAGGGCTCCTCGTGGACGGACAGGCCGATACCGTGACCGGTCCGGTGGACGAACGCGGGCCCGAAACCGGCGGCTTCCAAGGGTTCGCGGGCAGCCGCGTCGACCGCCGCGGCGCGCACCCCGGGACGTACCGCGGCGACGGCCGCGGCCTGGGCCCGTTCCAGTTCGGCGCAGCGGGCCGCGATCTCCGGATCGGGTTCGCCCAGTACATAGGTCCGGGTGGAATCGGAGTAGTAACCGGGATCCACCGGCCCCCCGATATCGATCACCACCACATCACCCGCTTCGATACGGCGGTCGGATACCTCATGGTGTGGATCGGCGCCGTTGGGCCCGCTCCCGACGATCACGAACGCCGCCTCGGTATGCCCCTCGGCCACGATGGCGTCGGTGATGTCCTTACCGACCTCCGCCTCGGTGCGCCCGACCCGCAGGAACTCGCCCATCCGGGCGTGTACCCGGTCGATGGCGGCGCCCGCGCGGCGCAGTGCCTCGATTTCGGCGTCGTCCTTGATCATGCGCAGTTCGCGCAGCACCGGTGTCGCCGATACCGGTAGACCGCTGAAACTACGCGCCAGCGGCAACAGGTGCAGCGCGGGCATGGAATCGGCCACCGCGACGCGGGAGCCGATATGCAGGACCGACTGGACAAGCTGATACGGATCCACCCCGTCCACCCAGTCCAGGACCCGCAACCCGAGCTCGTCCACGGCGGAATCCCGCAGCCCGGACACCTCGAGTTTCGGGATCACCACCGCCGGTGTGGCCTTGTCGGAGGTGATCACCAGACAGGTCAGCCGTTCGAAGGACTGGACCGCCGATCCGATGAGGTACCGCAGATCCGGGCCGGGGGTGATGAGCAGGGCATCCAGGTGGGCATCGCGGATCAACTGCACCGCCCGCTCCAGTCGCTGCCCGTAGACATCCGCCGCGAACCGTGACTCCGTGTGCGCGCTCATGATCTCGAAGGTACCCCGCCCCCAGGGGGCGGCACATCGGATACGTCGGTGGCGCCTTGTAGATTCACCGCGTGACTACGACCGAATCCACGCCGCGTCCGCTGCTGCTGCTGGACGGCGCGAGTCTGTGGTTCCGAGCCTTCTACGCGATCCCGGACAAGCTCACCGCGTCCGACGGCCGGTCGGTGAACGCCCTGCGCGGGTTCACCGATATGGTCGCCTCCCTCGTCACCAGACACCGTCCCGCCCGGCTGGTGGTGTGCCTGGACCTGGATTGGCGGCCGCAGTACCGGGTGGACCTGGTACCCACCTACAAGGCCCATCGTCTCGACACCTCGCCCTCCGCCGAACCGGGCGCCGAGGAAGTGCCGGACCGGCTCACCCCGCAGGTCGAGATGATCCTCGAGGTACTGGCCGCCGCGGGTATCGCCACGGGCGGCGCGGAAGGGCTGGAGGCCGACGATGTCCTGGGCACCCTGGCCTCCACCGAGCTCGAGGACCCGGTGATCGTGGTCAGCGGCGACCGGGATCTGCTGCAACTGGTGCGCGATACCCCCGAACCGCCGGTGCGGGTGCTGTACGCGGGCCGCGGGCTGGCCAAGGCCGAACTGTACGGTCCCGCGGAGGTCGCGGCGAAATACGGGGTACCGCAGGAGAACGCGGGTCCCGCGTACGCGGATATGGCGACACTGCGCGGAGATTCGTCCGACGGACTACCCGGTGCCGCCGGTATCGGCGAGAAAACCGCCGCCACCCTGATCAGCCGGTTCGGCTCACTCGAGGCGTTGCGGGCCGCGGTCGAGGATCCCGGCGCCGATCTCGCGCAGGGAATCCGGGCCAAACTGCGCGCGGCGGCCGACTATCTCGACGCGGCGGCACCGGTGGTGCGAGTGGTCCGCGACGCGGATGTGATCCTGTCCCGGCCCGACAACCTGCATTCCATCCCGGCCGACGCCGACACCCTGCAGGAACTGGCTCGCGTCTACAACGCGGAAAGCCCCGTCGCCCGGCTGGTCACGGCGCTGGCGAACTGCGGCTGACCGTACTCGGACGAGGATCGACCCGCCGGAGGGCAGCATCCGGCGGGTTCATCCGATCGGATCAGCTCGGACGGCCGACTTCGTAGGTACCGTCGTCCTTGGTGATCTTGACATTGACCTTCTTGGCCTCGCCGCCGACCTTCAGATCGCAGGTGAACGTGGCGTCCACCGCGACCTCCTGGCCCGCGGGGCACTGCACATCCTTGACATCGTCGATGCCGTAGGACTCCGCGAGGACCTTCGTGACGCCGGTCTGCACGGCCGCCTGGTCGAGCTGGTCCTTCGCGGTGAGCGTCAGGATCCCGACCACGGCACCGGCGACGAGCACCACCGCGAGCAGCACCAGACCGACGATCAGGCCGGTCTTCTTACCGCCGCCGCCGGGCTGCTGCTGCGGCGCCCACTGCTGCTGGTTCAGCTGGCCCCACTGCCCGGACTGCGCCTGGGGCTGCTGCCCCCACTGCTGGTTCGGGTCGGCCCACTGCGGCTGCTGCTGCGGATCGGACGCACCCCACTGCTGCTGCGGCGGTTGCTGCGGATCGGACGCACCCCACTGCTGCGGCTGAGGCTGCTGCGGCGAGGGCTGCTGGCCCCACTGCTGCTGGTTGGGGTCGCCCCACTGCTGCGGCTGAGGCTGCTGCGGCTGCGGTTGCGGCTGGCTCCACTGCTGCTGAGGCGGCGGGGCGGGCTGCCACTGCTGACCACCTTGATCGCTTCCCCACTGCTGGGTGGGTTGCGCCTGCTGCGGGTCGGGCTGGTTCACCGGAGGCTGCGGCGGCTGGTTCCCCCACTGCGGAGCCGCACCGGGCGGCTGCTGCCCACCCCAGACCTGGGTGGGATCGTTACGTCCCTCCCCGGTCCCCGGGGCGTCGTTCGGTCCGTACGGCCCGCTCATCTGGTTGCCTCCACTCGCCTCGTCGAACACACGGTAGCCCCCCGCGTGCGGTTGAAATCAAATCACAATCGATGGTCTCACGCTGCGTCCACCGCGACGACACCACGCCGAATCGCCCGGACGGCCTTGGCCGCGGTGGCCGCGACCTCGGTATCGTCTGCGGTGCTGTGGATCTGGTCCAGCAGATCGATAACCTGCCGGCACCAGCGCACGAAATCGCCGGCCGACAGCGGTGTGCCCTGGTCACCGCTGGCCAGCAGCGAATCCGCCAGGGCGTCACCACGAGCCCATTTGTGGATACCGCCGACGAAACCGAGATCGGGTTCCCGGCTGGGCGCCAGCCGGTGCTCGGATTCGTCGTTGCGCAACCGTGACCACTCGCCGATGGTGGCGGCCACCGCGCGACGGATGGGTTCGGTAGGCCCGGCGGCACCGAGGTAGCCACCCTCCGAACGCGATTCGTACACCAGTATCGACACCACCGCGGCCAGCTCGGCCGGTCCGAGTCCACGCCACAACCCCTGCCGCAGGCATTCGGCGACCAGCAGATCGCTCTCCGCGTAGATCCGGGCCAGCCGCCGCCCGTCCGCAGTGACCTCCCCGTCCTGCACGAACCCGCGTTCCCCGAGCAGTCCGACGATCCGGTCGAAGGTACGGGCCAGCGAATTCGTGGTCGTCGCGACCTTCTGGCGCATCGCCTCGGTCTCCCGGGCCACCCGGTTGTAGCGCTCTCCGGTCCGGGCCAACTGTTCACGGTCCGGCCGGGTGTGGGCGGGATGGGCCCGCAGCGCCCGGCGCAGCGCACCCAGTTCGGGATCGTCGGCGCCCGCGGCATGTTTGTCACGGCGCGTCCGATGCGGTGCGGTGATCCCGGTGCTGCGCAGCGCCGAGGCGAGATCGCGGCGGGTCCGCGCGGTGCGGTGATCGACCCGGCGCGGCAATCGCATCCGGCCCAGCGGCTGTGCCGGTACCGGGAAATCCGCGACCGAGACCCGGCCGGCCCATTTGTCCTCGGTGAGCACCAGCGGCCGCGGGTCACCGGGGGTGGCATCGGGCTCCAGGATCACGGCCAGACCCGCCCGGCGCCCGGCACCGATGGCGATCACATCACCGCGCCGCAGTTCGGTGAGCGCGGCGATACCCGCGGTACGCCGATCCGTTCGCGTCTGCTGGTTGAGCCGGCGCTCCCGCTGTTTGATCCGCTCGCGCAGCCCGAAGTACTCCAGGAAATCGCCGTCCTCGCCACCCAGCTGCGCGGCGAGTTTGCGCAACTGACCTTCGTTTCGCTCGATACCGCGGACGAGTCCCACCACGGATCGGTCGGCCTGGAACTGGGCGAAGGAACGCTCCAGCAGCAGCCGGGCCTCCTCGGCACCCAGCCGGTCGATCAGGTTGATCGACATGTTGTAGCCGGGTTTGAAGGAACTGCGCAGCGGATAGGTCCGGGTGGAGGCGAGCCCGGCGACCGCGCTGGTATCGACCTCGGGCTGCCACAGGACGACCGCGTGCCCCTCCACATCGATCCCCCGCCGCCCCGCCCGGCCGGTGAGCTGCGTGTACTCGCCGGGAGTCAGTTCGGCGTGGGTCTCACCGTTGAATTTGACCAGTCGTTCGAGGACCACTGTGCGCGCCGGCATATTGATACCCAGTGCCAGCGTCTCGGTGGCGAATACCGCCCGGACCAGTCCCTTGACGAACAGTTCCTCGACGGTGTGCCGGAACGCCGGCAACATCCCGGCGTGATGGGCGGCCAGGCCCCGGTGCAGCGCTTCGCGCCACTCCCAGTACCCGAGCACCTCGAGGTCCGCGCGGGGCAGCTCGCCGGTGTGCTTCTCGATGATCGCGTCGACCACCTCCGGATCCGACGACCCGCTGAGGTCCAGCCCCGAGCGCAGGCACTGCGCCAGCGCGCCGTCGCAGCCGGCCCGGCTGAAGATGAAGGTGATGGCGGGGAGCAGGCCTTCCTCGTCCAGCCGGGCCAATACCTCCGGCCGCGGCAGCGGTCGGAAGAACCGCCGCGGACCGCCACGCCCGCGCGGACCACCACCCCAGCCCTCCATCCGGTCGGCGTTCTCCCGCTGTTTGATGTAGCGGACCAGATCGGAATCGACCAGTACCCGCTGATCGGAGGATTCGCTGTCGAACAGGTCGAACATCCGGCGCCCGACCATCACGTGCTGCCACAGCGGCACCGGCCTGGTCTCGTCCACCACCACGGCGGTATTACCGCGCACGGTTTCCATCCAGGCGCCGAACTCCTCCGCATTGGACACCGTGGCGGACAGGCTGACCAATCGCACCTCGGGCGGCAGGTGCAGGATGACCTCTTCCCAGACCGCGCCGCGGAAGCGGTCGGCGAGGTAGTGCACCTCGTCCATCACCACATGCGACAGCGAGCGCAGCGCCTCCGACGAGGCGTAGATCATGTTCCGCAGTACCTCGGTGGTCATCACCACGACCGGAGCGTCGGAGTTGATCGACTGATCGCCGGTGAGCAGCCCCACCCGGTCACGGCCGTAGCGCTCGGTGAGATCGGCGAACTTCTGGTTGGACAGCGCCTTGATGGGGGTCGTGTAGAAGCATTTCCCGCCGGAGGCCAGCGCCAGATGCACGGCGAATTCACCGACGACGGTCTTCCCGGCGCCGGTGGGCGCGCAGACGAGTACCCCGTGTCCCTCCTCGAGGGCGGTACAGGCCTGGCGCTGGAAAGGGTCCAGCTCGAATGTCAGCTGGGCGGCGAACCGGGACAGTTCGGCGGTCAGCGACGCGTTCGGTGTCACGGCTCCGAGACTAATCGAGGAATCCGACACGGGTCGCGCCGATAAATTCCGCGGATGCTCCGGCAGCGGTCAGAGCGTGTCCGAATAGTCCGAGGTGGACCGGCCGGTCTTTCCCGGAGCCGGCACGGTATCGGCCGCCGGGATCGACGTCGCCGGATCCACCGAACTCGGCGCCTCGATCCGTGACGCCTCCTCGTCGTCGAGGGCGGCCAGCTGCTGCTCCTCGATCCTGGCCCGGCGCCGGTCGTTGAACCGGGCGAACTGCACAGCGAACTCGAACAGCACCGTCAGCGCGAGCGCCAGCGCCAGCATCGAGAACGGATCCTGCGGGGTGACGATGGCCGCGAAGACGAACAGACCGAAGATGATGCCGCGCCGCCAGGCCTTCAACTTCGCGTAGGGCAGCACACCGATCAGGTTGAGCCCGACGATCAGCAGCGGTGTTTCGAAACTGACCCCGAAGATGATCAGCAACTGGATGATGAAACTGAAGTACTGAGTACCGCTCAGCGCGGTGATCTGCACATTGTCACCGATACTGAGCAGAAAGCTCAGGGCGTGCGCGATAACCCAGTAGGCCAGTACCGCACCGCCCACGAAGAGCACCGACCCCGTCACCACGAAGCCGACCGCGTACTTCCGCTCCTTCGGGTACAGACCCGGCGTGACGAACGCCCACGCCTGATAGAGCCATACCGGGCAGGCCATCACCACACCGGCCGTGAGACCGACCTTCAATCGGAGCATGAACTGCTCGAACGGGGCGGTGGCCAGCAGCCGGCACTCACCGCCGGGCGTCAGCGAAGCACGGGCGGAATCGGGCAGCGAACAATACGGTCCGCGCAGAATCTCACCGAGGCTCTCCACTCCGAAGAACGAATGCGCGTACCACAGGAATCCCACGATCGTGGTGACCAGGACGGCCGCCAGGGAGATCAGCAGCCGGGTACGCAACTCCCGCAGATGGTCGACCAGGGACATGGTGCCATCGGGATTGGTCCGGCGTTTGCTGTGCCGGGGGTCGAACGGAATTCGCATGGTATGTGGATGCCCTCGTATCAGCGTGCCTCGCTCCGCTCGGCCTGCGGCGCCACCCGCTGCACCGGCGGTCCCCCGCGCGGGCTACGGCCGGCGCCCGGTCGGCAGCGCCGGGTCGACAGCAATCGTATCCGGGTCCGGGCGCGCGCCCGGACCCGGCGGATACGGACTCAGAGCGTTTTCGACTCGCTCCGGGACTCCGTGGCCTGCGTACCCGTCTCCCGACCGGCCGGCAGCTCCGGAGCGGGCTGCGCGGTGGCGGAGCCCGCGGGCTTACCGTCGTTGTGCATCTCGCTCACTTCGCTCTTGAAGATCCGCAGCGACCGGCCGAGACTGCGGGCCGCGTCGGGCATCCGCTTCGCGCCGAAGAACACCACGAACAGCGCCGCGATGATCAGCCAGTGCCAGATGCTCAGACTGCCCATTGTGGTTACCTCCCAAGACTGTGGTCTTTCCGATGCTACCTGCCCAGACAGCCGCAGCGGGACCGACCTGGACCAGATGCCCGCACGTCACACGCCGGTACACCCCTGTTCACCCGCGCTCCGGGTAGTAGCAGGCGCGCCGCGCGCCTGCCCGTTCGTCAGGCGGGCTCGTCCAGACCCGCGGCCAGATAGGCGGCCAGCGCCGCATCGGACCGGTCCCGCACCGCGGCCACCAACTCCGGCGGGCCCAGCACGGTCACCCCGGACCCGAATCCGAGCGCCAGCCGGGCCATCCAGTCGAGTGTGGCGAAACGCATGGTCGCCTCGATGCTCCCATCGGCGTGTACCGCCACCCGGTGCATCGGATACTGGTCCAGCACCCAGCCGTGATCGGCGGCGATCAGCAACCGAGCCAGCGGAACCGCGGGATCGTCCTGGAACAGATCCAGGCCCGCCTCGGTATCGCGCGCCTCGCGCGGCGGACGAGCCGGTTCATCGAGTTCTTCCGCCGATTCGATCCGGTCGAACCGGAACAGGCGCACGCCCTCGGCCTCCCGGCACCACGCCTGCAGATAACTGTTGTCGTCCACGGCCACGATCCGAATCGGATCGACCACCCGGTCCGACACCACATCGCGGCTGGCCGAGTAGTACTCCAGCCGCAACGCCCGCCGGGCCGCCACCGCCGACCGCACCGTGGTCACCGCGGGTGCCTCCGGGGGCGGGCCACCGGCCGGACCGGCCCCCGAGATCGGCACCGGGGCCGCCCCGGAGATCGCCGACTCCAGCTTCGCGATGGCCGAATGCGCGGCAGTCGGATCCACCATCCCGGGCAGATCGACGATCGACCGCAAGGCCACCAGTACCGCCGTCGCCTCGATCGAGGTCAGCCGCAACGGCCGCTCGATCCCCGCGGTGAACGTGACCTGCACACTCTCCTCGGAAAAAGACAGGTCGATCAGATCACCGGGACCGTAACCGGGCAACCCGCACATCCACAGCTGATTCAGATCGGCCATCAACTGTTTCGTCGTCACCCCCAGATCGGCGGCGGCCTCGGCAGCACTGATCCCGGGATTGGCCACGAAATACGGCACCATGTTCAGCAGCCGCGACAACCGCGCCGACAACCGGGTGCTCACAACGCCACCTCCGTCCGGGCGATCACCGAACGCAACCGCGCCACCACATCGGCCCGCAACTCCGCGGGTTCGAGTACCAGCGCATCCGCACCCAACCCGGTGATCAACCTGGCCAGCCAGTGCTGCGACCTGATCGGCACCTCCAGCACACTGCCCGGACGGCCACCGACGGTCCGGCTACCCACCACATCACCGATCCGGCGCAGATCCCGCCCCCGGCCCTGCGCCACCCAGATGGTCGCCGAACCGGTGACCGGCACACTCCCGGTCACCCGGGTGACGATCTCCCGCAGATCGGTACCCGCGGGCGGATGCACGGCATTACGAGGCCCGTACGCGGTGATCTCCTCCCCGATCCGCGACAGCCGGAAAGTCCGCACGGCGGCCCGATCCCGATCGTGCCCGACCAGATACCAGCGCCCCCGCAAGGTCACCACACCCCACGGCTCGACATCGCGCATCAGATACGGCGCATTACTCGCCCCACGATGCTCGAATCGCACCGCCTGCCCGGCATCGATCGCCGCCAGCAATTTCCCCAGCACCGGCTCGGACCCGCGAGTACGCGCCGGCACCGCCGGAATGGCCGCGAACGCGGTATCGGTCTCGACATGCACCCCGCCCGCCCGCAATTTCAGCAGCGCCCCGGCCGCGGCCGCGGCCAACTCGGGCGACTCCCACATCTGCAGCGCCACGGCCACCGCCGCCGACTCCTCACTGGTCAGATCGATATCCGGTAGCTCATAGGCGTCCCGGTTGATGCGGTACCCCTCGACGGTGGAAAAACGCCCCGAAGGGCCCACCTCGAGCGGTATGCCCAGATCACGGAGCTCGTTCTTGTCCCGCTCGAACATCCGGCTGAACGCCTCGTCGCTGGCACAGTCCTCATAGCCTGCGACGCTCTCCCGGATACGCTCCGCAGTCAGGAACTGCCGAGTCGACAGCAGCGCGATGACCAGATTCATCAGGCGCTCGACCTTGGATATCGCCACCCGAGCAGGATAATGCAGTGTTTATCGGCGGCGCCTTCGGCGCCGCGGGGTGGGGCCCTATCAACCCCGGTTCTTCACTCCTACGCTCAGTCGCTGCGCTCCTTCGCTTCGTCGCTCCAGAACCGGGGCGGGCCCCACC
>NZ_JBSGIP010000004.1:0-318943 GCF_053605105.1 Nocardia sp. NPDC003963
TCTGGCCGGGCCTGTACCTCGACGATTTCGCCGCCTTCGCCTACGAACCGCTCGGCGGACGTGGCGAGGCGTACCTGGCCGGTATGGCATTCGCGGCGGCGGCCCGGGCGCTGGGCGTCCGGATCCGCCAGTCCACCCCGGTCCGGGAACTCGTCGTCGGGGCGGCCGGAGCGGTGCGGGGAGTCCGGCTCGACGACGGCTCCGAGATCCACGCGGGCACAGTGGTGCTCGCGGCGGGTCCCTGGACGCCCGCGCTCGCGGCGAGTGCCGGGGTACCGGTGGACGTGCGGGCGCAGCGCGCGCAACTCGTCCTGGTCGATCAGGGCGCGCCGCTCCCCGTGGTCCCGGTGCTGTCGGATCTGGCCGGACTGTCCTATCTGTGCCGGGAACCCAACGGCGAACTGCTGGCCGGAAACTCCGACCACCGGGCACCGGAGTACATCGACCCGGACAACTATGTGAACCGTGCCGACGAGAGCACGGTGGACAAGGTGATCGGCAAGCTCGGGCACCGGCTTCCGGATATGCCCGATCCGCGGATCACCGGCTCCTATGTCGGTGCCTACGATGTCACACCCGACTACAACCCGATCATCGGCCCGGCCCCGGTCGAGGGCCTGTTCCTGGCCACCGGTTTCTCCGGCCACGGGTTCAAGATCTCCCCGGCGGTGGGCCGGCTGGTGGCCGATCTGCTGCTCACCGGAAAGACCGATCTGCCCGGGGTGGATCCGCACGATTTCCGCTGGTCCCGTTTCGCCGAGGGCGATCTGCTGGTCAGCCCGCATCCGTACGCGGGTGCGGGGGAGATGCGCTGAGACCTCCACCGCCCGTACCGTCCACCGATCATCTGGAGCGACCATGACCATCGATACCGCCCCCGTTCTCGCCCCCGCGACAGGTCGTACCACCGGCCCGGCAACTCTCACGGCACTGGCGAAGGCCGCCGGCATCGAATACATCCTCGCGCTGTTCACCACCCTGGCGGGCAAACCCTGCGCCAAACTGGTTCCGGTCGAGGCGGCCGCGCAACTGGAGGCCGGCGGTGCCGGTTTCGCCGGCTACGCCGCGGGCAGTATGGGGCAGGAGCCGAAGGATCCCGATCTGGTCGCCGTTCCCGATCTCGCTTCGTTCACCCCGATCCCGTTCATCCGTCCCGGGCTGGCGCTGGTGCACTGCGATCCGCATGTGCACGGGAAACCCTGGCCGTACTCGCCGCGGGTGATCCTGCGGGTCGCGCTGCGCCGGGCGGCCGCGCGCGGCCTCACGGTGAAGGCCGGCGCGGAGATCGAGTACTTCCTGGTCAACCGGGCGGCCGACGGCACCCTGCGCACCGCCGACGATGCCGATACCAGCCGCCGGCCCTGCTACGACGCCCGCGATGTGACCAGGATGTACGACCACCTCACCGAGATCTCGGCGGCGATGAACGCGCTGGGCTGGGGTAACTACGCCAGCGACCACGAGGACGCCAACGGGCAGTTCGAACAGAACTTCGCCTACGCCGAGGCGATGACGACGGCGGACCGGGTGATCACCGCCCGGTACCTGCTGTCGGTGATCGCCGAGAAACGCGGTATGCGAGCGACTTTCATGCCGAAGCCGTTCGCCGATCGCACCGGTTCCGGGATGCACCTGCACCTTTCGCTGTGGAACGGCGAGCGGCCGATCTTTCCCGATGCCACCGATACCCGCGGTCTGGGCCTGTCCGCCACCGCGTACGCCTTCATCGCGGGCCTGCTGGAGCATGCCTGCGCCATGCAGGCGCTCCTGGCGCCGACGGTGAATTCCTATAAACGCCTGGGCGCGGTCTCCACCAGCAGCGGTGCCACCTGGTCGCCGCGCCGTGCCACCTACGGCGGTAACGATCGCACGCACTACCTGCGAGTGCCCGACGAACATCGGGTGGAATTGCGCGGCGGTGACGGTTCGGCCAACCCGTATCTCGCGCTGGCCGCCGGGGTGGCCGCGGGACTCGACGGTATCGAACGCGAGCTCGATCCCGGCGCACCCGGTGAACAGCGGGATTCCGGTGCCGTGCTGCCGATGACCCTGCTGCACGCCATGGACGCGCTCGACGCGGACCCCGTGGTCGCGCACGCGCTCGACGGGGCGGGGCCCGGCGTCAGCGAATATTTCGCCCGCCTCAAACGCGATGAGTTCTTCGCCTGGCACAACACGGTCTCCGCGTGGGAGATCGACGAATACCTGACCGCTTTCTGATACCGCGACGAGGAGTTCCTATGTGCGGAATAGTCGGGTTGCATCTGCGCGACCCCGCGCTGCACCCACGGCTCGGCGAACTGCTGACCGCCATGCTCGACCAGATGTGCGAGCGCGGACCGGATTCGGCCGGGATGGCGATCTACGGCGACCCGCGATGGTCGCCACCCGGCGTGGCCACGGTATCGCTGCTCGACGCCGGAGTACCGGCCGCCGAACTCGCCGCGGCGATCGGCACCGATATCGGCACCCCGGTCACCGGGATCGATCTGACGCCGACCACGGTGCTGAACGCGAAGACCGACCCGGAGAGCCTCGCCGCCGCGGCCCGCCGGGCGGCGCCGGCCGCCCGTGTCATCGGATTCGGCCGCGATCTCACCGTGCTCAAAGGCGTCGGCGATCCGAGTGCGCTGGCCCGGCGGTTCGGACTGCCCGCGGCGGCGGGCTGGCAGGGGGTCGCGCATACCCGGATGGCGACCGAATCGGCGGTCACCGCGGCCGGTTCGCATCCGTTCTCGGTCGGCCCGGACCAGTGCCTGGTACACAACGGATCGTTCGCGAACCATATGAGCGTCAAACACGAACTGGAACGGGCCGGCGTGGTTTTCGACAGTGCGAACGATACCGAGGTGGGTGCCCGTTTCGTGGCGCGGGAGCTCGCCGGGGGCGCCGATCTGGAGAAGGCCCTGCGGCTGCTCGCCGAACGCTTCGACGGCTTCTACACCCTGCTTGTCGCCAACCGCGAATCGTTCGCGGTGGTGCGCGATCCGATCGCCTGCAAACCGGCGGTCGTGGCCGAAACCGATCGCTGGGTGGCGATGGCTTCGGAATATCGCGCGCTGGCCGGCCTGCCGGGTGTGGAGCAGGCCCGCATCTTCGAACCCGAACCGGAGGAGGTCTACGTATGGCACCGACAGTGAGTACCGAGGGCACGGTGCGGGCCGAATCCGCCGGCACGGTCCTGGATCTCGGCACGTACAGCGTGCGGGAGGTCAATGCCCTGCTGCACGGACCGGACGCGCCGCGCCGGGTCACCCTGACCGCGCCGCGGGGCGCGCATGCGATGGTATGCGGTCTCGACGACGAGATCGAGGTCACCGTCGAGGGACATGTGGGTTACTACTGCGCCGGGATGAATCAGCGGGCCACGGTCACAGTCCGCGGTAATGCCGGGGTCGGGGTGGCGGAGAACATGATGTCGGGGACGGTGCGGGTCACCGGTAACGCCTCCCAGTCGGCCGGGGCCACCGCGCACGGTGGCCTGCTGGTGATCGAGGGCGACGCGGGCGCCCGATGCGGTATCTCGATGAAGGGTGCCGATATCGTCGTCGGCGGCGATATCGGGCATATGAGTGCGTTCATGGGACAGGCCGGACGCCTGGTCGTGTGCGGTGACGCCGGTGAGGCGCTGGGGGATTCGCTCTACGAGACCCGGATCTACGTGCGCGGACGGGTCGCCTCGCTGGGTGCCGATTGCGTCGAGAAACCCATGCGCCCGGAACATCTGGCCGAACTCGGTGAGCTGCTCACGGCGGCCGGGTTCGACGCCGCACCCGGCGAGTTCACCCGGTACGGCTCGGCCCGCACCCTCTACAACTTCCACGTCGACAACCTCGGCGCCTACTGACACGCCTATCAGGAGACCGAATATGACCACTCCCGCGCCGGTGAATCCGGCACTCCGTGAATCGGCGACCTATCCGCGCTCCGTGATCGCCGAGATCCAGCGCGCCGCCGATACGGGTCTCTACGATATCCGTGGCTGGGGCGCGAAACGGCCGCTGCCACATTTCGACGATCTGCTCTTCCTCGGTGCCTCCATGTCGCGATATCCGCTGGAGGGCTACCGCGAACGCTGTGACACCGACGTCGTACTCGGCGATCGGTACGCGACGAAGCCACTGCATCTCGATATTCCGGTGACCATCGCCGGAATGAGTTTCGGTGCCCTGTCGGGCCGGGCCAAGGAAGCACTGGGACGCGGCGCGAGCGCGGTGGGCACCTCGACGACCACCGGCGACGGCGGTATGACCGCGGAGGAACGCGGACAGTCGAAAACGCTCGTCTACCAGTATCTGCCGTCGCGCTATGGGATGAATCCCGATGATCTGCGCAAGGCCGATGCCATCGAGGTCGTGCTCGGACAGGGCGCGAAACCGGGTGGTGGCGGGATGCTGCTCGGCCAGAAGATCACCGAGCGCGTCGCTCGGATGCGTACGCTCCCGCAAGGGGTGGATCAGCGGTCGGCGTGCCGGCATCCGGACTGGACCGGCCCGGACGATCTGGCGATCAAGATCATCGAGCTGCGCGAGATCACCGAATGGGAGAAACCGGTCTATGTGAAGGTCGGCGCCACCCGGACCTATTACGACGTGAAGCTCGCGGTGCAGGCCGGTGCCGATGTGATCGTCGTGGACGGTATGCAGGGCGGTACCGCGGCCACCCAGGACGTGTTCATCGAACATGTCGGCATCCCCACCCTGGCGGCCCTGCCGCAGGCCGTCCGGGCACTCCAGGAACTGGACGTGCACCGGAAGGTGCAGCTCATCGTGTCCGGTGGGATCCGCAGCGGCGCCGATGTCGCCAAGGCCATGGCCCTGGGCGCGGACGCCGTCGCCATCGGTACGGCCGCGCTCATCGCCCTCGGCGACAACAGCCCGCGTTTCGCCGAGCAGTACGCCGCGCTCGGTTCGGCGCCCGGTTGTTACGACGATTTCCAGGCCGGCCGCGATCCGGCCGGGATCACCACCCAGGATCCCGAACTGGCCCGTAATCTCGATCCGGTCGCGGCGGGACAGCGCCTGGCCAATTATCTCCGGGTGCTCACCATGGAGGCGCAGACGCTGGCGCGGGCCTGCGGTAAATCGCATCTGCGCAATCTGGAGCCGGAGGATCTGGTGGCCCTCACCGTGGAATCGGCGGCCATGGCCGGTGTTCCGCTGGCGGGGACCGACTGGATTCCCGGCCGGTTCTGACGAGGATGGATATGCGGACTTTCGACACCCTGTGGAACGACATCCTGGACGTCGGCCGGGCCCCGGCCACCGGTGGTTATCGCCGGTTCGCCTGGAACGATGCCGATCTGACGCTGCGCGAATGGTTCACCGGCTGCGCGGGTGCGCGCGGAATGCAGGTGGAGGTGGATCGCAACGGCAACCTGTGGGCGTGGTGGCTGCCGCCGGGATGGGACGGGGATCCGGTCGACGCCTTCGTCACCGGTTCACATCTGGATTCGGTCCCCGACGGCGGTGCCTTCGACGGGCCGCTCGGTGTGGTGAGCGCGTTCGCCGCCGTGGATCTCGTCCGCGAACGAGGTATCGTCCCGGACCGCCCGGTCGCCGTGGTCGCCTTCTGCGACGAGGAAGGCGCCCGGTTCGGTGTCGCCTGCGTCGGATCCCAGTTGAGCACCGGCGCGCTGACCGCCGAACGCGCGCTGGGGCTGCGTGACAGCGACGGCATCACCCTGGCCGAAGCGCTCGCCGGCGCGGGTCGCGATATCGGGCACCTCGGACCGGACCCCGAACTGGTGAAGCGGGTCGGTGTATACGTCGAACTGCACGTCGAGCAGGGCCGGGCCCTGGATCTGGTGGACCGTCCGGTCGCGGTGGCCTCCGCCATCTGGCCGCACGGCCGGTGGGTGTTCGAATTCTCCGGCGAGGCCAACCACGCCGGCGCCACCCGGCTGATCGACCGCCGCGATCCGATGCTCGCCTACGCCACCGCGGTGCACACCGCCCGGCAGGCTGCCGAACTGCATACCGCGGTGGCGACCTTCGGCAAGATCGCGGTACTGCCCAACGGCGCCAATGCCATCGCCTCCGAGATCACCGCCTGGCTGGACGCCCGGGCCGCCGACGAGGACACCCTGCGCCGGCTCGTCGCCGAGATCGAGGACCGGACGCGGGCGGATACCACCGCCGCCGGGATCGGCCTGCGGGTCGAGGCGGAATCGGTGACCCCGATCGTCGAATTCCCGGCGGACATTCGTGATCGGGTCGGCCGGGCTCTCGCGCAACTGGGCGAGGTCCCGGTGCTGCCGACCGCGGCGGGCCACGATGCGGGAATTCTGTCGGCCCTCGTCCCGACGGCGATGCTGTTCGTCCGCAATCCGACCGGTATCTCGCATTCGCCCGTCGAATTCGCCCGGGCGCAGGACTGCCACACCGGGGTACGCGCGCTCGCCGATGTCATGACCGAATGGGTGTGCCCGGCCGCGGCGGAGGTGAGCGACAGGCGCGAGTGACGGTTCCGGCGAGTTCGAATCGGCCCGAGTGGGATCCGCGACCCGGTCCGCTCCTGCCGTTAACGTGCACGGGGTGGACTTGGAACTGAACGGAAAACGGGCGATCGTCACCGGCGGTAGCAAAGGGATCGGGTTCGCCGTCGCGCGCGGACTGGCGAACGAGGGTGTGGATGTGGTGCTCGCGGCCCGCTCGGCCGAGCCGCTGGCGGCCGCCGCCCGCACGCTGGCGGAGGAGACGGGCCGGCGCGTACTCGCCGTACCCACCGATACCGGTGACGACGACCGAGTGCGCGCGCTGGTCGAGCGGACCGTCGCGGAACTGGGCGGCGTAGATATCCTCGTGAATTCCGCCGCCACTCCGTGGAGTGCGGGGGCGAGCAGCGATCTGGCGGGAACGGATGACGAGACCGTGCGGCGTGAGGTCGAGATCAAGGTTCTCGGATATCTGCGCACTGCCCGCGCGGTGGCGCCGTACCTGGTCGAGCAGCGGTGGGGAAGGATCGTCAATATCAGTGGACTCGGTGCGCGGCAGGCGAATTCGATCGCGCAGACCATCCGGAACATCAGTGTGTCCGCGCTGACCAAGAACCTGGCCGACGAACTCGGCCCGTCGGGTGTCAATGTCACCGTCGTTCATCCCGGCTTGACCAGAACCGAACGTCTCACCGACCGTTTGACTGTCGATGCGGAGAAATCCGGACGCGCGATCGCCGACCTCGAGGGCGAGATCGCGCGTAACACCCTGCGGCGGGTCATCGATGCGCGGGAAGTCGCCGATGTGGTCACCTTCCTCGCCTCTCCGCGCAGTATCGCCATCACCGGTGACGCCATCGCGGCGGGCGGTGGAGTCCCCGGTCCGGTGTATTACTGATCGACTGTGGGAGTGTGGGCGGCGTCGGGATCCGATCGAATGCCCGCTCTCCGGTCACTGCGGTAATCGAGAGGGTCCGTGCCTGGTCAACCGTTTTGCCCGCCGGGTGTCCTGCGTGGGCTTCCCCTACGAGCTCTACTCCACGGCAAACACGCCGGAGCACGGCCGATCGTACGAGCGGTTCTCGATTCCGACGTCTCCGGCGGGCAGGGGGCCGGGGATGTCGACCGGGCCGGATTGCCCCTCGGATGCTGAGGATTACCGGGGTCGAAACCGAATTCGGTCCTGAGCGGCATAACCGGGACCTCGGCGATCGTGACGTGGGGCCGGCCACCGGGCCCTCGACCGGTGTGCCGACGAGTTCGGCAGGCGGTTGCTGTGCGACCGCGTCATCGCACTGTGTGTGGCAGACGAGTTCGCTTCCTCGTCGTTCACGGCTCGGAAGGGCAGTTCCCGGAGGTGAACTGGTTCGCCGCAGTTGATGGATGCAGCACGATGCGGCACAGGCGCCGGATCCTGTCGAGGTCGACATCCGTCGTCAGGTGCTCCTCCTCCGGGATCTCGTCGACGACGGGATGGATTCCGAGCAGCACGCGCGGAAGCGTCGGGTGGACGACCAGGCCGATCAGCTCGGTCGCCGCCGCCTGGGCCTCGCCGGATGTGAGCCCCGAGGTGGTTTCCAGGTGCGCCGCGAGATCGCGGGCCGTGGTCCCGAAGAGGACGTCGTAGAGGCCGGCCGCCACATCCGGCAGCCGGTCGGCCTCGGCTATGCCGAGACGGAGCATCCGGGCGACCGAGGACCACCGCAACAGTTGGACGAAGCGCCCGCAGTACCGCACGACTGCTTCCGCGGGTTCGTCGGCGTATTGCCTGGGCGTGCGCATCCGCCCAGCGAACAGGGCGCGGGCGCGCTCGACGACTGCGAGGAACAGCGCGTCCTTGGTCGGGAAGTGCGCATACAGAGAACGTTTCGAGGTTTCCGCGCGCGCCGCGATCGCGTCCATGGAAGTTCGCTCGAAGCCGCCCTCCAGGAACGCGAGTTTCGCCGTGTCGAGGATGTGCTCTCGCAGCGTTTCACCGCGTCGGGCCATGGCGTGCCACCTTAAGTATACGGTACGGTAGAGTCTACTTTTGTTTCCGGGAGTAGGAGCAATCATCCATGATCGTCGTCACCGCCCCCACTGGGCAGACAGGTAGCAAGCTGGTCGCCACGCTGCTCCGGCGAAGTGAACCGGTGCGCCTCGTTGTTCGGGAACCGGACAAGCTGCCCGCGGAAGTGCGGCAGCGCGCCGAGATCGTCGTCGGGTCGCACTGCGACGGGGCTGTCGTCGATCGCGCCCTCGACGGCGCCGACGCGTTGTTCTGGCTCATGCCGGCAGCCGCGAACGCGAGCAGTCCCTACGAGGCGTACGTGACCGCCTCGGTCCCCGGCGCCGACGCCGTCGTGCGCCACGGTGTGCCGCGCGTCGTGATCGTTTCCGCGCTCGGGCGAGGATCGCAGATCTATGCGGGCCACATCTCCGCGTCGCACGCGATGGAGGATCTCTTCCGCAGCACCGGCGCGCACGTGCGCTCGCTCGCGCTGCCCGCCTTCATGGACAACGTCCTCAGGCAGGTGCCCACGATCAGGAACGGAGTCGTTTCCGGCACTCTCCCAGCTGATTTCACGATGCCCTGGATCGCGACGAAGGATATCGCGGCACTCGCTGCCGAACTCCTGGTCGATCACACCTGGACCGGGCAGGAGTCCGTCGACGTCCTCGGTGGAGAAGACCTCTCCTACCTGGATATCGCGCAGATCCTGACCGAGGTTCTCGGTTCGCCCGTCCGGTACGAGCTCGGAGACCGCGCTGCCGTGCGCCGCTTCCTCGTCGATCGCGGCGTCTCCGAGCCGATGGCCCGGTCCATGGTGGATATGGACCTGGCCGGCGAGCGCGGCATCAACAACGGTTCAGTGCGTACCGCCGCGAACACCACTCCCACCACCTTCCGCGAGTTCGCGGAAGCGACCATCAAACCGGCGTTGGCCGATTGACCGTCTTCGCTTCCGACTCCACCAGGAGCTCCTCATGACGCTCATCTGTATCGAAGAACATGCGATCGACCCGTCTATCGCCGAAGCGGCAGGTCCGGTCCTCGCCCGCGAGGCGCCGTACATGCGGGCCCAGAGTTCCAGTTCCGCGCCGGTCCGCGCCGGTGCGGGCCGACGTCCCGCCGTCGACATCCACAAAGCGATCCGCCTCGGAACCGACCTCGGGCAGGACCGCATACGGCGGATGGACGAGCACGGCATCGACGTGCAGATCGTTTCCTGGACCAGCCCGGTCCAGCTGGTCCCCGGCAAGAGGGCGATCGCCCTCTGCGAATCGGTCAACGACCGGCTCTCGAAGGCGGTCCTCGCTCGCCCCGATCGCCTTCAGGGGCTGGCGGCGTTGCCGTGGCACCTGCCCGCCGCCGCCGTCGACGAACTCGACCGCGCCGTGACCGATCTCGGTCTGCGCGGCGTCCTCATCCTGGGACGTCCCGGTGCCGGGTTCCTCGACGAACCCACCTACCAGCCGATCCTGGACCGGATCGCCGCATTGCGGGTGCCTCTCTACGTGCACCCGTTCCACCCCGTTCAGCAGGTGCAGCGATCCTATTACGCGGGTTTCGACGACAAGGTGACTGCGGAGTTCTCCCTGGGGGGATGGGGCTGGCATCATGAGGCCGGCATTCATGTGCTGCGGCTCATCCTGGCCGGAGTGTTCGAACGTCTTCCCGACCTACAGGTCATCAGTGGCCACTGGGGCGAGATGGTCCCCTTCTATCTCAGCCGCCTGGACGACGTCCTCTCACCGGGCGACACCGGGCTGTCACGCACGATCGCCGAGGTCTACCGCTCCAACGTATGGGTCACGCCCAGTGGGATGTTCCACCGCCCCCAGTTCGACTTCATCCGTGCCGAGTTGGGACTCGACCGGGTGATCTGGTCCACCGACTTCCCGTTCCTCCACCTCGGCGGCGTGCACGAGTTCCTCGACGAACTCGACATCACGACCGAGGAACGGGAGAGGATCACACATCGCAACGCTGACCGGCTCTTCCGGCTGAACGGCGGGTAGTCGGCCGTCCGTCGCCCGCTCCGGTGCCGAGCCGCGTCCACGCCGAAATCCGGCACAGCCTCGGCGACACCGCAACTTCGCAGTACGCATGCTGTTTCCTTCCATGGGGCTGTTCGGGTTCGGAGCGGGCCGGTACTCAGCGCGCGAGGGCGGTGACTTCTATTTCGATCTGCCAGTCGGGCCGGGCGAGGGAGGACACCTCGAGCAAGGTGTCGGCGGGGTAGGGCTCGTTGAGGAACTCGCCGCGCAACGCGATGACTTCTTCCAGATGGGCGGCCATATCGGTGACGAAGATCCCGACCTTCACCACGTCGGCCAGGTCGGCCCCGGCCGCGGCGAGCACTCGTCGGATGTTGGCGAAGGCCTGCCGCCCCTGGGTCAGGAAATCGTCGGAGACTGTTCGGCCCTGCTCGTCGATGCCCGCCTGCCCGGATACGTGGATGAGGCCGGCGGCCACGATAGCCTGCGAGATCTTGTACGGCGCATACCAGTCGGGGGTGGTGGCGATCTTCTCGGCGCGCTGTGTGGTCATGACGATTCCTCTCGATGTTGTATGTACCCCGGTATCGGAGCACCAGGGCGATGGCGGGCCATCCGGTCCCGGCCCTGCGGCGCCGCGCGGGCTGCTCCGGAGCCGAGGGCCGCGGTGGACGCCGGGCCCGTCGAGCCCGCGGCCGCGAATCGCGCTGTTGTGATGACTGCGTTCTTCACGCAGTTTCCTCTGGTGTCGGTGTGCTGTTCGTCGAGCACTGTTCGTCGAACAGGCAGTGGTATGGGCGCGGGCGTGAACCCATCGGCACCCGCTGTTCTCCTACCGGGCTGTCCTGGTCGCTGCTCCGGTGATCACCCGCCTCGGACCGGGGCGAGTGTGTTCGCCGCGGTGGGGTGTTCGTTGTCGGCTGCTCGGCGTCCGGGCAGCACCGCCGCGGCGAGCAGGCCGAGAAGAGTGAGCGCGGCGGCCACGACGACGGTGGTGCGCAGGTTGTCCGCGGTCGCGATCCGCAATGCCTCGTCGTCGAGCCCGGCTGTGCCCGCGTTCGCGATACCGACGAGGGCCGCGAGTCCCGCGCCGATACCGACCTGCATCGCGGTATTCGCCATCCCACCGGCGCTGCCCTGCTCGTGATCGGCGACGCCGAGGCCGGCGGCGGTGAACATCGTCGGGAAGACGGTGCCCGTCCCCGCGCCGTAGACCACGATTCCCGCCAGGATCATCGGGTAGGACCCATCGGTGACCATCCCGACCGCGAGCAGAAAACCACCGCCCGCCGCGAGAACCAAACCGATGATCAGGGTGGCGCGGACGCCGATTCGGACGATGAGCCGCTCGGCGGCGAAGTTCGCGACCGCGATCACCAGCGACAGGCTCAGGAACACGAGCCCGGTGACCAGCGCGCTGTACCGCCACACGTTCTGTAGGAACAGCGTGAGGAAGTAGACGATGTTCTGCACGCTCGCGCCGAATACGAAGATCACGGCGAGCACCGGCCCCAACGCACGGGCCAGTCGTAACGGCATGAGTGGGCTGGTGCTGCGCGCTTCGATGAGCAGGAACGCCGCCAGCAGCGCCACCGCTGTCGCGCCGCCGCCGAGGACGAGAGGCGAGGTCCACCCGGACTCCGCTCCTTGCGCCACGGTGAATACCAGGAGGGTGATGCCCAGGGTTCCGGTGAGCGCGCCGGGTACGTCGAATCCGCGCGCCCGATCGCGCGACCCGTCCGCGGGCAGCAGCTCGAACGCGGCCGTCGCGCCGGCGACGACCAGCGGAATATTGATCAAGAACACCGCTTGCCACCCGAACGAGCTGGTCAGCACACCGCCGAGCAGCGCGCCGAGGCTGAGGCCGGCGGCCCCGGCCATCGCCCAGATCGCGAGCGCGCGGATTCGCTGCGCACCCTCCTCGAACATGGTGTTGACCAGCGACAGAGTCGCGGGGAACAGCAGCGCCGCGCCGGCTCCCTGGACCGCTCGGGCGGCGATCAGCGCGGTCGTGGCGGTGGCCAGGCCACCCAGCAGCGATGCGGCGCCGAAAACCACCATGCCGAGGACGAACATCCGCCGCCTACCGAGCAGATCCGCGGATCGCCCACCCAGCAGCAGCAAGCCGCCGAAGAAAATGGCGTAGGCGCTGACCACCCACTGCATCGAATGCCCGGAGAAACCGACGTCGCGGGCTATATCGGGCAGGGCGACATAGATGATCGTGAAATCCAGCGAGGTGATCAGGCTCGAGAAGGCCAATAGCGCCAGGGTTGTCGCAGGGCGTCTCATCATCTGTCCTTTTCCGGGTAGCCGGGGCGGGTAGAGCAAGGTGCCGTGGGAGTCATGCGGCGCCCGAGCCCACCGGGGGAGTGGCTTGCGCGCTGCCGCGGCGCCCACAACCTTCGCCGCAGCGGCCTACAGAACCCCTACAGTCGCCCTACACGGCGATCGACCGTCCGCGGACGGTCCGTATCGTCTCCGGGATGAGGTTCGGCGTGCTCGGTCCACTGGAGGTGTGGACGGATCGGGGTGTGCAGGTCGTGATCCCCGCTGGACAGGTGCGGACCGTGCTCGCCGCGCTGCTCGTCCACCGCGGGCGTCCGGTGTCCACTGATCGGCTCGTCGATGTGTTGTGGCCGCGGCGAGCACCCCGCGACCCGATATCCGCGTTACAGGTCAAGGTCTCGCAGCTGCGCGGTGTCCTCGCCGCCGCCGAGCCGGGCGCCCGCGCTCTGGTGGTGTCCGGGTCCGCGGGTTATCGCCTCGATGTCGCGATGGACGCCGTGGACGCGGGCCGTTTCGAGAAGATGCTCGTACTCACCGGCGCGGATGCGCGATCGCGGGCGGACGTAGTGACCGCCGCGCTCGGACTCTGGCGCGGCACGCCCTTCGCCGACCTCGCCGATGCGGAATTCGCGGCGGTCGAGGCGGCCCGGCTGGAGGAACTGCGGCTCTCGGCTGTGGAGACTCGGGCCGAAGCGCTGCTCGACCTCGGCGAATACACCGGCTTGGCCGCTGAACTGGCGCCGGTTGTCGCCGAATATCCCCTGCGTGAACGACTCCGCGCCGCGCAGTTGCGCGCACTGTACAGGTCCGGTCGGCAGAGTGATGCTCTGGCCGGTTTCACCGAGCTGCGGGAACGATTGCGCGCCGACCTCGGCGTCGATCCGGGACCCGAGATCGTCGCCGTGCACCGGGCCATCCTCGCTCAGGACCCAGTGCTCGTACCTCGTTCGCCGGGCACGCCGACAAACCTGCCGGGCCAGCTGACCGAGCTGATCGGTCGTGCCGACGCGGTGCGCGAGGTGCGTGGTCTGGCCGGTGACTATCGGCTGGTAACCCTCGTCGGTCCCGGCGGTGTCGGCAAGACGCGACTCTCGATCGAGACGGCGCGCACGCTGGTCCCCGATCATCCCGGCGGTGTCCGGTTCGTCGAGCTCGCCGGGATCGACGCGACCGCCGCCGCCGATACGATCATCGTGGACACGGTGCAGGCGGTGCTCGGAATCAGAAGCGATATCCAGTCCACCGCCGGTCCGTTCGACCGGCTGGTCGCCGCGCTGGACGGTAAACAGGTGCTGCTGGTCCTCGACAACTGCGAGCATCTGGTGGCCGTGATGGCCGAATTGGCCGAGCGGCTGTTGCGGTCGGTTCCCGGGCTGCGGATCTTGGCCACGAGCCGGGAACCGCTCGGCATCTCCGGTGAAGCCGTTTACCCGGTCGCTGGGCTCGATCTGCCGTATTCGTCTGCGGATATCAGTGTGGAGGCGCTGCCGCGGTTCAGTGCAGTCCGGCTGTTCGCCGCACGTGCGGCGGCCGCCTCGCCGGGCTTCGCCATCGATGCGGGAAACGCCGCGGCTGTCGTTACGATCTGCCGCCGGCTCGACGGAATTCCGCTGGCACTGGAGCTGGCCGCCGCCCGGGTGCGGGCATTCGGTATCCGGGAACTGGCGGCGCGGATGGACGATCGTTTCGAGCTGTTGGTCACCGGGCGCCGCTCCGGGCCCGGTCGGCAGCAGACGCTGCGCGCGATGATCGACTGGAGCTGGGAGCAGTTGACCGCGCCGGAACAGGTCGTGCTGCGCAGGCTTTCGGTACACAGTGACGAGTTCGGTCTGTCGGCGGCCGAATATGTCTGCGCGAGTGCCGGTCTCATTCCCGCGCGCATTGCGGACCTGCTCGCCCGTCTGGTCGATCGTTCGCTGGTCGCCGTTACCGATACCGAGGCGGGCCCCCGCTACCGGTTGTTGGAATCGGTCGCCCTGTACTGTTCGGATCGGCTGGTAGAAGCCGGGGAGGCCGACTCGCTGCGCGCGGTGCGCAATGAATACTACGTGGCGCTGGCCGAAAAGGCGCATGCGCAGCTACGCAGTGTCGACCAGCGGCACTGGCTGGCGGTGCTGGACGCGGAGTATACGAATCTGCTTTCCGCAGTGGAGGATTCGGCGCGCCGTGGGGACGCGGGTGTCGCGCTGCGACTGGTCTGCGCGATGGCCTGGTACTGGTTTCTGCGGGGGCGGATCGGGGCGGGCATCCGACTCCTCGACACGGCGCTCGGCGCCGGTCGGGAGACCGCTCCCGACCTGTGGGCGCGGGCCAACGGCTGGCGATCGGCGCTCACGCTGCTCGGCGCTGCCGCGTCGGACCGGCCGGAGCTGATCGAGGCCGGGCTGGCGGGATTCGACCAGGTGAGCGATCCGGTGGGCCGCGCGTTCACCGAATGGCTACTCGCCGAGGTACTGCTCGGCGGCGGTGACCAGTCGGTGAGCGAAACGCTGGCCCAGCGGGCGCTGGCCGGTTTCCGTGCGCACGGCGATCGATGGGGCCTCGCTGCCGCCCTCAGCAGCATGGCCCACCACGCCATGCTGCGCGGCGACCTCGCGGCCATGGCGCGTGACGCATCCGAAAGTGCGCGCCTTTTCGCGGTTCTGGGCGATCGGTGGGGACAGCTCCGTGCTGAGGAACTGCTCGGCCGCCGCGCCGAGATCGTCGGTGACTACGCCGAGTCCGCGAGACTGCGTAGCGACGGACTGCGCCGAGCCGAGGAGCTCGGACTCTGGCCGCAGGCGGCCGATATGATGTCGGGGCTGGGCCGGCTCGCGCTGCTCTCGGGCGACCTGGCCCGGGCACGACGCCTGCACGAACGTGCCCTGGAACTCTCGGCGGACCAGGGGCACGAACCCGGCCGGATCTTCGCCGAGGTCGGCCTCGGCATCGGAGCCAGGCGGGAGGGGCGCTTCGACGATGCCGAGAGACACACCCGAGCATCCCTGGACTGGAACCGCGACGTCGACTACGCGCCCGGGATCGCGCACAGCCTGGCCGAACTCGGCTTCATCGCCGAACAGCGCGGCGACTCCGAACGGGCCCGCGCCTACCACCAGGAAGGCTTGGCCGTGGCCCAGCGTATCGGTGACCCTCGCGCGATCGCCCTCGCACAGGAAGGCCTCGCCGGCGCCGCCGTCCTCGCCGGGCACACCGAACGGGCCCGCCGCCTGCTCCGGGCCGCGGCGGCGGCGCGGGCCGCGGCGGGGGCACCGTTGCCCGAACAGGAGCGCGTGGACGTGGACCGCATCACGGCGGCGATCCGCGCAGCCTCCGATCGTCCCGATCACATGTTCTAGTTGCCGAATCATGGTTGGGCGACCTATCGCAGGTGCTCCGTGGTGGCAATCGTGAGTTCGGGAAAGCACGCGCTACCGCCGACGGTGGTGATCCCGGCTCGGCCGCGCCCCACCTCGATCCGCAGCGTGGTGTTCGACCGCGGCCACGAATGCCGTGATCGCCTGGACCACAGAGTGTTACGGGCGCGCTGCCGAACAGATGCGCCGGGCCTGGGCGGCGTATCGGCGACGAGGTCTCGGCCCACATCAGCCTGCCACTCGGCGCCGATATCAGCTTATTCGGCGCGGTCGAGGTTGGTATCGAAGGCGAACTCGCCCAGCTCGGCCCGACCGGGTGCGGGCGTCGTGGGAGTGGGTGAGGGCGTCGGAGAATTCGAGCAATGTGCCGGCCCACAGCCTGCCTTTATCGACAAACCGGACGTTCCGGAATCGGTTCGTTCACGTCGGCCCGTATCGCCCGGACACCGCCGCCGATGCCCAAACCGGTAGCTGCGACTTCGAATTGTCCGGTGAACAAGGCCGGCTATATGTCGACCCGCCTGTTCGCCAAAGGGTTTCGTGGTGTTCCGGATGCCGATCGGCTTCGGTCGGCAAGGCCGGCCGGGTTCGTACGCACATCGGCAGCAGGGTGTGTTCAGTGGACGTGCCGAACCAGCTCGATGCACCGGTCGGTAACGTCGGTGTTCCCGTACACCAACGGATTTCGATCGCATGGCACGACATCCCGGCCGACCGGTTTCGGCGAGGATTTCCCCGGCGCAGCCATGCTGCGGTGCGACAGAGGGTTCCCGACAGCGAGCGTGCCGAAGACGAGTCGAAGTGCGCATCCGGCGCATGATCGACCACGACATCACCCCGTTCTCAGCGGCAACTTCTTGCCTGTCGACGTGGTCGCCCCGACATAGATGTCGCGCGAGTCGAGCGGTTCGCGAAACGAACTCGGCAACGCCCCGAGAACCGTCGCCGACGAACCCGGGCTGCTCTGCGGGGGCATGGGCGCGGCGGCTCCACGGGAAGCCGAGCCTGTAACGGTTCGCCGAGCCGCTCGTCCCGCGGGCGGGGCTCACGGAAAAGTGAGGCTGGACACACAGCTCGGTCTATGCCAAACTGCGATCTGACGAACAGTCAGATTGAGTCAGAGAGGCATAGAAGTCATATGTCGGATCTCCCGAGAATCATCAGCGTCGACGACCACATAGTCGAGCCCGCTCATTTATGGCAGACGTGGCTGCCGAGGAAATATCGCGAGCAAGGTCCCCGTGTCGAGCGTCGTGGAATCGGCGATATCCGGCATGTCGGAGGCGGGCGATATGAGCAGACCTTCGATCCGGACGGGCCGAAGGCGGACTGCTGGGTATTCGAAGATCTCGTATACGTTCATAAACGTCACGTGGCCGGGGTCGGATTCAGCCGCGAGGAAATGACGATGACCCCGATGACGTACGACGAGATGCGCCCCGGGTGCTACGACCCGGTCGAGCGTACTAAAGACATGCTCGCGAACCACGTCGACGGATCGCTCTCGTTCCCGACTTTCCCCCGGTTCTGCGGACAGACCTTCACCGAGAACTCGGACAGGGAGCTGGGTCTGGAATGTATCAGGGCGTACAACAACTACATGGTCGAGGAATGGTGTGGTGACAGCAACGGGGTGCTGATTCCGCTGATCATCGTGCCACTGTGGGATGCCGAATTGGCCGCTGCCGAAGTCCGGCGCAATGCCGAACGAGGCGTCCATGCTGTCTGCTTCAGCGAAATTCCCGCGCATCTGGGCCTGCCGAGCATCCACAGTGGGTTCTGGGACCCGTTCTTCCGGGCCTGCGAAGAGACGTCCACCACGATCAACATGCATATCGGGTCGTCGTCGAGGATGCCTGCGACCTCGGCGGATGCACCGGACGGAGTCGCTGCCACGCTCTCCTTCAACAACTCCATGACATCGCTGGCGGATTGGCTGTTCTCCGGGAAGCTCGTCGAGTTTCCCGATCTGAAAATTGCCTATTCCGAGGGGCAGATCGGATGGCTGCCGTATCTTCTCGAGCGCGCAGATACCGTGTGGGAAGAGCACAGGGCATGGGTCGGACGTGACGGAATCACTCCGGAGCCGCCCTCCGAGTATTTTCGGCGTAACGTGTTCGGCTGTTTCTTCAAGGACTATCATGGAATCGCCTCACGGGATGTGATCGGAATCGATAACATCACTTTCGAGACCGATTACCCGCATACCGATTCCACGTGGCCGGAGTCGAAAAATGTCGCCGAGAAGCATCTACTCGGGCTGAGTGACGAAGAGAAATACAAGATACTTCGCGGAAATGCTATCCGGATGTTGAACCTGGACCGGGTCTGACGGGAGTCGCGAACTCCTGTATCCGAACCACTTCCCGTCCCGGCGGGTGCCGGCCAGGGTGACGACATTGTCATCCGGTCCGGAATCGAATGGGATCGACAAGCTGACAGTGCGGTCGCATTTGGAGGCCCACATGAACGACAAGATATATATCCATGAGTACATCGACATAATCGGCCACAACCGAGAAAAGTACATGTACCATATGGCTGCCAATTTCAGCCCCATCGGACAAGAAGAACGCAACCAGAGCTGCTATGGAATCTGGGGTGTGGTGGGGAGTACTGGGTACTGGCCGCAAGTAGTGAATATCTGGGAAGAAGAGGGGCTTTCCGGACTCGCCGCATCCTTTCGGCACGAGCTTCGACATGAGGCGCTGCAAGATCCCAAGCTCGCGAAATGGTGGGCCACGGCGGCAGAGTTTCGCTCGGGAGGTCGTGATCGGCTCCTGCTGCCCGCGCCGTGGAGCCCCACCTCCGCGGATCTCTGCGCCGCCGGAGTGACCGGCGATGTCTACGCCCAGGAGGAAGTGCACGTCGCGCCCGGACAAGCGGGCGAATACCTGCGCAGAGTGCACGATATTGCCGTACCGCTCTACGAACGCTTCGGGTGGCGGCTCGTCGGAGCCTGGGAGACATTGATGACCAACGACAGTGAGGCCTTCGTGCTCTGGGCCATACCGTCGTGGACTCAGTGGGCCGAGCTGGAGAAGGCTCTGCGCACAGACCCCGCCCTCGCGGCATGGCGTGCGCAGAGCAACGAGCTGACCACTGCCCTCCATCGTTATCTCCTGGTCGATGCCCCTCTCTCGCCGTTCCGGACCGGCCGGCAGCCGCGGCGAGAGGATCGCACCGAGCAATGGGTGGAGTGATCGAGGAAGCGGGATCAGCGGCGGTGCCGCATCGGTCTCGTCGCGACCGACGGTGCGCCGATACCGAGTTGCCGGAGCGGCACAGTGAGGCTTTGCAGGAAGGACATACTGGTCATGACGATTGCGCGCCCGGACTCGACGGCGGCAGAACTGGAGGTCCGCGACCTTCTCGGCCGTTGCGCTCTCTGTGCCGATGAGGGCCACGCTGAGGAGTACCGGAACTTCTACAGCGTGGATGTGGTCTGGGAGACCACCGGCACACGGCAGGTCGGCATCGACGAGGTGGTCGCCGCCGCAGTCGAGCGGCGCAGGGCGGGCGTCAGCGGACCGGGCTCACACACCCGCCACGTGATCACCACGCTCACCGTGAGCATCGACGGCTCGACGGCTCAAGCGCTCAGTTATGTGCAGTTCTACCGCAATACTCACGACGCACCGATACCGGCGCTGCTCGTGCGGTACTCCGACCAGCTCCGCCGGGGCGACAACGGCTGGAAGATCACCCACCGTCGCATCACTTCCGGATAAGTGCCAGATGCCGGGATCCGGAATGTTCACGGCCAATGATCGGAGCGTTACGCCTTGCCCGACCGAGTCTCTGCCCACGAATCGGTCGTGGACCGTCCGGTGACACCGAGTTCCGTCGAACACGGCCCACCAATTCATGTCGAAGGTATAGAAAATGACCACAAACAGCTCGATCGCTTCAGGGGCCCGAGAACAGGACCGCCCCATCGATCTACCCAGTGGTTCCCGTCCGAAGATTACCGCGAACGGTGTCGAACGGTCCTTCGGGTCGGGCGGCGGTAGTGTCCACGCGCTCGGTCCGATGGATATCAGTATCGATGAGGGTGAGTTCGTTTGCATTGTCGGTCCCTCTGGCTGTGGTAAATCCACATTCCTGAGGATAGTGGCCGGACTGCTGCCGCCTTCGAAGGGAAAGGTTACCGTCGCGGCGAAATCGGCTCATCCGGCGTCGATGATATTCCAGGATTACGGAATCTACCCGTGGAAGACAGTCGAGGCCAACGTGCGTTTCGGTCTCGACATCCAAGGAGTTCGTAAATCCGAAGGCCGTAGACGTGCGCGTTCATGGCTGGAGAAGATGAGGATAGCCGAGTTCGCCGATGTTTATCCTGCTCAGCTCTCCGGCGGAATGCGCCAGCGGGTCTCGATCGCGCGTGCCCTCGCATCCGAACCGGAAATCCTGTTGATGGACGAGCCCTTCGCCGCGCTGGACGCTCAACTTCGCACGATCCTGCAGGAAGAACTGCTCGAATTGTGTCAAGCCGAGCGTCGCACGGTTCTCTTCGTTACGCATAGCCTCGAGGAGGCGATCATCCTCGGTGACAGGGTGGTGGTGATGAGCGCGCGACCGGGGCGAATCCTGGCAGAGCGACGCTCTCCGTTCCCACGTCCCCGGTCCGCCGCCGTCCGCGAGGCTCCAGAGTTCGCGGCATTCGAGGCAGAGCTGTGGGAGCTGCTCCGCGGCGAGGTCGAAGCGGGGCAGGGCTCCGCTGGTAGGAGAAAATGAGATGTCGCATACTTCCGAGAGCTCTACCGATCGAGTGCTGGTGCGATTACCAGGCCGAGCGGAAATAAACTCGGCCGGCGCCATTCGACGCCGCAGAGGCATCGATACCGCACTGGCAGTCGGCTTCCCGGTGCTGCTGCTCATGCTGTGGCAGTTGGCCAGCACCGTGGGCTGGATAGACAGTCGCCTCTACCCGGCGCCCACGGACATAATCCGGGACGGCTGGGACCTCCTGAAATCAGGAACGCTCTGGCCAGATATACAGATAACGACCATGCGGGTCTTCTACGGATTTGTCATCGGCTCGTTCGCAGGCATTGTTGTCGGTCTCGTCATGGGTTCGATCCGCTGGATTCGAAAGATGCTCGAATCGACACTCGATGCGCTGTATGTGGTACCGAAACTCGCTCTGCTTCCGATTCTTCTGAATATATTCGGGCTGGGTGAAGGGCCGAAGATCGCCCTGGTCGCCACGACCGTGTTCTTCTTTGTCTGGATCTCCACCATGTCGGCTGTTATTTCGGTTCCCGAGGGCTACCGAGAGGCTGCGCAGTGCTTCGGCGCGAACCGGTGGGACATGTTTCGGCATGTACTCGTGCCCGCTTCGCTACCGCAGATCTTCGTCGCCATGCGGGTGGGCGCCGGGATAGCTTTCCTGGTGATCGTCGCCGCCGAATTCATCGTCGGAACGGACGGGCTGGGCTATCTGATCTTCAACTCACGCGCACTGTTCCTCAACGGCCATATGTTCGTCGGCATCGTCGTCGTCGCCGTCGGTGGTGTGATCTTCACCGAGATCGTCCGATTCATCGGTCGGCGGTTGACGAAATGGGCTCCGCACGACGGCGCTGCCACGAACGCCTGACGGCGACTCTTGTCCCCCTACGAGAATGCTGAGGACAGCATGAGAAGAACACGTACGTCACTGGGGCTCGTCTTCGCCGCGGTGCTCACATTGGCCGTATCGGCCTGCGGGGGTGGTGAGTCGGATGCCTCTCGATCCGCGGGCCCGGTAACCCCGCGCGCCGCGACGGGTCTTCCCGTCGCCGGCTGTGCGGGCGGCCGGACCGATCCCGCCGACCGCGCACCGGACCGGAAACCCGCCCGATGTGAGGCGAATTCTCCCCAACCGCAACCGCTACCGGGCAAAACCAAGCTGTTGGTGACTTCCTCGACACTGCAGAGTGAGTTCATGGCCAATGTTCGTCTCGCGATAGCGAGTGGTGAGTTCGAGAAAGAGAACCTCGAGGTCGAACTCAAACAGGTACCCGCGGCGGACAGTATCAATCTCTTGGCCTCGGGAAAGTCCGATATCTCCGTCGGGGCACCTGATTCGGCATTCTTCAACGGGTTGGCAGCCGGAATCGACCTGCGCTGGGTCCTGGGAAATTACTTCTCCGCCGACGATTCCAGGGCAGGATTGTGGATTCGAGACGTGGACGGGCGTCCGGGGAAGATATCCGACCTGAAAGGTAAGAATATCGGCGCGATCGTGGGCTCGGGCAGCGTGACGATGTATCCGCTCACCCAGGGGTTCGCCGAAGCGGGCGTCGATATCGACGATGTGAAGTTCCAGTCGTTGCCCGCGGCCGACCTGGTCACATCGTTGGAGAACGGAGCGATACCCGCAGCGTGGCTGAGTGACCCCTACTGGACCCGGATCAGCAGCAGCAGCGGTTACACGTTCGCGGTCGGCCAACCACCTGCCGAGCCGCTCGGCGGGATCATCTTCGGACCGAATATGCTCCGGGAGAAGGGCGATGCGGGTGTCGCGTTCGTCAGGGCTCTCGTGCGGACGGTCAACACGTACCTGACCGGCGACTACAAGGCCGATCCGAAGACGGCCGCGAGTGTGGCCGCGGCGGTCGAACTTCCGCTGGAAATCATGACACGGACTCCGTCACTGGTATTCGACTGGGAGATCCGCGAAGGAACCACCGACCGCCTGCAAGAGAGTTTTCAGGAGACCGGTGTGTTCAAGGGAAGCCGGATCCTGCCGGAGTCCGAGGTCGTGGATCGTTCGTATTACGCGGAGGCAGTGGGGCAGCCCGCCGGCTGACGTGATATCGAATTGCCGATCTGTGGCATCCGATGGTCCCGACTGTCGCCGGTACTCCCTGGCAAGGACAGTCGCGACCGCAGAATGTGTGATCGGAAAGGGCGGCCGACCCCGGCCCCTGTTCAGGCGTCGAGAGGTTCCGGCCTCAACCTGTAGGAGAAGGTCGACTGCCCTTTCCCCAGGGTAGTAGCATCACCAAGGAGTGCCATATGGCGAATACCGGGTCGACGACGGAGCCAACACATTCGGTGCTGGATTCGAATATCGTTTCTACGGATCCATTGAACCTTCGGACTTTTTATCGACCGCGGTCCATCGCGGTGGTGGGGGCCCATGACACGCGTGCGGGACTGGCGAGCGTCACCAGCCGCGCGCTGGCACATGCCAACCGGATCGGCGCAGCCTTCTATCCGGTGAATCCGACCAAGGACAAAGTCTTCGATATTCGCTCGGTGGCAGACCTCGCCGCACTACCGGGGCCGATCGACGTCGTCTTGATCCTGGTGCGAGATGCCGAGGCCGTGGTGGACTCCGCGAGAGATGCCGGGCTCGACGTCGGCTTTTTCCTGGTATTCGCGAACGGCTATTCGGAACTCGGCACAGCTGAGGGCATCGAACGGGAGAGGTCTCTGGTCAGGGCGGTGCACAGGGCGGGCGCCCGACTGATCGGACCCAACACCAACGCGAACGCGTGGGACCCGCTCGATGAGCTGCCGGGTCGTCGGATCGGGGTGATTTCACAGAGCGGCGCTCAGGGGCGGCCGCTGACCCAGGCACAGCAGCTCGGCGTCGCGTTGAGCTATTGGGCACCGACCGGAAATGAAGCAGATCTGGCCGCGGCGGACTTTGTCGAGTTCCTGGCGCATGATCCCGATACCGCCGTCATCAGTGCCTACATCGAAGGGTTCACCTCGGGCCGGCGCTTACGAGAAGCGGCGGTGGCCGCGATCGAGAACGACACACCCATCGTTGTGGTGAAGGTCGGGCGCAGTGAGGTCGGCCGGGCGATGGCCCAGTCCCACACCGGGCATCTGGTCGGCACCGACGAAGTATGGGACGCTTTCTTCGAGCAGTTCGGTGTCGTGCGCGTCGACGATTTCGACGAACTCATCGAGATCGGTGCGGCGCTTGCCCGCTGTCCGCTGCCCACCGCGGACGGGGTGGTGGTGTGCAGCGTATCCGGCGGCTCGGCCGCGCATGTCGGTGATCTCGCCACGGTCGGTGGTCTGGCGCTTCCACCGCTCAGTAGCGCGACGCAAACCCTGCTGCGCGAGGTGATTCCAGCGGAATTGAACATCTCGAACCCGGTGGACAACGGCGGGGTGGCCGTGCTCGCCGGCAATGGGGCTCGCATCTTGGAGTTGTGTTTACGCGATGCCGCCATCGGTGTGATGCTGTGCCCCGTCCCCGCGCCGGGCGGCGGGCTCACGGAGGCCGTCGGCGCCGGCCTCGTCGAGTTCGCACGAACCGCGAAGAAGCCGATTCTGCCGATCTGGAACGGGGCATCCACCGACCATCCGGTGTACCGGGAGCTCTGGGCCGCCGGCCTGCCGGTGTTCCGGAATGTTCGTAACGCTGTCGGCGCCGCACGTGCGTTGCTCGGGCACCCGGCACGAGACCCGGAGCTTCGCGAAGTTGTTCGGCTGGCGCGCGCGTTGCCCGATATTCCCCGCCGCGCCCAGTCGACCACTCTGCTGGACGAGAGCCGGTCGACCCGCTGGTTGGAAGATCGTGGTTTCGAGTTCGCCGCTCATCGGACGGCCGACACCGTTGCGGATGCCTGTGCAGCCGCGGACGAAATCGGCTATCCAGTTGTTCTGAAAGGCCGTGGCCACGCCCACAAGAGCGAGCACGGGTTCGTTCGAACGGGGCTCGACGGCCCCGAAGCCGTGAGTTCGGCCGCCGCGGATATGCGATCACGTGGTGCCGAGGGTTTCCTGATCGCGCAGCAGGTGTCGGAGGGGATCGAGCTACTGGCCGGGATCAGTGTCGACCCGGTGCTCGGCCCGGTTGTCCTCGTCGGCGCGGGCGGGGTCGATGCCGAGCTGTATCGCGATGTCGCCCGCGCCGTGCTGCCCCTCACCCGTTCACGCGCGGAGAGAATGGTGGCAGGACTGCGGATCTCTCCGCTGCTCGACGGCTGGCGTGGGGCCCAGCCTGCCGACAGGACCGCGGTGGTCGATGCCGTGTTACGCCTCGCCGAGCTCGCAGCGACCGGCGAGGTTGCGGAACTGGATATCAATCCTTTGCTAGCGCGCGCCGATGGGGTCATCGGGCTGGACGCCCTGGTACGGCTGACGACTCCGCCGGCCGACATTCCCGAAGCGCGGGCCCGATGAATCCGGCCGCTCAGTGTGCGATCGTCGGAATCGGACAGACGGTCTACACCCGAGGAACAGACAGGTCCACGCTCGAACTGCACTTGGAGGCGTGTCAGCGCGCGCTGGACGATGCCGGTTTGACGGTAGCCGACGTCGACGGATTCATTCCCAGTTCGCTGGCTCAGGCCACGGTCGAGGACTTCATCGTCAATCTCGGTTTGCGGGACCTGGCGTTCAGCACCTCGGTTCAGCTCGGCGGCGCAAGCCTGATCGCCTCGGTGCAGGCCGCCTGCATGGCGATCTCGACGGGTGGGGCCTCCTGCGTCCTGATACCGGCAGGCCGACGTGGATATTCCGGTGAACGGGTGTCGACCGGCAAGGCCGTGACAGCGGGGTCGATGGCGACCGTCCGCGAGTTCGAGTTTCCGCTCGGAAACATCGGCGCCGCACAATGGTTCGCGCACGCGGCCCAGCGCCATATGTACGAGTTCGGCACAACCAGTGAACAACTCGGCCACGTCGCGGTGAACAGCCGCGCGAACGCCAACCTGAACGCACATGCGCTCATGTACGGCAAGCCCATGACACTGGCCGATCACCAGAACTCGAGGATGATCACCTCACCGTTCCGCTTGTTCGACTGTTCATTGGAATCGGACGGGGCGGGAGCAGTGGTGATCGTCAGTGCCGAGCGCGGTCGGGATCTTCGAAAACCGCCTGTTCTGATATCGGGAGTGGGAACATCCCACAGCAATTCGCCGACGTCGATTACGCAGAAGCCACACGTCGCCGGTGTGCCGGCGATAGGGGTAGCTGCGCGCCGCGCACTGGGGATGGCGGGTATCGACGTGACGGATGCAGATTGCCTGATAATCCACGAGGGATTCACCTGGTATGTTATCGCCGCACTGGAGGCGCTCGGGGTGGTGGGCATGGGCGAAGGCGGACCCTATGTAGAGGAAGGCCATATCCGCTTGGGCGGCCGCACCCCCGTCAACCCTCATGGAGGTGCGCTTTCGGAGGCACACGTATCGGGTATGAACCACATCATCGAGGGTGTGCGCCAACTCCGAGACGAAGTGGAGCCGGCTCGGCAAGTCACCGGATGCGAGAACATTCTGGTGGTGAACGAGGGCAACTTCTTCGACGGTGCCGTCCTGACCTTGCGGCGTGCGTCGTGATCCCGCGCCCGGCGCCGGAGCCCACATCGCTGACTCGTGGCTTCTGGGAGGCCGCGCGCCGTCACGTACTGGTGATACAGCGATGTAGGGACTGTGGTGTGTACCGCCACTATCCTCGTGTGTTGTGTCCGGACTGTCGCAGTGCGGATTGGCAATGGACCCCGGTCAGCGGTCGCGGAACGATCTTCACGTTCACCGTTACGCACCGGGCTTTCCATCCCGCCTGGGTCGATCGGGTGCCGTATGTGTGTGCCACCATCGAACTCGATGAGGGAGTTCGTATGGTCAGCGATCTGCCTGCCGAGGACACCACCCGCGCAGCAATCGGCATGCGTGTAGAGGTGTTCTTCGAAGAACAGCCCGATAACGGTGCCACGCTGCCGAGGTTCCGTCTATCCGAGAAACCATCCGCCTACATCGTGCGCGAGTAGTGCGGTCGATCGAAGGGAGCATCTCAGTATGTCGCCGGACAGTTCTGGCCTCGATACCCAACACGTCAAGGCCAGCGATGGTCGTGTACCTCGGGCTCGGGGGCTGGCGACGCGTATGAAGCTGCTGGAGTCGACGTCCGCGTTACTTCAGGTGCACAAGTACCACGAAATCACGGTGGCGGATATCGCCGGTGAGGCACAGACGAGTACAGCGACGTTCTATCAATACTTCCCCGATATCGCCTCGGCCGCGCTCGAACTGGTCAGGCTCGTGATCGACGAGGGGGAAGGTATGGCGGAGATCGTCCGGGAGACGGACTGGAGCGGGTCGTCGGCGTATACCGGCGCCGACCGACTCGCGTCGGAGTTCCTCTCGTTCTGGGAAGAGCATATGGCGATACTCCGGGTGCTCGACCTCTTCGTCGCTGAAGGTGATCGGCGCTTCTACGAATTGCGCCTACGGTTTCTCGGCGCGGTCACCGACGAGATCACCCATGCCGCCGGCAGGTGCCACGCGCACAGCGGTGAAACGAACTCGGCGGAGCCGCGAGCCATCGGAGCGGTTCTGGTGTCGATGCTCGCACACGTCGCGGCGCATCAAAGGGGAATGCAGACCGAGGGCATCGCCAGGACAGAAACACATCAGGTCATGGCACAGATCATTCACCATGCGATCACGGGCAGGTGAGTACCGGTCGGTCCGGAACGACATCCTGCCCGGTAAGTGGACAGCTCGAGCCTCGATGCGTCCGGATACTACTCGGGTGCTGACACACGGAGCGACTGATCGACTTGCTCAGGTGCCTCCACGGGAGCGGGGGGAATCCCAGCCGCGGTTCCCGGCCTCACCTTCTCGGCCGGTCGCCGATCCGAAAGGACTCGTAATCCATGAAATTCGACGTCATCCTGCCGGGAACCAACCATATTCCGGGCGTGAACTCCTGGTCACATACGCTCGACGCGAACGGTTTCCGGCGTATCCTCACCGCCCTGGACGAAGCGGGCTTCCATGCCGTATCGGTTTCCGAGCACCTCGCGATGCCGCTGTTCGAGGTACCGAGGTTGGGCCCGTATTGGCAGGATGCTCTGTCGGTGATGGCGTTCGCTGCCGCCGCGACCCACCGGATCCGGTTGGACGCGGCCGTTCTGGTGTTGCCGTATCACCATCCGTTACGGCTCGCGAAGTCGTTGGCGACGATCGATGTGCTCTCCGGTGGCCGGGTCGATGTGTCGATCGGTGTCGGCCACGCCGAACAGGAGTTCGCGGCGCTGGGAGTGCCGTTCCGGGAACGTGGCGTACGTAGTGACGAGATCCTCGAGGCGCTGAACACCCTCTGGACCGCCGAGCTACCCGAACACCACGGGAAGTACTTCGAGATCACCGGTCTCGCGGTGGAGCCGCGTCCACTGCAGAAACCGCGTCCGCCCATCTATGTAGGCGGGAATTCGAAGCCGGCCCTGCGTCGCGCGGCGCGCTACGACGGCTGGCAGCCGAATCCGACGGACTTCACGCTGGTGGAGATCCCGCCACTGCTGGACTATATCCGCGAGCAGCCGGACTTCGCCGGCAAGGAGGACAGCTTCGACGTCAACTGGCTCAAATCGCCCGCCGGCATCACCCTGCGCAATGGCTTCGCCGACGCGACCGTGGGAGAGCTGAACAGTTTCCGGGACGAGCTGATCGAAGTCTATTCCGGCGGTTATCGGCAGGCCGGGATCACCCGCACTGTCGTGGAACCGCCGGGCACCGTGGACTCCGAACAGGAGTATCTGGACTATCTGCGCTGGTTCGCCGGGGAGGTCGCGCCGGCAGTAGGGGCGGAGTGAGTATTTCGCGCCGACGCCGAGTCCGTGTCGGTGGAGTATCTGGTGTGGAGCGCGGTGGGATGCCGGATCGCGCGGGCCGTCGGGGTGCCCCGCGAACACCGGCGCCACCACAGCCGGCCCGGACCCGGTCCTGATGCCCGCCGCGAGAGCACGGTCAGGAGGCTGTCGCGTTCAATGTCGGTATCGCCGGCGCCGCGCTCGGCACCGCGGGCCTCGCCCGGACAGGGTACCGAGATGGTACGGGCAGTGACGGCCGGAGCGACCCGGATGAGCGAGGCCGGCTGACCGGTGACCCGTGGCGGCTCGCGAAGCTGTCGCACCGTGTGCCTGCGGTAGTTCTGGTCACAAACCGATCGTGCACGCCGAGCCGGACCCCGGGTGCCGGCGGACCGTGCTACACCAGGGAAACCCTCGAGGCGAAGGAGCGCGCAAGTCATGATTCTGAACGAGACGTACACGCTGTCGAACGGAGTACACATCCCGAAGCTGGGCTTGGGCACCTGGTTCATCGATGATGACAAGGCCGCCGCCGCGGTGACCGAGGCCGTCGCGATCGGCTATCGCAATATCGATACCGCGCAGGCCTACGGCAACGAGCGAGGGGTGGGCGAAGGAGTCCGAGCCGGCGGGGTTCCGCGCGCGGAACTGTTCGTGTCCACCAAGGTGGCGGCCGAGATCAAGAACTACGACGACGCGGCCGCCGCGATCGACGGCTCGCTGGCCGCGTTGGGGCTGGACCACATCGATCTGATGTTGATCCATAGCCCGCAACCCTGGAAAGACTTCCGGGGCGGGGACTACGCCGAGGGCAATCGCGAGACCTGGCGTGCGCTGGAGGAGGCCTACCGGGCGGGCAAACTCCGATCGATCGGTGTCTCGAACTTCGAACAGCGCGATCTCGACAACATCGTCTCGAACTGTACCGTCGCACCGCAGGTGAACCAGCTGCTCGTCCACGCGGGCAACACCCCGGCCGAACTCATCGCCTACTGCCGAAGCAAGGACATTCTCGTGCAAGCGTATTCGCCTATTGCGCACGGAGAGATCCTGAAGAACCCCGATATCCGGGCGATGGCCGACCGGTACGGCGTGAGCGTTCCGCAGCTGTGTATTCGCTACACCCTGCAACTGGGTACCGTGTCGCTGCCGAAGACCGCCGACCCCGAGCATATGCGCAGCAACGCCCAGGTCGACTTCGTGATCGCCGACGACGATATGGACACGCTGCGAAATATGCGAGCCCGGGACTACGGCGAGCACAGCGTGTTCCCGGTCTACAGCGGCAAGTGACAAGCTGGTCCCGAAGTCGCCGCCGCGCCGTCGCAGTTCGTGCACGAGATGCAGCACGATCCGTACACCCGATATGCCGAGCGGGTGGGCTCACCGCGGTCGTGGGCGGAACTGCTTCTCGCCGGTGAGGTGCATCTCCTTCGCTGTTTCTGCCCGTATCCGCTCAACCTGCTCTGGCGGGGCGACCTTGATGATGTCACTTCGTGAAGTGATCACGAGTTTTCGGAATATCGCAGCCATCTGCGCGTCGATCGTCTTGGTGGACGTGCCCCGGCGCGCCGCTATGGCGGCGTTCGTCCCGCCGGCGGCCGCCATGATCGCTACCTTCTGCTCGGTAGCGGACAACTTACGCCACCGTGTGGGGACTGCCGGGCGGGCGGGATGGTCGGTCGGCAGCCTGTCCACCGACAGCGTGCCCAGTGCCAGCCGCTGGATTTCGCACTGCTCTCCGTTGAGCAGGGACCCTTGCCGCAGTGCTGTCGTGAACGCTTCACGTCCCAGCACACGCCGGACAGCCTCGAGTGCCTTGTTCTCGGTGAAAGGCCCCATATCGCCTCTCTCGAAACCCAGTGACGCTCGGAGTGTGGAAATTCCGCCTGCGAGTTGGGCGGCTTCGGTGGCAAGTGCTCGAGCTCGGCTGCTGTCCGCGGTCGTTGCCGTAAGCAAATCGCCCGTGACTCGGGCCAGAGCCCACATTCGTATCCGTACAGCCCACGTTTCACCGAAGAGGTCGCCGGTTCGCAGGAGGAACTCCAGTGCGTCCCGGCTGAGGTCGAGGGCCTCGGCAGGACTGTCGCTCTTGACGAACGCCATCGCGCACGCCAGCTTCGCCCACGCCGTCGCCCATTCTGCGCCTGCGGCGGTGGCGTGCGCGAGGTGGCGGGAGGTGATCCCGAGTGCTTGTGGCGCTGCTCCCACGAAGCACGAGGCCCATGCCTCCAACTCCGAACACCTGGCCTCACCCGCCCGGTCGCCCAGCGTGCCGAATTTCTCCCGGGCGCGTGCGAGTACGGTGACCGCGGCCGCGTCTCGGTGCAGCATCATCAGTTCCGCGCCCCAGAGGAATTCGACGCGGGGTGGAAGACCGATATCGGTTTCGGGTTCCTGCCGCCAGTCCTTTCCGATCCGCTGGTCGTGGACAGCGGCGACACTCTCGTCGAGCATTCGCTCGGCCTCGTCGTTCTTGGCCTGAATCAGATCCAGCCAGCCGATTACGGCCACGGCATCGATGTGCAGATCTGTTGTCTCCGGCGCGTGCGTTCGGACGGCCTCGAGAGCGTGGATGGTCCAGCGGCGCATCTCGCGGGGTGACCCTACGATGTTCCGCATGTCACTCAGGCAGATGGCTATCTCGAGGCCGGTGGTCGGGTCGTTCGAAACCAGGCTCGTCTCGATGGCGCTGACGAGGTTGTCGCGTGCCCCGCGGACCCAGGTGATGAGGTTCCTTTCGGAGGGGCCGAACCAATCGGCCCGTGCGGCGACGATCTTGTCCCGGTAGTACCACCGGTGCCGTCGTGTGAATCGTGCGGGCGCGCCCATTTCGGTGTCGGAGCGTTCCTGCAGTTGTCGCGCGGCGAAGACCCGGACGCTTTCGAGTAGCGAGTACCGCACAGTGGTGGGCGTGAGGTGGGCGGTAACCAGCGACTGGTCGACCAATCGCTCGAGTACGTCCTCCACGTCTTCCGGTGGGAGCGCTGTCGGCTCGTCCTCGATGGCCTTCGCGTCCCGGGGGCCGTCAGCGCAGACCGCCTCGATCGCCTCCAGATCGACTCCGACATCCGGGGGCGAGACGACATCATCGGGATTCGCGTCGTATCCGGCCGCGAAAACCGACATTCGGTCGAGCAGCAAACGCTCCTGATCCAGGCACAGGTCATAGGACCAGGCGATGACGTCCCGTACGCCCTTGTGCCGAGGCTCCGCGCCTACTCGTGGTCCGTGCGTCCACCGCATGCGTTTATCGGTGTGCGCACCGCTGAGATCATCGATGATGGACGTCAGTGGTTGTCGTAACAATCGTGCCGCAGCCAAACGTATATACAGTGGATTGTGGTGAACATGGCGGCAGATCGAATTGGCCTTCGCGAGCTCTTCTTTGCCGGCGATGGTGTTACCGGTGAACTGTGCACGGTGTCGAAAGAGCGCCAGAGCCTGGCCCTGTGACAGGGAGGGGACTTTCACCACGTACTCGTCCAGCCAACCGATAGGCGCCCGGCTGGTGGCCAGAATACTCACACGAGGCACTGCTTCCAATAGGTCTGCGATCACCCGGGCGGCGCCGTCGAGCACATGCTCGCAGTTGTCCAGCACGAGTATCACCTGGTCGCGGCCGGAGTCGGGCGGTGTGTTCAACCTGTCGACAAGGGCATCCCATCCGGGCCGGCCCGAGAGATCGAGGCCGATGATCGTGGTGGCGATCTCTTCCTCCACCGCGGTCGGGCTCGCGTCCTTCGTCAGCCGAGCCAAGCGCACCCAGAAAACGGGTACTTCCTCGGCTCTGTAAATGCGACGAACGGCCTCGCTCGCCAACCGCGTTTTGCCGATCCCGCCGGCGCCGGTCAAAGTGATCAATCGGGCCGACCGCCGCAATAGGCCGATTATTCGATCCAACTCGGCATCCCGGCCCACGAACTCATCCGTTACCGCCGGCATATTTCCAGTCCGCGTTCGGTGCCGAACCGACATGTAGTCGGATTTTAGTCGCGTTTCACGGGGTGGGCCACCCTCACACCCGACCTTCGACTTCATCCGTTTCGGTACGGCTGTGGTTCGGCCGAACCATACGAAGTCCGTATGCGTAGGCATCAGAGATATCGCGGAGCAGAGCGGGCGGCGATCGATTGCGCAGGGCGGGACAACCTCGATGTGGACCTCACGGCGCCGAAGCCGTAGGAGCAGCGGCGTGCGCTGCCGCGATCGGTTCGTTCCGGAGGATTGCCGTGCGTATGGCCATATGCAGATCTCGGCGGCTCGATCGTTCGGTGGCGACCTCCAGGACACGCAGGCCGCCGGCCCGGCCCCGAAGCGCGACGGCCAACTCGGCCGTGGTCACCCGGCGGTGGGCTATGCGGTAGGCAGCGCAGAGTGCTTCGAGATCGGCCCCGTGTGGGGTGGCGAAGATCCGCTCGGATATTCCGGCATATGCGGGGTCGCCCTGTTCGAGAAGTTCGAAGATCCCGCCGCCGTTATCGTTTGCGACCACGATCGTGAGGTCGTCCGGTCGTGGTTCGGTGCGACCGATGAGCAGACCGCAGACGTCGTGCAGGAAGGTCAGGTCGCCGATCAAGGCGATGGTACGACCCCCATGCGTCAGTGCGGCGCCGACGGCTGTCGAGACCGTGCCGTCGATCCCTGCCACGCCGCGGTTGGACAGAACCTCGATGCCGGTGCGCGGGCTCCAGACCAGTGCCGCGTCGCGGACCGGATTGGATGCGCCGAGCAGTAAACGGTCGCCGACGCGTAGCGCGTCCATCACCGTGGCGGCCACGTGCAGGCCGGTGGGGTGGGAATGCCGCTTCAGTTCGGCTCGCACTGCCCGGTGAGCTCGGCGGCCGAGTTCGCCGCAGCGCCACAGCCAATCCGGGTGTGGTGTTCCGAGGGGGGCCGCGCGCGTGCCCGCTGCGGTGACGGTGCCCGGAACATCGGGCCAGAGCGGGCTCGGCGTCAGACTGTAAACGGTGACCGACGGGTCACGTAGCAATTCCGATACCTGGCGGTGCAGAGTTGGTCGGCCGACCACAATCGCCTGGCGCGGTCGCAGGAACGGCAATGCGAGTGGGTGCAAGGCGGGCCCTTGCGGGGGCGAGGTCGGTTCGGTGACGGCGGGCAATCCCGCCAGCTCCGGCTGCGGGTCTGCGCCGTGTCCCGAGATCAGGACGGTGTCATGACTCAGGTCGATCCGCACTGGTATCTCCACGGTGGCGCGCCTGCTCGTCGTCCAGGGCCGGCCACCGGGTCGGTCCGCGGGATAGGAGCAATCGGGTGCGGGGCCGGTGAGCGCGTCGGGCGCGGGGACGTCCACCCATACCGGCCCTGGGCGACCGAGGGCTTCGCCGTGTGCGGCCGCCAGCGCCCGGCAGATATCGGAGCGCCATACGCTGTGGTGCCGACCGCCGGTTTCGTGGCCGTCCACGGCGAACTGCTCGGCGTCGGTACGCGCGAGCCGCACACACGCGCGAACTCGGCGGTGTAGCGGCTCCTCCGGCGAAGGCGCCGGACCGGTGGTCAACACCACGAGGGGGATCGCCGCGTAATCGGCTTCGAGTATCGCGGGGGCCAGGCCGGCGAGAGCCGGAGTCGTCAGGATGGGCACCGGCCGAGCCTCGGCCACCGCGAGACCGATGCCCAGGAAACCGCAGGCGCGTTCGTCGAAGCGCAGGTGCAGCCGGACGAGTCCGGCGGTTTCGGCGCTCCGGAATGCCAGGGCGAGCGCGCTGGTCCTCGCTCCCGGGCACAGAACCGCTTCCTGTACCCCGCCGCGGATCAGCTCGTCGACGATCACTCGCGCTCGATCGGCCGAAGTGTTCACGTTGGTGCCTTCCTCGAAAACTCGTGGTCGTGCGGCGGCGCGTGTGGGCTGCTATGTCGTGCGTCACGTTGGTGGGCATAAGTGACCCTTGACACAAGCGCCCTGGCCGTAGATATTCAGTACACGGATATTACGTACACGGATTAATTGGAGAACCGGATGACCCCGAAGGCCGAACAGAGTCTCGGCGAGCACTACTACCGCCGCCTACACGAAGCGAAAGTGGCGCCGCTCTGGCGGATTCCAGGCACAACCGCCCCGGAACCGGTGGTGGACGAGGTGCCGCACCTGTGGCGGTGGCGCGAGCTCTATCCCTTGTTGACGGAAGCCTCGGAAGTGGTCGATCTCGGTGGCGACGCGGACCGCCGGGCCCTGAATGCCTTCAATCCGAGCCGGGTATTCGGGACGACCCATACGATGGTCGCGGGATATCAACTGGTCGAACCGGGCGAAACGGCTCCGGCGCACCGACATACCCCCGGAGCGATCCGGTTCATGCTGCAGGGCAGCGGCCATACGATCGTGGAGGGCGAGCCGGTGCTGATGGAGCCCGGCGATCTGGTACTCACCCCCAGCTGGACCTGGCACGACCACCGCCACGAGGGCACCGAACCGATGGTTTGGCTGGACGGGCTCGACGTGCCGTTCGTCAAAGGAATGCGGGCGAGTTTCTACGCCGATTACCCGGACCAGCAACTGCAGCCGCTGACCAAGCCCGAGGGTTTCAGTATCCGGCGCTACGGCTCGGGAATGCGCCCCCTCGACGATAAGCGCACCGCCGCCCACTCCCCGCTGATGAACTACAAGTGGGACACCTGCTATGCAGCCCTCACCCGACTCGCCGCGGACGGCACCGACCCGTACCGCGGTGCGACACTGGAGTACACGAATCCACAGACCGGCGGCCATGTTCTGGCCACGATGGCCTGCTATCTCCACCTGCTGCCGGCCGGATTCGGCACACGTTCGCTCCGGCACACCTCGAGCACGATTTTCTGCGTCGTTCGCGGTTCCGGCCACAGCATCCTCGGGGGCGAGCGCTTCGACTGGGCGGAGAACGACTTCTTCGCTGTCCCGTCCTGGACATGGCACTCGCACGTGGCCGACCCAGGCGAGGAGACGGTGCTGTTCGCGATGAGCGACCGGCCGCTGCTGGAACCGTTCGGGCTGTACCGAGAGGAATTGGTCTGATGCGGGTCATCGTTGTCGGCGGCGGAATCGGTGGTGTCGCCACGGCGCTCTCGCTGGCGAAGAAAGGGGTCGGCGTCCGGGTCCTCGAACGGGCACCGGAGATCGTCGAAGTGGGCGCGGGACTGCAGGCGGGTCCCAACGCCTGGCGGGCGCTGACCCGCCTCGGGGTCGTCGACCGTTTGGTGGATACCGCAGTGCGGCCCACCCGCGCGGTGATGCGCGATATCTATACCGGCGCAGATATCGGGGCGATCGACTTCGGGCCCGAATTCGTCACCCGCTACGGCGCGCCGTACACCGTGCTGCATCGCGCCGACCTGCTCGCGGCCCTGGTCGATGCGTGCGCGGCCACGGGCTCGGTCGAGCTGATACCGGATAGCGAAGTCGTGCGGGTGGAGCAGACCGACGATCTGGTGACTGTCGAATGCGCCAAGGGCGCGATCTACACCTGCGACGCCGTCGTCGGCGCCGACGGATTACGTTCGACGGTCCGTCGATTCGTGCTCGACGACGCGAAGCCGCTGGTCGATCCGTACATCGTCTATCGGGGTCCCGGGCCGCGTCCCGAGGGCGTCGAGGACGCGGTCACCCTCTATGTGGGCGACGGTCTGCACTATATGCAATACCCGGTGCGCGGTGGTTCGGTACTCAACCGGGTGGCATCCTTCAAACCCGAGGGAACCGGTGACGCCGAGGAGTTCCTCGCCCGCTTCGATTCCGTATGCGACTACGTGCGCACGGCCATCGCAGAATTCGATCTGAGCAAGCAGTGGCCGCTGTGCGACCGAGAGCCGCGGCCGGGCTGGGCCTCCGGTCGTATCGTTCTGCTCGGCGACGCGGCACACCCGATGCACCAGTATCTGGCCCAGGGGGCGTGCCAGGCGCTCGAGGATGCCGTCGTGCTGGCCGAAGCGATCACCGACTCCGGCCCTGATATCACCGGTGCGCTGAAGAAATTCGAGGCGATCCGGTTTCCCCGTACGAGCAGAGTGCATCGGGTGACCCGGGAGATGGGGGAGTTCTGCCACCTCGGCGGGCTGGGCGCACGGTTGCGCGACCACATGTTGGCCGCCCGGGCGGCCGACGACTACACACATGTCGACTGGCTGTACGGCGAAGGAGAGATCTGATGCGCTATCTGGTGCTGCAGGGCCCCAATCTCAACCGGCTCGGAAAACGTGACCCGCTGCGGTACGGCCGCCACACCTTGGCCGAGGTCGAAGCCGATATCGAAACAACCGCCGGTGAACTCGGCGTGACGGTCGAGCAGTACCAGTCCAATCACGAGGGTTCTCTCATCGATTTCCTCCAGGAGCGCCAGGACGAGCTCGACGGCGGAATCATCGTCAACCCCGCGGGGCTGACCAAGGCCGGATATTCGCTGGCCACCGCGCTGGCCGATACCGGACTGCCGGTCGCGGTGGTCCACCTGTCCCAGCTCTTCGTACACGACCCCGGCAATCGCCAGGATGTGTTCGCATCGGTGGCGGCGGTGTATATCGCGGGTGCCGGCTGGCGCGGATACCGGCTGGCCCTCCAGGCCCTGCACTGGCGGTCGTCATGACACGCTCCGCCCTCGGCAGAGCGGGACTGCTGGCAGCCGCCGCGTCGATGTACGTGCTGCCGTTGGTCATGGTGATATACGCGGCGTTCCGAACAGCCGCTCCGGGTATGCCGGGTTCGTTCACCCTGGACGGATTCACTACGGCCTTCTCGGATCCGCGGACCTACGGGACCCTGGGTAGCTCGCTGTGGCTGGCGGTGACGACCGGGTTCGGCGCCACCGCGCTCGCCGTGGTGTTCGCCTGGATCGTCTCCCGGACCAACGCCGCACTACGCCGGACCGTCACCCCGCTGATGGTGGTCGTGCTCGCCACACCGCCGCTGTTCTTCTCGCTCAGCTGGAATCTGCTCGGCACGCCCGAGTTCGGGTTGCTCAACCAGCTGCTCGGTGCTGTCGGGCTGCCGGACGATATCGTGCACGTCGCCGGTGGCTGGGGAACCTGGTTCGTGCTGAGCTTGAAGATCTGCTCGCTGGGCTATTTCATCCTGCTCGGTCCGTTCCTCGCGATGGACCGCCGGCTCGAGGAGGCCTCGCTCATATCCGGCGCGAGCCGGATACGCACCTTCCTCTCGGTCAACATCCCGGTGCTGGCGCCCGCGGTGCTCGGGGTTTTCATCATCATGTTCATCATCGGCCTCATCGCATTCGAGATTCCGCTGATAATCGGCAGGCCGGCCGGTTTCTCGGTGCTGTCCACTCAGATATACGGCTTCGTCACCAACGAGACACCGCCCAATTACGCGGCGGCGAGTTCGCTCGCACTGTTGTTCATCGCGGCAGTGGTCGTGCTGGTCTCGATCAAGTGGCGGCTGCTCGACCGGCGCCAGTTCACCACGGTCTCGGGTAAGGGCGCCAAACCCGAGCCATGGGATATCGGGCGGGGAACCTGGCTGTGCAACGCCGTGATCGTCGCCTACGCGCTGCTGGCGTTCGTGCTGCCCGTCGCGCAGATCGTGCTCGGATCGCTGCAACCGCTGTTCGGGGTGAATCGGTTCAGCCTGAACAACTATCGGATGCTGCTGGCCGACCCCGGTGTCGTGCCCGCGATCGCCAACACCGCAGTCTTGGCGATAGTCGGTGGATTGCTGGCGGTCGTGATCTCACTGCTGTTGGGGATGGTCGGCCGACACTCGGGCGTCCGGATGCGGCGAAGCCTGGAACTGGCCACCTGGCTGCCCTGGGCGGCGCACGGCATCATTCTCGGACTGGGATTGGTGTGGGCGTTCTTGACCGTGCCCTTCCTACGCGGCCTGTTCGGCACGGTATGGATCGTACTCATCGGCCTGATCATCGCGTCCACCCCGGTGGCCGGTCGTGCCGTCGACGCCGCACTGGCACAGGTCGGCACCGAATTGGAGGAATCGGCCCGGGTCAGCGGCGCCTCGCCCCTACGAGCGGCGACCGGCATCGTCGTCCGGCTCATCCTGCCCGCCTGCGCAGCGGCCTGGCTCATCACCGGCATCCAGATCGCCGGCAATCTCGAAGTGCCGATTCTGCTGTCGCTACCGACCAACGAAACCGTCGCGGTCATGGTGTTCCAGCTCAACACGCAGGGGCAATCCACGCAGGCTGCCGCACTGTTCTGCCTGATACTCGGCGTCACCGCAACCGGTGGCCTGATCTACGTCGCGGTGAAGGCCGCATCCCGAATCACGTTAGGAGCACAGCGGTCATGGCGGCTGTCACCATCCGTGGGCTGACGAAGCGTTACGGTGAGAACTGTGTCGTAGACAATCTCGACCTCGATATCTCCGAGGGGGAGTTCGTTACTCTCCTCGGGCCGAGCGGTTGCGGCAAGACCACCACCTTGCGGTGTGTCGCGGGGCTGGAGAAGCCGGACGCCGGCGAGATCATCATCGATGGAGAAACGGTCGTTTCCGGATCCGGCGGCCGATTCGTGCCACCGGAGAAACGTGACGCCGGCATGGTGTTCCAGAGCTACGCGCTGTGGCCACATCTGAGTGTGCAGGCGAATGTCGCCTACCCCTTGCGCATGCGCGGTCGCAAGCGCAAGGAGGTCACCGAGTCGGTGCGCGAGACGCTGGCCATAGTCGGACTCGATCATCTGGCCGACCGTTCGGTGGGAGCACTTTCCGGCGGTCAGCAGCAGCGTGTTGCGCTGGCCCGGGCGATCGTCGGCCGTCCTGCGTTGCTGCTGTTCGATGAGCCGCTGTCCAACCTGGACGCCAAGATGCGCGCCGCTATGCGTGCCGAATTGCGCGCTATGCGCGAGCGGGTCGCCACCACTTCGCTGTACGTTACGCACGACCAGATCGAGGCGCTGACCCTGGCCGACCGTATCGTCGTGATGCGCGACGGCGCGATTCACCAGATCGGCACACCGGAACAAATCTACGCCGAACCCGTAAACCGCTTCGTGGCCGATTTCGTCGGATTCGAGAACATCCTCAACGGACTCGTCGTCGAGGTCACCGATGAGGCCACCGTGGTGAAGGTCGACGGTTTCCCGTCGGGAATCCTGGCGCGCTCCGCCGCCACCACGACACATCGAGCTGGAGACGCTGTCGCTCTCGCGATGCGCGCCAACAGCATCGGCCTGGCGGCCGGGGGCGACGAAGGTATCCCCGCAGTGGTCATCACCGTGTCGTATCTCGGCGATCAGGTCGAGTATCGGGTTCGCGTCGGTCACCACGATCTCACCGTCCGTATGCCCGTCCCGATTCGCTGGTCGCCCGGGGACGCGGTGAATGTTGTTCTGGCGCCCATGTCATCCCTGGTTGTCGAGGAGGACTGATGACCGTTCGCTATACGCGCTGTGTCCGCTACACCGTCGCCGCGATCGCTGCCGCGTTGCTGGTCGCCGGATGCAACACCGCACCGGAGACCGCGGGCGGTGCCGACCCGGCAGCGCTCGGTAACGCCGAGGTACAGAAAGGGCTCGCCGACCTCTATACCGCCGCTCGGGCAGCGAATGAAACCCAGATCGTCGTCTACGGACCGGGGCAGGAGTTCTTCGAACCCGCCTACCGCGCGTTCATGCGCCGGTATCCCGGCATCGAGGTGACTGCCGAGCCGCTGTTCGGGGAGAAACTCAATACCCGGCTCGATCAGGAATTCGTCAGTGGACAGCATGTCGGTTCGGTGCAGACACACGGTGGTTCCGGGACCGCGCTGACCGCGGGAGCCGGGCGTTGTGAGGCGTACCGGCCGTTCACCGCCGACTACCTGACCTCGGAACAAGTAGCTCCCGACGACACTTACCACGCGTTCGCGCATTTCGGGGTGGGCATCGAGTACAACAGTGAGAAACTCGGTCCCGATCAGGCCCCGAAGAGCTGGCGAGAACTGGCCGATCCGAAATGGAACGGTCGAGTGGCCATGTCGGACCCGAATGTCGTGGGCGCCACGGCGTTGATGATCTCCAATCTCGTCAAGGAGAACAAACTCGACCAGGCCTGGGTCCGGGGCCTGCTCGCCAATGACCCGCTCGTCGTCGATACCTCGGCACTGGCCGAGCAATCGGTGGCCCGTGGCGAACGAGAAGTCCTCGCGGTCAACAATACCGGCGTGTACACCACCAGCCGGAAGAAGAACCTGCCGGTGGAATTCGTCTTTCCGACCGCCGAGGGCGCGCGGCTGGACACCATGTACCTGTGTCTGCTGAAGGGCGGTCCGAACCCGAACGCCACCAAGCTGTTCGCCAACTGGTTGTTCACCGCCGAAGCGCAGGAGGAGATCTCCGAGACCGGAGTCTACGGAGCGCGGCCGGGCACCAGTGCGCCGCCGAATCTGCCGGCCCTGGAGGATATCCGCGCCGAGATCATCCCGCAGATACCCGTCGCCCAGCAGGGGGCCGAAGTACAGAAGACCATCCAGATGATCAGAGGAAGCTGAGGACCGAAATCATGCGATACGAAATCTTCGGAGGAGAAGCGCTGTGGTCCGCTCCGGTACCGCGGCCGGGAAAGATCATCGGCGCACCTGCCAACTATTACGACCATGTCGACGAGATGCCCGACGCCCACACCATCATGGACTGGGGTGTATTTCTCAAGGCGCCGTCCTCGTTGCTCGAAAGCGGGGGATCGGTCCGATTGCCGTACTCGGACAAGCGAACCGACTACGAAGGGGAACTCGCCGTCGTCATCGGTACCACCGCTCGTCATATCTCTCCGTCCACGGCGTTGGAGTATGTTTTCGGCTACACCTGCCTGCTGGACATCACGGTGCGGTCCACCGAGGACCGCTCGACCCGCAAGTCGTTCGACACCTTCACTCCTCTCGGGCCGGAGCTCGTGACCAGTGACGAAGTCGGCGATCCCGGCTCCCTGGAACTCCACTGCTGGGTGAACGGCGAATTACGGCAGTACACGAGTACCGCGAAGATGATCTACGACGTGCCCACCCTCATCGCCTATGCCAGCTCGGTGATGACCCTCCATCCGGGCGACATCATCGCCACCGGAACTCCGGCCGGCGTCGGTGCTCTGGCCGACGGGGACAGCGTGGCAGTGGAGATCTCGGGTATCGGCAGGCTCGAGGTGACAGTCTCTGCGCACGACGCTGTTGCCTACAGCGACCGGCCCGGCGCGGAGCGACGGGCATGACGGCGCAGCGAGACGGTATTCCCGAGGTCGACATGTACCAGCAGCCCGGCCATCTGATCCGCCGCGCTCAGCAGATACACAACCAGATGTGGGTCGCCCAGGTATCGACAGAGGTGACCTCCACGCAGTTCGCCGTGCTCAGCGTAATCGCCGCGCACCCGGAAACCGACCAGAACACCGTCGCCCGAGAAGCATCGCTGGATACCTCCACGACCGCCGATGTGATCAACCGTCTCACCGTTCGCGGTTACCTGCATCGGACCAAAGATCCGCGCGATATGCGACGCAACCTGCACAGTCTCAGCGGAGAGGGGCAGGAGCTGTTCGATCGTATCTCGATCTCCGCGGCCCGGATGACCGACCGACTCGTCGACTGTCTGTCCGATGACGAGCGCCGGGAGTTCGTCGGATACCTGCAGCGGGTGGTCGAGGTCGGCGAGACAGCACGTGACACAACCGTCCACGACAGCGGCAACGGAGACCTGCGATGATTCCCATTACCCTCGCCTGTGGTCGCTACGACCGAACCGAGGCCCTGCGGACAGGAGCTGTCCGGCCGCTCGGCGTCGATCTGACCTATCTTCCCCTCGCTCCGGAAGAGATCTTCTTTCGAATGCTCCGCCACCGAGAGTTCGATGTCGCCGAACTGTCGCTGTCGTCCTACGTGATGAACCCGGACGACTTCGTCGCGATCCCGGTGTTCCCCTCGCGGACCTTCCGGCACAATGCGATCTATATCAATGTCGACTCCGGCATCACCGAGCCGTCCGAACTGATCGGAGGGATCGTCGGCGTACCCGAATATCAGATGACGGCGGCGGTGTTCATCCGCGGTATTCTCGCCGAGCATCACGGCGTTCCCGTCGACGCTGTGCGCTATCGGACCGGCGGCCTGCACGAGCCGGGACGTACCGAGAAGATCCCTTTGCCGGACGGGATCACCGCGCGAGTGGAACCCATCCCCGCGGGTGCCACCCTGGCGGAAATGCTCGTCGACGGCGAGATCGATGCCCTCTACTCGGCCCGCACTCCGGCGCCCTATGCGCAAGGACATCCCAAAATACGTCGCCTGTTCTCCGATACACGCCGGGTCGAAGAAGACTATTTCCGCTCCACCGGAGTCTTTCCGATAATGCACACCGTGGCGCTGAAGCGCGAGCTCTATCGACGTCACCCGTGGCTCGCGCGCTCCCTGTACGACTCTTTCGACCGAGCCAGAGAACAGGCGATGACCACACTGGGCGAGACCAACGCGCTGCGTTATTCGCTACCGTGGCTCTATACCGAGGTCGAGCGAACCACCGAGCTCATGGGCAGCGACTACTGGACCTACGGCGTCGAAGCAAACGATAGGACTCTGCGCACCTTTCTGCGGTACTCCTACGAACAGGGCCTCTCGAAGAAGCTGCTGGAGCCGGCGGAGATCTTCGCACCGGAGACCGTCGAAGGATATCGCGTGTGAACCCGGACAACTGGGCTACGGATGGTCGCGCGATGTCCGCCGCAGCGTTACCGTCGACTGCCTCGGCAGGGCCGGGGCTTCCGGGCGAATACCCTGTGCGGGAGGGTTTCCGGTGATCGAGTCGGAATGGGTCACCATCTCCACCACGGCCGGGCCGATGTCGATGTACAGCTGCCGGCCCTCGTCCGCGTCCGGTAGGGCGGTCGTCATCCTGCAGACGGCTTTCGGCGTCGACCGCCCGCTGCAGTCAACGACACAGGATTTCGCTGAGCGCGGATACCTTGCCGTGGCGCCGCAACTGTTCCACCGATCCGGGATCCGCTCCCTGCCTCATCAGCAACACGCGGCCGCGGTCCGGTTGGTCGATGCCACGGGACCCGACGACATAATCACCGATCTCCGGGCGGTGGTCGCGCACCTACGACGGGAGGGTATCGAACCGGACCGAATCGCCCTGGTCGGATTCTGTTTCGGTGGCCGCGCGGCCTTCACCGCTGCCACGGCCATCGCGGGTCTGGCGGCGACGGTCGTCTTCTACGGTCCGGGCATCGTTGCCGGGCCACACGCGGTACTCGACCGGGTCGCTGCCCTCGATACCGCGCTGTTGATACATGTCGGAGCCGAGGATCCGCTCATCCCTGCGGATCAGATACACGCACTCGACACCGCTCTCCGCGAAGCCGGCGTCGATTTCCGACACCATCTCTATCCCGACGCCGGACATGCCTTCGCTTCCGGCGCCCGCCGGGAGCTGTACCGGCCGGCGCAAGCAGAAGCGGCATGGCGGCGAACTCACGAATTCCTGGAGTTGCATCTGCCGATTGATATCCGAGCCGATCCCTGAGGCAGCGCACCTCGGCGGCGTGATGCGGTCGCCGGTCGACTACCGCGAGCTGTCGGCGCGCAGGGCGCACGCTTACGTCGCCTCGGTCCACGAGCCGCGATCCGGGCGCTGCCCGGGCTGGGCCGAGAGCTGTCCACCATATCGGATCGAAGGACCTGCTCTGATGCGCAGGAATGACGGTGTGGCCGCCGAATGAGGGGGCGGCCACACCGTCTTTTATTGCCTTCGGACGCCGTCCATCGACGAACGCTGACATCGGGCGGCAATGCTGAGCCCGCTGGCATCGGCGAAATCCGACGCCGGTCGCGGATTCGTCGTGATGGCTGGTGTCGGCTACGAGGTGGTCGGTCGTGATGATTCGACCTATCGGGCATGGGCCCGGATCGAGCCCGTGCTGCCGGTCTCTGCGCGTGGGTGGCGTGATCACCGGCAGGTGATCAACAGGATGTCGTCGTCGACGGTCCGCTCACCCACCCCTCGGACGAAGCCTCTGTTCCGGGGCGAATCGAGTTACCCGAGCGGGCGGGGCGAGCTCATCGCTCGCCCCGCCCGCTCGGGTACACCGGACTCGGCGGCAGCTCGACCACGTTCACGAAGCAGTTCTGGAACAGGCGCCCACCACGCAAGTTCGCGCCGAGCCTGTCAGCTCAGGCCTTCGGAGACCAGCCACTCCTTTGCGACATCGTGCATATCGTCGAGATTGCCGACACGCACGTTCATGGCAGTCAGATCCTCGGTCGTCAACGCGGCGGACACCGCGTTCAGGGTAGCGCGAACGTTATCGGTCGCTTTGGCCTGGTTGATGATCGGTGTGATGTTCTCTGCCAGGAAGAGGTTCTTGGTGTCCTCGAGCGCGACCAGGTTCTCGTTCTTCAGCGCCGGGTCGGTACTGAAGACATCGGCGACCTGAATCTGACCACTGGTCAGTGCGTTCAGCGTGAGCGGGCCGCCTGCGTCGAGCGCCGTGAAGTCCTTGAACCTCAGCCCATAGACATCCTGCAGACCGACAACGCCGTTCTTGCGGGTCTTCCACTCGGGCGGGCCGCCGAGGGTCAGTTCGCCCGCATGCGCCACCAGATCATCGATCGTCTTCAGCGAGTACTTGTCTGCCGTCTTCTGAGTGACGGCCAGGACATCCTTGTCCTCGGCCGGCGAGGGGTCGAGGTTGACGAGCCCCTGGGGCAACTCGGGCTGCAGTGCCGCGATGACTTCATCGGGCGTGTTCGCGGTCGCCTGGGCGTCGAGGTATTGCAGCAGGGCGCCGGTGTATTCCGGGATCAGGTCGATGGAGCCGTCCTCGATCGCCGGCATGTACAGCTCGCGACTACCGATATTCGGTTTCTCCGTGACCTCGATCCCCTTCGCGCGCAACGCCTCCGCATAGATCGTCCCGATCAGCTGGCTTTCCAGGAAGTCGGCGGAGCCGACCACGATGGCACCGCCCGAATCTCCGGACGGGCTCTGGGCCGACAGCGGGTCGCCGGATCCACACGCTGTCAGTGCGGCGAGCGCACAGACGGCGAGTCCTGCGATGAGCGTCTTCTTCATGGTGAACTCCTCGATTTCATGCGGAGGTGGGTTGCGGAGCCGACAGAGGTCTCTTGTGGCGCCCCTTGCTGTCGCGGCGCGTCAGGCCTGGAGATACGAGACGGTTTGCGATGTATGCGATGCCCAGGTCGAAGACGAGGGCCAACAGTGAGACGAGGACCGCTCCGGCGGCCATCATCGCGTAGTTGCTCTGCGCCTTGCCGTCGATCAGGAGTCGACCCAGACCACCGAGCGAGATATAGGCCGCCACAGTGGCGGTCGAGATGATCTGGAGGACGGCACTGCGAACACCGGACAGGATCAACGGCATGGCACAGGGGATTTCCACTTCCGTGAGGATCCGGAGAGACCGGAACCCCATTCCGCGTGCCGCATCCACGGCGGCGGCATCGACCGCCGTGATGCCGGCGTAGGTATTCGTCAGAATCGGTGGCACTGCCAGGAGGGTCAGCACCACGAGGCTGGGGATGAGGTAGGCGAGCTTTGTGGTGAACGCCGGACCCAGGACAAGGACCAGCAGAATCAGCAAGCCGATGGTCGGCAGCGCCCGCAGCGAGTTCGCCAACCCGGCGATGAGCACCGCGCCACGCCGGGTATGACCGATGTAGAGGCCGAGCGGAATGGCGAGTACTGCCGCGACTACCAACGCGAGCAGTGTGTAGAAGAGGTGCTGGTAGACGAGCGTCGGTATGCCGTCGGGTCCATACCAGTGTGCGGAATCCAGTAGCCAGTTGATCATGATGAGGACACCTTCGGAGTCCAGGGCGTCAGCAGTCGGTTGCCGAGCATGATGAGCAGGTCGAGAGCGAGGGCAAGCAGCAGACAGAGCACGATGCCGGTGACGATCGGTGTATAGAACCGCAACTGGAACCCCTGGGTGAACAGCGTTCCGATCTGCGGAATGCCGAGTAGCGCGGCCAGCGACGCCAGGCTGACATTCGAAACGACCGCTACTCGCAGGCCCGCGCTGATGACCGGCACACCGACCGGCAACTGCACTAGTAGCAACGTCTGATACGACCGGTACCCCATCGCCGTCGCGGCCAAGATCGTTTCGGGTGCCACGGAATCGAGAGCGTCGGCGACCACACGAACCAGGAGCGCGACCGTGTAGACGGTCAACGCGACCATGACGTTGGCCGGGTCGAGGATCCTGGTGCCGAGAATGGACGGCATGATGACGAACAGGGCGAGCGAGGGGACGGTATAGAACAGGCCCGCAGTGCCCACGATGTAGTGATGCAGCCGACGGTTGCTGTGCGCGACCCATCCGATCGGTAGCGCGATGATCAGCCCGACGACCAGCGGAAAGACGGAAAGCGCGATATGCCAGCCGACGAGGGTGATGATGTGGTCGGACTGACGGCTCAGCCATTCGAAGTTCATCTCGACCGCACCTCCATGTCGGGTCGATCGGCCTTCTCGATCGCCGAAACCGCCGCGGCGGCGGTCACTGTTCCGACCAGGATGCCGTGGCGATCCACGACGACGCCTCGTTTGCTCGGTGCGGACAACGCCGCATCGAGCAGCGCGCGCAGTGTCCCGTGAACACTCGCGGTGGTGCCGCTCAGATTCAGATCGGCTGCCGTGATCGTGCCGGTGACGGCATGTGGCCGCACCCAGCCGATCGGCCGGTCCCCGGCGTCCACGATGAGCAGCCAGTCGCCGTCTGTCAGTGCTGCGACGGCATCGGCCGAGTCGCCGATCCGCGCGGTCGGTTCGAGTGCAGTCTCCAGCGTTCCATCGATTGAGGCGAATCCGAGGGATCGATATCCCCGATCGCGGCCCACGAAATCGGCGACGAACTCGTCGGCCGGATGTGTGAGAAGTTCATGCGGAGTGGCGGTTTGGGCGAGCCGGCCGCCAGTGCGCAGCACCACGACCTGATCACCGAGTTTCAGTGCCTCGTCGATATCGTGGGTGACCACGATGATGGTTTTGCCGATGTTTTCCTGTAACCGGAGGAATTCATCCTGCAACTGGGCTCGGACGACCGGGTCCACCGCGCTGAACGGTTCGTCCATCAGCATGAACGCCGGGTCCGCGGCCAGCGCCCGGGCGACGCCGACGCGCTGCTGCTGGCCGCCGGACAGCTGCCAGGGATATCGGTCGCCGAAATTCGCGGCCAGACCGACCACTTCGAGTAGCTCGGCGGCTCGCTTCCGGGATTCCCGTCGCGTCTTACCGAGTAGCCGCGGCATGGTGGCGATGTTGTCGATGATGGTCCGGTGCGGAAAAAGGCCCGCGTTCTGGATGACGTAACCGATTCTGCGCCGCAGCCGGGCCGGATCCATCGCCGTGGTCACTTCGCCGTTCAAAGATATCGTGCCCGAGGTGGGTTCGATGAGGCGATTGATCATCCGCAGCGAGGTGGTCTTGCCGCAACCGGACGGACCGACCAGGGCGGTGATCTTGCCGGTCGGACACTCCAGGCTCAGCTCGTCCACCGCGACTGTGCCGTCCGGGTACGCCTTGGTTACATTCTCGAAGGTAATCATGAAGTAGTGCTACTTTCCGTTCGACTCGGACGTAGGACCACCCGAGTACTTCAACGCCTTCTGCGCAGGTTCGTGCAGGAACTCTGTGGCCACCTCGAGGTCCGGGCTCAGCGGCCGGTCGGCCACCCGCGAATCGAGGCGGTCGCGGACCCGGCGCAGGTAGGCACCGAGCGGAGTGCCGGGGTCGAGCTCACGCTGCTGCTGACCCAACGCGCGCACCGCGCAGATCAGTTCGCACGCCAGCACCACAGTGGCCTGTTCGAGGATGTCGGTGAGTTGGGCCGCCGCCTGTGACGCGAAGCTGGCATGGTCTTCGGTCCCGCGCGAAATGACCGTGTGGCCGAGCGAGCCGGGCGCCGCCGACGCCTTGGTCTCGGCGATCGCCGCGGCAGCGGTGTATTCCAGCAGCATCACGCCGCTGCTGCCCGCCGGACCGTCGGCGAGGAAGGGCCGCAGCCCGGTCACCGCGGGGTCGGTCAGGTTGGCCAACCGGCACTGGGAGAGCAGGGCGCTGCTCGCCACGGCGAGTTTCAACTCGTCCACTCCGAGCGCTAGCGGCATGCCGTGGAAGTTTCCGTTGTGGAATATCTCGTCATCGTCGACGCATACCAGTGGGTTCTCGGTCGCCGAGTTCATCTCGATACCGAGGGTGGCCTTCAGACGCTGGACCGCCTGCCAGGTCGCACCGCATATCGGAGCGATCGCACGGAATCCGTAGGAATCCTGTACTCGTACCGGTGCGAGTCGGTGGCCGGCGAGCAGGATACGAACCCGCTGCGCTACTTCTTCCTGGCCGAGGTACGGCCGCGCCGCCTGCACCTGTGGCGCGAAGGGCTCCGACGAGCTTCTGGTCGCGATCAGCGACAGCACACAGACGGTCAAGTAGTGGTTCAGCCAGTTGGTCACCCTTTCCGATGCCGCCGCCGCGATCGCCACCGTCATGGCGTTGGTCGAGATGAGCGGCAGAGCATCGCCGTGGTGCGGGGTCCACCGCTGCCGAGTGCGGCCGTCGCTCAACGGGATATCCCCGATCAGTGCGAGACCGATCTCGGCGAACGCGCTGAGGTCGCCGGTGCCGATCGCGCCACGGGAGTGCACCCGGGGCAGTGCGTCGGCAGCGACAGCGCCGGTCAGCGCCGCGACGATATTCGGATGAATGCCGGATCCGCCGTTGAGGATCTGATTGACCCGGATGATCATCGATGCGCGAACGATATGGTCGGCCAGGTACCCACCCGATCCGGTGGCGTGACTGCGCAGTAGGCGCAGGTCCTGCTCGACACCGTCGGCGACGGTGTCGTCGCGGTTCCCACCGACACCCGTGGTGCGACCGTATACCGCTCGGCGCTGTGCGATCCGCAACGCCGCTTCGCGCGATTTCCGCACCTTGTCGTGGCCCGCCGGATCCGCCGTGATCCGGACCGGCGCCGCCGCCAGTTGCATCAATCTTTCCACGGCGAGCCCGCGACCACCCAGCACCACCTCGTCGGTCATGAAATCTCCTGTGGTGGTTGCCGCGTGGTGACGATGCGGTGGATCAGCCGGGCGGCGGTGCGCGCGGTGCGGCTGTCGATATCGAACAATGGATTGAGTTCGGCCACGTCACAGACCACGAGCTTGCCGCTCGCGGCGACGTGGTCGGTGACGGACTGGATGGTTTCGAGGGGCACCCCGAAGGCGGCAGGTGCACTGACTCCGGGCGCCACCGAGGCGGGCAACACGTCCAGGTCGATGGTGAGGTGAACAAGGTCGACGCGGGTCAGGAATTCCTCGACGAATTCCCGGACGCGAGGAATGCTGCCGATACCGCATTCGTCATCCGGCAGGTACCTCACACCGAGGCGTCGCGCGGTGTCGAACAGGGCAGCGGTGTTGCTGGGCTGGCCGATACCGACGACCGCGTATTCGACGGCCGTCCCCGTCGCATCCGCCAGCTCGAAGATCTGCCGAAACGGTGTCCCCGAGGAAGGAACCGGATCGGCGCGGAGATCGAAGTGCGCATCGAGATTCAGGACCCCGATCCGCACGTGCGGAGTACGCAGGACCGAATCGGACAGCCCCCGGTAGGTTCCGAATGCCACCTCATGGCCGCCGCCGAGTACGACCGGGAACTGTCCCGAGTCGAGCAGCTCGGTCACCACACATCCGAGCCGGCGTTGACCCGCCGCCAACCTGTCGTAGCCGACCTCTACCGTACCGGCGTCGAACGCGCGGATCGGGTCGGCCAGTGCCATCGAGGACAATGCCTGCCGCAGCGCATTCGGCCCGGCCGCCGCGCCGCGGCGACCTTGGTTGCGGTGCACGCCTTCGTCGCTGGCGAAGCCGACGAAGACGCAGGCAGCCGGGTCGGCGCCGGGGATGTGCGGTCGCACCACGTGATGCCACCGCAGATGCTCGCCGCCGGGGCCGTCGTCACGGCCGGTCCATAGCGCCGGCGGCATCGTCACCGGAATCGGTAACCCCATCTCTCGGTCTCCTCGTAGCAGGTCGGTCGGCTCAACGTGTTGCGGAATAGACCGGCTGTCCGGCCACCCAGACGCTGTGGATCAACGGCACTCCCGGCCGGTATGCCAGGTGTAGGTACGACGGTGCGTCCAGCGCGATCGCATCCGCCTTCGATCCAGGGCTCAGGACCCCGATATCGGTGCGGCGCAGCGCCGCCGCCCCGCCGGCGGTCGCTGCCCATACGGCTTCCTCCGGCGTCATGTGCATATCCCGTACCGCCAGCGCGATGCAGAAGGGCAGGCTCGTCGTATACGAGGTACCCGGGTTGCAGTCGGCACCCAGCGCGACGGTGACACCCGCGTCGAGTAGCGCCCGAGCGTCGGGATAGCGGTTGCGCGTCGAGAATTCGGCCGCCGGAAGCAGCGTGGCCACCGTCGAACTCTGCGCCAGTGCGTCGATATCCGCAGCGGTCACATAGGTGACGTGGTCTACGGACGCGGCCCCGATCTCGACCGCCAGCGCGACGCCGGGGCCGGGCCGAAGCTGGTTGCCGTGCACTCGCGGTACCAGGCCCTTGGCCATACCCGCGGTGAGCACGGCATGTGCCTGATCGCGATCGAACGCACCCTCCTCGCAGAAGACATCGATCCACTTGGCATGCGGTGCGCACGCCTCGATCATCTCGTCGCAGACCATGCGCACGTAGTCGTCCGCACGTCCGGTGTATTCCGGCGGCGGGACGTGTGCGGCGAGCAGCGTGACTTCATCGGTGAACGCCGCCGCGATCTCGGCGCTGCGCAACTCGCTGTCCACCGATTGCCCGTATCCGGTCTTGCATTCGATCGTGGTGCTGCCACTGCGGCTCGATTCCTTCATCAGCCGCCCGGTGTTCGCGCGCAGTTCGTCGTCGGTGGCGTCGCGCGTCGCTTCGATCGTTGTCCGGATTCCGCCTGCCGCGTACGGCGACCCGGACATGCGTGCGCTGAACTCCTCGGCACGATCTCCCGCGAACACGAGATGCGCATGGCTCTCTACGAATCCCGGCAGTACCGCCCGTCCGCCGAGATCATGTCCGGTATCACTGCTGGGCGCGGAGCCGGCTTTGCCGATCCACGCGACGACGCCGTCCTCGAAGGCGATCGCGGCATCACGTACCAGGCCGAGGGGGCCTTCGCCGATTCCGGGGTCGTTGGTGACGAGAGTGCCGATTCCGGTCAGCAATGTGGACCGCATCGCGCTCAGCCCTCGTTCATCGGGACACGCACCCCGCGCGCTCTGGCGACATCGTTCGCATAGTCGTAGCCCGCGTCCGCGTGCCGGATCACACCCATTCCCGGATCGTTGGTCAACACCCTGGCGAGCTTCTCGGCGGCGATTTCGGTGCCGTCGGCGATACACACCTGTCCGGCATGGATCGAGCGGCCCATGCCGACTCCGCCGCCGTGGTGGATGGATACCCACGACGCTCCGGACGCGGTGTTCACCAGCGCGTTGAGCAGCGGCCAGTCGGCGATGGCATCCGACCCGTCCGCCATCGATTCGGTTTCGCGATACGGCGAGGCCACCGAGCCCGAATCCAGATGGTCACGTCCGATCGCGATCGGCGCGGACAGTTCGCCGGAGGCCACCATTTCGTTGAACTTCAGACCTGCCAGATGTCGTTCGCCGTACCCGAGCCAGCAGATCCGGGCGGGCAGGCCCTCGAAGGCGACCTTCTCTCCGGCCATTTCGATCCACCGGCGCAGGTGCGCGTTCTCCGGGAAGAGGTCCAAGATCGCTTTGTCGGTGGCCTCGATGTCCTTCGGGTCACCCGACAGCGCGGCCCACCGGAACGGGCCCAGACCTTCCTCGAAGAGCGGGCGGATGTAGGCGGGGACGAAGCCGGGAAAATCGAAAGCCCGGTCGTACCCGGTCTTGCGGGCCTCGTCGCGGATCGAGTTGCCGTAGTCGAAGACCTCGGCTCCGCGATCGAGGAACCCGACCATCGCCCGCACATGGTCGGTCATCGACGCCCGGGCGTCCTCGGTGAACTTGGCCGGATCCTGCTCGGCCGCCGCCTTCATATCCGCGAAGTCGATTCCCGCCGGCAGGTACGCCAGCGGGTCGTGTGCCGAGGTCTGGTCGGTCACGATATCGATGGGTGCGTCCATGGCCAGCAGTTGCGGGAAAATCTCTGCCGCGTTGCCTTCGACGCCGATCGAGAGCGGCCGCCTGGTATCGCGGGCCTCGACTGCCAGCCGGAGCGCGTCGTCGATATCGGTGGCCTTGGTATCGAGGTACCGATGTGCGATCCGGCGGTCGATACGAGTCACGTCGCAGTCGACACAGATCGCGACTCCCCCGTTCATCGTCACGGCGAGTGGCTGGGCACCGCCCATACCACCGAGTCCCGCGGTCAAGGTGATGGTGCCCGCCAGGGTGCCGTCGAGGTCGGGGCGGCGGCCCGCGGCGGCCAACTTGCGCGCCACCGCACCGAACGTCTCGTAGGTGCCCTGCAGAATGCCCTGGGTGCCGATATAGATCCACGAGCCGGCCGTCATCTGTCCGTACATGGTCAACCCGAGTTCCTCGAGCCGGCGGAACTCCTCCCAGTTCGCCCAGTCCCCGACCAGGTTCGAGTTCGCGATGAGCACTCGCGGGGCCCATTCGCTGGTGCGGAAAACGCCGACCGGTTTGCCCGATTGCACCAGCATGGTTTCGTCGGACTTCAAGGTCTGCAGCGTCCGGACCATCGCGTCGAATGATGCCCAGTTGCGCGCGGCCCTGCCGGTACCGCCGTAGACGACCAGCTCGTCCGGGTGCTCTGCCACGTCGGGATCCAGATTGTTCATCAGCATCCGCAGGGCACCCTCCTGCTGCCAGCCCAGTGTGTTCAGTTCGCGCCCGCGTGGTGCGGACACGGATCGCGAGCCGGGCACAGCGGCGGGCTTGACGGTCGACATCGGTGTGTACTCCTCGGGTTCGGTTGGGACACGTCGGCGGTGCGGCGCATCAGAGCAGCGCATCCGGTGACGGGCTTCACGCTTCGGAACGTCTGTGTCGGGACTCACGCTGCGCGAGTAAGAATGTATAGTCCTGTATAGACATGCTGGTGTCAAGCGGTACGCAAGAGCTGGGCCGCGCACCCGCGGCGGAAGGTATTTCACATGAGTCCCACTGCGATCGTTCCCGAGCCGGCTCGGGCATCGGCGGACCCCGTGGTCATCGAGCGACTGGGGTCCGGGGAGATACACCTACGAATGACTTGCGGTATCGACCGCGAAGCAGGTGAATGGCTGCTCACCCTCTCCGTGGGGGGCCGCCGGGCATCCCTGAGCGAAGTTCTTCCCATACTGGGCAGCCTCGGCGTAGAGGTACTCGACGAACGGCCGTACACGGTCGACAATTCCAGCGGAATGCGTTGCTGGATATACGAGTTCGGGATTCGGTTCCCCGCAACTCTGGCGGGTGAGGCCGCGCAGGAAGACCCGACGTTCGCGGCACGGTGCACCGAGACGATCGCCGCGATCTGGAATGCTCGGGCCGAAGCCGACAAGTTCAACGAACTCGTTCCGCGGGCGGGGCTGGGCTGGCGTGCGGTGAGCGTGCTACGCGCCTACGCGAACTATCTTCGTCAGGCCGGTTTCCCGTACAGCCTCCCGCATATCGCCGGAGTGCTCGGCGAGTATCCCGGCATCACCCGGATGCTCGTGGATCTGTTCCGGGCGCGGTTCGACCCCGACCTACCGGAGCCACGCGTGACCGAGCCGTTGCTGCACGCCGTGAGCGCCGAATGCGGCGCCGTGCCGGGTCTGGACGCCGACCGCATTCTGCGCGCCTTCCTCGGTCTCGTCGATGCGACGGTGCGGACCAATTTCTTCGTCCACCCACCGACCGCGGACCGGTCCACCGACCGCGAATACCTCTCGTTCAAGTTCGATTCGCAACGGATCGCCCAGCTGCCACAGCCGCGGCCACGCTTCGAGGTCTACGTTCATTCGCCCTGGATGGAAGGTGTGCATCTGCGTTTCGGCCGTGTCGCCCGCGGTGGACTGCGCTGGTCGGACCGCAGAGAAGACTTTCGCACCGAGGTGCTGGGCTTGGTCAAAGCGCAAGCGGTGAAGAACTCGGTCATCGTGCCGGTCGGAGCCAAGGGCGGATTCGTGGTCAAACGTCCGCCCGCCGCGACCGGCTCCGCCGCGGCGGACCGCGACGCCTACCGTGCCGAGGGAGTCCGCTGCTACCGCCTTTTCATCAGCGGTCTGCTGGACCTCACCGACAACATCGACCTCGCCGGCGGTGCCGTGATCCCCCCGGCTCGCGTAGTCGACTATGACGGCCCCGACACCTACCTCGTCGTCGCCGCGGACAAAGGCACCGCGACCTTCTCCGATATCGCCAACGATGTCGCCGCGCAGTACGGATTCTGGCTGGCGGACGCGTTCGCCTCCGGCGGCTCGGTCGGCTACGACCACAAGGCTCTCGGCATCACGGCCAAAGGCGCGTGGGAAAGCGTGCGGCAACATTTTCGAGAAATCGATCTGGACCCGCAATCGCGGGATTTCACGGTAGCCGGGATAGGCGATATGAGCGGGGACGTATTCGGCAACGGAATGCTGCTCAGCCGGCACATCCGGCTCATCGCGGCCTTCGACCACCGGCATATATTCCTCGACCCGAACCCGGACGCCGCGGTGTCGTTCGCCGAACGCGCGCGTCTGGCCGCGCTGCCGCGATCATCGTGGAACGACTACTCCGCCGATCTGATCAGTCCCGGCGGCGGCGTCTGGGACCGTTCTCGTAAGGCGGTGCCGATCAGCGAACCAGTGCGGCAGGCACTCGGCTTGCCGGACGGAGTCGCCGAACTGCCGCCGCCGGAATTGGTGCAGGCGATCCTGCGCGCACCCGTCGATCTGCTCTGGAACGGCGGCATCGGCACCTACGTGAAAGCGAGCACCGAATCGCAACTCGACGTCGGGGACAAGAGCAACGACCCCGTACGGATCGACGCCACGCAACTGCGTGCCCGGGTGGTCGTCGAAGGCGGCAATCTCGGCTGCACCCAGCTCGGCCGCATCGAGTACGCCCGGGCCGGTGGCCGGATCAATACCGATGCGCTCGACAATTCGGCCGGGGTGGACTGCTCCGACCACGAGGTCAACATCAAAATCCTGCTCGACGCCTGGATCGGCGCAGGAGCGCTCACGAGCGAAGAACGCGCCCCCCTGTTGGCGGCAATGGCTCCTGAAGTGCTGCGTCTGGTTCTTGCCGACAACGACTCCCAGAACGACCTCATGGGTTTCAGCCGGGCCACCGCCGCGACCTCGATCGCGGTGCACGGCCGGCTGATCGATCACCTGGTGCGCAACTACGGTGTGGATCGTGCCCTCGAGGTCTTGCCCGGCGCGGCGGAGATCACCGCCCGGCAGCGATCAGGACAGGGGCTCACGTCTCCGGAGTTGGCGATCCTTGCCGCGCACACGAAACTCGCGCTGAAATCGCAACTGCTGTCCAGTGATCTGCCCGATCTATCCGACTTCACCGATGTGCTCGCCGATTACTTCCCGGAACAGCTACGCGGCCTCTCCGGCACGGCGGTCGAGCAGCATCCGCTCCGGCGCGAGATCATCGCCACCACGCTGGCCAACCGTGTTGTCGACCGCGGTGGTATCACCTACGCGTTCCGACTGCACGAGGAGATCGGGGCGACGGACGTCGACGCCGTCCGGGCATTCGCGATCGTTACGGAGATTTTCCAGCTGCCCGATCTGTGGCGCATCATTCGGGAAAGCCGGTTCGACGCCGCGGTCACCAATGACCTGAATTTCTCTATCCGGCGATTGGTCGACCGATCCGCGCGCTGGTTACTGACGCGCCGGCCACAACCATTGGCCGTGCACGCCGAGATCGATCGTTTCCGGGATCGAATCGCGGAATTCACACCGTATCTGGGTGCCTGGTTGCACGGCGACGACGCGAACGACCTCGCCGCCCGCACCGCCGCGATGATCGGGCAGGGGGTTCCGGCCGAACTCGCCCATACCGTGCAGGTGCAGCTCGACCAGTTCGGCCTGCTCGACGTCGTGGAAATCGCCGACCTCGCGGGCCGCGGTATCCAAGAGGTCGGTGAGCTGTACTATCTGCTCTGCGAACGAATCGGGCTGGTACCCCTGCTTGTCCAGGTTTCCCGGCTGGAGAAGGAGAACAGGTGGAACGCGTTGGCCCGACTGTCTCTACGCGACGAACTCTACGATATCGTCCGCGCGGTATGTCTCGATATCCTCACTCTCGGTACCTGCGATGGCACCGCGGCCGACAAGATCGCCGAGTGGCAGTGTGACAACACAGCCCGGCTGCTGCGCACGAGCACTGTGCTGGACGCCATCGAGGAGTCCGGCCAACAGGATCTGGCGGCGCTGTCGGTCGCGACACGCCAATTGAGAGCAATGGTCAGGTAGTGAAATATTATGTGTCACAGGTATTCCCGGCAGTAGGCAATCGTCTGCACGGGGGGACTGAACGGCGGGAGCAACACAATAACAAAAGGATAGGGGTCCGAAGTGGCGGTCGCAGACGTGGATACTGAGCTCAAGGCGCTGTTCAACGATATGGGGAACGAATCGGCTCCCGCGTACGAACGCGTGAAGAATCTGATCGTCTCGCAGATAACCTCGGGCCAGTGGTCGGAGGGTGACCAGTTGCCCTCGGAGAATCAACTGGTCACGACCCTCGGATTGTCTCGTATGACAATCAATCGTGCGTTACGCGAACTGACCGCCGACGGGCTCCTCGTACGAATGATGGGTGTCGGTACGTTTGTCGCTCCGCCGAAATCGGTGTCCTCATTGTTCGAGGTGAGGAATATCGCCGATGAAATTCAACAGCGGGGCCACAGTCATCGAACGGAGGTTATCTTCGTCCGTGAGGAGGACACCGGTGCGGAACACGCGATTATCGGAGACGAATTGCGGGGCACTGTCTTTCATTCGCTGATAGTTCATTTCGAGGACGACACGCCGATTCAGCTGGAAGACCGCTACGTAAATCCGAGGGAGGCGCCGGATTATCTGAATCAGGATTTCGCACTGCAGACACCGAACAACTATCTGAGCGAGGTCGCTCCGCTGGTGCGCGGTGAACATATCGTCGAGGCAGTCCTGGGCGATGCCGAAGAATGCCGACAACTTCGTATGAAACGTTCGGAACCCTGTCTGCTGATTCGCCGGCGAACCTGGTCGGCGCGAGGATTGGTCAGCGCCGCGCGCCTGCTCCATCCGGGTTCACGAAACCGGTTGGTGGGAACATTCACCGGCGCGCCTACTCGCCTGGGCTTCGGAAAGTAGTTACCGGAGGCAGGTACGTACGCAGAAGGGCGCGACTGCTTCGAAGACTGCCGCAGCTCAACCGCCTCGCCCGGGGCCGGTCGACCGCGGCGCAACTCCGCATGAGCCGCTTCCGGGGACGAGCCGGCGTGAATCGGCTGCTCGGTCGCCTGTCCAGGGCGCGTATTGTGCGCGCATGGCATCCCATTCCACGGGTGCTGCGGTTCTCCACTTGCGGCTCAGTTCCGCGGCGCACAGTGCCGGTCTCTCTCTTTCGACCTCGTTTTCGGCATGGCCGGCGAGGTCGATGAGTGCGATCCACCGGGTGAAGTCTCGGTTCAGTTCTCGTTGCGTTTCCGTCTGCATTTCGCTCTCCTCGGAAGGCGGCTGTGATGGGCTGTCGATTGTTCAAATCGACGTGTATTGCGGTGCTGTTATCGCCGGAAATCGCAGACGCCGCCGCTGTACTTCTTCGATCATTTCGGTGTATCCCTGACGGGCTTCGGCCAGCCGGTTGCATGCTGTATATCGGATCCGCTCGTCTGCGGAATGCAGTGCGGTACGTTGCGCTCGGGCATACACTTCGGCGTTGTGGCTGATCACTGCGCCCAAGGGGTGGGTGTGCAAGCGTGCTCCGGCGGGGGCGGCGATATGCCGGGTCGTCCAGAGGTCGATCGCATCGGCCACCAGACGGATATCCGATCTGATGCGTTCTTCGCCGGGGTCGCGTGTGCCGCGGAAGCGGACGGGTAGGAGCTCGGCGTGTAGATCACCGAGTTCCCGCGCCCAGGAGAACACGGGGGAGCCGCCGACGATGTGGCCGGCGATGGCCCGGTACAGATGGTCCGGCTCGGGGAGTGACCCGTCCGGGGCTGACGGCGAGCGGCCCGTCTGCTCGATCATTCTGAACGTCCTTTCATTGCCGGAATCTCCTTGTTGTCCAGCCTGTGCTTCTTGGGACGGGATGGCATCGGGAGGTTCGAGACAATTGGTGACGGGATACCTACCTATGCCTGTTTCCGCTGGTGGCGTGGCAGTTGTCGAAAGATTCGTGCGGGCCCGGGGACGCGGCATCCGGAGATCATTTGATCGCGGTGGCGTTGGCGGGTGAGCCGACACCACCGACGAGGTTGAGCGGCTTCACGGTCAGCAGGCATTCGTAGCATCGGTCCCGCGCGGAGTCTTCGCCGAGTTCGTCGAGTTTCCAGAGCTCACCGATAGGAAGGCCGAGCAGGGCGATGAGTTCCTGATGCATCATGCCGTGATCGGTGTCGGCGCCGAAAGGCGATTTCTCCACCGCGGGCAGGCATTCGAGCGCGAACGTATCGGATGCGGCGAGTGCGACCCGATGGTCGGCGAACCAGTCGATCGCGGCGCGCGACTGTGCGAGGCCGGTGCAGGTTCTGGTGTCGTTGACCACCGTCCGCTCGGCTGCGGTGGCGTTCTCGAGAAACCACTGCGCCCATCCGGTGCGAATGAGCAGGAGGTCGCCGCTGTGCAGCTGCACATTCTGCGCCGCCAGCACCTCATCCAGTTCGCCGACGCAGAGGGCTTCGCCGCGCGCGTGATCGATGGGTTTCCCCAGTGCTTCGCGGTGACGACCGAGATCGATGAGGATTCCGCGGCCGACGATCGGGCGCCGGGACCAGTGGTTGATACCGAGAGCGGGGCTGCCGGCAACCACGGCTTCGTCCGGGGTGCCGTTGTAGAAGCCGTGCTCCGCGTGGCGCCGGTGCCGCAATCCGTCGAGGTGGCTGGAAGCCTGCGGCCAGAAACTATCCAGATAGTCGTCGCGGTGGTCGCGGTGCCGGGAGATCATCCGATGTTTCGGTGCACTGCGCTGCGTCGCCGGCGACGGCACGAACGCGTGGAGCGGGTAGTCGAGCCCGAACGCCGTCCCGCGCCGGACCAGGCGGGCGGCGTCGCGTACACATTCGGGCCCGGCATAGTTGGCCATCCCGCGCTCGGGCTCTGTGTCGAATTGTCCCCAGGTCGAGCGGTCCGGCCCCGCCGGTGTCCCGCGTCGGCGATCAGCGGGCCGCATCGGTCGTGTTCTCGACGCTGCGATACGGGTGCCCGGTGTAGGTGGGGAGCAGTGTGCGGGGGATGGGGCCTTTGTTCCGGCCGCCCTGCTGGATCTGTTCCCAGCCGTGGGCGAGGATACCCACCGAACGGGAGAGAACGAACAGCCCGCGGCCGAGCGGCGGCGGGAAGCCGAGTTCGGCGTAGACGACGGCGGTCGCGCCGTCGATGTTCATCGGAACCGGGTGGGCCCGTCCGGCGGCGAGGGACTGTTCGAGGGCGAGCGCGGCGGCCAGGTACCGGCCGGATACCGCACCGTCGTCCCGGGCTGCGGCGACCAGGGACAGCAATGGATCGCGGCGGGGATCACGCGGATGGAAGCGGTGCCCGAACCCGGGCACATATCGTCGCGCGGATCGATATTCGGCCACGATGCGGTCGGTGACCGGGCGAAGATCGGTGGGGTCGGCGGCCTGGTCGACGATCTCGGCGAGCACGTCCATGCACTGCTCACCGGCGCCGCCGTGGACGTCGCCGAGCATTCCGACGCCGGTGGCCATGACATTGTTGAGTCCGACCCCGCAGGTGGCGGCCATCCGGGTGGCCGCTATCGACGGAGCCTGTGGGCCGTGGTCGACCCCAGCGACCAGCGCGGCGTCGAGGAGTCGGCTCTGCCATGGAGCGGCCCGTTCGCCGCGGATCATCAGCCAGACCATGTCGGCGTAGGAGACAGCAGGGATCAGGTCCTCGATGGCGTAGCCGCGGTAGCGAATGACGCCGGGTGAGATGTCACTGATCTCGGTCCGCCACCAGCCGGTGACGTCGTCGATGGTGGTATCTGCCGCGCCGGGAACCCGGACGCGTTCGGTGATGTTCATACCGCACCTTCTGTGTGCAGGCCGGTGATCTCGTCGGCGGTGAATCCGAGATCGGTGAGCAGTTCGTCGGTGTGCTGACTCAGTTCCGGGGGACCGGACTCCGGTGCCAGCGGCCGGCCGTTGACGTGGAAGCCGGTGCCGAGGATGCTCACCGTCCGGTCGGGCAGGTCGACCCGGTGAACCAGCTCGCGTTCGGTGATCTGGTCGAGGTCGAGGGCTTCGGCGACGTCTAGTACCAGTCCGGCGGGTACGCCGGCTTCATTGAGCAGCGGCTCCCACTCGCGGGCGGTTTTTCCGGCGAGGGCGGCCTCGATCTCGAGGCGCAGCTCGCGGCGCCGGAGTTTGCGGTCATCGCGCAGCGCGAAGCGGCTGTCGTCGATGAGATCTTCGCGACCGATCACTTTGCAGAGGATTTCGAACTGTTCCTGCTTGTTGGCCGCGATATTGAGAGCGCCGGAGCCGGTCTCGAAGGTGCCGGACGGTGCAGCGGTAGGGTTTTCGTTGCCCTTGGCAACCGGCGGGTTTCCGGCGATGAGGTAATCGGAGACGACCCAGCCCAGTGCGGTCAGTGAACTCTCCAGCATCGAGACGTCGAGGTAGACCCCTTCCCCGGTGCGGGCGCGGGATGCGAGGGCTCCGTTGATGGCCATGGCGGCAGTTGTCCCGCCGAGTGTGTCGCAGACCGGAAATCCCACCCGCAGCGGCGCGCTCTCGGACGTGCCGGTGACCGCGCTCATCCCGGACAGGCCCTGGATGATCTGGTCGTACGCCGGTCGGTGCCGCATCGGACCGGTCTGCCCGAAACCGGAGATCGCGCAGTACACGAGCCGCGGGTTCGCCGTATGGAGTTTCTCCCACGAGTAGCCGAGTCGGGCGAGGACGCCCGGCCGGAAGTTCTCGACGAGGATATCGGCACCGGCGATGAGCCGGTCGAACACTTTCCTGCCCGCGTCCTTCTTGAGATCGACGGTGATGGAGCGTTTACCGGCGTTCTGGGCGACGAATGCGGCGCCCAGCTTCTGCGCGGACAGGCCGGGCTCGGCGCCGAGCTGGCGGGCCAGGTCGCCGCTGCCGGGCACTTCGACCTTGATGACGTCGGCGCCCATCAATGCGAGCTGGTAGCTCGCGTACGGGCCTGCCAGGACATTGGTGAGATCCAGAACCCGGACTCCGTCGAGCAGCTTCATCGGAAGATCCTTTCCGTGGGCGTTCCCACACCGACCAGAGCATGTCGTGCAACGGCCCCACCCTATCATTGGAACCATCTAGTGGTCTATCAATACCGTCTGACGGTTTTTAAGATCCCTGTGTGGCGCCCGCGGGCACCGTTACCGTGGATAACGGTTTCGGTGAACCGTAGAGTGGTGGCGCGAACAAAAGACTGAGTAGGGAGGATCAGCAGTGACCGCAGTACCGGTGAACTCGGCGGAAAGACCCTCTGTCAGCGACTCCGGTGTCCGTAGCGTCACCCGGGTCATCGATCTCCTGGAAATGTTCGACGTGGCGCATCCGACGCGCACTCTCAAAGAGCTCGTGGACGGAACGGCACTTCCGAAGACCACAGTGGTCCGTCTGGTCGCCACGATGTGTGCGCGAAATGTGCTGACCACCCGGGGGGACGGTTCCTACAGCCTCGGACCCGAGATGTTGCGCTGGGTCCGGCTGGCGGGCAGGACCTGGGCTCCGCCCGAAGCGGTCGTCGACGTCATGCGGGAGCTCAGCGCCGATACCGGCGAGACGGTGAACTTGTACATCCGCCAGGGGCTGACCCGGGTCGTCGTCGCGCAGTGCGAGGGGACCGCGACCGTGCGAAGCGTTATTCCGGTCGGTGTGCCGTATCCACTGTGGGCAGGGGCCGCCGGAAAGATCCTGCTGCAGGCGGCCCCGGAGATCGTCGGCGATGTGGCCGCGGACTCACCGTACGGGCCGGGGTTCGCCGAGGAACTACGGCAGCAGATCGATGCCGGTCGAGAGCGTGGCTATCAGCTCGTGCACGGCGAGCGGGAGCTCGGCTCCTCCGGGCTGTCGTTCCCCATTGTCGACGGGCACGGCGTGGTCCGAGCCGCGTTGACCCTGGGCGGGCCCACCGGCCGGTTCACCGATGACCGGACGCCCCGCTATATCGAGTGCACCCGCGTCGCCGCCGCGAAGATCTCGGCCGTTGGTCTCCCCGGCCTGGACTGAACCGAATCCGGCCGGATGCGGTCCCCGCCGCGCCGGAAACCTCAGGTCCATGCCGGGCCGGTATCGGCGCTCGGTCCGGGCTCGGCACCGGCGATGCCGGTATCCCGACCGGTGGTGTGGACGGTCGGGATACCGGCATCCGGTTGCGCTCTCCATGGTCGGAGGGTTGCCGAGGAAGCGGTTCTGCTCACCTCATGTGCGTGCGTCGATCCGGCGCGCCAGGACGGACAACCCGCCGTTCATCAGCAGGTAGATGATCGCGATCAGGGCGTAGACCGGGATGGCGTATTGTCCGCCGAGATACTCCACCGCGACCCGGCCGCTGCGCAGCAGTTCGGTGTAGCCGATGACGAACCCGAGGGAGGTTTCCTTCACAATCGTGACGATCTGGCTGATCAGTGCCGGCAGCATGATCCGGATCGCCTGCGGGAGAAGGATGATGCGGAAGATCTGCGTCTTGCGCATACCGATCGCGGCCGCGGCCTCGGCCTGTCCGCGGGGTAGTGCGGTGATCCCGGCACGGAAGATCTCGCTCATCACCGCGCTGTTGTAGAGCGAGATGCCGATGGCCAGAGCCCAGAACGTCGGGATGACGATTCCGAACTCGGGTGCGCCGAGGAAGATGAAGAAGATCAGCACGAGCAGCGGCAGGCCGCGGAAGATCTCCACCCATACCCGCACGATGTTGCGCAGCACCTTGCTGTCGGATAGACACAGCGCCGCCAGGATCATGCCGAACAGCACCGACAGCACGATGGACACGACCGCGCACGTGATGGTGGCGAGCAGGCCCTGGAGGACGCTGCGCATCATGTCCCGGTCCAGCAGGACCGACCACAGGTCAGGGGCGAGTTGGCCGTGGGAGCCGAGCTGATACAGCCCCAGCGCCGCGACGGCGGCGACCACGAGGCCACCCGCCCGGGTGGCGTTACGGACTTTGCGTTGTCCCTGCGGCCCCAGGACGTCGTACATGGGAGTGGCCGGTTTCGTCGCTGTTGTTGTCATCGGGCCACCGCGACTTTCTTCTCGACAATATTGGCGATCGTTCCGGCGGGAATGGTGATCACCAGGTAGAGAATGCTGGTGGCCGCCAGTATCCACAGCACGGCATGGCTCTCTTCGGCGATGATCCCCTCGGTGCGGGTGAGTAGTTCCGCGACACCGAACGCGCTGGCGATCGCCGAACTCTTGGTCAGCGCGATGAAGACGTTGATCAATGGCGGAACGACACTGCGGAACGCCTGCGGGAGCACAAGGTAGCGCAGTGAGCGGCCGAAGGTGAGTCCGATGGAGCGGCCCGCCTCGAACTGGCCGACCGGGATCGCATTGATTCCCGAGCGAATGGCCTCGCAGAAGAACGCGGAGTAGTAGATCGTCAGGGCGGCGACCGCAGCCCAGAAGAACGGGATCCTGATACCGAGTTGCGGGAATCCGAACAGGGTCATGAAGTAGATGACAGTGACCGGGACATTGCGGAACGTTTCGACGTATCCGGAGCCGAGCGACTGCAGAAGGGGGATAGGGGAAACTCGGAGCGAGGCGAGGATTGTTCCACCGATGGTGGCCAGGACGGTCGAAGCGCAGATCAGCGCGAGCGTAACTCCGAAACCCCTCATCAAAGCGCCGGAGTTCTCGACAACGGTGTGCATGGGATGTCCTCGTGGTGAGACGGAAATCTTAGGTGCAGGGCTGCAGCGGCGGCAGTACCGGTTGCTGCGCGGTGTACTGGCCGAGGCTTTGGCTCCAGGCCGCCGCGGCCGAGCCGTCGGCGTAGAACTCGGTGATCGCGGTATTGATGAACTCGCAGAATGCCACGTCGCCCTTGGCGATACCCACGCCCCACGATTCGACCGCGAAGGGCTTGTTGATCAGTTCCAGGTCCTTGATGTCCTTGCTCACGTAACCGGCGCCGATCGGCCCCTGGGTGGACAGCGCGTCCACGGAGCCGTTCTTGAGCGCGTCGATGCATTTGGACGAGACATCGAACTCGATCAGCTCGGCCTGTGGGAAGGCCTTACGAACCGATGCCGACACCGCTCCGCCGAGCGTGGAGCACACCTTTATCCCGGCCGGTGTCTGGGGATCGGTGATGTTCTTCGGATTACCCTTCACGGTCACCAGGTCGTTGTTGATATCCAGATACGGGCCACCGAAGCTGATCACCTTACGGCGCTTGTCGCTGATAGAAAATGTCGCGACGACGACATCGACCTTGTCCTGCTGTAGCAACTGCTCGCGGCTGGCCGAGTTCGCCTCCAGCCACTCGATCCGGTCGGCGGGAATGCCCAATTTGCCGGCGATGTAGCGGACCAGATCGATCTCGAAGCCCTCCTGCTCGCCGCGCAGATTGCGGGCCGTCAGGCCGGGGTGATCGTATCGGGTACCCACCCGCAGTACTCCGTCGCGGGCGATCTTGTCCATTGTCGTGCCCGGCGCGAACTGCGGCGACTGCGCGACCGCGGGAATGATGCCCGCGGTCACACTCGACTGGGTGCCGAACACGGCGATACCGGCGATGCTGAGCACGGCCAGCAACGGTACGAGCGGTTTGACGGGAAACTTCATAGCAGAGAACCTTTTCGTTTCAGCTCCGACGCGACCGTCAGTGCAGGACCTTCGACAGGAAATCCTTGGCGCGTGCGGACTCCGGGCTGCTGAAGAATTCGTGTGGATCGGCCTGCTCGACGATCTGCCCGGCGTCCATGAAGATCACTCGGTTGGCCGCGGACCGGGCGAAGGCCATCTCGTGGGTGACCACCACCATCGTCATTCCGCTCTCCGCGAGTTCCTTCATCACTTCGAGGACCTCGTTGACCATCTCGGGATCCAGCGCCGAGGTCGGTTCGTCGAAAAGCATCACCTTCGGCTTCATCGCCAAGGCACGGGCGATCGCCGCGCGCTGCTGCTGGCCGCCGGAGAGCTGGGCCGGCATCTTATCGGCCTGATTGCCGACCCCGACCCGGTCGAGGAAGCGGCGGGCAGTGGCCTCGGCTTGTTTGCGCGGGACGCCGAGGACTTTCGTGGGCCCGAGCATCACGTTCTGCAGGATCGTCATATGCGAGAAGAGGTTGAACGACTGGAAAACCATGCCGACCTCTGCGCGCAGCCTGGCCAGTGCCGTACCTTCCTGCGGCAATTCGACGCCGTCGAGCAGGATTCGGCCCGAGCTGATCGGCTCGAGGCGGTTGATCGTACGGCACAGAGTCGATTTGCCGGATCCGGAAGGGCCGATTACCACCAGCACCTCGCCGAGGGTGATGTCGAGATCGATATCGGTGAGCACGTGGTGGGTTCCGAAGTATTTGTTCACGCCTTGCATGCGCACCAGAACCGGTGCGTCGGTGGACCCCGATGACGGAGACGAGCGATCGATGGTCGAGTGCATGTGTTCCTCCGTGAACAGCCCGACGGGTTGTGATGTGAGACGGAACCCACCAGAAGGGTGGTAGTGATCCAGGTCATGTTCCGACGAGACGAAGCTAGCACATAAACCATCAGGCGGTCTACAAGAATCATCTAGCGGATCGTGGCAAGGGTTCTCCGCTGTGTAGAAGTTCCTGTTGGACGACCTCGACGGCGCCGTGGCCGTGGTTGTGCGGGTCCGGTGAGACCGAAATCGGTACTCGACGCGGCAGCGGAGTCCACCCACCGCGAGCGGATCGGCCGGGGTGAAGTCGTCGATCGATACAACCCGGCCTCGTCGAGGGATTCCGGGTTTCGCGTGGTGGCCGCGGTCAACCGGTTCGTCTGGTTCCGGTCGATGAGGAGCAGTGTGTCGCCCGGCCGGAGGGCGACGGGATGGGTCGGGCGACCCGGTCGGTACCCGGTACCGCACGTGGCATGAATCCCGACTTGCATGAGCTGGGCACCTTTGCCCAGTTGTCCGCAACTCGGTGCGACCTTCGGGTCCTCGTCCCCGTTGTCGCGTGCTGATCGTTCGCGGGACCGGTCCTACGTGGAGTCGGTCCGTGTCGCCGACAAACGGCGAGACATCCGGCCTCGGCGGCGATTCCACACGCGAGCGAGGATGGGCACTACGGCCAGTACGGTGATCAGTCGAATGATCTGGACGGCGGCGATGAAAGCGATATCGGATCCGCTTTCGGCGGAAACGGCGAGCACGGCCGACAACCCGCCCGGTGTGGTTGCCAGGTAACCCTCGATCGGCCGGAGTCCGGTGGCGCGGCTGAGCAGGAGGCCGAGGCCCGCGCAGGCCGCGCCGACGATCGCGATCAAGGCGAGGGCGGAAGGCAGTATTTGTGCGATCGCCCGCACGCTCGCCCAGGTGAAGGCGAGTCCGGCCTGCCAGCCGATCACAGCGAAAGCGATGAGTAACAGAACTCGCGGGACGGTGATGCCGTCGATGGCTCCAGTGAGTCCCACGCATCCGGCCGCGAACAGTGGGCCGAGGGTGGCGGGCGCCGGTAACCCGGTAAGCCGGGCGACGGCGACGCCGATGGCGAGGCAGCCGAGTATTACCGCGGCGGTGATATACCAGGGCGGGTGGATCGGGGGCGTAGGGCTGGAGTCGTGCGACGCCGGCTCGAGCATCAGTGCGGAGACCAGCGGCAACGTGACAATGATCAGTGCCACGCGCAGATACTGCACCGCGGCGACGACGCGATCGTCGCCACCCATCTCTCTGCTGACCGCCACGAGTCCGTGCGCCCCGCCGGCGATCATGGCCAACACGCCGGTAAATGTGTCGAGTTCGCGATGCCGGCCCAGTAGAAAACCTGCCAGGATGCTGACGAGGAGGGTTGACGCACACGCGCCCACCGCCGGAATCCACCGTGTGCCGAGCGCCGACAACGTCGCCGTATCGAGTTGTAGTCCCACTCCGACCGCGAGCACGGCTTGCGCCGATTGTCCGAGTTTGCGCGGTACTGCGGCGGGGCCCACGCCGCGCAGCGCGCACATCGCGGCCACGACGAGGCCTGCGAACATACCTGCCGCAGCCAGGTGTGCAGCGGTCAACGCCGCCCAGCCAACGGCGGTCCCGGTGATCAGAATCGTCCAGGGCAAGGCGGGGCGCAGAATCGACACGGCCGGATAATAGCAAGTCCAGTCTTGTGAAACTATTGTAAGTACGGCGATCTTTACGAAATTCTGCCAAGGTTTACCTTCATATATAGCGATGGTCTAGAGTGCTGCTGTGGAGGCTGTTTCCCGTGGCGGGTCGACCGACGATGCTTCCGTCTCGGCGACCGAACTTCGTGAGTCGATACTGGCGCTGACCAGACGGCTGCGCCGTGAACGTCCCCGGCACTTCCTCACTCCGAGTCAGATGCAGATACTCGGCGACGTGGAACGAGGCGGCCCCTGTGCTCCGGTCGAACTGGCCGCGCGACAGGGGGTTCGTGTTCAGTCACTGACGAGCAATCTGAATGCGCTCGAGGCCGCGGCGCTGATCACCCGGGAACAGGACCGGCACGATCGTCGCCGTCAACTGGTCGCGATCACGCAGACCGGCCGAGCACTCGTGGCCGCCGATCGCACGCAACGTGATCACTGGTTGGCGTCGGCCATGGCCGGTCGACTGAACGAACTCGAGCGCGGCATCCTCGATCTGGCCGGCCCCGTACTGCGAAAGCTCGCCGAGATCCCGCTCGACGAAGTCGACTCCGACGCCGGTGATGCCGTTGAACAACCGGCACCCCGGAGGTCCTGACGTACCTCGCGTGCGATACCTGCGCCGGCCGATCCTCGATCGCAACGGCCGATCGCGCCGCGCGCAGGTCGACTCGACCATCGCTCGTTTCCGGCCCACGTCATTGTGGTGGTATGCCAACGTCATCGGTGGCGCCGGCGGGCGCGGACTCCCGCAACCGGAGACCCGAGCTTGTGTCGACCGTACGAAGAACTCGCCACGAACCTCTTCGCCATCTGTCGGCTCCCGCGTACTACGTGACCCCGGACGGGAAACGCAGAAGCCCTCGGTGCGTCTCGTCGACCATTTCCCGGTAGCCTTCGCGTGCCTCGGCCAGGCGAAACCATGCCGCGTGCCGTATCCGGGCATCGATGGAGTGCCGGATCCACCACGACGCCTCCGCGTAGAGCTCGGCATTGTGGCTGATCACCTCGCCCAGCGAATGGGTATGCATTCGCCCACGGGACGTGGTGGGTACGCCGGTCACTCGCCAGGCATCGATCGCGGCCGTCACGCGGCGAATCTCCGTGCGTACCAGTTCGCCGTCGAAGCCGTCGCGCCGGGATGCCCCGTGGAATCGGACGGGCATGAGTTCGGCGTGCAGGTCGCCGAGTTCACGGGCCCATCCGGTGACAGGGAGATCATCCACCAGGTGGCCGGCGATCGCTCGGTACAGACTCTCGGGAGTCACCAAGGACGCGGTGCGGGACCGAGCCGACAGGCCGCCGGGGGGCTGCTGCTCGACCATTGCTGTGCTTCCTTTCATTGCTTACCTCCTCGTGCTTCCAGCCTGTACCGGGCGGGGCCGCCGCACATCGGGAGGATTTCGATCGATTCCCAGGGCCTACCTACCTATGGGTGTTTCCGGACCGTCGACCCGGGGCAAGGCACATCCACGAGCCACAGCACGCGGCTGCCGTCGGGTTCTACGACGAGTCGTCGCACAGATGTCCGGCACAGCCCGGGAAGATCACGTCTTCGATCCGCGTCAGGGAGTTCGGTTTGCACGCTGATCCAGAACTTCACGCCTCACCACTGAGCCGCCCGTCACTCGGGGATGTCCACTCCTCGGTCGTGGTCACTTCGATCGCGAGCAGACCGGACACCGAGGACTCCACAGTGCGCAGTTCACCGTCGAGCGCTCAGTACATCGATGCTCGCAGGCGCCTGTCCCCGGTGCGGCGACGGGCCGCCTCCGACGAGGTCCGGGCAAGCCGGTCCGCGGGAATCAGTTTGCGAATATCAGCCCGAGACCCGATAGCGAGTTTGCGCAGGATTGCGCTCATCTGGGCGTCGACGGTCTTGTTCGATGTACCTCTGCGGGCGGCGATAGCGGAATTGGTCCACCCGGATGCGGCAAGAACTGCGACCTGTTGTTCCGCATCGGACAGGTCGCTCCACGGCGAAGGCCTGGTTTGCCGGGCAGGGTGGTCGAGCGGCAGCCGGTCCAGGGACAGGCTCCCTCGCGCGAGGAGTTGAACCTCGTGCCGCTCGGGAGACAGCAGGGATCCCCGGCGGCATTCGGCGTGGAAAATCTTGTCTCCCAGAATATCTCGGGCCGCGTCGGCCGCGTCCTCGGTCGCCAGGCTGTAAGGTCCGGCTCGGCCGCGCATTTCCGCGCCCAGTGCGGCGCGCAATGTGGCCGTGCCGCCGACCAGTTGGGCGATTTCGGTGGCAAGACGCACCAGTTCTTCGCGTGTCGAACCTCCAGCGGCACCCATGGCGCGCAGAATCTGCGCGAGAGTCCACATACGAGTGTGCACCACCATCAACTCGCCCCACATGGTTCCGGCAGCGTCGTGGTCGGCCAGCGCCCGGCGCTCCCACTTCAGCGCCTCATTCGGGTCGCCGTACTTGATCAGCGCGATACCCCGGACCATTTCCGCCCACCCTTTCTCGAGCTCGGTACGGCAGGTCAGAGTGAGTTCGAGATGGCGGCTGGTGATACCGAGGGCCTGCTGTGGTGATCCGAGAAAACTCGCCGCCCACGCCTCCATGGCCGAGCTGTAGAACTCCGCGCTGCGATCACCGCAGGCATGGAACTTCTTCCGTGCGCGCGCCGCGACGGTGATCGCCTCGGGATCTCGGCAGGCGAACAGCAGCACCCCCGCCCACAAGTGATCGACAGCCGGAGGCAGACCGAGGTCCACATCGGGCCGCTCACGCCAGTTCGTTCGCATCTCGGAGTCGCCGAGGCAGGCGGTCACACACTCTTCGAGCATCCTGTCGGCCGATTCGTAATCGCCCAATACGATGTCGGCATAGCCGACCATGGCCCGGGCGGTGACCTCGAGAGTGCTCGGCTGCGGATTGTCGATGGCTCCGAGCGCGCGCAGCGTCCACCGTCGTGGCTCTCGGAGCGACGCCTTGACCGGGGGCAGCAGAATCAGGCTCTGCGAGATTTCCAATCCGAGAGCCGGTTCGTCGGCAGCCAGACTCGTGGCGACGGCTTTGGCGAGGTTGTCCCATGAGGCGCTGACCCAGGCCAATACGCCCCGTTCCTCGGGATTGATCCAATCGCGCCGCAGTGCGACGATTTTGTCCCGGTAGTACCGGCGGTGGCGTTTCGCGAATTGCTCCGGTACGTCGATGTCCTCGGTGGAACGTTCGCGCAGCTGCTGGGCGGCGAACAGCCGCACACTCTCCAACAGCGAGTATCGCACCGTAGTCGGGTCGATATGGACAGTGACCAACGACTGGTCGACCAATTGCTCGAGCAGATTCTCGATCTCCGCGGCGTCCAGCCCGATTGCCGGGCCGATATCGCTCGGGTCGTCCGAGCAGACCGCTTCGACAGCGTCCAAATCGGTGCCGACGCGTGGCACCGAACTGTCACCGTCGTCGGAATCGGGGTCAAAACCTGCTGCGAATACAGACATACGATCCAACAGCAAGCGCACTTCTTCCGGGCACAGATCGTAGGACCAGGCAATCGCGTCACGAATACCCTGTTGTCGCGGTTCGGTACCCGTGCGAGGCCAGTGCGGCCAGCGCAGCCGTCTGTCCGATGCCCCGCCACTCAACTGTTCGGCGACCCTGGCCAACGGTTCCCGGCGCAACCGCGCGGCAGCCAGTTGAATGTACAACGGGTTGTTGTCCACATGACGGCACACCGACCGCACCAGCGCGACATCGTCGTGGTCGGTGGTGGCGTACCCCGCCAGCTCTGCCCGCTGCCGGAACAGGGTAGAAGCCTGAGTTCCGGTCAGGGCAGGAACGGTGATGACATACTCGTTCTCCCACCCCACTGCTGCGCGACTGGTCGCCAGAACCACCAGCCCCGCCACTGACTCCAGTAATTCCTCTATCACGCTGCCTGCGCCGGTGAGCACATGCTCACAGTTGTCCATCACCAGCACCGTCCGGCCGGGCACCATGAGCCGACCGATCAGCGCGCTCCAGCCGGTGCCGGCCGGCGGGTCGGTCCCCACGACGGAGTTGATCACTTCTTCCTCGACCGAGTCCGCATCCGCGCCCCTGGCCAGCCGAGTCAACCGCACCCAGTACACCGCTGTTCTGCGCGCGGTGGGTAAATTGCGTATGGCTTCCGTTGCCAGGCGCGTCTTACCGATACCCGCCGGTCCGACCACGGTGATCATTCGTGCCCCCGACAGCAACAGCCCTACGATCCGGTCCAACTCCGGACCTCGACCGACGAAACTGTTCATCGTCGTCGGTGGACACTCAGCCCGGTGCCGCCTCTCCATGATTTCTCAAACGCAACCCTTCACAATGGGGCGAGCGATTCGAACTCGGGCGCCGGTTCTCAGCGGAAAACCGTACCAACATGCTGCAAAATCAGGCTAACACCGCATGAAGGACGGGGGCCACCTGCGACGTTCGGGGCTGTGGAGCCCGCGTGACGATTCCGCATCTGTCCATCAGGTCCGAACCGGCCGAACAAACAGACCTCGATCGGCCGACGTCACCGGGTGTCGGCTTCGCGAGGTGATCCTGCGGCCCGGGATCTGCTCCTCCGTCCTACGATCGTCACACCAGCGGATATCAGGGCGATCGGCAGTGCCTACGACCCTCGCCGGTGCAGCCTGTTGACCACCCACGGTCACCGAGCGTGATACGGGCGTCACGGACGCTCGGCTCGACTCGGCCGGTCCGGCGGCAGGTCGCTCTTCATCGGGACGGCACAGTCTCGGAGACGAGTGCGAATATCGTCCCGCAGTGCCTTCTTATCGATCTTGCCGACCTTCGTGGTGGGCATGGTGTCGAGCAGGATCAATTTCTCGGGCAGTTTGAACCGGGCCACCCCGGCCCGGTTCATGACCGCGACCACGTCGTCCACACCGACAGCGAATCCCGCCTTGACGGTGAGATAGAGGCAGGTCCGCTCACCCAGGACCGGGTCCGGCATGGCCACCGCGGCTGCCGCTTCCACGCCGGGTACCCGGTAGGCGAAGTTCTCGACCTCCTCGGCGGAGATCTTCTCGCCACCGCGATTGATCATGTCTTTGTCCCGCCCGGCGACGACGAGGTTCCCGTCCGGCCGGCGGATCACGATATCGCCGCTGCCGTACCATCCGTCCGCGGTGAAGGCGCGGGCATTGTGTTCGGGTGCGCGGAAGTAGCCGCGCGGGGTGTATGGCCCGCGGGTCAGCAGCGAACCGGGAGTGCCGTCGGGGACCGGAGCACCGGATTCGTCGACGATCAGGATCTCGTCGGCCGGGCATACCGGCCGGCCCTGGGTGCCGACGATCACTTCCGGGTCGTCGTCGAGCCTGGTCATATTGATCAGGCCCTCGGCCATCCCGAAAACCTGTTGCAGGCGCGCGCCCAGTACCGGTTCGACGTGTGCGGCCAGTTCGTCGGGCATCCGGGTGCCGCCCACCTGGAGTACCCGCAGCGTGGAGGTGTCGAGCTCGGGATGCGCGCGCCGGTATTCGATCCAGCTCTGCGCGACCGCGGGCACCACCGCGGCGACCGTGACGCCCTCGGCGGCGACTGCCCGTAGTGCGCGTTCGGGTGCGGGGGAGGGCAGCATCACCACCTGCCCGCCCGCTGTCAGCGCACCCAGGATGCCGGGGCAGGCCAGGGAGAAGTTGTGACTGCCGGGCAGTGCGCCGAGGTACACGGTCCCGCTGTCGAATCCGGCGACCTCGGCGCAGTACGCGATATTGCAGAGGTAGTCGTCGTGGGTGCGGACGATGAGTTTCGGCAGTCCGGTCGTCCCGCCGGACAGCAACATGCAGGCGATATCGGACCCGCCGGGCTCGGGACCGGCGTCGATGAGCCGCGTCGGTGAATCGGCCGGGAAGAGCGGGTATTCGGGGAGATCGGTGGGGTCGCCGTCCGCCGTGAGGTCACCGTGGACGAGTACGGCGCGGATGCCGGCTACCGCCCGGCCGACCTGCTGCGCGACGGATCGTAGATCGGTGCCGCGGTCGGCGTCGGCGATCACCAGGGCCGCGGCGCCGGCGGTTTCGGCGATATGGGTCAGTTCGTGCTGCCGATGGGCGGGCAGGGCCATCACCGGCACCAATCCGGTCCGGAGGCAGCCCAGCGTCAGGGCGACGAATTCCCAGCAGTTCGGCAATGCGACGACGAGCCGGTCACCGGGGGACAGACCGAGGTCGAGCAGGGTGGCGGCGATCGAGCCGGCACGGTCCCACAGTTCCCGATAAGTCAGCCGGGTCGCGTCGTCGATCACCGCGATCCGATCCGGGGCGCGGTGGACCGTACAGGCGATCCGGGAAGCGAGGGAAGAGCCCTGCCAATAGCCTTTTTCGCGATACTCCGCGGCGGTCGCGTCGGGCCAGGGCACGGTGCCGTCGATGGTGGTCATCTGTGTTCGTCCTCCGGATTCGCGGGGCGGGTATCCGATCCCGTGATCACCGCGTCGAGTGCGATGAGGCCGTCCGGGGTCAGGCGCAGCGGATTGATCTCGAGTTCGCCGATCTCGGGGTGGGCGGCGAGATGGTCGCCGATCGCGACGACAGCCCGGGCGAATTCGTCGCGGTCGAGGACCGGCCCGCCGCGCCAGCCGTTCAGCAGCGGCGCGCACCGGAGATCGTCGAGCAGGGCCGTGGCCGCGGCGCGATGCAGCGGGAGGCCGCGGACGGCGATATCGCCGAGGGCCTCCGCGGCGGTGCCGCCGAATCCGGCCACCACGACGAGGCCGAAAACCGGATCGCGCCGGGCACCGAGGAACAGGTCGACCCCGGGCCCGGCCATCGTCTCGACCAGGTAGGCGGGGGCGCCGGCGTTGTCCAGTGCCATCAGGGCGGTATTCAGTTCGGCGGCCGTCCGGATACCGAGATGCACTCCGCCGATATCGGTTTTGTGGATCACGCCGGCATCGAGGAGTTTCACCGCCACCGGCGGCGTGAGTTCCCGCAGCGCCTGGTGAGCGGCGGCGTGGTCCCGGCAGACGCGCCGCGCCGGCGTTCGCAGACCCAGAGCTTCGAGCAGGTCCTTGGCCGCGGCTTCGTCGGCGGGGAGTCCGATCTCCGGTGTGGGTGCGAGGACGCGCCGAGTGGGGTCGAGATCCCGGTTGTATCGCGCGCGAGCGTCGGTGACCAGGGCGCCGAGTCCGGTGGCGAGTGCGGTCGGCCCGGGCAGCACCGGAATATCGTGGGTGCCGGCGGCCGCCGCGATATCGGCGCGGGTCGTGGCCGGTCCGCCGATGCCCAGGACCACCGGAAACTCCCGATGCGCACCGTGGCCGATAACCGCCTCCACCGGGTCCAGCGCGTCGGGCTCGGCCAGGGTGTACACGGCCAGCGCGTGCACCTCCGGGTCTCGCGCGGTCGCGGCCAGGACGTAACGGAAATTCGGCCCGGGGCGGCCGGTATCCACCGGGTTGCCCTGAGAGGTCAGGGGTGGGAGCAATCCGGCGAGTTCCGCGCGTGTCCGGTCCGCCAGTGCGGGCACCCGGACGCCACCGGCCTGCAGACCGTCGAGCACGACGAGACCCGGGCCCGCCTGCGCAGTGACCACGCCGATACCCGGATCGGGATGGGCGGGTAGCCGCACTCTGCTCAGCACCGCGACCGCGTCGACGAGCTGCTGTTCGGAGTCCACGACCACCGCGCCGGCCTGCGCGAGCAGTGCGCGGGTCGTGCGCCAGGAGGTGGCCAGCGCGCCGGTGTGCGATCCGGCGAACGCCGAGACGTCACTTCGTCCGACGACCAGCGCGACGACCGGTTTCACGGCTGTCACCGCGCGGACCGCGGCGAGCAGCGCGGGGCCGTCGTCGACGGTTTCCAGATGCAGCGCCACCGCCGAGATCGCCGGATCATCGCGGAGATAGTGCAGGACATCGACTTCGGTGACGTCCACGCGATTACCCAGGCCCACCCCCAGACCGACCCCGACCGACTGCTCGGACAGCAGGAACGACAGGGCGTGATTCATCCCGCCGCTCGCGGCGACCACCGCGACCCGGCCGGGGCGGATATGTTCGACGGCGGGAACGAAACTCACGGTGGCGGCGCCGGGCCGGAAGAATCCGGAGGTGTTCGGCCCGAGGATCCGGATACCTGTTTCCGCGACGATCGCGGCGAGTTCTCGTTGCCGCGCCGCCCCGTCCGGACCTGTCTCGGCGAATCCGCCGGCACAGATCAGCGCGGCACCCACGCCGCACTCGGCGGCGGCGCGGACAGCGGCCGGGGTCGCGGTCGCCGGGATACAGAGCACAGCGAGGTCCACGGGACGACCGTGGGCGCGGCACGCCGCTTCCAGATTCGGTACGAACCCTTCGGTCGCCGGATTCACGCCGAAGATCGCGGCCGGGCCCGCGCCGCGCCGTACGGCGGCCGTCATCGCCGTGCCGAGTTTGCCCGGTGTGGTGGAGGCGCCGACCACCGCGATCGAATCCGGCCGGAAGAGCCGATCCAGCCCGTTCGTGCGGATGGCGGGTTCGGTGGTGGTCGTCATCGGGTCGTGCCTTCCTCGGAATCGTTGTGCCGGGCGGGCGGTTCGAAGAGGACGGCGTCGGCCCGGCCCGCGAGAACGAGCGTCGCCGCGCAGTCGGATTCGCCGACAGCGCGCCGTTCGCGGACCGATTCGGGCCGGTCCGCCACGATCACCGGAATCCCGTGTCGCAGCCGTAGCCGTTCCGCGCACAGCACCCGCGACAGGGCAGTGCCGCCGTGGACGACGACGGCCGAGGGGGCGTGCTCCGCCACCGCGTCCAACGCCGCCAGGTCGCTGCCGCGCAGGGAACTCCCCGGGATGTCGGGAGCCGTGAACAGTCGCGCGGCGCCGGGTACGGCGTCGTCGGTGGCGACGAGAGTGGTGTTGTCGTCCCCGAATTCCAGTGCGCCGGGCGTGCGGGCGATCGGGCGGAGCAGGCGCGTTGTGAATTCCCGGTCCGCGATCCGCAGCGGTGTGTCCAGCGGCGGGGCGCCGTGCGCGGCGACCCAGGCCCGCTCGGTGGCCGCGACGAAGCCGGGGTCGCGTAGCCGGATCTTCTCCGCCGAGATCGCCCGGCTGAAGAAGTGGAACGCGAACTGCCACGGTTCGAACCGGCGGTGGTATTCGCCGAAATGATCCCACCAGGACAGGCTGGGCACCGACGAGTGGTGGATCTTGTCCACCTGTGGCCGGCGGATCCGCTGGAAGCGGTCCAGTGCCGCCGCGATATCGCCGGGATGTGCCGCCAGTGCGGCGGCGAGGACGGCGGCGTCCTCCATGGCCATCTTCGTCCCCGAGCCGACCGAGAAATGGGCGGTGTGTACGGCGTCGCCGAGCAGCGCGACCGGCGTGCCGCCCGGGCCGGCCGCGGTCCAGTGTTCGGTGCGGCGGGTACGGAAGTTCGCCCATCGGGAGTTGTTGGCGACGAGCGGATGTCCGTCGATATCGTCGGCGAACAGGTCCTCGAGATACCCGCGGGTCCGGTCGTCGGAGGGGCCCGGTGGCCGGGAGGTGTCGAATTCGTCCAGTCCGGCCCGGCGCCGGGTCGCCTCGTCCGTTTCGACGATGAAGGTGCTCAGACCACTTCCGATGGGATAGGCGTGGACCGCGAAATTCCCGTGCTCGGATTGTTTGTGCAGGAAGGTGAGCCCGTCGAACCGGAATGTCGTCCCGAACCAGATGAACGCCACCGCCGAATCGGTCACGGTGTGGCCGAGCGTGGCGGCGAAACGGTCCCGGGTGGCGGAATTGGCGCCGTCGGCGGCCACGATCAGGTCGTAGTCGCCGGTACGGTCCAGCTCGCCGACCTCGACGGTGGTTTCGTAGTGCACACTCACCCCGAGTTCGCCGGCCCGGCGGCGGAGTGCCTCCAGCAGGGTGCGGCGATGGACGGCGGCCATACCGTTACCGGCGGCGGACAGCGCGGTGCCCTCGGACCGGACGGTGATGGTGTCCCAGTGCCTGCCGTCGGCGGCGAGCGTATCCCGCAGGACCGGATCGACGGTATCGATGGTGTCCAGGGTCGCGTCGGAGAACACGACGCCGAATCCGAACACATCGGTGGCCCGGTTGCGTTCGAACACATCGATCCGGGAGCCGGGCACCGCCTGCGCGAGCGCGATCGCGGTGAACAACCCGCCCGGCCCGCCGCCCACGCACGCCACGCGAAGTGGACGGCGGGTGGCACGGTCATCGGCCGGCATCGGTGTCCCCCTCGGGCCGGGCCAGAATTCCGGCGACCACCGATTGCAGGGCGCGCACCGGATCCTGCCGGGAATCGACCGCTCGCCAGGCGACCATATGGTCCGGCCGGACCAGGATCGCACCGTCCTCGTCCACCTCGGCAATGGCCCGGTAGTCGCCGTAGCTGTCCTCGTAATCGCAGCCGCGCCCGATCGTGCGCACCCGGATCGGCAGCCCGAACCGGGACTCCACCGCCGCGGCGGCCGCCCGCCAGACTTCGCCACCGATGCCGGTGAGCAGGGTGAATTCGCCCTTGCCGCAGAGGTCGAAGGTGGACACCCGGCGCTGATCCCGGGTGAGCCAGACATGCGGGAGATGCCGGCCCGGCCGGGTGCTCGCGAAGTAGTACCGCTCCTCGTCGCGCGGGGCCGGTGTCTCCGGACTGCCGTCGGCGACCACCGCTGCCGACCGGTAGTGCTGGTTCAGTTCCACACCGTGGGTGTTGAAACACATGATCGTGTCGGCGATCGCGGCGTCGAACGCACGACGGCGGTCGGCGGCCTCGGGTTCGCCCAACTGTTTCAGTGCCTTGTTCATGGTCTCCGCGTCCGGTGAGGGCGGCAGTTGCAGGGCCGTGAACAGCGGCGGCATCAACGCGTTGCTCGCGGTCGCGCGGCGCACGATCTGCTCGGCCACCGGAAGTCGTTCGTCCCGGTAGGTCTTCAGCAGCGCGGGCGAGGCCTGGTCGCGCAGGACGAGCGCGAGTTTCCAGCACAGGTTGTAGCTGTCCTGGATGGAAGTATTGGAGCCCAGCCCGTTCATCGGGGAGTGCCGGTGCACCGCGTCGCCGACGCAGAAGACCCGGCCGGACATGTTCTCGGTCGCGTACATCGAGTTCACGGCCCATGTCGACATGGATTCGATCTCGACCGTGACGCTGTCGTCGCCGATGAGCTGTCGGGCGATCCCGATACCGAGCTCTTCGGTCAGTTCGATCGGGCCCGCGGCGGGATCGTAGCCCCAGACCGCCACCCACCGGTCCCACGGCCGCACCATCCGCAGCACACCGATTCCGTTGCCGCCGTGCCCGACTCCGGGCTGCATGAACCAGTACATATCACCGGGGCGATGGCGCACATAGTCGCTCAGGTCGGCGCGGAACACGATATTGATCGAGGTATCCGCCCCCGCCTCGCCGACGAGCGGCAGGCCGAGCTGTTCGGCGACGATCGAACGGCCGCCGTCCGCACCGATCAGATACCGCGCCCGGATCTCGTAGTCGGTTCCGGTCACCCGATCCCGGACCGTGGCGGTGACGCCGTCGTCGTCCTGGCTGAAGTGGAGCAGTTCGGTGTTGAACCGCACCTGCGACCCGCGGCTCGCCGCGGCGTCGACCAGGACCGGCTCGAGCTGGTCCTGCGGGAAATCACAGACCGAACAGGGGCTGGCCAGATCGTGTTCGGCGCGGAAATGCGGATGGGTGTACCAGGTCCGCAACCGGCCCAGTTCGGCACCGGCGAGGCTGGTGGCGTACACGTGCTCGCCCATCAGGTGCTGGGGCGTGGCGCGGCGGAGCACTTCGTGCTCCAACCCGAGGTCCCGGAAGACCTCGACGGCGCGCTGATTGGTGATGTGGGCTCGCGGGGTGTTCGCCACGCCACCGTGCTTGTTCAGCAGCACGGTGCGGATCCCGTAGGTGGACAGCAGCGCCGCGGCGGCCGAACCGGACGGGCCGGCACCCACGATCAGTACTTCGGTTTCGACGACATTGTCAGTGTTCATGGCTCGGTTTTCTTCCGGGGAACGGGTTCCGGCTCAGCGGTCTTCGGCGAGGAACTGGCGCAGCATCGCCACATAGCGGGTCTGCTGTTCGATCTGGACCCAGTGCCCGCAGTGGTCGAAGATGTGCAACTGCGCATCGGGCAGATGCTGCTGCAGGTAGATGCTGGATTCGGGGAGGACGAAACGATCCTGGAGACCGTGGACGACCAGGAAGGGGTGGTGCATCCGGCGCAGCGCGGCCGGCGGCACGGCCATCTGGGCGGGCGGTGACGAGAACGCGCTGCGGAAGGACCGCCGCACCTCGGGACGCAGGAGATCGCGGTGGCGTTGCGCGACGATCTCGGAGAACGAATCGCCGAGGATCTTCTCGTCGTGCACGAACCACCGCATCAGCGCCTCGAACGCCTCGAGCGAAGGATCGTCGTAGAAGTTCACCATGCGGATCACCTCCGGAGTCGGCGTCGAGGCACCCCCGGCACTGCCCATGAGCGAGACCCGGTCGAAGCGCTCGGGCGCCGTCATCACCAGATGCATGGCGACCGAGCCGCCCATGGAATTGCCCACCAGATGGGCTCTTTCGATACCGAGTTCGTCCATGACCGCCAGCACCTGCCGGACCCGCAAGCGGATCCAGGCAGTCAGACTGCCTGGTAGCTCCTCCGGATGGTCGGTGGCGCCGTACCCCACCAGATCCGGTGCGATCACCCGGTAGTCGCCGGCCAGCAACGGAATGAAACTGCCCCAGTTGGTGCGCGCGGTGGCACCGGGGCCGCCACCGTGCAGCAGGATCACGGCGGGCGCGTCCGGTTCGCCGGAGTCGAGCACATGGCTCGAATATCCGTCGGTGGATACGGTCTTCTCGCTGATCACGGACATGAGAATCGGTACTCCTCGCGGGTCAGGCTTCGGTGGTGGTGTTCATGACGTGGTTGTCCGCATGCGGTACGTAGTCCGTCGGGCCCCACATGGTGAGCGCCGTGGCGATCTCGTCGCTGGTCCACTCGATCGGCTCCCGATCCGGGTCGAGAATCAGATAGCTGTTGCTGAACAGTTCGACCCGGTGGCCACTACCGGGATCGCGGACGTACAGGAAGAAGGCCTGACTCACGCCGTGTTTACCGGGGCCCTGGTCCGGGGTGATCCCGTGCTCGGCCAGGATGTCCGCGGCGCGCAGCAGATCCTGGGCGTTGTCCAGCCAGTAGGCCACGTGATGCATGCGGGCCGGGGTCGGGGCGTGCGGGTCGGCCATGACCGCGATGTCGTGTACCAGCGGGGTCACGCTCATCCAGCCGCCGATCACCTGGTCGGGCCCGGCGGTGACGTATTCACGCAGCTTGAACCCGAGTTTGTCGGCCAGCCAGCCGTGCACCCCGCGGGGCTCGTGGGAGGTCCACAGGTTCACGTGGTCGATCCGCCGCGGCGCGATCCCGCGGTTCCAGGAGCGGTAGACCTGGTTCTTCAGCACCGACCGCTCACCTTCGGGCGCGAGCGGTTTCTCGACATCGAAATACATCGAGAACCGGTGGCCGGTCGGCATGCTGAAACGAATGGCATCGCCGATTCCCGGCTGGGTACCCGACGATTCCCGGGTGGTCTCCACTCCGGACGCGGCGAACAATTTCTCGAATTCGGCGACATCCTCCGGGTGTTTCACCCGCCAGCCGACATGGTCCATATACGCACGGTCACCGGGGCGTAGCACCAGACTGTGGTGTTCGAATTCCATATTCGCCCGCAGATAATACGCGCCACCGGATTCCTCGGTGATTTCCAGGCCGAGTACTTCGTGGAAGAACCAGAGCGATTTATCGATATCCGGGGTCACCAGGGATACATAGCCGAGCTTCGCAATTTCGGGGTTGGGCACGGGAACCTCTCCATTTGCCGATCTGTGAACTGAGTCTCACGGTAGGAGCCCGGGACCGTTGCCCGCATCGTGCGCGGTGTCGTAGATTCGCCCCGGAGTTCCGACACGGTGTCGGACGGAGGAGAGGGTCGGCATGAGTCTCGACACCACCCTGCAGGACCTGGCCGACAGACTGCACAAACCCCTGGTGGTCCTGGATATCGACCTGCGTGTGATGGCCGTCAGTGTGCACGAGACCGACCTCGATCGCATGCGCCTTTCCCTCCTGTTCGCCGGCAAGGCACTCGCCTTGACCGACGAGATGACCAAGCGCTACCGGCTCACCACCGCGACGGGTCCGGTGTATGTCCCGGGCCATAACGACGAGGTTGCCCGTATCGTCGTTCCGCTGCGCAGCCGGAAACGACTGTTCGGCTATCTGTACGGCTGGCTGGATAATCCCGGTGCCGGCGGAATTTCCGATAGCGAACAGCGGGAATTGATCGAAGCCGCGCCGGAACTGGGTCAGCAGCTATCCCTCAGGCTCGCCGAACTGCACCACGGAATGGAACAATCCCGTCATCTGCTGACCGGTCTGCTCGGTGATTCTCCCGCCGATAGGTCACGGTGCGCTTTCCGGCTGCTGGACGAGGGCCGGATCGATCACGGTGAACAGTATTCGGTACTGGTCTACCGCACCCCGGACAAACAATCGGTATCGGCAACCGGAATGGCGGTCGAGGCCACTCTGGATTTCGTCACCCGATCGACCACGGTCAAGATCGTCGGTGCGGTGGTGGGATCCGAAGGGATTCTCGTATTTCCCCGCCGAGTGGACCCGGACCGGCTGTCGGCGATCATGGCGAGGCCGGGACTGGAAGAGGTCCGGGCCGGTATCGGCAACACGGTGGATTCGCTGGACCGTGCCGCCGAGTCCTATCGCAGGGCCCGGCTGGCCTGGCGGGCCGCCCGCTCCGACCCGGCACGGTACGGCCGTGCCGCCTACTGGGACGGCCTCGGGATGGACCGGTTGCTCCTGCGCCTGCCACTGGACGAACTGACGGCGGAGGACCTCCCGGCCGGGGTCGGACGACTGCTCGCCGCACCGGCCGCGGGTGAACTGGCCGACACGCTGGAGTCCTATCTGACCGCGGGCGGTGACGTCCAGGAAACCGCGCGTCGGCTGGGCATCCACCGCAGCACTCTCTACAGCCGGTTGCATCGGATCCGCGAGGTCACCGGTTGCGATATCGCCGACGGGGTGACCCGCACGGACCTGCACACCGGGTTGCGGGTGGCGCGGTTGTGCGGCCTGCACCCGGCGCCCGCGGCGGCCGCGAACCCCTGAATATCACGCCGCGGAAGGACGTCTTGCCATGCTGCCCGCGTACGGTGCAGCATGTGCGCACAGCCGTCCTCCACCCGGACCTTGTCGAGACGGCCGTGCCCGCGAATACCGTGGAAGGAGTTGTCGTATGCGTACCGGTATCGATCCCGACGTGGTGGGGTACGGGGACTTCTACAAGGTGTTGACCAGTGTTGTCGTTCCCCGTCCGATTGCCTGGGTATCGACCCGGTCGGTCGCGGGAGTCGACAACCTCGCCCCGCACTCTTTCTTCACGGTCTCGTGCGTGGCACCGCCGATGGTGCAGTTCACCTCGGTGGGTAGGAAGGATTCGCTGCGCAACGTGCTCGAGACCGGCGAGTTCGTCGTCTGCCTTGCCACCGAGTCGATGTTCGAGCGGGTGAATGCCACCGGCACAGATTTTCCCGCCGAGCTGTCGGAGTTCACCGAGGTCGGGCTCACTGCCGAGCCCAGTTCGACCGTCACGCCGCCGCGGGTCGCGGAGTCGCCGGTCGCACTGGAGTGCCGGCTCGAACATGTTCTGGAGCTCGGCGACTCGACCGTGGTGATCGGCCGGGTTCTGCACGCCGCGGTCGATGCCGCCGTGATGCGTACGGATGCCCGCGGCAACACCCTTCCCGCGATCGATCGGCTGCGTCCACTGGCGCGCCTGGGTCGCAACGAATGGTCGACGATCGGTGAGGTACTGGACATCGCCCGCATTCCCTACGCGCGGTGGCCGAGTCGTCCCGACCGCGAAAGCTGAACTTCGGGGCGCGGTGGCCCGGTGCCGACCGTGCAGCGGATTCGGTCGGTAGTGCAGATCTGCTCGCGGTCGTGCAGGTGAGACCGCGCACCCGTATGCGGCGGTGACGGTGCTGTCGGACCGCCCCCGAACAGCCTGGATGCGATTCCTCCGCGCAATCGCTCATGGCCGTTCCCGCTGTGACAGGCCACCTACGCGGCGATGTTTCGCCGAGGTAACCGGTTGTTGTTGCCCCTTGCGCTCAGCCCCGGCCTGGGTCACACTCAATCTGCATTCAAAAGTGTATGCAATTTTGGAGGGTGGAGTGGCCCAGCATCAGGCGGTGACGCAGCACCGGCTCGCATCGAACGACCCGCGGTACGCGGAAGTCGTGGACTTCATGCTGTACGAGGCGGAATTGCTCGACGACTTGAGGGAACGGCAGTGGCTGACCGAACTCGTCAGCCGGGAGATCGTGTATCAGGTCCCGGTCCGGGAAACGGTGGAACGCGCTCGCGGATTCGGCTTCTCGGCCGATACCTTTCATCTGAACGAGAACCTCGGCTCCCTGGAATCCCGGGTCGCGCGCGGCGAGACCCGGTACGCCTGGGCCGAGGATCCGCCCTCGCGTGTTCGCCATTTCGTCACCAATATCCGGGTCGGCCGGTCCGACGACGAGGAACTGCTCGAGGCCCGGAGCAATATCCTGATCTACCGCACCCGGCAGGACCAGACGAATCCGCAGATGCTCTCCGGTGAACGCCGGGATGTCCTACGGCGCGAGGACGGGCAGCTGAAGTTGCTTCAGCGCGTGGTCTACCTGGACCTCACCGTGATCGGCACCCACAATCTCTCCCTATTCTTCTGAGTCCGCTCGACCCGAGTTCCGCTTATTCGCCTCGGAGCGAAATCAGCCCATTTCAGCCAGGAGCACACCTATGACCGCGATACGGGAACCCTCGCTCTCGCCACGAGTCCAGAGCCTGATGGATCGCATCGAAAGCGGACTGCCCGAGGGGCGGATACCGTCGAGCATCTTCGGAAACGAAGACGTCCACCGCGCGGAATTACGAAAAGTGTTCGGTCGCGCGTGGGTGTTCATGGCGCACGAATCCGAGATCGAGGCGAACGGTGACTATGTCGTCCGCCGGATCGGCGAGGACTCGTTCGTCGTGTCCCGCGACGAGAACGGCCGGATCCATGTCCTTTTCGACGCGTGCAAACACCGCGGAGTACAGATCTGCCGGGCGGATTCCGGCAACACGTCCCATTTCCGCTGTCCCTACCACGGGTGGACCTATGCGTCGGACGGCAGTCTGGTCGGTGCGCCGCTGTGGAAGAACGCGTTCGGCGCCATGCGCAAGGAAGGCAACGGCCTGGCCAGAGCGGCGCAGGTGGAGTCATTCCACGGTCTGATCTTCGCGACGCTCGACGCGACGGCACCCCCTCTGCGGGAATACCTCGGTGGAATGGCCTGGTATCTGGACCTGCTCTTCGGCCTGGACGGCGACGGTGTCGAAGTGCTGGGTAAGCCACAGCGTTTCGTGCTGGACGCGAACTGGAAATCCGGTGCGGACAATTTCTCCGGCGACGACTACCACCTCGGTACCCTGCACAAGTCGGTGTATGCGATCGGTGCGTTCCCGATTCCGTTCAGCGAGAACATGATGGGATACCACATCCAGGCGTCTCCCGGACATTCGCTGTCGTTCTCGATGGCCGAGGACGACAATGAACCAGGACCGAAATTCTTCGGATTCCCGGAAGATCTCGCAGCGACCTTCGACACCGCCAGTATCTCCGCGCACCAACTCGAAGTCGCGCGACGATCCCGCGTGATCGTCGGCAATGTGTTCCCCAACTTCTCCATTCTCGCGCTGCCGATGACCGAGGACGGCGCCAACCATCCGCCCACCGGTGTGCTGACCGTGCGCTGCTGGCAACCCAAGGGCCCCGGGCAGGTCGAGATGTGGAACTGGTTTCTCGGCTACAAGAACATGACCCCCGAACAGAAGGATCGCGCGTATCGCGCCGGTCTCGGAACCTTTTCGCTCGGTGGCGCATTCGAGATGGACGATACCGAACCCTGGATCACCGTGGGACGGACCGGGCGATCGGTCGCGGCCGAACTACTGGATTTCGAACTCAACTACGAGATGGGTATGCCGGGAATCGGAATGGCGCACCCGGTACAGGACTGGCCCGGGCCCGGGAAGGTGTTCTGGACCCGCTACGAGGAGGGGGTCCAGCGGAATATGTACGCCTATTACGCGGACCTGATGCGGGCCGCGCCGGGGCAGTGGCCGGAGCACACGTTTTGAGCCGGGGGCAGCGAGTAACGGACGCGGATATCCGGGCACGCTATCGGGACGGTGGATTGTGCGGCGGTCTCCTCCCGGGCGCGCGGCCCGCGGTGCTGGTGGTGGATCTGCAATACGGGTTCACCGAGGCACGATACGGTCCCGGGTTCGACCTCGACGACGTGGTCGCCGCGACGAGCGATCTGGTGGCCACAGCTCGCCAACACAGCGTGCCGGTGTACTTCACCACCATTGCCTTCCCGGTCGGTGAGGACGGTATCGCCCGCACCTGGCTGCGCAAGATGCCGGCGATGACCGGGTTACGGGCCGGGCACCGGAGTGTGGATATCGATCACCGCCTCGGCATGCGTCCCGGTGATCCGCTGGTCGTGAAACAGACGGCCTCCGCGTTCGCGCACAACGATCTCGCGACACGCCTCACCGCCGCGGCGGTCGACACGGTTCTCGTGGCCGGGGCGACCACTTCCGGCTGTGTGCGGGCCACTGTGGTGGACGCCTGCGCCGCGGATCTGCCGGCTTTCGTGGTCCGCGAGTGCGTGGGCGACCGCGAGGACGGTCCGCACCACGCCGCGCTGCTGGATATCGAAGCCAAATACGGCGAAGTCATCTCACTGGCCACTGCCTGCTCGATCACCGAGGGACTGTTATGACCACTGCTCTCGAATCGGCGCTCTACCGGGCGCCCGCTCTGGAAACCCCGGCGCGGGTGGCCGGCGCCTCCCCGGCGCGGCTGGTCGTGCCCGGTGTCGAATCAGCGGACTGGGGACTCGAGCGCGAACTCGCTCTGGGCTTTTTCGGACCGGTCGAACCCGCGGCGTTCCTGGCGGAGTTGGCGGCCTCGGGGTTGCGTGGACGCGGCGGGGCGGGCTTCCCGGCGCATCGGAAATGGTCGGCGGTCGCGTCGGCGACCGGGGACAGTGTCGTGGTCGCAAACGGTCACGAAGGCGAACCCGCGTCGGGGAAAGACGCGTGGCTGCTCACGCGCAGGCCACATCTGGTGCTCGACGGTCTGCTGTCGGCCGCGACGGTCACCGGTTCCAGCGAGGCGGTCGTGTACGTGTCGGATGCCGCGGTGCTCACCTCGGTGCGGCGCGCGGTCGTGGAGGTCACGTCCGCCGGGCTGGTTCCGGACGGCGTCACGTTGCGTGTGCACGAGGCGCCGGCCGGTTATGTAGCGGGTGAGGAATCGGCGGTGGTGCGCTCGATCGACGGCGGCCCGGCCAAACCGGTCAGCAAGCCGCCCCGGCCGTTCGAAGTGGGCGTGCGGGGGCTGCCGACCCTGGTGAGCAATGTCGAGACTCTTGCTCACGCGGCCTGGATCCGCCGGTACGGCGCTGTCGAATTCGCCGGAGTGGGCAGCGCCTCGTCGCCAGGTACCGCGCTGTTCACCGTAACCGGCCGGGTCGCCGCACCCGGGGTCTACGAGATGGCGCTCGGCGCGCCGGTGTCGGAGTTGGTCCGGGCTGCCGGTGGTGGCCGGGCCCCACTGACCGGCGCCCTGCTGGGCGGCTGGTTCAACGGGCTCTCGGTGGGCGACCCGGGTGCCCTGGAGTGCTGCTACGACGCCATGCGGGCGGCGGGGACGGGCCTCGGGTGCGCGGCGGTCACCGTCTTCGGACCGCGGGATGATCTGGTCTCCGTCGCCGGCGAACTCAGCGGCTGGTTCCAGGCCGAGAGCGCGCTGCAATGTGGTTCGTGTTTCAGCGGTACCAAGGCGATCGCCCGCGCCTTCCGGCAGGTGCTGCGCGGCGAGGATCCGGAACGACATCTGGCGGACCTGACGCGGTGGGGTTCCACCCTGTCGGGCCGGGGTGTGTGCGGGTTCATCGACGGTGCCGCGGCGCTCGCGCGGACCGGCGCCGGAGAACTCGCGCGTCGCGAGACACGGAAGGAGCGATGACCATGCGGGTGATCGTGGACAACACCAAATGCGACGGGTACGGGACCTGTCTGGATATGTGCCCCAGTGTGTTCCGGTCCGATGACTGGGGTTACGCCGCTGTGGCCGGGGACGGCACGGTGCCTCCGGCGGAGGAATCGATGGTGCGCCGGGTGATCTCGCTGTGCGCGGAGAACGCGATCCGCGAGATCTGACCCTGATGCGGGTCCGCACCGCGTGGCATGCGACGGAGCGATATTCGAGCAGCTGAAGGAGAGAGTGTGTATCTGGGTTTGGAAAAGGGGGTGGCCCTGGTGACGGCCGCGTCCCGCGGTATCGGCCGGGCCACCGCCGAGCGGCTGGCGGCCGAGGGTATGACGGTGATCGCGGCGGCACGCTCGGCGAGCGGGGGCCCCGAGACGATCGGCGCGGGATCGATCGTGCCCCTCGGCCACGACCTGAACGACGCGACCGCCACGGCCGGACTCGTCGATACGGTGGTCGCCCGGTTCGGGGCGCTGGACGTGCTGGTACTCAATACACCGGGTCCGCGGATCCTGCCCGTGCTCGACGCCGGCTGGGACGACTGGTGCGCGGCGCACGACATGCTGCTACGTCCGGTGGTTCAGCTGGCCGGCGCGGCCGGCCGGAGCATGCGCGACAAAGGTGCCGGTTCGATCATCCTGCTGTCGTCGACCTGGGTCCGGCAGCCGGCCGCCGGGGGTGTGCTGTCCGCGTCGTACCGTTCGGCCGCGTCGGCGTACATCAAAACGCTCGCCACCGAGCTCGCGCCCGCCGGAATACGGGTCAACCAGGTGATGCCCGGAGCCACCGGTACCGACCGTATGCAGGGAATCGTCGAGATGAAATCCGATACCAACGGCACCACCGTCGACGAGGAGATCGCCCGGGTGGTGGCCGATATCCCGGTGGGCAGGTGGGCCGAAGCCACCGAGATCGCCGACACCGTGGCCTTCCTGGCATCCCCGCGGGCCTCGTTCATCACCGGGGCTTCGGTTCCGGTGGACGGCGGCGCCCTGCGCGCCGGGCATTGACCGATCCTGTCGTATCACCCGGCCCCCGAATTCTATTGGAGAGGAAATACCTATGCCGAAGACTCTGACCGAGAACTTCGTCGAACAGTTCGCGCTCTGCAAACTCACCGCGGGCGAGACGGTAGCGGTGATCGCCGAACTCGGCCGGAAGACCGAATACGTCGATTCCGCGGTGGCCGCCGCGCGGCAACTCGGTGCGGGAGTGCTGGTGCTGCACGCGTCCAGCCTGTCCAGCCCGATGCTGCCGCCGTACCAGCCGGACGGCCGTGAGGTGGCGCCGCTGCTGGCGGCGGCCGGTGAATGCGATTTCGTCGTGGATGTCACCGTCGGCGGCCTGATCCACTCGGATGTCCGTACCCGGATCACCGGAAACGGCAAGCGGATGCTGTTCGTCGCCGAACCCAACGACGTCCTGGAACGACTGATGGGTGATGCCGACCTGCGCGCTGCGGTGGAGGCCGGGGGCCGCAAGCTGCGTGCCGGAAGCACCCTACGGGTGACCAGTGCGGCCGGTACCGAACTGACCGCCGATATCTCGGGTGCCGACCTGCCGATCACCCATCAGTGGGGTTATGTCGACGAGCCGGGGCGGTGGGATCACTGGCCTTCCGGTTTCGTGGCCTGCTTTCCCAACGACCGCACGGCCGAAGGGCGAATCGTTCTCCAACCGGGTGACGCGCTGATCCCGTGGCAACGCTACGTGCAGGATGCGGTGACCATCGAGGTGGAGAAGGGCTACATCACGAAGGTCTCCGGCGCGGGCACCGACGCTCATGTTCTCAACGACTATTTCGAGGCATGGAACGACAGCGAGGTCTGGGCCACCAGTCATATGGGCTGGGGTCTGCTGCCACACGCGCGATGGTCGGCCTTCGATGTCTATGATCCGCGCTCTCTCTACGGCCAGGAACTCCGCTCCACCGCCGGCAATTTCATGTGGTCCACCGGATCCAACCGATTCGCCGACCGCGAGACTCCCGCCCACCTCGATGTTCCGATGCGCGGCTGCACCGTCGAAATCGACGGCGCGGCGGTGGTTCGTGACGGTGCCCTGGTCGTCGGGGAGTGAGCGCTGTGGACAAGAACGCTCTCGAACAGGCCATCCTGGCCATGGCCCGCGATGCCGAACTGCTCGAGCAGGTGCAGGCGCAACCGGCACGGGCACCGGAACTACTCGGTGTCGATCAGGAATGGGCCGAAACGATTCTGTCCGGAAACCGCGACCGGCTGCGCGCGGTAGGACTCAACGACGGCTTGACCATTCTGGTGAGTCGCTGGTTCAACGACGATCTCGGTGACGCCGCCAGCCACGGCGGGTTCTTCGTCGACGACAGTCTGCCGCTACCGGACCCCGACGTACCGCCGGGAGTGGTCTTCGCGGGTGGTTGCTCCCATGTGCCGGACCTGCTCGCGCGGCCGGAGATCGATCCACCGGACGCTGTGGCCCGGCTGCTGGAGGGCTATGAGCGGCTGCGGCGCGATATCGCCGCCGCCGATCCCGATGTCATCCTGGTCACCGCGGATTGCCACTTCCAGAGTTTCGCGACCGGGCACACCGTGATCGGCACGGGGACCGGGCATACGGGTTCGATGGAGTTCTTCAAACGTGGTGATCTCGATCTGGCTCTCACCGGTCGGCCGGACTTCGCCCGCGAACTGGCGACAGCGGTACGCGGCACCGGACTGGAGGTCGAGGAAGCCGATCGGGTGGATCTGGATCACGGGCTGATCGTGCCGTTGCGGCTGCTGTTGCCGCGTCCGGACCTGCCGGTGATTCCGATCATCACCCAGCCTCACCGCAGCTTCTCGCCGTTCAACGCGCGGCGATTCGGTGAGGCGCTGCGGGGTGTCGTGGCCGAATCCGGACTGAAGGTGGCTTTCCTGGCTACCGGCGGGCTCTCGCATTGGCTGGATCCCGGTCACTTCGGTGGTGTGGACGTCGAATTCGACACCTACATCCTGAAGCTCCTGGAGACCGGACGTGGCCTGGATCTGTGTTCGCTCGAGCCCTACCCCCTGCTCGCGCACGGCCAGTACGAGATCCAGAACTGGATGATCATGCTCGGCCTGATCGGGCCCGGCGTGCACGGTGACGTGTACACCTACGAACCCATGGAGGCGTCCGGCGGTGGCTGGACCGTCGTCGCCATGGACCTCGCCCGGGCCCGGGCGCAGCGGCCGGCCGCGGCCGGTGCGGGGGCATCGTGACCGTGCGGAAGGTGCGGATCGGTCTGACGCAGTGGCACGCCACCACCGATATCGCCGCGAACCTGGATGCGGCTCTCCGATCGGTCGCCGCGGCCGCGGCCGACGGTGCCGACCTGGTGGTACTTCCCGAGAACGGCCTCATGCTCGGCACCAATACACAGATGCGGGCAGCGGCTCTGCACGAGGACGCCGACGAGGTGCGGGAACTGTGCCGGGCCGCCGCGGCGCACGAGGTGGCGGTGATCCTGGGTGGGATGAAGAACCGCACCGCCGACGGCACTTTCAACTCGGCACTGGTGATCGACGCGGCCGGGACGATCGCCGGACGCTACGACAAGATGCACCTGTTCGATGCCACGCTCGGTGGGCAGTCCTTCGAAGCGTCGTCGGTCGAGCGCCCCGGCGCCGGACCGGTCCTGCTCGACCTCGACGGGGTCCGGATCGGGCTGACCGTCTGCTACGACGTGCGGTTCCCGGAGTTGTTCCGGGCCCTGGCCGCGGCCGGCGCCGAAGTACTGCTGGTTCCGGCGGCCTTCGTGCAGTCCACCGGCGCCGCGCACTGGCATACGCTGCTGCGGGCCCGGGCCATCGAGAATCTGGCCTACGTGGTGGCGCCGGCGACGGTGCATTCGCCGACCCCGGAGTACACCGATGCCTTCGCGACCTATGGTCACGCGCTCGCCGTCTCACCGTGGGGCGAAGTTCTCGCCGATCTCGGTGAAGCAGCAGAGGCAGTGCGAGTGCTCGAACTCGACCTGGACGCGGTGACCAGTGCGCGCACCGCGCTCCCGGTCCTCGCCGGCCGCCGTAGCGCCGAGGAATACGGCGCCGATCCGCGGCTGGTGAGTGTCGTGACCCGGATACCGGAAGGAAATCGATGACCGAATCGACAGCGTCCGATCTGCCCACCGGTGTGGTGCGGGCCGACGAATGGTCAGGGGTGGGTAATGAATTCACCGGTGTGCAGTTCCGCAAGGTGTGGACCCGGCACGGTGAACGTCTCGAGCTCGTCGTGCCGCGTAGCGGCCGGCGCATCCTGCTGGACGCCATGGCGCTCGAGGCGATCGCCGGCCAGGCGCCGGAGTTCTTCACCCGGATGATCGCCGTCGGGCTGGGGTCAGCGGATGACTAGCAGTCTCCGCTAGAACCTTCGACGGTGGTCGGGCCCCGGAGGCGTCGCGATCCGGCGTCACGACGTCCACGGTCGCGCGGGTGTCCGTGGCCGCCACCGGGACCCCATATCGAGATCCGATTCATCGGGTCGTCGCCGGTACCCAACCGGCATATCCGTGCCCTGATCTCCGACGGGACGCCGGACAGAACGGGCTGAACACATTGTCGCCGAGAGTTTTCAACCTCCCCGGGCGCTTCCACACCGGCCGCTCCGTGGCCCCGCCGAGACCGGTGCCTCCGCCAATGCGAAAGAAAGTAGACAAACGATGAAGAATCACCGGGTCGGTATGATCGTGCCCAGTTCGAACACCACGATGGAGACCGAGATCCCCGCGATGCTGCGGGCCCGGGCCGAAATCCGTCCGGACGAGCAGTTCACCTTCCATTCCGCGCGGATGCGGATGCAGCATGTGACCCCGGACCAACTGACCCGTATGGACGCCGATTCGCTGTGCTGCGCCGCGGAACTCGCCGACGCCCGGGTCGACGTCATGGCCTACGCCTGCCTGGTGGCCATCATGGCGCAGGGCCGCGGGTATCACGCGGTATCCGAACCGAAACTGGCGGGAATCGCGCAGGCGGAGAGCGGTGTACCCATTCCGGTGCTCTCCTCGGCCGGCGCCCTGACCGAGGCGCTCGCGCATCTGAACGCCCAGAAGATCGCGGTGGTGACCCCGTATATGAAGCCACTCACCGCGACCGTGTGCGATTACATCGAGTACGAGGGGTTCCACGTCGTGGATTCGCTCAGCCTCGAGGTCTCCGACAATCTGGCGGTGGGCCGGCTCGATCCGCAGGACCTGCTGGAGCATGCCCGGCGCGTCGATACCACCGGCGCGGACGCACTGGTCATCAGCGCCTGCGTGCAGATGCCGTCGCTGCCGATTCTGGACACGCTGCAGCAGCAGTTCGGCATCCCCGTGCTGTCCGCCGCCGCGGCCACCACCTGGCGATTGCTGCGGTGCCTGGACCTCGACCCGGTCGTACCCCGGGCCGGCGCGTTGCTCGCCCCCTAGCGGCTCCGACCCGGCCGCATCCCACTGTCCGGCCGACTTCTCGAATCTCCCACAGCCCAGAAACGAATCGAGATCCCATGAGCTTCGACGCTCTCTTCCAGCCCGGCCGGATCGGCACGCTCGAGCTGCGAAATCGTGTGGTGAAATCACCGAACAGCAGTGCCACCGCGAATATGGACGGCACCGTCGGCCGACGCACCGTCGACCACTACCGGCGACTCGGCGAAGGCGGTGTCGGCCTGATCATGACCGAGTACACCTACATCGACGACGATGCCAGCAAGGCCATCCACAATCAGCCGGGAATGAGTCGCCACGAGCATATCGCCGGCTGGGGTTGGCTCGTCGACGAGGTACACGCGACCGGTGCGAAGATCGGCCTGCAGCTCGCCCATGGGGGTCGGCAGAAATTCCTCGGCACCGCGCCGATCAAATCCGCCTCGGACAGTTCCTGGGACTACGTCGAGGCAGTGGCCGGGGTGATCCCGCAGCCCGTGACGATCGCGGAGATCGACGGGATCGTAGCCGCCTTCGGTGCCGCGGCCCGGCGCGCGTGGAAAGCTCGTTTCGATTTGGTCGAGGTGCACGCCGGCCACGGGTATCTGATCACCAATTTCCTCTCACCACATACGAACTCGCGCACCGATGAATACGGCGGCAGCTTCGAGAACCGGTCGCGGATCCTGCTCCGCATCATCGACGCGATCCGCGCGGCCGTCCCGCGGGAGTTCCCGCTGAGTGTGCGTTTATCGGTCACCGACTATGAACCGGACGGTATTCCGATCGAGGAGACGGTGCGGCTGTGCCGGCTGCTCGAGCAACACGGCGTCGATGTCCTGCACGCCTCCGGTGGCCACCACGCCACCATGGAATGGGAGGTCAGCCCCTGGTTCAATACCCGGGTCCCGCACCGGTGGGGGTGGGAGAAGTTCCGCACCGAGGTCTCGATTCCGGTGATCGGCTCGGGCTCACTGGTCTCACCCGAGATCGCGAACGAGATCGTCGAATCGGGTTCGGCCGACTTCGTCTCGCTGGGGCGGGCCATGCTGGCCGATCCCGATTGGGCGCGCAAAGCCGCGGAGAACCGCGCACTCGAGATCGTGCCGTGTATCCGGTGCAACGACGGCTGCCTGCACCGCGGCGTGGACAAGGGCCGATCGGTCGGCTGTACCGTCAACCCGACCGTCGCTGAGGAAGGCCGGTTCCCTCTCGTCCCGGCGGCCGTCGGAAAGAACGTGGTCGTCGTCGGCGGTGGCCCGGCCGGGCTGCGCAGTGCGGCCCTGCTCAGCGACCGCGGTCATCGCGTGCGGTTGTTCGAAGCGGATGAACTCGGTGGCATGCTCGCGCATGCGCGCGGATCCGTCGTGAAACAGGATATCGCGGCGTTGGCCGAGCATCTCGTGCACGAGGTCGAACGCCGTGATATCGAAGTGGTCCGGGCGCGGGCCACCGTGGCGGATCTCGTAGCGAGCGCGGTGGACAGCGTGGTCATCGCTACCGGGGCTCCATTACGTGAACCCGATTTTCCGATCAGTGGGCCGATTCCGGTGATCCACGCCGCGCGCGTACGGGCGGCTACACCGTTGTCCGGACGGATCGTCGTGATCGGTGGTGGGCTGCAGGGATGCGAGACCTCGCTGCGCATAGCGGAAATGGGTGATGCGGAGGTGACTGTGGTGGAGCAGCAGAGTTCTCTGCTCACCGGCGACGAGGTGGTCTACGACGTGCTGAAACTCCCGCAGTTCATGGACCGGGCGGGCGTTCGGGTGCGTACCGGGGCGCGCGTCACCGCGGTCACACCCGAGGGAGTCGCGCTCGACGCCGGCGGGGCTACAGAGGTCCTGACCGCCGACACCGTAGTCGTGGCGCTCGGGCGCTCGGCCGCGTCGGGTGAACTCGCCGACGAACTGTGTGCGGCGGGTGTCGATGTGCACATCATCGGTTCCGCGGCGCGGCCCGGGCGGGTGTACGACGCCATCCACACCGCGTTCTTCACCGCGCGGCTGATCTGATGGCCTTTCCTCCCCGCTGCCGGCTGTCCACTCGGACGAGATGCGGTGGCCGGTCCGCGTCCCGGCTAGGGCAGTCGTCCCGGAGGGGCGACCAGTGCCAGGTTGGAGGTTGTGAAATCCGGGAGCACCGGATCCGAGTCGATCCAATAGATGGGTGCGGGCCGGTCGATCCGTCCCTGCCCGTCGTGCTCGATGACGATATCGCGACCGCGCATGGCCACCAGCAGGGAGTCGAAGCAGTGGTCGGGGTCGGCGTCGAGTACGAGACCGAGTGCCGCGTCGATCAGGTGGAACTCCATGATCCGCCGTGCCGAGGGCGCGTTGCGCCGGCTGATGGCATCGAGAAAGTACTGGTCGCATTCGATGAAATCGTCGGGGGTGCGCGCATGCGAGAGATAGACGCTCTGATGCCGGTAGATCGTGGTGTGCAAGGTGCGCGTGAGCTCGGCGAAGTTCGACGGGTAGCGGTCCAGCACGACATCGTGGAAGAGCTGGTGCGCCACCTGGAACCGCCGACTGTGGCCGCGGTGCTGCCGCATGGACTCGAGATGGGTGCCCATGTCCTGGATATCGGAATCCCGCAGCGATCCGATGGTCGCGCCGACGGTGGGCGGCTCCACGAGCAAGCGCAGGGCATAGCTCTGCTCGGTCTCGGAGTTCACCAGGGGAGCGACGTACATGCCTCTGTTGGCATGGGCCACCACGAGGCTGTCGGCTTCGAGCCGTTGCAGCGCCTCGCGCAGCGGGGTGCGGCTCACGTCGAGTTCGGTGGCCAGCTGCTCCTGGGACATCCGCTGCCCGGGGGCGTAGACCCCGGTCACGATGCGCTCCCGCAGCGTCCGGTACAGCGCGTCGACGGTGGTGCCGGCGCGTGTTCGTCGGGCAGGGGTGGTCATCAGCCTCATCCTAAGGTCGTGTTCCGGTGCGCCGCGGGGTCGGCGCCACGATCGACCCGATAACTGTATCCAATAATGTGTACAAATAGGGAGGGGGTTGCCCGGGCAACACCCTCCGACAGTATGGAGAGGACCCGTGATGGGTGCACTGGATGGACAGATCGTTGTATTCACCGGGGCGGGAGCGGGAATCGGGCGCGCCGTCGTCGCGCGTTATGTCGCCGAGGGCGCACGCGTCGTGGCGGTCGATATCTCGGAGCAGGTGCTCGAACTGGAGACGGAGCTGGGAACCGCGGTATGTCCGCTGGTGGCGGATGTCGCTACCTGGGCAGGGAACACGGCCGCTGTCGATGCCGCGCTCACCACGTGGGGACAGCTCGATGTCTTCGTCGCCAATGCCGGTATCACCGACGCCGCCCGCCCGCTCGAGGATATACCGGGTGAGCGGTTGGGCGCCGCATTCGGTGAACTGTTCGGCGTCAATGTCCTCGCGCCACTGCTCGGCGTGCGGGCCGCGCTGGACGCCCTCCTCGAATCTCGCGGCAGTGTGATCATCACCGGCTCGTTCGCGGGCAGCAACGCGGCCGGCGGCGGAGTTCTCTATACGGCGTCCAAGCATGCGGCGCACGGCCTGGTACGCCAGCTCGCCTACGAGCTCGCTCCCGATATCCGGGTCAACGGCGTCGCGCCCGGAGTGGCACCGACCCGGCTACGCGGTACAGCGGCACTGGGACAGAGCGCCGCCGACTCGATCCTGGACGGCACACGGGAGAAGCTACCGCTTCAGGAGATTCCGTCCACCGATGCGTACAACAGCATTTTCACGTTGCTGGCCTCGCGCACCGACGCCGTGGCGATGACCGGGTCGATGGTCACGGCCGACAGCGGTCTGTCTGTGCGGGGTGTGGCCCGGCCCGGCGGGCGGGTGTGACAGCGCGCCGAGCACGACAGGTACCACACGGTGACCCTCGGGAACCTTGTGTGGGCGAAGAAGTCAGATTTCGTCGAGTAGGCGGTAACCGATGCCGCGGTGGGTTTCTATGCTGTGGCGTCCGAACGGGACATCGATCTTCCTTCGGAGGTATCCGATGTAGACCTCCACGATATTGGCGGGACCCTCGTGGTGCGGATCCCAGACATTGCTGAGGATCTCCTGTTTCGTGCGGACGATGTCCTTGTTGTGAAGGAGGAATTCGAGCAGAGCGAACTCGCGTGGCGTGAGTTCGACGGACGTGGCACCCCGCTGGACAGTTCGTTTCGCGGGATCCATCGCGAGGTCACCGGCGCGGAGCACCGGTGGGCGTTGCGGAGCCTGCCGTCGGAGCAGCGCCCGCAGGCGTGCGGTGAGGACCACGAAGGAGAACGGTTTCGTCAGGTAGTTGTCGGCGCCGAGATCGAATGCGTCGGCTTCCTCGAACTCGCCGCTCTTCGCGGTCAGCATCAATACCGGGGTTTCGATGTCATGGGTACGCAGCCTGCGTAACACTTCGTATCCGCTGAGGCCGGGGAGCATGATGTCGAGAACGATCACATCGAAGGGGTCTGTGCGGGCGATCGCCAGGCCGTCGATACCGTTGTCGGCGACGTCGACGACGAATCCGGCCGCCTCCAGGCCGCGGCGCACGGTTGCCGCAAGCAGCTTCTCGTCCTCGACGAGTAGGACCCTCATTACGCCCTGTCCGGTGCCGGTTTGTGGTCGGTGGTGCCGCCGCGCTGCCGATCCGGTCCGGTTCGGCGTGGATCGAGCGCGGGTGTCGTCGCGGGGGATCGGTGGCCCGGTGGGTCGGTGTCCGGCGCGGCCGCGGCGACCCGATCCCGGTCGGCGCTGTCGGTACGGCCGGCGGACCGGGAGTGCAGCCATCGCACCAGGGGCGGGATGAACAGCAGCACGAGGAACAGTCGAAGGCTTTGTACGGTCGATACCAGTGGTACATCGCTGCCACTGGATACCGCAGTGGCGAGAACGGCATTGATTCCGCCCGGTGTGGTCGCCAGGTATGCCTCGACGAAGGTGATGCCGGTGACAGCCGCCACGGCCCAGGACAGTCCCGCGCACAGCAGTCCTACCCCGACGATCGCAGTGATCAGCCGAGGCAGAATCTTCGCCGCGCCCCGGATGGCGGGCCGGGTGAATCGCAGGCCGACCTCGAGGCCGATAACCGCGAAGAGCACATCCTCGAGCGGGCCGGCCGGGGCGAACCCGGTCCAGGTGTCGGTCAGGGTGACAACCGCCGCGGCGATCATCGGTCCGAGAAGTACCGGGGCCGGCAGCCTGAGACGTTCGCCGAGCCGGATGCCGAGCAGGCAGATGGCAGCCAGGACGACGACGGATGACAGGCCTTGTGGCTGCTGAACCCAGTGGGCGAAGGCGGGCCAACCGACCGGCGAGGACGAGAGCGTCCCATGGCCACCGACCGCTGTGACGAGCACCGGGGCGGTGAGTGCGATCAGTCCGACGCGCAGGTATTGCGCGAAGGCGACTCGGCGTGAGTCGGCGCCCAGTTCGTGGGCGCAGGCGATGATGCCGCCGGACCCACCGGGGACCATGCCCAGCGCGGCGTCGACCAGCGGAATTCTGGGGCTGCGGGCGAGCCACAGGGCTGCCATCCCGCAGACCGCGATCGTCGTGATCGTTACGGCGATCAAAGGCAGGCCAGCGGTGGCCACGGCTGCCAGCGCGTGCGGCTGCAGGTAGCTGCCCATCAGGACGCCGACCATGGCCTGCACAGCACGGCCGGCCCGTTCGGGGAAACTGGTGCGGACCACACCGGCGAGTGCCAGGACTGTTCCGGCCACCATGGGAATCACCAGCTCCGGCGCCGGAATCCGCCACGCTTCGCCGAACTCGGCGAGCCAATAACAGGCGATGATCAGTGCGGCCCATCCCAGGAAGCGGGGCACCGGCGCTACGAGTCGGCGAGTTCGGGAGGCGCGGACGGACAGCTGCGTGGCGGGTGAACGACGTGGTGTACAGGCATCCGCCGGTCGGATGTCGGTGGTGGGAGAAAGCGCCGATGGTGGGTCTACCGGTCGCGGGAAGTCGGCTTCGAGGGTGGCGGAGACCGAGTTGGATCCGTTGGTCCCGTCCTGGGCGGTGTGCGAATGATGTTGCACGCGAGGCTCCTTGGGAGGACCGGGAATCACCCAACCAATGTACCGTTAAATGGCGGCTCGCTCTATAGGTGTATATAAATATATCGTGTCGCGAACCGGATTCATACGATGCGGTGTTCGGCGACGGCGGTGGCACGAGTGGAGCACATTGCGGTCATCACCGCGGTGGTCGCCCAGCCGTGCCGGGGATCTGCCGCTCGTCCGGCGCCGGCGCGGATATCGGAGCGTGCCCAACCGGGGAATTGATGCGGCAACGCTCCCGCTATCGTGAGAAGACCGACGAGGGCGGCCGACCGGGGCGCGAGTGGGAGCGAATCGAGGACACCCGGCCGTATCGAATCGCGGATCTCCCGCTTCGCGGCATGGTCGATCGTGGGCCAGCGCCGGACGCCCGGAATCCCGAACTCGGAGACCCGGGTGGAGACTGTTCGGTTCCGGGCGCGCAGACGGTCCAGCAGAACTCGCTCGAGGCCGCGTTCCATTCGCTGGATCGCCTGGTGCGGCGCGAGTGGTTTGCGCCGGAGAACGTCGAGGCCCGAGGTCAGCACCGCGTCGAACATCCTGTCGCGGAGTCCGCTCGAATGGACGCTGTCCACAGCCTTCACCCGGCCACGGCCGTCGATGGTCAACAGTGGCTGGTCTGTTGCCCCGGCGGTCAGGGCGAGTTCGGTGAGCACCGCACCCGCCAGCACTGGAGGGATATCTATGCGGTCGACCACAGGTCGTCCGGTGTCGTCGTCCAACAGCAGCCACAACAGGTCCTCGGCAAGCAATGTCATGATCCGACCTTGGCGCAGAGGCGCTGTGAAGACGCTGAGACCTGTGCTGTCGACGCCGTCGGCCGACTGTTCCGGAACCCACGGTCGGCTGTCTCCGGCAATCGGCCGATATGCGGCCGAGTAGCGCCGGTGCTCACGAATCCCAGGGATCGAGTCCGGCAGCCGGGTCGAGGTGGTCGAGGTTGGCGATGCGGATCGACCACTGCGCGAGGTTGTGGCGATGGATCTCGTTCGGCGTGGCCTGAAAGTCTCGCGCGGCCTGGTGGAAGCCGGCCGCGGCCTGGGTGGCGATCGTCCAGCGGGTACCACGGCCGACCGCATTCCATTCGTCGGCGGTGATCGCGTTGTGTAGCGCGATATCGGAGTCCCAGTGCTGTCGGACCCTACTGATGAACCCGTGGTTCACGAGGGTCCCGGCCGGTGGTGCGCTGGTATGCCTGGCGAAGTTGTCGGCGGCGACGAGGGCTTGGGCGGCGAAAGCCTCTCTGGTCGAGAGCGAATCGGTGGGAAGCAGATGGTTCTCCACGGCGCGTGACGCTGCCAGGGCCTTTTGCAGTGGTGCCCAGCCGTAGGGACTGGACGACATACTCGCCTTCATCGCCGCTGCCGCCCGGAGCGCCTGGTGCACCCGTTCGTCGGGTGTGCCACCCGCCCGGAGCACCTGGGAGATCTGACCATCGGGTACTCGGCTGTCGCCGAGTCCGTCGAGGGCATTGGCGATGCCGATCGGCACCGTCATCCCGCCGTACGGGTCGGCGCGAGCATGAGCTTTGCGCAGCCAGTTCGATCGGCCCAGCTGATCCCAGTGGTACATCTCCACTCGAGATTCCGCGGTCCGGGCATCGGCCAGCGCGGAGTGTTTCTTGCCGTGTGCGTGCGGCATGAGCGGGCTCGGGGTCGCGGCCATCAGCCAGGCGGTGATGGGGGAGCTGTTGAGGGTGCTCACGGCACCCAGGGTCGCCAGACCGGGTGGGCCACCCGCCTTGGTCTTGGAACCACCGCCTGTTCCCGGCCCCATGCCCAGAGCGGTGCCTTTACCTGTTCCGCCGGGGTTGCCCTGGACGGCGAGCGAGAATCGGTTCGCTATCCAGTCGTTGCCCCGCGACATGCTTCTATTGAGTCGGTTGATCTGCGTGATCGCGACGATCTCCACGACACAGGCGATGACGATCACCGAGATCACCTGTCCTCGGGCCTGGTCGAACAGCCCGGCGAGGAAGAGTATGTAGATGCCCAGGAATATGGTGAAGGCCGTCATCCGGGCGGCGGCTACGAAGGCGTCGACGATATTTCGGATCAGGAAGGTTTGGCTGGGGCCGTAGACGAAGCCGCCGGCGGCGAATCCGAAGATCGCCATGAATCCGTGGTAGATCGAATTCATGGCGGCCTTCACGACCTTCAGGGCGAGGTAGATCGCGAAGACCAACAGCGCGGTGGCGCAGATCAGCAGGATCAGCCCGGTCCCGAGCTGCTCCGTACTCGGTGCCGAGGCAACGGTGTAGGCGGATTCGTTACCGCACCTTCGCATCGCTGCGCGGACTCGGCCGTCGTCTCCGGACAGCACCGCTGAACTCCACGCTGATTCACAGGCCGCGACGTCGTCGACGATATGGCCGAAGTTCCAGACCTGTAGGGGCTTGCGGGCGAAGTTGTCGGCGAGATCGTGCTGTATTTCGGTGACGAGCCGGTCGGGACTCGGGTCGTTGTCGCCGCTGAGGCCGGCGGCTACCGACAGGCCGAGGTCGCGGCCCTGGGTGAGTATTCCGTCCGAGGACAGCACGTGGGCGAGTGGCTGAGCGAGGAATATCGGCCCGAGTACGGCGACGGTGAGCAGGGTGACGACTTGGACGGCGGCCTTGCTGTGGAAGCCGCGCACAGCGAACCAGGCTGCGAAGAATGCGCCGATGGTGGCAGCGGTGACCACCACTGCCGTGGTGCCGAGCTGGCGGGCCAGGGCGTCGGCCACGCCGGTGAACGCACTGGCGAAGTGGTCCAGCCAGCGGAAGCTGAACGCGTAGCCGATGAACCAGATGGCTGTGGTCACGATGACGAGATAGCCGATGAATTCGAGGCTGATCAGAGTCCACAGGGTGGTGTTGCCCGGATCGAGCAAGCCGCTCTTGTCACTCGCGAATGTGTAGGTCGACAGCGGGACCCCGTCGGAATCACGGACGTTCATCCAGCTCAGACCATCGATCTGCGATACTCCGCTACCGACCTGCGCGGTGGCCACGGCGCCGAGCAGCCCGGGAAACACGGTCATGGCCACGACGGTCAGGGCAGTCCACCAGCACCGCCGTCGCCACGGACGGCGGTTGATCCATGCCCTCGCGTTTCGTACGACCATCTCCGGATCGAGTTCCGGCGGATCCGTTCGGGGTGGTACCACTGGTCGCCCACCGGCCGAGAAGGCGCGATCCGATGCTGAGCATCGAGAAGTCATTGCGCGCGGCCGATCCCGTACCCGGCGCGTGGCGATCGCGGTATCGAATCCGCCACAGGACGTCCTGCCGAGCCTGCGAGCGGGTGAACCGAAGAATCCGTGACGATCCGAGATTCGGTCGAATGTTTCCGCGGCGTCATCGGCTGTCCTCTGAATGGTCCCGAGTTCCGGCGGTGCGGGCGACATCCGAGGCTCAGGTTCGGCGCCGCAGTCTCCGCACTCGACCACGTGCTGTTCCTGCTGGTCGGCGTCGCCTGTTGTGGGCAGTGTCGAGGTGGCGGTCACAGGAGGGCGTGGTGAGCGCGATGATGGCAGAGGGCCGCTGTGAAAACGCTGAGAGCCGGTGGGGCCGGTGCCGGTTCGATCGTCTCGGCAGCCCCGCCGCCGGGAACCGGCGACTACGCTGCCGCGTGGCCGGTCGGATCACCGAAGGATGGATCCTGGATTGCGCGGTGAGTCCGTGCCCGAAGCGCCCTGTTCCATGGTCGATCCGCTTCTCAGGCGAGCAGCTCTCGTGTCGAGGTTGCCGAAGGCGCGGCGAGAACTTCTGCCGTAGCACCGGTTTCGACGACTCGTCCGTCGGCGACGACTACGATCTCCTGACAGTATCGGGCGACCAGATTCATATCGTGGCTGATGACGACGATGCCGATCCCTTTTTCCAGCCCGCTGCGTTCGACGACATCCATGACCGCTGATGCCGTCTCCACGTCCAGTGCGGACGTTATCTCGTCGCACAGCAGGATATCCGGCTCGGCGGCCAGAGCCCGGGCGATCGCGACCCGTTGTCGCTGGCCGCCCGAGAGTTGTCCCGGATAACGGTGCAGCAGTTCGGGGGCGAGTTCGACGCTGCGCATCAGTTCGTTCGCCCGGTGTGCGATCTCTTGTCCCGGGGACAGGCCGGCGAGCTTCAACGGGCGGGACAGTGTCTGCAGCACTGTGTGTTTCGGATTGAGTGTGGACAGCGGGTTCTGCGGTATGAGCTGGACCCGTCGCCGGTCCCGCCGTGCTCGCCGTGCGCGACCGACCGGAACACGGCGCCCGCTCACTTCCAGTGTGCCCGTTGCCGCGGTGTGGAGGCCGGCCAGCACCCGGGCGAATGTCGTCTTGCCGGCTCCCGACGGGCCGACCACGGCGACGGATCGACCGGACGCGACCGCGAGGTCTATGGAGTCGACCAGTGTCCGGCCGCCCGCTGTGGCGGAGATCGACCGGGCCTGTAACGCGGGTACCTCCTCGGGCCCTGCGCCGGGAGCGGGCTGCGCCGGTCGCGTCGGTGCTCTCGGTGACTCACCGAGGAGAACGACCTGATCTGCGATTCGATGCAGGGCACCGGTGTCGTGACCCGAAACCACCACCGCGACACCGTCATCGGTGGCGAGTGAACGCAGGAGATCACCGATCTCGCCGCGTAGACGTCCGTGTAACCCGGCGATCGGTTCATCGACCACGACGACCCCGACTCGGCGCACGACTGCGAGCGCGAGCGCTACCCGGCGCTGCTCGCCACCGGACAGTTCTCCTGGCCGGCGTTGGAGATAGTGGCCGGGTAGTCCGACGCGTCCGAGCGCGGCGGCGAAGTCCGTGCCTGTTCGTTTGCCCACCGCCTCCGCGAACAGGGTCCGGACGCGCATTGTCGGATTCAACGCTGCTCCCGGGTCCTGGCCGACGAAGGCGGTCCGGGTGCGGCGGAAGGTCTGGAGCGCGGTCGGTTCCAGCGCGAAGACATCCTGGCCGCACACGCGTACTGCGCCACTCGACCGGGTGGTACCGGCGGCGAGGTGGCCGAGTATCGCCCGCATCAGTGTCGTTTTGCCCGCCCCGGAGGAGCCGGTGACAGCTGTGAGGGTTCCCGGTGGAACATGGACAGAGGTCGGGGCCAGCAATTCGGTCCCCGATGCGGTGTGCACGGATAGCTCGTCGACCAGGACCTCGCCGGTCCCGAACACCACTCGGTCGGTCATACCGCGCGCCTTCCTCGACCGAACACCGCGACCGCGGTGTTCACACTGACTGCCAGCATCCCGATGGCCAGGCTCGGTGCCAGCACCGCGGCGGGGTTGAGCAGGATCCCGGATGCGTTCTCGCGGACCATGACCGCCCAATTGGCCTCGCCGAGCGTGGTCGGCAGCTGGAGGAAAGCGGCAGTACTGACCAGGTACATCGCCTCGACGAATCGCAGGCCCAACTGCGTGAGCAGCGTTTCCCGGAGATTGGGAAGCAGTTCTCGGAACACGAGGTAGGCAGTCTGCTCACCGCGTCCGCGGGCAGCTTCGATGAAACCCGATGCCGCGATGCCGGCGGCCGCTGCCGCGAAGACGCGCGCGGTGTACGGCGTGCCCGCCACTACGGATATGACCACCAGCCCGATGGCTCCCGATTCCGGCCACGACAACATGAACAGCAGGATCGCGAGTACCGGGGGAAGGAGCATGCCCAGATCCGCGGTTCGCTCGATCCACGTCCCGGCTCGGGGATACAGCGCCGCGACGGAACCCAGCACGGCGGCGAGCGCTGTGACGAGCGCTGCGATGACCGCGGCTATCAGCAGCAGCCCCCAGCCACCGTGTAACAGCCGGCTGAGGACGTCGTGGCCGAGCCTGTCGCCGCCCAGCCAGGCCCCTCCGTGGGGCTTTTCGAACGTGATACCGACGGCGTGGTCGACCGCGTACGGGGCGAACCACGGCCCGGCCACGGCCAGGACGATCACGGCCACGGCGGGTAGTGCAGTGAGCCAGAGTCTTCGGGTGCTCGCCGGGCGGGTGCGGATCGGGGTGGTGGTCACGTGCGCCCTCGATTCGACCAGGCTCGGACGGCGTCGGCCATCAGCAGGATGCACATGATGGTGGTTCCGGTGAGCGCTACGACTGCGGCCACCAGCGCGGTGTCGCGGTCGGATACGGATCCGGCGATCACGGCGCCCATCCCCGGATAGTTGAAGATCGTTTCGACGACGAGCGCGCCGCCGAACAAGGTGCCGACCGAGGTGGCCAGCGACATCGCGATGGTCGGAAGCGCGAAGGGCAGGATGTGACGAAGTAGCACCGTGCGCGGGGGTAGTCCGTTGAGGATGGCGCTGTCGACATGCGGGGCACTGCCGGCGTCGGCCAACGCGCCACGGACGACGCGCAGGTTCCATCCGGCTTGCGGGACGGCCAGAGCCAACGCCGGCAGGATGAGCATCTGCGCGCTCGCGGGGTATCCGGACCGGTCGGTGAATGTCACCGCGGGCAGCCAGTCCAGCCACAGCGAGAAGACCGTCACCAGCATCGTCGCAACGACGAATTCCGGGACAGCGATCACGAATGCCGAGCCCGGCTGCAGTATTCGCGCCGGCAGACTGCCGGGGCGGGCTGCCCACCAGGTACCGAGGAGCAGCGAGATCACGATCGTCGCGAGCATCGCGATCGAGGCCAGCAGCAGGGTCTGCGGAAACTTGGCCGCGAGGAGTTCGTTCACGGATCGACCGCGGGCAGTCGTGCCGAAGTCCCCGGTCGCGGCCCCGCTGAACCACTCCCAGAACCGGACCGGCAGCGGCCGGTCCAATCCCAGTTCGTGCTCTTTGGCCGCCACTTGCTCGTTACTCGCGTCACGGCCGAGTACGGCCCGTGCCGCGTTGCCCGGTAGCAGGTCGACGACGACGAACACGACGGCGAGCAGAGCGATCAGCAGCCCGACCCGCCGTGCGACGACACCGGCGAAGGCGATCAATTCGACAACCACACGCGCTCGAGCTGAACGCGACCGTAGCCACCGAGCTCGGGGAGGTCTCGTACAGCGGTCGAGGCGATATCGATACCGTCGGCCGTCCCCCACACGATGTAGCCGCCCCGGTCGTACTGGATCCGCTGAATCGCGTGACTGGCATCGGTGAAACCGGTGCCGGGTGCCGCGGCGAGTGCGGCGGCATAGGCCTTGTCGAAGAACGCGTCGTGGAAGTCGGTCTCATTCCATTTGGTCCGCGAATACATGACCTTGCTGGCGTAGAACATGACCGAATCGTTGGTGCCCCAGTTCACCGTGTACAGCGGCGCTTTCAGCCAGGTGTGGTCGTAGAAGGCGTTGGCCTCCTGCACCACGACCTCGATATCGATGCCGATCTCCTTTACCTGGCTCGCGAAGACCTTCGCCGATTCGACCTCGCCCGCGGCTTCCTGTTTCGTCACCAGCTGGTAGGTCCGGCCGGTATCGAATTTCGCCTCGGCGAGCAGCGTCCTGGCGCGATCCAGGTCCCGGGATCGCTGCGGGATCGCCGCATCGTAGGTCGGATCCGCGGTGCCGAGAATATCGTTGGCGACGGTGCCATAGCCCGAAAGGACCTGTGCCACCATCGCGTCACGATCCACCGCCGAGCGCAGCGCTTCCCGTACGCGCGGGTCGGCGAAGGGGCCGTCGGAGGTTCTCATCGCGATGGCGACCGCCACGTCGTCGGGGCGCCGGACCACCCGAAGGTCGTCCCGGGTCTCTGCCATCCGCCCTGCTACAGCACCGACGCTCGAGGCGAGATCGATCTGTCCCGCCAGAATCGCGTTGGCCATGGATTCGGGGCTCTCGAAAAGTGTCACTTCGATCGCGTCGAGCAGCGGGGCGCCGCCGTGCCACCCGTCATTGCGCACCAGGCGCGCGTTGCCGTTGCTGTAGGACTCGAGTCGGAACGGTCCCGAGCCGATGGCTTGTGCGAAGTCGGTCGTGCCCTGCGGAACTGCGAAGGTCATCATGCGAAGCAGCATGGGCAGCTGGCTATTCGGAGCCGCGCAGGTCAGTACGACAGCATTCGGTCCAGCAGCTTTGATGTCGTCGACGGAGACCACCGGGACTTTTGTTTCTCCCGCGATCTCGCGGAGTCGGCGAAGTGACCATACGACATCGTCGGAAGTGACCGGGCGGCCGTCGTGGAAACGCGCTCCGTCCGCGATGGTGAAAGTCCAATTGCGTTGTTCGCGATCCGATTCCCAAGTGGAAGCGAGCCGGGGCGAGACATTCGGGTCGGCACCGGGGACGGTCAGCGCGTCGTAGACGAGCGACATGATGAGAAAGTCGCTCTCGTTGCTCATCGTCTGGTGCGGATCTCGTTCGGTTTTCGATGATTTGCCGAGGGCACCCACACGCAGCGTGCCGCCGCGTTGCGGTGTTCCGCCCGCATTACCGGCCGGCGATGTTTCGCCACCACAATTGGCGAGCACCAGAACGGCCCCGAGGCCCAACCCTGCCTTGAATATGTGACGCCTGTTCAATTCCACCGCTGGACCTCATCCACAATAAAATACTAAGGTTAGCCTGCGCTAACCGAAGTGAGAATATCCCGGCGTATGTGCTCTGGGCAACACCGGGATACAACGGTCTGCCGTAGCGGGCTACCCGCCGCCGGCAGCGTTGAACGGTGCGATACGCAGAGTCCGTGCCGGCGATGGTGCGTCGGTCGTCTTCGTGCTCGGATCGGGTGCGTGGACGTCGTGACAGAATCTCCCCGGCCGGCAGCAATATCGGCAGATTCGACGGAATACCGGCCGAATCGTCGATGGTCGACCGTATCGCCGGTGTGCGACCGAGGCCGGTTCGTCGATCAGCAGCCCGCGCACAACGCGTACGCCGCCGTCGGTGGCCGGATCTGCTCCGGAGTTCTCCTTCGGCAGTCGCGGTTGAGCGCCGAAACAGCCTGCTGACAAGAGGGATCGGACAGGCTGCCGAATGCGGCGGTCGGGGTCGTGCCCAGCTGATGGAGAAGCAGTGGTGAACTCTCGCTGAGCATTCGCATTTCGAGCGAGCGCGACTCACCGCTCATGATATCGGGCTCAGCTCGAAGTGTGGCCGATCGCCGGCCTCGGCGTTGTTCGGCGCGGCCGAAGCCGTAGCGCCTGTCAACGTGCCGGGGTGATGGGTAGGTCGACGATCAACCGCGCGCCGCCGGACGGGGAGTCATCGATCCGGACGGTTCCGTGATGTGCGGCCACGATCCTGTCGACAATGGCAAGTCCGAGCCCGGTTCCGCCGGTCCCGCGCGCCCGGTCGTCCTGTAATCGGACGAAGCGTTCGAAAACCCGAGTGCGTTCGGCCCGGGGAATCCCTGGGCCGTCGTCGTCGACGGTCAGCCGTACGCGTGTTCCTACGAGCTCGGTCCGCACCGTGATCGCGGACGCGGCGTGTACCGCCGCGTTGCTGGTGAGATTGCGTACCACCCGAGCCAGTGCGACCGTGTCGCCTCTGAGTCTTGCAGGGTGAAGGTCGGTCGAAATCGTCAACTTCGGATACTGCCTGCGTAGTGCCGTGACATCGACGGCCGCCAGATCGTCGAGATCGACGTCGGTCGTGCGGAGATTCAGGCCGAACTCGTCGGTGGCAGCCAGCATCAGAAGGTCGTCGACGAGCCGCCGCATCCGCTCCGCCTCCGGCTGTAACGTCCCGGTGATCATCTGGTGATCGAGTACCCCGGGATCGTCGCTGCCGAGCTCGAGCGCGGCGAGGATGGTGGACAGTGGGCTCTTGAGTTCGTGTGATGCGTCGCCGACGAATCGCCGCTGCTCACGCTGGCCCGCGTCCAGTCGGTCCAGCATGGCGTTCATGGTCTCGGCGAGTTTGCCGATCTCGTCTCTCGCTACCGGGACGGGGACGCGTTCCGCCAATCGGGTTGCCCCGATTCCCGCGACCTGTGTCCGGATCGCCTCGACCGATCGCAACGAGCGTCCGACCAGTGCGTAGGTCGCTGCCGCTGCGACAGCTACCACGATCGGCCCACCGAGGGCTATGCCCAGTGCGATTCGTTTCGCGGCGTCCTCGACTATCTCACCGGTGGCGGCCACCAGCACCACGAACGAGGCCTTGCGTGTGTCGGCGGGCCGCGCCGAGATACGTAGGTCCTTGTCACCGCATATCGCCTGTCCTGTCACATCGGTGCCCGCGGGGGCGTCGATCAGTGGCGACGGTGGTGCGCCGAGGGAGGCGCGTACGACGGTGCCGTGGGCGTCGAGGATCTGAATCGAATCGATGCGGCTGTCGGGTGCCAGCATGTCCTGGTCGACTCCATCGATACCGAGATCGGACAAGCGCGCGGCGATGATGTCTGCCCGTGAACTCGCTTCGGTGTCCAGTGCGGAGAGCTCGGATTGATAAAGAGACAGCACGAGCATCCCGGCGCCCGCACCGATCACCACGGCGACCACGGCCGCGCTGGTGAGCGCGGAACGCAGCCGCAAACCCCATCGGGAGGGCCGGACCAGGACACGGACCATGTGCATGGATCCATCATCGACCATTGCCTCGTAGGCCCTACCGAAACCCCATGGAATGTCTGTGCGCACTACCTGCATGTAGTCGCCAGGGGTGTCGGTGGCTCCCTTTTCGGGCGCCACGTGCGGAGCTGCCGAGATCAGGCCCCGGCGAAGGTTTTCCGGTACGCCGACGGCGACATACCGAGGCCGCGCCGCATATGGTGGCGGAGGTTGTCCGGTGAACCGAGCCCCGACAGTTGCGCCACCTCGTCCACCGACAGGCCGGCCGACTCCAGTAGTTCTCGCGCCCGATCGATCCGGCGATCACGGATCCAGGCTCCCGGCGACATCCCGGTTTCGGCACGGAACCGGCGGCTGAAGGTGCGGGGGCTCATCCGCGCCCGGGATGCGAGCACCGCGACGCTGAGCGGTTCGGCCAGATGAGCAAGTGCCCAGGCCCGGGTCGCCGCGGTGCTGCGCTCGTCGTCGCCGGGCACGTGGTGTTCGATGAACTGGGCCTGCCCGCCCTCACGCCAGGGCGGTACCACGCAGTACCGGGCGGCTCGATTGGCCACGGCGGCGCCGTGATCGCGCCGGATAATGTGCAGGCACAGATCGATTCCGGCGGCCAGGCCCGCTGAACTGAGTACCCTGCCCTCATCCACGAACAGGACGCTCTCGTCCAGTTCCACCGCCGGGAACAACCGGCGGAAATCGTCGGCGTACCGCCAATGGGTGGTGGCGCGGTGGCCGGTGAACACGCCCGCGGCGGCGAGGACGAAGGCGCCGGTACAGATGGAGACCATCCGCGCTTCGGCGGGCACCGATGCCAGTGCCGCCGCGACCTCCGGGGTGAGGGTGCCGGCGGAACGCGCGGAGAGGTGCTTCGTACCGGGCACGATCACCGTATCGGCCACCGCCAGTACTTCCGGCCCGGCCGCGGCGACCATCGAGTATCCCGAGGTGGCCGGAACGGGACCGGGTTCGAGGGAACACGTCACGACCCGGTAGAGGGGTGTTCCGTCCTCATCGGTGGCCTGGCCGAACACCAGCGGCGGGATGGTCGCGTCGAATCCGACCACCGGATCCAGCAGCAGCACGGCCACCAGATGGGTGTGCCGGAGTGAATCGGTGGCACGATCTTCACGCATATTGTCGATTATGCCACTGGCGGCCGAGTCGGGTGGCGGCGGAAGCTGATCACCGTGATGACGAAGATCGATACCGCCGACCCGAACGCCCGGTTCGGCCGGCGGCCGCGCGTGCATTTCGCCTGGATCGTCGCGGGTGTGAGCTTCGTGGCGATTCTCGGTGCGGCCGGGTTCCGGGCGGTGCCCAGCGTCATGATGACGCCGCTGCATCTGGAGTTCGGCTGGTCGCATGCGACGGTCGGCGCCGCGATGTCGGTGAACATGGTGCTGTTCGGCGTGACCGCGCCGTTCGCCGCCGCGCTCATGGACCGGTTCGGGGTCCGGCCTGTTCTCACCGGCGCACTGCTGCTGATCGCCGCCGGTACCGGTGTGGGCATCGTCATGACCGCGAGCTGGCAACTGGTCCTGCTGTGGGGTGTGCTGGTCGGGCTCGGGACCGGCTCCATTTCGATGGGCTTCGTCGCCACTGTCTCGACGCGATGGTTCGTCGCCCGGCGCGGTCTGGTCACCGGTGTGCTCACCGCGGCGAGCGCTACCGGCCAACTCGTCTTCCTGCCCGTGATCGCCGGTGTGACCGAACGATTCGGGTGGCGCTGGGCCTCGGTGATCGTGACCGTGGCGGCGCTCGCGGTGATTCCGCTGGTCCTGCTGTTCATCCGGGACCGGCCCGGCGATATCGGCATCACGGCATACGGGGGCACGTCCGATACCGCGGACGAACCACTGCCCAACGGTACTTTCGCGGCCGCGTTCACCGGTGTGGTACAGGGTGCCCGGGTGCCGGCGTTCTGGTTGCTCGCCGGCAGTTTCGCGATCTGCGGGATGACCACGAACGGACTGATCGGCACCCACTTCATCCCCGCCGCCCACGATCACGGTATGCCGGTCACCGTGGCCGCCTCGCTACTGGCCACCATCGGGATCTTCGACGTCGCGGGCACTGTTTTCTCCGGCTGGCTCACCGATCGCGTGGATCCCCGCGTGCTGCTGGTGGTCTACTACCTCGGGCGGGGGGCGTCGCTGCTCCTGCTGCCGTCGCTGCTGTCACCCGGCGCCGCACCCAGCACCTGGGTTTTCATCGTGTTCTACGGTCTCGACTGGGTCGCGACGGTGCCACCGACGATCGCGATCTGCCGCAGCTGGTTCGGCGCTTCCACGCCGGTGGTGTTCGGCTGGGTGTTCGCCGCCCACCAGCTCGGTGCCGCGGTCGCGGCGTTCGGCGCGGGGTATATCCGGGACCTGCACGGCTCCTACGATCCGGCTTTCTACCTGGCCGCCGGTTCGTGCGTCGTGGCCGCGCTCATGTGCGGGGCCGTCCGGATACCGGCCGCTCGCCTCCCGAAGCCGGATCTCCGGAAAGGAACTGCGTACGCGCCCGGCTCGGCGACATCCCGTAGCGGCGCGCGAACGCATCCCGGAACGCCGTAAGGGAATTGAACCCCGAGCTGTACGCGATATCGGCGATACTGCTGTTGAGTGGGTTGCGCAGCCGGTCACGTGCCTTCTCCAGCCGGGCGGCGCGCAAGAGTTTCGCCGGAGTCACCTCGGCGGGATCTCCGCTACTCGCCACGGCCGACGCGGCGGCCTCGGCCTTCAGCGCCCGGTGCAGGTAGCTCAGCGAATACCCCACCGATTCCGCCAATTTGTCCGGGGTCAGCGACGGATCGTCGGAACGGGACCTGATATAGGAGCGAGCGGTCCGGGCGATTCGGAAGAGGTCGCTCGTGCTCTCCGCACCGGTTTGTTCGATGACCGCCCCGAGCAGGGTGAACAGCACCTCGGTACCCGTGATGAATTCGTAGGCGGTCATGGTGTCCCGATGGGCGGCGACCTCCAGGGTCTGCCGCGCGAACATCGATACCAGCGGGCGCTGCCGATCCAGCAGCAGGGGAGCGCTGTCCGCGACCCGGTGGGTGAGGGCTCCGTCGGGAACATTCAGGATCAGTGCCCGCGCACCCGCGATATGAGCCATCCCCATGGGGATGTCCATCCGGACCATCCCGGCGGCCCCGGGGCCGATCGTCACCTCGTCGCGCCGCTGGGAGAGCACGATGGTTCCCTCGATCGGGATCACCACTTTCGCGCTCCTGTCCCCGTTGCCGCTGGCATGGCGGGCGGTCCGGCGATACTCGACGGGATCGGAGACGAACTCGGTCAGCTGGTAGCTGTGGCCGCGCTGGATACGGGTGGAGCCCGAGAAGCTGTGTGGATCGCCGAAGTCGAACCGCATATCCCCGTGGTTCTCGCTCACATGGCCCGTCCACAGACCGGGCCTTTCGGCACTGTCGGTTCCGGCGGTCGTGAAGTCGGTGACCTCGTACTGAGGGGTGATCGTGCGCTCGCTCATACGTGCCAAATCCGTTGTTCTGGTTCGAGGTGGGGTGGGCGGCGGTCCCGGGCGGGACCTACTCCGAATTTGTACCGGTACGAGAGGCCGGCGGAAACCCGGCCGGGCGCGAGCCGGAGCGGCTCCATCACCGGTACCCGGATTTCCGCGCCGCCCGACAGGGCGGCGCCGCGTCCTCACCGATCCGGCCCGGACGGAGACCGCCGGCGGGCCGGCCTGCTCACCGGCTGCGGGCCGGACCCGGATCCGAGCAGAGGCGCAGGGCGAACAGTAGATCGGTATTGCGTACGAGTTCGGGCTGTTCGGCGCCGCGCAGAAGCCCGGTCCGGCGGATCCAGCTGTGATGCCAGTGATGGAGATCCGGGATGGTCATCCCACACCGCGCGGCGGTTCGGCGCAACTGCCGGCCCGCGCCGCCGATCGCTCCGGCGAACAGTTTCGGCGCGGGTCGGGCGCGCGACTCCTGGTATGCCCGAGCCTGGTTCAGCAGATCCCGGACCGGCGGCGGTACGACCCATACGTACACGTCGGCGGCCTGTCCGTAGCCTATCGGGCCAGTGAAGACGAGCGCGTCCGGTGTGAGCGCCGTACACGGCACCGAGCCGAGTTCCACCGCGGTGGCGCCGGTACAGAGCATCGTGGCGAGGGCCGCCGCGTCGACCGGGTTCGTGGTCCGGGCGCGGATCTGTTCGACCGTCCGGTTGTCGATGTGCACACTGGTCAATCCCGGCCCCACCGAATAGTTGAGATCGGATGGCAGGTCCAACCGCATACCGTGCAGCAGGAAACCCGCCTGCGCACCCCGCAGACGGGCGATGGAATGCCCGCGGCCCGGGCTGTCGCAGACGAGATCGCCGAGAAATCGGTACAGGCCCAGGATCTCGCCCCGCTCGCCGGTGTTGCGCGCCTCGGGTAGGCCCGGAGGGGCCTGCGGATCCGGTTGGTGCCAGGGGTAGCTGGTTACCGGCTGGGCGTTACGGGTGAGCCGGACTGTCACGCCGGGATCGGGATGGTGCCGGCACGGCTGCCCGGTCCGCGTGACGAGCCAGCGGCAGGTCGCCTCGATACCTTCGGCGTAGACCGCGTCGAGCCGGGCGAACTCCGCCGCGGTGAGTTCACGGTGGGCATCGGCCCGGAAGGTGGGGACATCGCTGGCGGGTATCCGGGACAGCACGTCGTCTCCGGTGGTCATCTCCACTTCGACCAGCTGCGCCGACCGTTCGGCTTCCCGGTACCCCATCTTCCGCGTCGCGGGTTCGGGCACCGCGCCGTGCGCGACCGATATGCGCTGCGTTCTGCGGATCGTCAGCCATTGCTGGAGTTGCGGTTCCGATATCCCTAGCTCCCGGGCCGCGGACTGTACTTCTTCGATGGACAGTCCGCCGCTCTCGTCGAGCTGCATCAACCGGTCCAGCACGGACGGACGCAGCGCTGAGCCGCTGGTCTCGGTCACGGCGACAACCTCCTGAGCCCGGGAGCCCGAACGATATTCCATTCTCCCGCGATGTAGAACATTCGATCACCTACTCGGCTACAGGGGGAGACGAACAACGAGAACTTAACCGTCGTTGACAAAAATTGCGTAGTCGGAATTGTTGCGGAATGTTGGCAGGACCGTGCGTCAGAAATGGTGAATGAGTGCGATTCACATGATGATTCGCTGGAGAAGATGTCGGTGGTCGTGGCCCGTACGCAGTACGAACAGGTGGCCGCCGGATTGCTGATCGTTCCGGATATCGGGGCCGCTCGGCGGCCTGCCCGGCGTCAGTGGTCGAGCTGCCGGCCTGGTTCGAGCTCGCCGCCGGCGGCCCGCCAGTCGACCAGTCCTCCGGACATGTTCTTCGCGTCGAAGCCGTAGTCGATGAGCAGATTGGCGGCGCCGTAGGACCGGAGGCCACCGGTGCAGAAGGTGATCAGGAGCCGGTCGTCCGGGAGTTCCTCGTACCCCGCGGTGAGCTGTTCGAGGGGGAGATGGACCGCGCCCGGGATATGGGTGCGATTCCATTCGAACTGCCGGCGCACATCCACGATCAGCGCTCCGGCGCGGACGGCGTCGATCGCCTCCCGCGCGGACAGCGAGGGTGCGCGATACAGGTAGTGGCGGATGCTCATGGGAGATGGTCCTCACTTCGTCGGGAGGCACGGCTGTGTCGCCGGCCGTGCTCGGAGGTCTCGCGGGTTTCAGGCGGCGGTGCCGGGCCGGACGATCATGAGCACCACGACGATCAGCCACAGCGTGTTGTAACCGCCGGCGACCATGCCCAGGGTCCGCAATTGCCGGCCGTCATCGGGTGTTTCGAGGGCTCGGCGCTGCATGGGATGGATGGTGGTGAGGATGATCGCCGCGGCGCAGGCGGTGAGCACGATCGCCAGGGTGATCCAGATTTCCCCCATCCGTCCCTGGGTGACGGCGAGGACGATTCCGACGGCCGGAACGGCCAGGCCGAGCCGGGCGTAGGTGCCGGTGATCCGGTGCAGTACGGCGGCGACGGCGGGATGGCGTTCGGGTGTCGCGGCGGGGGTGCCGGACAGTGGCGCGTATCGGGGGAACAGGCTGGTGGCGACCGCCGATCCGCCGATGAAGACAATGGCTGCCAGGACATGGACCGACAGCAGCAGATGGTGCATGAACAGCTCCCTCTCGACCTTCAGGTGAGCTGAAGCCTAGCAGGCCCTTCAGGCTGGTTGAAGGGTGTCGGGGAGTGGTCTGCGTCCCCGCGGCCGTGGGCGGAGCAGACGGGCTCCGCCCACGGCCGCGGGGACGATATCCGGGTGCCGGTCAGGCGGGGACCGTATCCAGAGCCAGGGTGGCGGCGATGGCATCGGCGAGTTCGGCGCCCTTGACCTCGAAATGCCGGGTGAAGTACGCGAGATGTTCGCCGTGCTCGTGGAAATGATGCGGGGTGAGTACCGCCGAGAACACCGGCACGTCGGTGTCGAGTTGCACGCGCATGAGCGCGTCCACCACGGTCGCGGCGACGAAGTCGTGCCGGTAGATACCACCGTCCACCACCAGGGCACAGCCGGCCAGGGCGGCGTATCGGCCGGTGGACGCCAGCCTTTTGACACGCAGTGGGATCTCGAACGCTCCGGGAACCTCGATCACATCGATCTCGGCGAAGCCGTGCCCGGCCAGCCCGGCTCGGCAGGCGGCCACGGCCCGGTCGACGATATCGGCGTGCCAGCGCGCGACGACGAGAGCGATACGGTGCGGTGTGGGTGACATCGGTTTCTCCTGTTCGCTGTGTCACCCAGGGCATAGCAACGCGAACGGGAGCGACCCGCACGCGGGCCCTCCGATGCCGCGTTCTCTTTCATCCGGACTGTGACCGTCGGCTCCGGATTCACACCGGAATCTGCTGACCCACCGCATCCGAAGACGCTGTGGCGCTCGCGGGCTCGGGTCCACGGATCGATCCGCAGGCCATCACCGCCGGTGGGGAATTCCGCCCCGCCCTGAGAACGTGTACCGAACGGACACTAACAACGGCGCGAACCGGCCGCAACAGCCGCCGTGCCCGATCGAGTGCCGGACCTGCGCCCGATCCGGCCCGGCCCGGCTGTCGAGTTGCTGGGCCGGTCGGCGGCGGTGAATCGGTGCATGCCGGTGCGCTGTGGCCGCGCGGCGGTATCACTCGCGTTCCGCGGCCTTCTTGATACCGGCGATATGGGTTTCCCACATACCGCGCGCGTGCTCGGCGGCCGCCTCGCTCGCATTGTTGTCCTGCGTCAGTGACAGGTGCGTCGCCGTATCGCTCCCGGTCAGTTCGTAGGTGAGTGTGTGGTAGTTCTCCGGTACATCGGGCAGGCCGCTGAGCGGGCTGAAGTGGGTCATTCGCAACAGGCGGCCGGGATCGGCGGCGAGGATCGTGCCCCGGTCCTCGAAGGGTCTGCCCTCGTACTCGCCCTGCCAGACGATCGCACTGCCCACGTGCCAGTCGGTGCGCACTTGCGCCCCGAACATGAACTCGCGGATCTCGGCGGGGTCGGTGAGCACCGTCCATACCCGCTGCGGGGAGGCGTTGATATCGGCCGCCGCGGCGGCCGGGTGATCGGTCATGGATCTCGATTCCTTTCGGTGCGGAAACCGAACATAGGACCGCGGCCGAGCGTGGGTCTTGTAAATAGACGTCACAGCTGACGGCGGATCGGCCGGACCGCCGCACATGCGCTGCCACGCGTCGATGCTGTGTCGGTTCGCGCACCGGCCGGTCGGCGGTGAAGTGTTCGCCGAGGACGGCGGTGGAAGGCCGTCGCGGCGACCACACCGAAGCGGTGGGCCGGTCCCGGGAAGCCGGACGATGCGGGCGATCGGACGGGCGGAGCAGGTGTGCATCGAACAGGCTGCCGGTGTCCTGATATGCGGGGATATAGTCTGAACCGGCAAGAGGTGAGCCCATGGTTCCTATCGTTTCGCACAATGCTCATCGAAGGCGTACCCGGCGATGAGCGCTGACGACTCAGTGCGCACGCAACGTGAGATCAGCTCGTTTCGCGCGGAGTTGGCCGCTGCCGGTTATCCCGACGCGGTGGAGATCGGGCGGGGCGGGTTCGGTGTGGTGTATCGCTGTCGGCAGCCGGAACTGGACCGGACCGTGGCGGTGAAAGTGCTGACCGCGGGACTGGACGAGGACAATCGAGCCCGATTCCTGCGGGAGCAGCGGGCGATGGGCCGTTCCACCGGGCACCCGAATATCGTCACCGTGTTGCAGGCGGGCACGCTCGAGGGTGGCTACCCCTACCTGGTGATGCCCTATCATCCCTCGGGTTCTCTCGCCGGCTGGATTCGCCGGTACGGTCCGCTCTCGCTGGAGAACACGCTGCGGATCGGCTCGAAGATCGCCGGCGCGCTCGCGGCGGCCCATCTGCTCGGGATCGTGCACCGGGATGTGAAACCGGGAAATATCCTGCTCACCGATTTCGGCGAGCCGGCATTGACCGATTTCGGTATCGCGCATATCGGTGGCGGGTTCGAAACCGCCGCCGGCACGGTGACCGGCTCTCCCGCGTTCACCGCACCGGAGGTGCTCGAGGGACAGCCCTCGACCCCGGAAGCCGATGTCTACGGGCTCGGGGCCACGCTGTTCTGCGCGCTGACCGGGCATCCCGCTTTCGAACGGCGCAGCGGGGAGAAGATGGTGACCCAGTTCCTGCGGATCACCACCCACCCCGTGCCGGACCTGCGGGAGAGCGGTATCGCCGATGATGTGGCGGGGCTGGTGGAAGCGGCGATGAGCCGGGATCATCGCGCGCGCCCCTCCGCGGCGGAGCTGGGCGAAGCCGTTCGGCAGGTACAGCGGCGGCGCGGGCTCTCTACGGGGGAACTGGCCCTGCCGACCCGCCCCGCGCCCGAACCCACGGCCGCCGAACCGTCGGAGCGCGGTGGACGACCGGCGGGCGCCGGCACCCCCGGCGGAAATCTGCCACTGGAGCTGACCGATCTGATCGATCGGCGTACCGAGTTGACCGAGATCAAGAATCAGCTGTCGAAGTCGCGTTCGGTCACGCTCGTCGGTACCGGCGGGGTGGGCAAGACGCGTTTGGCGCTCAAGGCGGCATCCCAGGTACGGCGTGATTTCGCCGACGGGGTGTGGCTGGTCGATCTGGACCCGCTCACCGATGCCGCGCTGCTGGTCGACACCGTCGCGGCGACCGTCGGTGTACGAGACGATTCGACGAGACCGTTGCTGGAGACGCTGGTGCACTTCCTGTGCTCCCGCGAAACACTGCTCGTCCTGGACAACGCGGAGCAGATCGTCGAGGCGGTCGCCGAGTTGACCGAAACACTGCTGGTCTCCTGTCCGGGCGTGCGGACCATAGTCACCAGCCGCGAACCGCTGAAGATCGCGGGCGAAGTGACCCAGGCCGTGCTGCCGCTGAAGGTCCCGGATCCCGACCATCAACCCTCGCTGAAGGGGCTGCCGCGCTACGACGCGGTGACACTGTTCGCCGAACGCGCCGCGGCGGTCGTGCCGGGGTTCGAGCTCAGCGAAGACAATATGGTCGCCGTGACGAGGATCTGCGCCCGGCTGGACGGAGTACCGCTCGCCATCGAACTCGCCGCGGCCCGTATGCGCACGCTCTCGCCGGAGCAGATCCTGGACCGGCTGACGGATAGATACGAGCTGCTCACCGGATCCTTCCGGAACGCGCCGTCACGACAGCAATCGCTGAAGCTGTGCCTCGATTGGAGTTATGACCTGTGTTCGCCGACCGAGCAACGGGCATGGGCGCGCTTGTCGGTGTTCGCGGGCAGCTGCGGGCTGGACGCGGTGGAGCAGGTGTGCGCCGGCGATACCGCCCCCGGCGAGGTCGTCGATGTGCTCTCCGGTCTGGTGGACAAGTCGATACTGACCCGGGAACAGTCGGGTGCGGTCGTGCGGTTCCGGATGCTGGAGACCCTGCGGGATTACGGCCGGGCCGAGCTCCGGGAATCCGGTGAGGAGCCGGAGCTGCGCCGCCGCCACCGGGCCTGGTACTGCCGGCTGGCACTGGACGCGGAGGCCGACTGGATCGGCCGTGCGCAGGTCGGCTGGATCGCGCGGCTCGAACGCGAGCACCCGAACATCCGGGAGGCTCTCGAATCCGCACTCTCCGAGGACACCGAGGAAGCAGCGGAAGCCGGCCTGCGCACGGCCTCCGCGCTGTGGGAGTTCTGGGTGTTCCGCGGCTTCTACGGCGAAGGCCGGTCCTGGATCGAACGGGTACTCGCCCATCCCCGTGCCCGATCGATACCCGACCGGGTGAAGGCTTTGCGCGTCGCCATCGATCTGGCGGCGACACAGGGAGATTTCCGGTCCGCGGCGATACTCCTGCAGGAGGGCCGGGCATTGGCCGACCGCGATCCGACGCCGATGCTGCGGGCGCAGATGGATCACGTCGCAGCGAGCCTGGCCCTGCTCACCGGCGATCCGGCGCGGGCCGGCCAGCTGCTGGAGGCCGCCATCGACGTCTACCGCTCGGATCCCACCGGTCACCTCCACATCCATGCGTTGACTCTGCTGGGCCTGACATATGAACAGCGCGGCGATACGGCGAAGGCGATCGAGCTCCAGGAGAGGCTGATCGGTATCACCGAAGCGCGCGGCGGCATCCTCTATCGCGCCATCGCCCTGCGCAGCCTGGGCGTCGCCGAGTGGCGTCGCGGCAACATCGATCGTGCGCAGGAGTTGATAGAGGAAGCCTTGCGCGTCGACCGTCCGCTCAACAGCTATCTGGTGTTGACCTTCTGCCTGGAAGCGCTGTCCTGGATCGCCTGCCACCGCCAGGAGGCCGAGCGGACGGCGGTTCTCATGGGCGCGGCCCGCCACCTGTGGCCGGCCGGAGGTAGTCGCGGCCGCGTCTTCGATACGCTGGCGCATTTCCATGACGAGTGCGAGGGGAAGGCCCGTGAAGCCCTCGGCGACAGCACGTTCAGTGCCGCATTCGAACGCGGTCGCACGATGAGCGCTTCCGCGGCCCGCGGATACGCACTGCGTGAACAATCCACCGGTACCACGGCCGGCCCGGAACCGAGGGCTCGGCTGACCAAGCGTGAGCGGGAGGTCGCCGCGCTGGTGGCCCGGGGACTCAGCAACAAACAGATCGCCACCGAACTGGTCGTCTCACCGCGCACCGCCCAGGGCCATGTCGAGAACATACTCACCAAACTGGGTTTCACCTCCCGCGCCCAGATCGCCGCCTGGATAGTGGAGGAAACAGGCCAGAGCTGATTCCGCACCGTTGCGGGAGAAAGCGGGGCGACCGGCGGTGCGGCGGGACCGTCCATCGTGGCGGGCCGACCGGCCGATCCGGCCCGGGAGTGTGCGCTCCCGGGCCGGGCTGCTCGGTGCCGGTCAGTCCACTAGGGACGGAAGGACCAGATCGCGGTAGCGCTGTTTCATCGTCTCGATCACTTCCCGGCCGTCGCCGGCCCATACCGCGGCATTGAAGATCTCGACCTCGACGTCGCCGCGGTAACCGGCGGCCCGCACCCACCGGCCGATGGTCGCGAAGTCGATGACGCCGTCGCCCATCATGCCCCGGGACAGCAGCGGGTCGGCGGTCATCGGGTTCAGCCAGTCGCATACCTGGTAGGAGCTGATCCGTCCGGACGCACCGGCCCCCGCGATCTGTTCCTCCAGAGTCGGATCCCACCAGACGTGGAAAGTGTCGACCACGACACCCACGGTTTCCGCCGGGTACGGTCGCGCCATCGACAATGCCTGGGCCAGTGTGGAGATCACCGCCCGGTCGGCGCAGAACATCGGATGCAGCGGCTCCAGGGCGAGCCGGACACCGCGCTCGGCCGCATACGGGACCAGCAGTGCGAGCCGCTCGTCCACCCGCTGTCGTGCGGTGGCGAGGTCGCGGTCCGGCATACCGCCGACCACCATCACCAGTTCCCGTGTGCCCAGCGTCGCCGCGTCGTCGATGGCGCGGCGGTTGTCGTCGAGTGCCGCGGGGCCCTCGCCCGGTTCGGTGAGGAAGCCGCCGCGGCACAGACTGGAGACACGCAACCCCGCATCGGCGACGATCTTCGCCGCGGTGGCGGCCCCGATCTCGTCGACCCGATCGCGCCACAGCCCGACCGCGCCGAGCCCAGCCCGGGCGGCGCCGTCCACCGCCTCGGCGAGGGTCCACCGCTTCGTCGTCGCGGTGTTCAACGACAGCGACCGGTACGGTGCCGCCGAATCGAACGGGAGTTGTTGTACCGCAATCGATGTCATGAGCCGATTCCGTTCAGTTCGAGATAGACCCGCATGCGGTGCGCGGCCAGTTCCGGGTCCGTCAGCAGCCCGGCCCTGTCCGCGAGCCGGAGCAACTCGGCCAGATGCGGTACGGAGCGGCCCGTGGCCAGTCCCGCCACCATCACGAAACCCGGTTGTCTACCGTTGAGCCACGACAAGAAGGCGATACCCGTCTTGTAGTAGTACGTCGGCGCGGCGAAGATATGCCGGCCGAGTTCCCGGGTGGCGCCGAGTATCTCCGCGGCGCGCGTCACATTGCCGTTGTCCAGCTCCTGTAGCGCGGTGGACGCGGCCGGGTAGATCGCCGCGAAGATACCCAGCAGTGCGTCCGAATGCCCGTGCGCGTCCCCGATGATCAGCTCCGGGTAGTTGAAATCGTCGCCGGTATAGAGCCGTACCCCGTCGGGTAGCGCACGTCGCAGTGCGATCTCGTGGGCCGCGTCGAGCAATGAGACCTTGACCCCGTCGATCTTCGATCGGTTGTTCTCGATGAGCGTGCGGAACGTCTCGGTGGCGGTATCGATATCGGCGCTGCCCCAATATCCGTGCAGCGCGGGATCGAACATGGTGCCCAGCCAGTGCAGGATCACCGGTCGATCCACACCGGCCAGTAGTTTCTCGTAGACGTGGAGGTAGTCGGCGGCCGAACGGGCGACCTGTACGAGTGCCCGCGAGGCCATCAGGATCACCTGCGCTCCGGCATCGGTCACCACATCGATCTGCTCGCGATAGGCATCGACGATCCGGGCGAGCCCCGCCGATCCGGCGGGCAGTCCGGCGAGGTCGAGCTGATCGGTTCCGGCTCCGCAGGCGAGCCTGCCGCCGGCCGAGGCCGCCTCGGCGCCGGATCGGCGGATCAATTCCGCTGTTGCCCGCCAGTCGAGGCCCATTCCGCGCTGGGCGGTATCCATGGCGTCGGCGACACCGAGACCGTAGGACCACAATTCGTGCCGGTAGGCCAGCGTCGCGTCCCAGTCGACAACGGCGGGCGCACCGGGTGTGTTGTCTGCCGTCACTCGCGGAATCACATGCGCGGCAGCGAAGGCCACTCGCGAGGTGATCGGGCGGACCGGCCGCGTCCACGCGCCCGGCGCACCGAGGACATACGGTTCGAGCCGGTCGGCGACGGGCAGCAGGACCGACACACCGGTGGACGTCGCGGTCACAGCGTGACCTCCGGGATCCGGATCCGACGGCCTTCGGCGGAGCTGCGCAGTCCCAGTTCGGCCAGCTGGACACCGCGTGCGGCGGAGAGCAGCCCGTAGCGGTGCGGCCGCTCGTTCACCACATCGGTGAGGTACTCCTCCCACTGCAACTTGAAACCGTTGTCCAGATCCGCGTTCGCGGGTACTTCCAGCCATTGGTCCCGGAACGGCTCGGTGACCGGGAGATCCGGATTCCAGACCGGTTTGGGCGTATGCGCGCGCTGTTGCGCGACACAGGTGCGCAGGCCGGCGACGGCGGAGCCGTGCGTTCCGTCGATCTGGAACTCGACGAGCTCGTCGCGGTACACGCGCACCGCCCACGACGAGTTGATCTGGGCGATCACGCCGTTCTCCATCTCGAAGATCCCGTAGGCGGCATCGTCGGCGGTGGCCGTATACGGCTTGCCCTGTTCGTCCCATCGGGTGGGTATATGCGTTGTCGCTTTCGCGGTCACCGCCTCGACCTTGCCGAGCAGACCCTCGAGCACGTAGTTCCAGTGGCAGAACATATCCACGACGATTCCGCCGCCGTCCTCGGCCCGGTAGTTCCAGCTGGGGCGCTGGGCGGGCTGCCCGTCGCCCTCGAAGACCCAGTAACCGAACTCGCCGCGGAGCGAGAGGATCCGGCCGAAGAAGCCTTCGTCGACGAGTCTGCGCAGCTTCACCAGGCCGGGCAGATAGAGCTTGTCGTGCACCACTCCGGCGGTGACGCCGGCGTTCGCGCCCACCCGGGCGAGCTCGACGGCTTCGGTCAGTGTCTCGGCGGTCGGTTTCTCGGTGAAGACATGTTTCCCCGCCTTCATCGCCGCCGCGAGGGCCTCGGCGCGACGTGAGGTGACCTGAGCGTCGAAGTAGATATCGATGGACGGATCGGCGATGACTGCGGCGGCGTCGGTACTCCATTCGGCGATACCGTGCTGTTCGGCGAGTTCGGCGAGTCGGGCGGCATTGCGACCGACCAGGATGGGTTCCACCGCAACACGGGTGCCGTCGGGGAGCAGCAGTCCACCGCTGTCGCGGATGGGCAGGATCGATCGCATCAGATGCTGGCGGTAGCCCATGCGGCCGGTGACGCCGTTCATGGCGATGCGCAGCGTGCGCGGGGGAGTGGATTCGGGCATTGGTGTGTGCCTCTTCTGATTTGCGTGGCTGACGACCGCAGAACGGGTCGTGGACGATGCGGCGGGACCCGCATACGCCGAGTGGACGAGACAGCGTCGGAATGCGCTTTCCAAGCTATGCTAGTCGCGAAGTCCGGTCAACCCCCACGCCCACCGAGAGAACGAGGCACGAAGCCATGGCGGCTGTGAGATTGCAAGATGTCGCGACCCGGGCGGGCGTCTCCCAGGCGACCGCGTCCCGCGTCCTCAACGGCTCGTCGCGGGTTCCCGGCGAGGGTGTCGCCGACCGCGTCCGAGCTGCCGCCGCGGAATTGGGGTATGTGGCGAATGCCCAGGCCCAGGCCCTCGCGCGCGCGTCGACCGGGCTCATCGGACTCGTCGTGCACGATATCGCCGACCCGTACTTCTCCTCGATCGTGCAGGGTGTCCAGGCCGCGGCGCGCCGGGCGGGCAAACTCGTCCTGCTGGCCAGTACGCAACGCGATTTCGATATCGAACGCGAATCCGTGAGCACCTTCATCTCGCACCGCGCCGATGCGATCATCCTGGCGGGTTCGCGCCAGAGCGGTGATCTGGACCGCGATCTCGAGAAGGAGTGCGCGCGGTATCTGGAGAACAGCGGCAAAGTCGTCGTGATCGGGCAACCGCTCTCCTTCGGTGCCGCTGTGGAGCCCGAAAACCATTCGGCATCAGCGGAATTGGCCTACGCCCTGCTCGGGCAGGGGCACCGGGATTTCGCTGTCATCGGAGGGCCGGGCCACATCAGGACGGCCGTCGACCGGCGCAACGGGTTCGTCGAAGCTCTCGCGACGCGGGGGGTGACACCGCTGGTGGAGATCGCGGGGGACTTCTCCCGGGACGGTGGTTTCAGTGCCGCTCGGCGCCTCGCGGCCGCCCTGGACCTGCGTCCCGGACAGGCCGGCGCCGCCGCACCCTGCGTTTTCGCCGTGAGCGATGTGATGGCGATCGGGGCGATCGCGGCGTGGCGTGAACTCGGCCTCGCGGTCCCCGACGATGTCTGTGTCGCGGGGTTCGACGATATCCCGACGCTGCGCGACCATGTGCCCGGTCTGTCGACGGTGGCGCTGCCCCTGTCCGATATCGGCGAGCGTGCCGTCGCGCTCGCGCTCGACGACTCCGCCACCGTCTCGCATACCCGCGAATTCGTGCCCGGCCGGGTGATCCTGCGCGACAGCAGCGTTCTGCGGGCGCTCTGACCTGCGCTGATCAGAAACCCTTGACACTGTGGGTCGGATCACACTAGCCTCGTGCACAGCTTCGGAAAGCGCATTCCCAGCGGGTGTAGTGCGAACCCCGCTCCACTACTAGCTTTAGGACCCCAGATGGCGGTAGTCACGTCCGTCGAGGCCAGTTCCTCCGCACCGAAAGCGACGCAACCCGTCCGCGCCCGGCGTCGGAAGCTCCCATCTCTGTCGAATATGTGGTCGAGCATGTGGCGACCGCTCGCCCTGGTGGCGGTACTCGTCGTCGCCTGGTGGGCTGTTACCGAGTTCGAATTCGTCGAGCCCTATATTCTGCCGTCGCCGGCGGATACCTGGCGCACCGCCGCCGACAACTCGGCGTACCTGATCCAGAACACATGGGTGACGACCTACGAAACGGTGGTCGGTTTCGTGATCGCCGCATTGATCGGTGAGGTCGTCGCACTGGTGATGATCTACTCACGCGGTGTCGAGCGGACGATGTACCCGCTCATTCTCTTCGCACAGGTCATCCCCAAAATCGCGATCGCCCCGCTGTTCATCGTATGGCTCGGGTTCGGCACCAGCCCCAAAATCCTCGTCGCCGTATTGATGGCCTTCTTCCCGATCGTCATCTCCGGTATGGCCGGACTGCGCTCGGTGGATCCCGAGATTCTCGAGCTCACCTCCACCATGGGCGCGAGCAATTGGAAGACGTTCGTGAAAGTGCGTTTTCCGGCGTCGCTGCCGCAGTTGATGTCCGGCCTCAAGATCGCCGCCACGCTCGCGGTCACGGGCGCGGTCGTCGGTGAATTCGTGGGCGCGAACGAAGGGCTCGGCTATGTGATCCTGCAAGCGAACGGAAATATCGATACAGCAATGCTGTTCGCCGCCCTGATCATCATGTCCCTGCTGGGCATCATCCTGTTCGCGATCATCGAAATCGCCGAACAGTTCCTCATTCCATGGCACGCCTCCCGTCGATCCACGGCCTCGGTCGTCGGCGCGGCATGAGCAAGTCGAACACCCCGTATCCGGGCCACAGCTGGAGAACTCGCATGAAATTCGGAATTCGCACACTCACGACGATCGGCGCCGCCGCGGTGGCATCGGTCCTGGTACTGACCGGCTGCGGGGGCGGCGGCACCGACGCGAAGGATCCCGGCACCGACGGGAAGACCACCGCGGTGTCACTGATGCTCAACTGGTACCCCTACGGTGAGCACGCCCCGTTCTATTACGGGGTGCAAGAGGGCATATTCGCCAAGCACGGTATCGATCTGAAGATCTCGGCCGGACAGGGTTCGACCAAAACCGCGCAGGCCACCGGTTCCGGACAGACCGATTTCGGCTGGGCCGATACGCCGGCCGTCCTCGGCAATATCGACAAGGGCGTCGAGATCCAGAGTGTCGGCGTCTTCCTGCAGACCACGCCCTCGGCAGTGCAGGTATTCGCCGATTCGGATATCCGGACACCGGCCGATCTGGCGGGTAAGACCATTGCCGTCTCCGCGGGTGACGCACCGACCACGACCTTCCCGGTCTACCTCGACAAGGCGGGCGTTCCGGCGGATCAGGTGACCCAGCAGAGCCTCGACTCGGCGGGCAAGATGTCGGCGATGCTGGCCGGTCGCGTCGACGGGCTCATCGGATTCGCGCACGACCAGGGCCCCACCATCGCGAACAAGAGCGGTAGAGAGGTCCGTTACCTGCGGTATTCGGAACAGGGCCTGAACTTCTTCAGTAACGGCCTGATCGCGAACCGGGCCACCATCGAATCCTCGCCCGAGCTCGTACAGGCCATGGTGGACGCGACGAGCGAGGCCTTCGCCGCCGCGGTCGCGCAGCCGGAGGCGGCGGTCGCCGCGATGGTGGGCAAGGATCCGCAGCTGCCGCCGCAGCAGGTGCTGCTCCAGCAGTGGCAGCAGACCGTTCCGCTGCTCACCACACCGGAGACCGCGGGTAAGGCACCGGGTACCAATTCCGAGGCGGACTGGCGCGCCACCGTCGAGATCCTCAGCGGCGCGAAGCTCCTCGACAAGGCCGAGGACCCGGCCAAGTACTGGGCTTCGCAGTTCACACCCGCCGGCAAGCCGTGACCGGAGCAGGTGACGATATGAGTACACCCACCGATACCCTCGCCCGCACCGATACCGCGGTCGCGGTAGACGGCCTGACCGTACGGTTCTCGTCCAAACGCGGCGAGGTCACCGCATTGCACGATGTCGACCTGCACGTTCGCCGGGGCGAATTCGTCTCGATCGTCGGCCCCTCCGGTTGCGGCAAATCGACACTGCTGAAAGTCGTCGCCGGTCTCACCGATGCGAGTGGGGGCAGCGTCGAACTCGCCGGCGCCCCCGTGCGGGGGCCGCAGCGCAATATCGGTTACGTATTCCAGCGCGCCGCACTGCTGGAGTGGCGGACCGTGGGCAAGAACATTCTGCTCCAGGCCGAGATGCGCGGTATGAACAAACGCGCGGCCGCGGCCGAATGCGCGCGTCTCATCGAAATGACCGGACTCGGCGGTTTCGAGAACGCCCTCCCGCACGAACTCTCCGGTGGTATGCAGCAGCGCGTTTCGCTGTGCCGGGCGCTGCTGCACAAACCGGAAGTGCTGCTGATGGACGAGCCGTTCGGCGCTCTCGACGCGCTCACCAGGGAACGGATGAACGTCGAGCTGCATCGGATCTGGCGGGAAACGGGCACCACGGTACTGCTGGTCACCCATTCGGTCGCCGAGGCCGTATACCTCGCCAACCGGGTGGTCGTGATGAGTCCGCGTCCGGGCCGGATCGTCGAGCAGCTCGATGTCGATCTGCCCGCGCACCGGAAGTACGCCGCGACGATGGAGACACCGGAATTCATCACGGTCGCCAACCGGGTCCGGGATCTGCTCGGCTCGGCGGCGGCAGCGGACTGATATCGGATTCCCGCCCGACCCACCGACAGGAAGCCGACCACGTGAGGGTTCTGCTCGCCCCGGACAAGTTCAAAGGAAGTCTCTCCGCGGCCGAGGTGGCCGATCGGCTGGCGGCGGGTCTGGCGGCGGTCGGGGTCGGTAGTTACCGGATGCCGCTGGCCGACGGCGGTGACGGAAGCGTCGACGCCGCGGTTGCGGCCGGTTTCGCGCCGCATCCGGTGCGGGTGGCCGGGGCGGCGGGAACCCCGAGATACGGGCGGATCGGCATCGGTGACGGCACCGCGGTGGTCGAGGTCGCCGATACCTGCGGCCTCGCCACCCTGCCGACCGGTCGCCTGTTGCCCCTGGATGCGAGCAGTCTCGGTATGGGACAGGCGATCTCGCAAGCGTTGCGGTTTCGGCCGCGCCGAGTGGTTCTCGCCCTCGGCGGCAGTGCCAGCACCGACGGCGGTATGGGACTGCTCGCGGCCCTCGGCTTCACCTTCGCCGATGCGAGCGGAGTGCGACTGCGCGCGTGCGGGCGGAATCTGGGGCGGGTCCACACCGTCGACTCGTCGCGGGCGTTGCGCCCGACCGGGGTCGAGATCGTGGTCGCCGGAGATGTCACCAACCCGCTGCTCGGACCGGACGGTGCGGCGGCGGTCTACGGTCCGCAGAAGGGGGCCACCGACGCCGAGGTGCGGTTTCTCGATACCGGCCTGCGCAACCTCGTTCAGGCGTTCGTCCGCAGCGGCTACCCGGAGGCGACGGCCGCCGCGGCCGCGGCCGGAGCGGGTAGCGCGGGTGGTATGGGGTTCGCGGCGATACTGCTCGGCGGCACAGTCGTCTCCGGTGCCGAGTACTTTCTCGACTTGCTCGAATTCGATCGGCACCTGCCCGCCGCCGATCTGGTGGTCACCGGGGAAGGAAGTATCGACGAGCAGACCGCGAACGGGAAACTGCCCGCCGTGGTGGCCCGCCGCGCCCACCCTGTTCCGGTCGTCGCTGTCGCCGGTCGGAGCACACTGTCCCCGGACCGATGGGGCCCGGCGGGATTCACGGCGATCCACTCCCTCGGCGACTACACCGACCGCGATACCGCCGGCGATCCGGAACTGACCCGGCAATTGCTGACCCGCATCGGCCGGCGGATCGGCAGCAGCACGGCTGTGGCGCACTGAACTCGCTCACCCGGTGCGGAATCGCTGTGCCGGGGTTCGATCGCACGCGGTAGGGCGCCCGGGATCGGCCGCGCCGGGCTGCCGATGCCGCGATCGCCGCCGGGTGCCCGATTCCGGGCGGTCGGCGGTGTATCGGGGTTACGGAGTTTCGGCGATGCCGATTCCCCGGAGGACGGTACCGAGGAGGCGGTCGGCCTGCGCGGAGTCGGCACGGTGCTCGGTGGCCAGTCCGATACCGGCCACCAGGTGAACGAGATCGTCGGCGAGCGTATCGCTTCGGACGGTGCCATCATCCTTCGCGCGTGTGACCAGGCGCGAAGCCGTTTCTTCGATAGCTTTCCGGCACTGTGCGCTCTGCTCGGAGGTGCCGGTGAGTGCTGCCGCCCCGAGCCCTTTGTCCGTTCGGGTGTGCAGTAGCAGCGAGCCCAGCCATCGTGCCAGGGCGGTGTCGGCGTCGGGCAGGGACAGGAGGGCGGCGCCTTCCCCGCACAGGTTTTCGATCCGCTCGTTCAGGACCGCTGTGTGCAGGGTCTGCCGGTTCGGGAAGTGCCGATAGAGGGTTCCCGGCCCCACACCTGCCCGTCGGGCGATCTCGTTGAGCGACGCGTCCGGCCCGGATTCGGCGAACACCGCGGTCGCCGCCCGCAGGATCTGGTCGTAGTTGCGCCGCGCGTGCGATCTCATCCACACCTCTTGTGAACCGGAGAAGTTCTCCATATTCTATCCGGACAATACCGGAGAACCTCTCCGGTAAGAGTTCTGGAGGGAATCGGATGAAACAACAGGACCCGGGTGTCGTCGGGATATGGACGTGGGCCTTCGATCGGCAGCCCGCGACCGCGGTACGCGATGCCGCCGCCGAGATCGAGGAACTGGGTTTCGGGGCGCTCTGGTTCGGCGAAGGGCTCGGCCGGGACAGCATCGGACAGGCATGGCTGTTGCTGTCGGCCACCCGGAGGATCGTGGTGGCATCCGGGATCGCCAATGTCGCACTGCGGGATCCGATCTCGATGGTGACCGCCGAGCGGGCGCTCGGCGAGGCGTTCCCGGGCCGCTATCTCCTGGGGCTCGGTGGGCATCGGGTCGGTGGGCGTCCGGTCGCGGCGGGCGGATACACGATCCCCGCCGGAGGCCGGCCCCTGGCTCTGATGGGTGGGTATCTGGACGCGATGGACGCGGTGCCCGCCCAGGGGCCGGTCCCGGATCCTCCGGTCCGGCGGGTCATAGGCGCGCTGGGGCCGAAGATGCTGGATCTGGCGGCGCGGCGGACCTGGGGCGCGCACCCGTATTTCGTTCCGGTCGAACATACGGCTCGTGCCAGAGCGGTGCTGGGTCCGGAATCGTTCCTCGGCGTGGAGCAGCCGATCGTCTTCGATCCCGATATCGGCCGTGCCCGCGAACTCGCTCGATCCTATGTCGCCGCATACGCTTCCGGCGCTCCGCATCAAGCGGCCAATCTGCGCAGACTGGGTTTCGGCGACGACGATATCGCCGGTCCCAGCGACCGGCTCGTCGACGCGATCATGGTCTACGGCGATCTGAACGCGATCGAGGAACGAGTGCGCGGGCATCTGTCGGCGGGCGCGGACCATGTCTGTCTGCAGATCGTGGGCACCGATCCTGCCGCTCTACCGCTGCGGGAATGGCGCGAACTGTCGGCGATCGTGCCGGCCGTGTCCACCCGTCCGATGGTTCCGTGATCAGTCGCCCCCGGTCGCGACGTGGCGGTCCCGAACACCGGTCGCGCAGTGGTGGGTACGGGGAGAAACCGGCCATCCGGTGCCGACGGGCCGGGCCGGATGGGACCCTTGCGAACATGCACGTGACCTATGATCCCGCCGCCGACGCTGCCTATCTCGCGGTGAAACCGTCCATCGGCGCCGGTGAAGCCGTGCGCCAGCACCGGGTGCCGATCGACAAGGCGGAATTGGTACTCGATTTCGACGAGAACGACCGGTTGCTCGGTATAGAGGTCCTCGGGGCGGGCGTCGTCCTTCCCGCGGAGGTGCTGGAGGCCGCGCGACGCCCGGAATGATGCCCGGCAGCGGGCTGCGCGTCACGCCGAGACTGTGCGGGAGTGCGTGCTGGAGCTGCTCGTCGCATCCATATGGGCCGGCGCAGCTCGTCCGAACCGCGCGCTGCTTTCCGACGCCGCCGAAATCGCAGTGGAGTACCCCGTTCCCGCTCTCACCGTGCCGGATCCGCACCCGGTTGTGTGTTGTGCGGTGTGCGCGCTCACCTGTGCGCGTTGCTGGGCTGCGCTGTATACGGGGGAATCGAACCCCGCGCACTGCCCTTGGCGCGCCAGGAGGTGACCGATTACCCGTCGGTCCAGCGGGTCGGTGCGCGCCTCCGTGCCGGCTACCTGCTCCACTGCTTCGTATTCCTCGAGCGCCGTGTCGGCTTCGGCGAGCTTTCGGTGACGGCCATGGAGTTCGAGTATCGCCTACCGGGGCGGTTCTGCTCGGTGGGTCGGTCCCGGCTGTCGGTCAGTCTTCGGCGATCACGATCACGCTGTCCAGCGCGGACAGCGTGATCGCGGTGTCCTTGGGCGGGTTGAGGGTGACACCGTAGGCCGGTGGACGGCCCGCGTGGCGATGGAGTCGGTAGCCGATCGCCGCCTGCCCGCGCAACCGCGCCGCATGGACGACGGTGGCGAAGTTGATCTCGGTGTCGACGGTGACGTAGTCCGGGGCGGGCTTGAGGTAGATCTCCGAGCCGCTCGGATCGAACAGATCGGTGAACACCGCGTGCAGATGGCGGTTCTCGGCGAGCTGGGTGAGCAGCAGGCTGATCAGTTTGCTGCTGACGATGAAATCGTCCGCCCTGGTGACCTGCGCGATCTCCCGGTTCGCGTCGTCGTTCATCTCGGTGACGATCGAATACGGATCGCCCAGCCGGACTTCGATGTCCCGTAGATGCAGCAGGGTCACCAGGGTCCGGTCGTCGGCGCGGTCCTCCTCGAGCAGATCGTCGGTGAGCACGATGACGTGCTGGTAGCTACCCGGGTTCACCGCCTCCAGCGAGCGCCGGCTGGTCGGCTCGCAGGTCCGATAACCGACAGTCAGATTGGCTCGCGGACCGTCGGTGATATCAGCGGGCGGGGGATGCGGAGCCGCGATATCGAGTACCGAGCCGGGGGCGACGTACTCGTCGAGCAGCCCGAGAATGCGCGGGCCGCGTGAATTCCAACCGATCAGCAGGGTCCGGTCGGGCGCGGTGCCGGGAGCGTCGTCGGGGACTTTCACCAGGGCCTCGGTGACCACGGGCACCGGCTCGGTCGCCAATTCCACCAGCAGGTCGTCCTCGGCGATCACGATGATCTGGTCGTCCGCGCCGATCACGGTGTCCATCGGCGGGTTCACCGCCACCGTCCCGTCGCCGCGGCGCAGTCCCACCGGGCAGCTCGTGTTGTAGGCACTCAGCGCGTCACCGAAGGTCTGCCCGGCCAGAGTGGGCTCCGCCCGCAGGTAGAGACCGTTGCCGGCGAAGTCGAGCAGGTCCGTGCACACCGTGGACAGGCCCGACTGGCGATGCGACTGGACCACGATCCGCACCGTGATGTCCTCGGCATCGATGACCAGCGTGTCCGCGTCGGTGGCCAGCCGGGCCGCGGCCACATCCTCCGACTGCCGTACCGCGGTGACGATATGCGGCCGCCGCGCCGGCCACGGCCGGTTGTTCAGCAGCAGTAGGGCTTTGATCACGTCGATATCGGCATCGTCGCCCGGCCGCGGCAGCACGATGATCGACTTGGCGGTGTCCAGGCTGACCAGCTCCAGATCGCTGCGTTTGAGCGGGCTGCCCGACCGGCAGGTCACCCGGGTGCGGCCGGTGGCGCCGACCCGGGCCCGGATCTGGTCCTCCATATCGACTTTGTCCCGGTCGGCCAGGACCACCACGCTCGAGCGGCGAGTTCTCTCGTTCGCGGTGGCCAGTTCGGACACCACGGTGAACACCTGATCCGACCAGCCCAGCACGACCGTGTGCCCGGCCTCGATCAGCGGCGCCCGGCCCTTGCGCAGTTCCGCGATCCGATGTTCCATCCCGGTCACGAGCACACCGATCAACGAACTGACGATGAAGATCCCGCCGAGGGTCACCACCAGCATCAGCACCAGGAACGGCACACTGAACACGGTCGCGTCGTCGCTGCCCATGGTTCCGGGATCGAGCGTGCGCAGCAGACTCATCCACGCCACACCCACCCAGCCGCCCTTGACACCCGCGACATCGGCCGGTGCGAGCAGTGCGGCCAGCACCGTGGTCACCCCGATCAGCACCGCTGATGCCAGGCCCAGCCATCCGATCAGGGCCGGTGTACCGCGATCCATCGTCCGGTCGAACCAGAATCGCAGCCGGTCCCGCACTCTGATCCTGGCCACTCGCACCCCTACTCACACCCACACGCACCACAACTCTTCGATGACGAAGGTAGCTGCCCGCGGCGAATCCTGCACTACCGAAACAACATCCGCGTCCGGCTCCGTGACGGCGCGAGCGAGCACGGCACTGTCTCGTCGCCGGGAGGATCTTCGGGGCGGCCGCGGACGAGGCGGGTCGCAGCCGGCTCGGCGTGCACCACCACGCTCTTCTGCCAGCGGCCTCGTGCGGGGAAACGGCAACCGGGGTGACGCGATCGCGGTCCGCCCAACGGCATCGAACTATGGGGCATGCGGCGATCACGGGCGGCGAACAGAGCACGGGCACAGCGCCCCGCGTCTCTCCCTCATCGAGTTACGCGGGGCGCCGACCGGATTGTTGGTGCGAGGGTGGCCGAGCCGGCCGATTCCGCACGTCGGCGTGGAGGCCGCCCTCCGCGGGCGAGCGAAGGGCGACGAGACCACTGCGATCAGCGCCCGCACGATGCCGACCCGGATGCTGCTGCCGGAACGACCGGGCCGGCCGTGATGTCGGGGGATCGACCCGCCGGCGATGCTGCCGAGGTCCGCGCCGGCCTCAGCGAGCTCCGAGGTGTTCGTCGGCAGCGGCCAGACGGCCGCGCAGGAACAGCAGCAGGCCCACGGCCATCGCCATGAAGGCACCGACCACCCACATACCTGCCTTCGAGGTGCCGGTCGCGTCGAGCAGCCATCCGGTCATGTACGGGGCGAGGAGTCCGGCGGACGCGCCGATCGTGTTCACCAGGGCGATACCGGCGGCGGCGCCGGCGCCGGTCAGGAATGTGGTCGGCAGGTACCAGAAGATCGGCAGGGCGGAGAAGATGCCGATCGCCGTGAGGCTGATGACGATCATGGTGAGCAACGGTGTCTGCATGTACATCGCGACCGGCACACTGACCGTCGCGAGCACGGTCGGGGCGATGACGTGCCACATGCGCTCGTGCTTCCGGTCGGAGCGGCGTGACCACAGGATCATCGCGATCGACGCGAGCAGGAACGGAACGGCGACGATCATGCCGTTCTGGGCGATCGAGAACGTCGTATCGAATTGCTCGGCGAATCCGGCCACGATGGTCGGGAGGAAGAAGCTGATCGCGAACAGTCCGTAGCCGATGCCGAAGTAGGTCATGCCCAGCAGCCACACCATCGGGTTGCGCAGCGAACTGCGCGCGGACCCGTGCCCCGTTTCCGCCGTCTCGGAGTGCTCGGACTCCATCTTGTCGTCGAGCCAGGTGCGTTCCTCGGCGGTCAGCCACCGGGCCTGCCGGGGGCGGTCGGTGAGGTAGAACCACGCGGCGATACCGAGCAGGACGGTCGGGATGCCCTCGACGAGGAACATCACGCGCCAGCCCTCGAGCCCGAACAGGCCGTGCCAGTACTGGATGATCGCGGCCGAGATCGGCGCTCCGAAGGCACTCGAGAGCGGAAGGGCGACCATGAACACACCGACCAGGCGGACCCGCACCGCCCGCGGGAACCAGAACGTCAGGTACAGCATGATGCCGGGGAAGAACCCGGCTTCGGCGATACCGAGCAGCACGCGGGCGATGTTCAGCGACGTCGCATCGGGTACGAAAGCCATGAGTGCGGCGATGGCGCCCCACGAGACGAGGATCCGCGCGATCCAGCGTCGCGCGCCGAACTTGTGCAGTGCGAGATTGCTGGGTACTTCGAGAAGGATGTAGCCGACGAAGAACAAACCACTGGCCAGGCCGTACATGGTCTCGGTCAGACCGAGGTCCGCGCTCATCGTCAGTTTGGCGAACGAGATGTTCGTGCGGTCGATGTAGTTCAGGAAGTACGCGAGACCCAGAAACGGGATCAGGCGGATCGCGACCTTGCGCATCACGCGGTTCGCCATCTGGTCGTTTTCCGCCGGTACCGGCGTGGCCGGCAGGTGGGTGGGTGACGTCATCGTCGCTCCAGTCTCGTCCTCGGAGCCCGTCGCCTGGTGACGGGCTCACCCACCTTGCACCCCGGGTGACCTGTGTCACGACCGTTCGGTGACGAAGTCCGAGCACCCGATTTCCTCTCTTTGTCGAACGGCAGGTGGTGGGGGCAGGGGCCGGCGGCCGCCGGTAGCATCCGGGCATATGTCGCGAGAGAGCGTGCAGGCCGTCGTCGACCGATTCGCCGACGAACTCGGCCGGTCGGTCGTGGTGAACGATCCCGACGTGCGGATGCTGTTCGCGAGCCGCCATTTCGGCGACGAGGATCCGGTCCGGATCCGGGCGATGCTCAACCGGGATGCCGGTAGCGAGGCGATCGGGTTCCTGCTGGCGAGCGGTATCGGCCAGTGGACGCGGCCCGGCCGGATCCCGGGTTCGGAGGCGCTCGGTCTGCACGCGCGTGCGGGGGTGCCGATCCGGTGGCGTGGCGAGGTACTCGGGATGATCCTGGTGATCGACGCCGACGGCACCGTCAGCGACGCCGACCTGGCCCGGATCGCGGAGGTCGCCGCGGAGATCGCGCCCCTGATGGTCTCCGATCGTGCTGCGCAGGATTCCGCCCGGTCGGAGGCACTGGTGAGCGCGGTACTCGGGACCGACGAGATGGCGCGCGAAGCCGCGCTCGGCGAGCTGCACGTCGTGGCGGGCCCGGTCCGCGTCGTCACCCTGGTCTGCGGTTCCGGTACCGATCCCGACCTGGCCGCGATCGCCCTGCGGCATGCGCTGGCGGCGGCCCGCTCCCGCAGTCGCGGCAACACCCTGTACGCGGTCACCGGCGAGACCGGGCACATCATCTATCCCGCCACCGCACCGCAGGGTCTCGATACCGTTGTCGCGGAAGCGCGGGCGATGACCCGCGATGCCACCGATGTGGCAGGCCGCGGTGCGGCGGTCACGGCGGGAGTGGGCGCCCCGGCGCCGGCGTTCGCACAGGCGTGGGTCTCCGGCCGGCAGGCGGGACTGGCGGCGACGATCGCGCGGCGGTTCGGCGGCGATCCCGTGGTCGCCTGGGAACGTGCCGGTGTGCGCGGTCTGCTCGCGCGAATCCCGGCCGCCGAGCTCGACGTGACCGCGGTGCCGCAAGAATTGCGCCGGCTCGCCGAGGCGGACCGGTCGGGACGCCTGCTGGAGACACTGCGGGCCTTCCTCGACCACGCCGGATCCGGGCCGGCCGCCGCCGATGCGTTGTTCATCCACCGCACGACGCTGTACTACCGGCTCGACCGGATCCGGGACGCCATCGGTGCCGACCTCGACGACGGCGATGTACGACTACACCTGCACCTCGGTCTGCGGGTCGCCGAACTGATGCGGGCCGAGGGAATCGAACCGTTCCCCGGGCTCAGGGCACGGTGAGCGCGGCCGCAGCGCCCGCGGGTACGCCCTGCGGGTAGAGCACCACCTTGCACGCGTCGCCGCTGAGCAGCTCGATCGCCAGTTCCACGTCCTCCAGCTCCAGCCGGTGCGAGACCAGTCGCGACAGGTCGACCGAACCCGACGCGACCAGGCCGGCGAGTTCGGTCCACGATTCCCAGATCCGGCGGCCGAAGCTGCCCTTGAGGGTGATGCCCCGGCTGATCAGGTGCCGGGTCGCGGCCAGCTCGAGCGGTCGGCTCGTCAAGCCGACGCTGACGACGGTGCCCTCGCGGCGGGTGACCTCGAGTGCGGATTCGAGCGCGGACAGCGCCCCCGAACACTCGAGGACCAGGTCCACGCCCTCGGCGGGCCCGGTCAGCGCGCGTACACGTTCGGCCAGGTCCGCACCTGCCGCGACCGGTGTGCCGCCCAGCGCGGCGGCCATCGCGGCGCGGTGCGGGTTGGGCTCGACCACGAGTACCTCGGCGCCCCTCGCCCTGGCGATCTGCAGGGCCGCGAGCCCGACCGGACCGGCTCCGCTGACCAGTACGTGACTGCCGATGAGGTCCAGTCCACTGCGCTGGACCGCGTGCATCGCGCTGCCCGCGGGCTCCAGCAGTGCGGCTGCCTCGAGGGTCAGCTCGTCGGGCACCCGGAAGCAGGTCGAGGCGGGGAGCACGACCCGTTCGGCGAACGCGCCGTCGATCGTCAGCCCCAGCAGGTCCATGCGCAGGCAGTTGTGGGCGTTGCCGCGACGGCACTGGAAGCATTCCAGGCACGCCACATGGGTCTCGACGGCCACCCGCTCGCCGACCCGCAGCGTAATGACATCCGGCGCCACCTCGACGACCGTGCCCGCGCATTCGTGGCCGGTGACCACGGGCAGCCGCAGGCCCAGATCGCGTACGGCCTGCCCGTACTCGTAGGTCTCCCGGTCGGTGCCGCATACCGATACCGCGCCCACCTCGATACGTACCTCGCCCGCCGCGAGACCGGCTTCGCGATGGTCGGTCACCAGGTCCAAACCCGGCGCCGGCTCGGTCTTGAGCACTGCTCGCACGGCGTCACTCCTCGTCGCTCGATCGCTGTCCGCTGATTGTCGAGGTGACGCCGGACAGCGGGCATCGAGCCGGGAGTGAGGAATCGGCCCGTTCTTTCCTACCCCTGTCGCAAACAGCTTCTTCGACAACGGGAGGAAAACACCGCGGATCCTCTCGTCCGGCGGCGGTGCCACCGCGCTCGGTATACGACGACCATGGCAGGGCGTGAGGAGGTGATCCGCCTCACGTGAGACGAGGAGAGGACCGACGTGACCGCACCGCACATCATCGGCTGGGCCCATACCCGCTTCGGCCGCAGCGAGAGTCCCGACGTCGAGGCATTGCTGGCCGAGGTCTCGGTCGCCGCGGTCGCCGACGCCGGGCTCGCGCCGTCCGACGTCGACGTCGTCACGGTGGGCGTGTTCAACAACGGCTTCTCCCGTCAGGGTTTCGAGGGCGCACTGGTCGGTGCGGGATGCCCCGAGCTCGCTCTGGTCCGGTCCACCCACGTCGAGAACGCCTGTGCCACCGGCAGTGCCGCGCTGTACACGGCGCTCGACAATCTGGAGGCCGGCCGGGGCCGGGTCGCGCTGGTCGTCGGCGCGGAGAAGATGACCGCGACACCGAACGACGAGATCAACGACATCCTGCTGGCGGGTTCGCACCGCGCCACCGAGGCGGACGCGGGCAGTTTCGCCGGGGTGTTCGCGGGACTGGCCGACCGGTACGCCGGCCGATACGGCGACCCGCACGACGCGATGGCCCGGATCGCCGCCAAGAACCACCGCAACGGCGTGGACAACCCGTACGCGCATCTGCGGCGTGACCTCGGATTCGATTTCTGCGCCACCCCGTCGGCGAAGAACCCGACGGTCGTCGGACGTCTGCTGCGCACCGACTGCTCGCTGGTCTCCGACGGCGCCGCCGCGCTGGTCGTGGCGCTCCCCGAGGTCGCGGCCGGCGCCCGCCGTTCGGTACGTATCGCGGGCCGCGCGCACGCCAACGATCATCTGGCCATCGCGCGACGCGCGGACGCCCTGGCCTTCGACGGCGCGGCCCGCGCGTTCCGCGGCGCACTCGCCGAGGCCGGGGTCACCCTCGACGACCTCGATCTGCTCGAAACGCACGACTGTTTCACGATCGCGGAGTTGTTGCAGTACGAGGCATTCGGTCTCGCCGCGCCCGGCAAGGGTGCCGAAGTGCTGGCCGAGGGCCGCACCGAGCGTGACGGCACGTTGCCGGTCAATCGGTCCGGCGGGCTCAAGGCCAAGGGGCACCCGCTGGGCGCTACCGGCGTTTCTCAGCACGTCATGGCCGCGATGCAGCTGACCGGTGAGGCCGGTGATATGCAGTTGCCGACCGTGGACCGGGCGGCCGTCTTCAACATGGGTGGTGCGGCGGTCGCCAATTACGCCACCGTCCTGGAGGGAACTCGATGACCGCCACCGCCCGCCGGGCCGCCAACCTGGCCGAGATACTGAGCCAGACCGCCCGCCGCCTGCCCGGCGGCACGGCCGTCGTGCACGGTTCCGTCCGGTGGACCTGGCGTGACCTCGACCGGCGGGTCGACGCGCTGGCGGCGGAACTCGCGCGTCGCGGTGTCGGGAAGGGCGATGTCGTCCTGATCGACAGCCCGAATCATCCGGAGTTCGTGCAGGCGATGTTCGCGAGCTGGCGCGTCGGAGCCGTACTGGCGCCGGTGAATTCGCGCCTGCACGACGACGATGTCGTCGTGATCGCGGGTGTGTGCCGGCCGAGTGTGCTGATCGGCCACGCGTCGACGGTGTCGCATATCGACGCGGTGCTGGCGGCCTACGCACCGGCCGGGGGTGTGTTGTGGATCGACGGTATCGACGCCGATGCGGTCGCGGCCGTACCGGGGGTGAAATCGCCTGCCCCCGTACCCACCTGGGTGGGCGACCCCGCGTGGTACTTCTTCACCTCGGGTACGAGCGGTACCCCGAAAGCCGCGATCCTCACCCACGACCAGCTCGGGTTCGTCGTGAACAACCATCTCGCCGACCTGATGCCCGCCACCGACCACCGGCACGTATCGCTCGTCGTCGCGCCGCTGTCCCATGGTGCCGGTGTGCACCTGCTGCCCCAGGTCGCGCGCGGCGCGGCCACCATCCTGCCGACGTCGGCCGGCCTCGATGCCGAAGAGGTATGGGGTCTGGTCGAATCCGAGCGGGTGACCAATATGTTCACGGTCCCGACAATTCTCAAGATGCTCGTCGACCATCCGGCAGTCGACCGGTACGACCATTCGTCGCTGCGCTATGTGATCTATGCGGGTGCCCCGATGTACACACCGGACCAGGAGCGGGCCCGTTCGCTGCTCGGCGAGGTGCTGGTGCAGTACTACGGACTGGCGGAGGTGACCGGCAATATCACCGTGCTGCCGAGCGCCGAACACGGGCGACCGGTGCCGGCCGGGCTTTCGGCCGGTACCTGCGGCTACCCGCGCACCGGGATGCTCGTCAGCGTCCAGGACGAGACCGGTGCCGAGGTGCCGGCCGGGGAGATCGGCGAGCTGTGCGTCGCCGGGCCGGCCGTCTTCGCCGGATATCTCGACAACCCGGCGGCCGACGCCGCGGCGTTCCGGGACGGCTGGTTCCGCACCGGCGATCTCGGCGTCATGGACGAGGACGGCTATGTGTACGTGACGGGGCGGTCTTCGGATATGTACATCTCGGGCGGTTCGAATATCCACCCGCGCGATATCGAGGAGAAGATCCTCACCCACGAGGCGATCGACGAAGTCGCGGTGCTGGGTGTACCGGATCCGAAGTGGGGCGAGGTCGGTGTCGCGGTATGCGTCCGCGGCGACGGTGCCGCGGTGACGGCCGAGGAACTGACGGCGTGGCTCGGTGCGCGGATGGCGCGGTACAAGCTGCCCCGCCACATCCTGTTCTGGGACGCCCTGCCGAAGTCCGGCTACGGCAAGATCGTCAAACGCACCATCCGCGACGAACTCGCCGCACAGGGGTGGGGACCGTACGCGACCGCACCGCAGGAGGTCTCGTGACCACGCCCGGCACCTTCGCGGCCCTGGACCACCCGGGCCCGGTCGCGCGGCAACGCCTCGAATCGGTGCGCAGCGGCACCGTCACCCGTCGCGCGTCCCTGCCACCCGGTCGCCGGCTCGTCGACGCGATCGACGCGGAGCTGGCCCGGCTGGGCCTCGACTCCGCGCAGGTCGAATTGCTCGGCGGGCCGCTGGCCCGGGTGTCGTACTGCATACCGGATCTGTGCGCGGACGGTACACGCGCCGCCTGGTACAGCGAGACCCGCGAGGCCGTGACCCCGGTAACGCTGGCCGGTGGCAGCGCGACCGTCGGCCGCCGGGACGGCGAGCGGTTCATGCACTGCCACGCGGCGTGGTTCGATGCCCACGGCGATCTGCGCGGGGGACACCTCTGGCCGGACACCGTGGTCGGGGCGACACCGGTCGAGGTCGTGCTGCACGCGTTCGACGCGGTCGTGCTCAGCAGCGGTGTGGACGACGAGACGCTGATGCCGGTGTTCACGCCCGCCGCGGTACCCGCGGCCGGGTCCGGGTCCGGGCGCGCCGTGATGACCCGCGTGCGGCCCGGCGTCGAGATCCACGACGCGGTGCGCGACGTCATGACCGAGAACGGGTTCGAACGCGCATCGGTGCGGGGCAGCCTCGGCAGTCTCGTCGGCGCGACCCTGCTGCGGGACGGCGGTACCGTCCGTGCCGACGGACCGGCGACGGAAGTGGCGTTGGCCGGCCATGCCGTACGGGCCGTCGACCGGTCGTTCGAGGCGCACCTGTCGGCGTTCGTCATGGACCGCTACGACAACGTGCTGGTGGGCGAGTTGGCCGAACGCGGCAACCTGGTCGCGGTCACGTTCGAACTGTTCGTCGAGGAGATCGCGCGATGACGGGACGACTGACCGGCGGTGTCGCGCTGGTGTTCGGCGCCGGGTCGAGCGGTGCCGGACTGAGCAACGGCGAGGCGGCGGCCCGCACCTACGCGGCCGAGGGCGCCCGGGTCGTGACGATAGACCGCGATATCGCCGAGGCGGAGCGGGTCGCCGAGGAGATCTCCGCGGCCGGGGGAGTGGCGCTCGCGGTGCGCGCCGACGTGACGGTCGAGGACGAGGTGGCACGCGCCGTGGCCGAATCGGTTTCGGTGTTCGGCCGACCGACGGTGCTGCATCACAATGTGGGTGTCCCTGTGGACGGTTCGGTGCTCGACCTGTCCCGCGCGCAGTGGGACAACTCCGTGGCGGTCAATCTGACCGGAGTGTTCCTCACTACCCGGCACGTGCTGCCGCATTTTCTCGCCGCGGGCCGTGGCGCGATCGTGACGGTGTCGTCGGTCGCCGCCATCCGTGACACCGGCTACGTGTACCCGGCGTACAACGCCACGAAAGCAGCCGTGAACCAGCTGACGATATCGCTGGCACTCACCTATGCCGCCGAGGGGATCCGGGCGAACGCCGTCCTGCCCGGCATGATCGATACGCCGCTGGTCGCGGCCCGCGACCGTGCCGCCCGTGATGCGGCCAGCCCCACCGGCCGAGTCGGGTCGCCGTGGGATGTCGCCCGCGCGGCGGCGTTCCTGGCATCCGACGACGCGGCCTATATCAACGGCGTATGTCTGCCCGTCGACGGCGGACTGTCGGCGAGATGCCGGTGAGCATCCGCGAGGGAACGCTCGCCGGATTCGGGCGGTGATCGCGACGGGGCCCTCGTCGATGTCGTACTCGCCGCCGGTGTGACCGGAAGCGCGGTCACGGTTCGTCCGCCACATCTAAGATGAAGCGCTCTTCTCGACTCGATTACGGCAGAAAGGTTTTCGATGACAAAACCTGGCTCGAGGTTTTGGGTGTCCACTATCGGACTCTTGGCGGCACCACTGGTGATGGCCGCGCCGGCTGCGGCGGAGGGATTGCCGTTGACTCCGCCGGCGACCGATTCGGCAACGGCGGTGGATGCACCACCGCCGTGCGTCAATTACCCCGGCAACATCCCCTGCAACCTGTCCACCTTCTCGGCCTCGCTGGGCATAGGTCGCTGACCTCGCGTTTCATCGTTGTCTTCGGTCCGGCGGCCCACCCGTATCAGCGGGCGGGCCGCCGGGTCCTCCTCGTCCAGCGGCCGGTAAACGCCGGAACGTAACCGGTTTCGGCCGGATGGACCATCCAGTGCTGTGTCCCGGGTTCGGCGGAAGTGGCCCGGGAACGCGGACTCGTCCGGAAGGCCGACCGGTACGCCGTGGGAGTGGTGCCACGACGATGCCTGGCCTACGAACCGGAACGGTGCTCGAGGACGGCCGGCACCCGAGGACCGGGTCACCGAGTTGCCGCCCACCCGGCGCTCTGTCGAACCGCTGCCGAGTATCGCTGATACGCAACCCGATACGGAGTGCCGACGGCCCGGTGACTACGCGGTCGAAGCGCGCTCGATGAGATCGGGGCGATAGCAGATATGTTCGGGTTCGTTTCCGATACCGTTCGCGGCGGCGACCAGCAGGTCGACGGCGGCGGCGCCGATGTCCGCGCGGGGCTGGCGGATCGAGGTGAGCGGAACGACCGCGGACTGCGCGAAGTCGATATCGTCGTAGCCGACCAGCGCGACGTCGTCCGGTACCGCGACCCCACGCAGGGTCAGGGCCTGCATCACTCCGATGGCGAGCAGATCGTTGACGCAGAACACGGCGTCCGGCCGGTCACCGGCCGGTTGGGCGGCGAGGCGTTCACCGGCTTCGCGGCCGGCCAGCACGGTGGGCGCGGGCGTATCGATCACGGTGACCGTGACGCCGGGGTGGTCGGCGGCGGCGCGGCGGGCGCCGGTGCGGCGATCGGTGATCTGCGAGAGCGAGGCCGGGCCGCCGACGACGGCGATGCGGCGGCGCCCGCGCGTGCACAGATGCCGTACCGCCAGATCACCGCCGGCGATATCGTCCACGGCCACCGAGGAGAACGGAGTGCCGTGGCCGTCGCGGTCCACCAGCACCACCGGCACACCGCGCTTGCGCAGCGCGACCAGACGTTCGTGATCATGTCCCGACGGGGTGATCATGAGTCCGAAGATCCGCTGTTCGTCGAAGGTGTCGACGTAGTCCCGTTCGCGGCGGGGATCGTCGTCGCTGGAACCCAGTAGCACCACGAGATCGTGCTCGGCGGCCCGCGACTGCGCGGCGCGGGCGACATCGGAGAAGAACGGGTTGCCGATATCGAGAACCACCAGGCCGACACACCGGGAACGGCCCGCCCGGAGCTGGCGGGCCGCGTCGTTACGGACGAAGCCGAGGCTGTCGATGGCGGCGTGTACCCGTTCGACGGTCGCGGGCGCCACCTTCTCCGGTGCGTTGAGCACATTGGAGACGGTGCCGACCGATACCCGGGCCGCCGCGGCGACCTCCCGTACGCTCACCACGGGTACCCGCACCTCCTCCGTGCCGGTATCGGCACCTCGCCCGGATCGCTCAACTCCGATCTTGGCCGGGCACAGCACGCGGGGCAAGTCTGGTCAGCTGGGTGACGTGGCGGGGCTCCAGTTCCTCCAGGCAGGTCACGCCGAGCAGTCGCATGGTGCGCTCGATCTGCCCGGACAGGATCTCCACGGCCCGGGTGACGCCGGCCTCGCCGCCGGCCATGAGGCCGTAGAGGTAGGCGCGGCCCACGAGGGTGAAGCGGGCACCGAGCGCGATCGAGGCGACGATATCGGCACCGGACATGATGCCGGTATCGAGCACGATCTCGGTATCCGCGCCCAGTTCCGATGCCACCTCGGGTAGCAGATGGAACGGCACCGGCGCGCGATCGAGCTGGCGCCCACCGTGATTCGACAGCACGATCCCGTCGACTCCGATATCCACCACGGCCCGCGCGTCCGCGAGGGACTGGATACCCTTGACCACGATCTTGCCCGGCCACTGCTCCCGGATCCAGGCCAGATCCGCGAAATCCACGGTCGGGTCGAACATGGAGTCCAGTAGTTCGGCGACAGTGCCCGACCAGCGGTCCAGCGAAGCGAAGGCCAGCGGTTCGGTGGTGAGGAAGTCGATCCACCAGCGTGGCCGGGGGAGCGCGTTGAGCAGGGTGGCCGGTGTGAGGGCCGGCGGGATGGACATCCCGTTGCGGGTATCGCGCAGCCGGGCCCCGGCCACCGGCACGTCCACCGTCACCAGCAGGGTGTCGAAACCCGCGGCGGCGGCCCGCTCGACCAAGGCCATGGAACGGTCCCGGTCCTTCCACATGTAGAGCTGGAACCAGTTGCGGCCGTGCGGGTTCGCCGCCGCCACATCCTCGATGGATGCGGTGCCCATGGTGGAGAGCGAGAACGGGATACCGGCGCGGCCCGCAACCCGGGCGCCCGCGTATTCGCCCTCGGTCTGCATCATCCGGGTGAAGCCGGTCGGGGCGATACCGAACGGCAGCGATACCGGCCCACCGAGAACATCCCAGCCGGTGGTGACCTTCGAGACATCGCGCAGGATCGCCGGATGGAATTCGATATCGCGGAACGCCTGGCGTGCGCGGTCCAGGGAGATCTCGCCCTCCGCGGCGCCGTCGGTGTAGTCGAAGGCGGCACGCGGGGTGCGGCGTCGAGCGATCCGGCGCAGATCCTCGATGGTCAGCGCGGCGTCGAGTCGTCGCGCGACACCGACCCGCGGCTTCTCGAACTGGAGCAGCGGTGCGAGATCGCGGGGCTTGGGTATCCGGCGTTTCATCAGCCTGCCTTTCTGACGGGTTCGGTGCCCGGCGCGTACCGCCGCGGCGGGAACGCGGCGCCCACCTCGGCGCGCAGCGCGTCCACATCGCCGTGCAGCAGGCCGTGGGTGCGGGCCTGTACCAGTATGTTCCCGAGCGCGGTCGCCTCGACCGGGCCGGCGAGCACGGGGACGCCGGCATGCTCGGCCAGCAATCGGCACAGCAGCCGGTTGCGGGCGCCACCGCCGACCAGGTGGACGGTGCGAACCGGGACGCCGGTCAGGTCCGCGGCGGCCCGTACGCCGGCGGCGAGGGCGGCGGCGAGACTTTCCACGATGGCGCGGACCATCGGGATCGGGCCGTCCGGTACCGGCAGTCCCCGCGCGGCGTACCAGTCGGCGATCCGGCCGGGTATATCGCCGGGGGTGAGGAAAACCGGGTCGTCCACGTCGAAGACGGCCGCCGGGGCGGGCATGTCGGCGGCCGCGGCGAGCAGCCGGGCGAGGTCCACCGTGCGGTCGGTGCGCTGCCAGTGCCGCACCGATTCGCTGAGCAGCCATAGACCCATGACATTGCGCAGGTAGCGGGTGCGTCCGTCGAGCCCGGCCTCGTTGGTGAAGTTGGCCGCCTGCCCGGCCGCCGAGACCAGCGGTGCGGGCAGTTCCACGCCGACCAGACCCCAGGTGCCGCAGGAGATGTAGGCGGCGGCCTCAGGTGCCATGGGCACCGCGGCCACGGCGGACGCGGTGTCGTGTGAGGCGACGGTGGTCAATGTGAACGCGCGGTCCAGCCCGAAGGTCGCGGCGACGCCGGGTAGTACCGGGCCGAGCGTTGTGCCGGGTTCGACCACGTCCGGGAAGAGGCCGGGTAGTTCCAATCGGTTTCTCAGCTCCACGTCCCAGCCGCCGTCCAGCGCGAGCAGTCCGGTGGTGGAGGCATTGGTGCGCTCGGTGACCCGGGCGCCGGTCAGCCAGTAGCCCAGGAGGTCCGGGATCAGCAGGGCCTCGTCCGCGGATTCCAGCGCACCCGACAGCTGTTCGGCGGCGAGCTGGTAGATCGTGGTGAAGGGCAGGAACTGCAGTCCGTTGCGGCGGTAGAGCTCGTCGCGCTCCACCACCGCGTGCACCGCGTCCACACCGGCGGCCGAGCGGGTGTCCCGGTAGTGGTAGGGCAGCCCGAGCGGTGCGCCCTGCCGGAGCAGTCCGTAATCGACTGCCCACGAGTCGATTCCGGCACCCAGGAGGTCCGGCTCCAGCCGGGCGGCCGCGGCGAGCCCGCGTCCGATATGCCGGTACAGACCGGGCAGATCCCAGTGCAGCGCCTCGCGCCCGCCGTGCCACAGCGGTAGCGGGTCGTTGGCGAACCGGGCGACCTGCCGCATGGCGATACGACCGGGGCCGACGTCCGCGAGCATGACCCGTCCGCTGGTGGCGCCGAGATCGACGGCCGCGACCGCGCCGGTGCCCTTCATCGAAGGAACGCCGCGGCGACCCCGGCGTCGACCGGTACGTGCAGACCGGTGGTATGCGAGAAGTCCGTACTGCACAGCGCGAACGCGGCATTGGCGATGTGCTCGGGCAGCACCTCCCGCTTGAGCAGCGTGCGCTGCGCGTAGAAGGCGCCCAGATCGGACTCCTCGACTCCGTATACCGCAGCGCGCTGCGCGCCCCAGCCGCCGGCGAAGATACCGGAGCCGCGGACCACCCCGTCCGGATTGATGCCGTTCACCTTGACGCCGTGCTCGCCGAGTTCGGCGGCCAGCAGGCGCACCTGATGCGCCTGATCGGCCTTGGCGGCCGAGTAGGCGATATTGTTCGGCCCGGCGAACACCGAGTTCTTCGACGAGATGTAGAGGATATCGCCGCCCATACGCTGGTCGATCAGTGCGCGGGCCGCGGCCTTGGATACCAGGAACGAGCCCTTGGCCATAACGTCGTGCTGCAGATCCCAATCCGCCTCGGTGGTCTCGAGCAGCGATTTCGACAGGGAGAGACCGGCATTGTTGACCACCAGGTCCAACCCGCCGAACGCGAGCACCGCCGCGTCCACCGCGGCCCGCACCTGCTCCTCGTCGGTCACATCGGCACCGAAGCCGATCGCCACATCGGCCGAGCCGATCTCGGCTGCGACCTCGGCGGCCTTGTCGCCGTCGCGGTCCGCGACGACCACGCAGGCGCCCTCGGCGGCCAGTCGCTGCGCAACGGCCTTGCCGATACCGGAGGCCGCGCCGGTGACCAGCGCGATCCGAGTGGCCAGTGGTTCGGGCTTCGGTCGTCGTGCCAGTTTGGCTTCCTCCAGCGCCCAGTACTCGATCCGGAACTTCTCCGCTTCGTCGATCGGCCGGTACCGGGATACCGATTCCGCACCCCGCATGACATTGATCGCGTTCAGATAGAACTCACCGGCCACCCGGGCGGTCTGCTTGTCCGCGCCGTAGCTGAACATGCCGACCCCCGGGATCAGCACGATCGCCGGGTCGGCACCACGCAGGGCCGGCGAGTCCGGGGTGGCGTGCCGCTCGTAATAGGCGCGGTACTCCGCCCGGTAGGCCTCGTGCAGTTGGGTGAGTCGCTGCGTGCACTGCTCGAGCGAGGCGTCGGCGGGCAGGTCCAGGACCAGCGGTGCGACCTTGGTGCGCAGGAAATGATCCGGGCAGCTGGTGCCCAGCGCGGCCAGTCGCGGATGCTCTGCGCGGGAAAGGAATTCGAGCACCGGCGCGGTATCGGTGAAATGCCCGACTTGCCGCCGGTCGGTGGACGCGAGCCCACGCAGGAACGGTGCCAGCGCGGCCGCCTTCGCCCGGCGCTCCGGTTCCGGCAGCGCGTCGTATCCGGGCAGTACCGGGCCGAACGGCTCCGCCTTCCCGTTCGCCGCGAGGTACCGCTCGATGGTGTCGATGATCTGCCGGGAATGCGCCTCGGCCTCGTCGGAGGTATCGCCCCACGCGGTGATGCCGTGCCCGCCGAGGATGGTGCCGACGGCCTGCGGGTTGCGCCGGCGGATCTCGGCGATATCCAGTCCGAGCTGGAAACCGGGGCGCCGCCACGGCACCCACACCACCCGATCGCCGAAGATCTTCTCGGTCAGCTCCGGGCCGTCGACGGCAGTGGCCAGCGCGATCCCGGAGTCGGGATGCAGGTGGTCCACGTGCGCCGCCTCCACCAGGCCGTGCATGGCGGTGTCGATGGAGGGGGCGGCGCCGCCGCGGCCGTGCAGGGTGTAGTCGAACGCGGCGACCATCTCGTCCTCGCGCTCCACGCCCGGGTAGACGCCGGTCAGCGCGCGCAACCGGTCCAGCCGCAGCACCGCCAGACCCGCCTCCGTGAGAGTGCCGAGATCGCCGCCGGAGCCCTTGACCCACATGAGTTCGACAGGCGCACCGGTCACCGGGTCGGTATCGGTGCCCTTGGCGGAGGTGTTGCCACCCGCGTAGTTGGTGTTCTTCGGGTCGGCGCCGAGCCGGTTGGACCGGGCGACGAGTTCCGCGACCGTGGGGTGGGTCATGGCGAGTGGTTCCTCTTTCTGATGGTCGGTGTGGTCAGGCGCCCCAGGAGGCGGCGGTACCGGTGCGTTCGGCGGCGAGCCGTTGCTGCTGTCCGGAGCGGGCGTAGGCGGCCATCGGGTCCTCCGGCAGGCCCCGTTCGGCGCGCCGGGCCGCCAGCACCGGCCGGATATCGGTGTAGAACGCGTCCATGAACACCGCGTTGGCGCCGAGCACGTCCCCGGATTCCTGGGCGGCGCTGAGAGCGTCGAGATCGACCAGCGCGGCGCGTGCCGTCATCTCCTCGACATTGAGCACCGAGCGGAGCTGGCCGGGGATCTTGTCCTCGATGTTGTGGCATTGATCGAGCATCAGCGCCACCCCGTTCGCCGGATCCAGTCCGCCGCCGCGCAGCACCTCGAACAGGATGCGGAACAGCTGGAACGGGTCCGCGGCACCGACGATCAGATCGTCGTCGGCGTAGAAGCGGGAGTTGAAGTCGAACGATCCCAGTTTCCGCAGGCGCAGCAACTGGGCCACGATGAACTCGATATTGGTGCCGGGTGCGTGATGGCCGGTGTCCAGGCAGACGACCGCCCGTTCCCCCAGTGCGGTGACCTGGGCATACGCGGTGCCCCAATCCGGCACATCGGTCATGTACATGGCCGGTTCGAAGAACTTGTACTCCAGCACCAGCCGCTGGTTCTCGCCCACGTGCTGGTAGATGGTGGCCAGCGATTCCGCGAGCCGGTCCTGCCGGCCCCGGATATCGCCCTGCCCCGGGTAGTTGGTGCCGTCGGCGAGCCAGATCTTCAGATCCCGGGAGCCGGTCCGCCCCATGATCTCCAGGCAGGCCAGGTGGTGGTCGACGGCCTTCTGCCGGATGCGTTTATCGGTGTGGGTCAGACTGCCGAACTTGTAGTCGTCGTCCTGGAAGGTGTTGGAGTTGATCGTGCCGAGCCGGACACCGAGATCCCCGGCGTAGCGGCCGAGTTCGTCGTAGTCGGCCACGGTATCCCACGGGATGTGCAGCGCGACGCTCGGCGCGAGACCGGTGAGCCGGTGCACGGTGGCCGCGTCGGCGATCTTCTCCTGCACGGTCCGGGCTGTGCCCGGGGTGCCGAACACTTTGAACCGGGTACCGGAATTCCCGAATGCCCAGGACGGCAATTCGATCGCAAGGGAATCCAGGACGGAGTCGATGGACACGGGCGATACTCCTTTCGCGACGGACGGGCTCGGCATATCAGTGACCTCCCGCGGGCGCGGCCTCGAGCCCGTGTCCGGTCACGGTGCCGGGATTCGCTGCGGCACCGGCGGTTCCGGCGATCGGGCTGCCGTACCGTTCGACCTCGATCTCGCGCAGCGTCTTGCCCTGGGTGCGCGGGGCGAAGATCGCGCCGATCGCCAGGGCCACGGTGAGCAGGCCGATCAGCAGCAATCCGACGACGGTGAGACCGGTGGCCGCCAGCATGGTCGGGAAGAAGTAGCTCAGCAGGCCGGTCGCCGACCGCACCACGAAGAACATGAACCCCTGCGCGCTGGCCCGGTACGGCGTGGCGAACAGTTCGCTGGTCCACAGGCTGTAGAAGGCCTGCGCGCCGATACCGCTGGAGATACCCCACAGCACCGCGAAGATCAGCAGTGTCGGCATTCCGGCATCGGTGAAGAACACCAGTACGCACCAGGCCAGCACACCGAGTGCCGCGCCGATCACATAGAGCAGCCGCTGGGAGATCCGGTCGGCGTAGGCCATGAACCCGAAGTAGGTCGCCGCGACCGTGCATCCCCACACCAGCACCTGCAACAGGTTCTGCTGGACCGCGCTGTGCACGCCCGCGCTGTCGTAGACCCGCGGCATGAAGATTCCGGCCTGGCCGGCGACGGTGTTCCAGAAACCGTAGATACCCATCAGCACGAGCAGCGCGGTGATATTGATCCGGCGCGAGAAGAGCCCGCGCAATCCCTGCCCGCCGGTGGTCGAGCGGACCTGCGCTCCCGCGCCCGATACCGCTTCGTCCTGCCAGATCCTGGATTCGGCCAGCCCCTGCCGGATCCACCAGACGACCGCCGCCACCACGAACAGGTGCAGGAAGATCAACCGGGAGCCGAGCAAACCCAGCGGCGCCAGTGCCGCGGCCAGCGCGAATCCGATCAAGGGCCCGACCGACCAGGCCAGCTGGGCGGTGCCGACATGGCGGGCGCGGTCGGTGGTGGGCGCCTGTTCGGCGATATAGGTCCAGGAAGCGGGGACCCCGGCACCGACCGCGATACCCGTGATCACGAATGCGGCCAGCAGCATCCCGAAGTTCATCGCGAAGGTCGCGAGCAGTACACCCGCCATGTATACGAGCAGGTCGTAGGTGTAGATCGCTTTCCGCCCGAAGCGGTCGCACAGCGGCCCGCCGATACCCGCGCCGATCGCCGCCCCGAAGGCATTGGCACTCAGCGCGGCCAGTAGACCGACGGCGAAATTGCTGATGCCGAACTCGTCCTGCCAGAAGGCCAGGCTCGTGGCGATGGCGATGATGGAGCCCGCCTCGATGTAGTTGGACATCGCGACGGATATCGTCGCTTTCCACCCGGTGGTGGTTCGTGCGCCTACCTTCATGGTCTTCCTCGGGGTCTAGCAGGGGGTTGTTCGAAGTGAAGTCGGGACGAGCCGGGGCTCAGTCGAGGTGGAAGTACTCGGTGAGGCGGTGCATCGTCTCGTCCGGCCGCGCACCCTGCGCCACCCGGGTGGTGGGTGGCCGGAAGTACTCGGCCATCGTCGCCTGCCAGCGCGCGTTGACCCCGGTGGCCGCCATCGCGGCCTGGGCCTGCGCGAAGTCGGGGGTCTCCAGGTAGCCGACCACCAGGCCGTCTTCGGGACGGAGGAACAACGAGTAGTTCGTCCAGCCCGCCGAACGCAGTGCGTCCAGCATGTCCGGCCATACCGCGGTATGTGCGGCGAGGTAGTCGTCGATCCGCTCCGGGCGCAGGGTCAGCACGAAGCAGACGCGTTCGATGGTAGGGGGCATACCGGGTTCCGCCTCGTCGTTGAAACGTTTCAATACGTGAACGCCGTCACTGTACGTCGAGGGAAGTGACCTGGTCAACATCGTGCCGAAAACTTCCGTCACTCGACGTCGTGCCCGAATGGGACAGGCCCGGCGTCTCCCGGACCGATCGCGGCGGAACCGGCGGCAACCACAGACCGTCACCGCCGGCCGGGCATTCGCGTTCGGCGTCGACTATTCCGGCGTTGCCGCTGTCGGCCAGGGCAGCACGGTCAATTCGGGCCACTGACGGAGCCAGCGGCGGGTCTTCGCCTCGTAGACAGTGCGCGGTGCGAGCACGGGATTGGGGCGGACGACGAGGTTGAACACGTCCGACAGCCCGTGCGGGGCGTAGACGCGCCAACGCCCACCAGGTTTTTCGAGGCGAATCCCCACACATCAGGTGGTAGCGGCGAACGAGTCGATCGCGTCCTCGGTGGACTTGTGGGCGGGACACGGCGTCCCGAACTTCGCCTCGTACCAGAGATGGACGCGCGCCTCGTTACGGATCTCCACGTCGGCCGGTATTCCGGCGAAGACGTGCTTCGCCGACTGGATGACCACATCCTCCGCCTCCCAGGACAGGTCGGCGGCGTCGAAGTAGAACAGGTCGTAGTCCGTGATGCCTGTGCCTCGCGGAAAGCGTCGATCTGTTCGTCGAGAGGCAGTTGGCTGATCACCACCAATGCCTATCACCGCACCGGGACGCACGGCGTCCGCCGACGGAGCACCCGGCGGGCGGCCGCCCGGAGTCGCCGCCCGCACTTTCGTTCTACCGATGAATCCTTTGCTCCTGTCCCGTCGCTGTACAAGAACCGGCCGGACGGTCGACGGGTAACTCGAAGGGAACACCAGGTGGACACCGCAATCTCAGTCGACGGTACGAAGCTGGCGTACGACGTCCGCGGCGACGGTCCCGTGCTCGTCTACATCACCGGCGCGACCTGCTTTCGCACATTCCGGCCCGTCGTGGCCGACGCGAAGGCGTTCGCCGCCGAATTCACCGTCTACACCTACGATCGGCGCGGACGCGGAGACAGTGGGGATACGCTGCCCTACAGCGTCGCGCGGGAGGTCGAGGATATCGAGGCGATCATCGACGCCGCGGGTGGCCGGGCCCATATATACGGCCATTCCTCCGGTGCGGTACTCGCGCTCGAGGCGGCGTCGCGGTTGCCGGAGAAGATCGACCGAGTCGTTGCCTACGACGCGTCCTACGTGCACGACGAGGCGGAGCGAGAATCGTACGCGGCACTGTCCCGCGAGGTGGAGTCGCTACTGGAGAAAGGCGCCGACGGCCCGGCGGTGAAACGATTCCTGCGCGGTATCGGTATGCCGGGCGCCCTGGTCCACCTGCTCCCGATCGTGCCCGGCTGGCGCGCCATGCGCGCGCTCGCTCCCACGCTCAGGTACGACATCGCCCTGACCGAGGACCTTCCTCCCTACGAGCGTTTCACCGGAATCGATGTGCCGGTACAGATCGCGGTCGGCGAGCGGAGCCCGGCGGGCCTGCTGGATGTGGCCCAGCGATTGGCCGCGGCCGTCCCGGGGGCGGAATGTCGTGTCCTCGCCGGCCAGAACCATATGGTGAGCGCCGAAGCGCTGAAACCGGTACTGCGGGAATTCCTGCTGGCGGTGTGATCGCTGCTCCGCACTGTGCGCGATCCGCGCTCGTGACCACACCCGGCCGCGAAGAATCGCGAGGAACATGCTCGATGGTGCGATGCACTCGCCAGCGGCCCCCCAGTGGCGACCGGCGGCGCGATACGCCTCGCGGATCGCGAATCTGTGACATAGTGCCACCAGGCGGTAGCGAATTCCGACCGGCCCGGCCCTCGGTGTGCCCGGCCCGGCTTCGCCACGCTTCGTGGGCCATCCGGCACGAGCGTATTACCTACTCCAGTGTTTCCGGTCGTGGGACGCGTCGTCCGTCCCCGAGATCGTTCACTGATCCGCCGACCCGTGTCATTCACCCGGCCCCTGTGGCCGGCCCATGCCCGCATCCGCGCGACAGATGGAGTGAAAGATCTTGCCCGACAATCGAATTACCGCCGAAGCCGAGCGAACGCGCGTCGAGAACATGACCGGCCGAACTGGCGAAGCGCTCGTCGCGAGCGGACGCGGTCCGTCCGAGGCGTTCGGTGAGCTGACCGCGGTGACGGCGGACGGATCCGGCGGCCCAGCGGACGAGCAAACGGATCCGTTCGGTGAGCTGCTGCTGGAAGCATACGATTCGGGCGGTGGCCTCCTGCTCGGCTGGGTCGGCCGGCAGATCGGCAATCGGCCTGATGCGGAAGATATCGTGCAAACAGCTCTGACGCGGGTCTATGCCGCCAAACCCGACGTCACGACCGCCGCGCAGTTGCGTGCGTACCTCTGGACGGTCACCAGGAACCTGGTCCGTGATGCCTGGCGGCGCGCGGCCGACGATCGGGAGCGACTCGATATCGAGGGCGCCGAGCGCATCGCTCTACTCGCCGACCGCGCGGGTCCGCGTTTCGAAGATGTCGTCGTATTGCGCCGAACGCTGCTGGGGGCGCTCGGCACATTGCCCCGACGCGAGCGCGAAGCCGTGGTGCTCCGGGTCTATCGGGGCAACACCTACGCGGAGACCGCGCGGATCATGGGAGTCTCGACGGGAACAGCGAAGAGCTATGTGCACGACGCTCTGCGGCGAGTGCGGGACGGGCTGGACCCGACCGCATAGTCTGCGGACTATATCCGGTGGTGGCCTCGGTACACACCGGCTCGTCAGGTGTCGAGTTCGTAGGTACCAGCGAATACCGTCCCGTCGATGAGATAGCGGCCCAGGGTTGTTTCGTTCGGCTTGCGCGGGGATTGGAGGACATACCGATCATGCAGTCGGCCGAGTACTCCGGATGTCTCCACGGCGCCATGATCTCGATCGGATGGTCGGGTTGTTCAGTGAGCGATTCGGTGTGCTGCTGTCGAAGAACCGCTCGACCTCGCCGCGGTCCCGTGGACCCGGCGACTAGTACGTGTCGCGGAACTGTTCTTTGAGCAGGTCTATCGCTGCTTTTATGACAACGCGGTCCTTTTCTTTTTCCTCTTCAGTGAGTCGGTCGTAGGGTAGGGATTGCTCGGGTGGTGCCCAGGCGCGATTTCGTTCCAGCCACGCATCGTGGACTCGGCTGCTCGATGCCTCGACGAAATCGGTTCTACTGGGATCGCGGCCGGCGAGGTGTTCATCGAGGACCAGTGGTGTTGCCACTTTCGCCGACTCCTGATTTTCCCGCCGGTAGTCCAGCGGCAGGTCTCGGTAGGCGGTGTTGGCGATGTCCACCTGATCGGTTCCGTGAGCAGCGACCCAATCCGGATCGTCCCGGACCTGTTTGGGGCGTGGTTCGAATCGCCCGTCGGGACCCAGCCGAGGTTTGCGCCATAGTTCGTGTAAGCGAGACGCCAGTTCTTCGGTCAGCTCACTCGAGCTGGCCCTCAGGTCGTTCACCGGACGCCTGTAGTGGGGCGAACCACCGAAGACGGCGCTCGTGGCCCGTCCATGGGAGTCGGCGGGCATATGTTTAGCCGCCGTGTCGTCGTGCCGCTTGAATGCTGTGCCGGCGTCACGTAACGCCCGGGCAGCGTCCCTGTTGGGAAATTCGCGAGCACGAGCGTAATGCGGCCCGAGCTCCCGCGCCCTCCTGAGTAACTCCGCTACCACTGCTGCCCAGGAATGACCGGACATCGAATTACCCTCCGACTGCGTGTACAGAACGCCGGCGACCCCGCCGACACATGGATCGGCCGCTCCGGCTGGAACGGCGCACCCCGAGTGACCGGAGCAAGCCGATTCACGCGATGGGACCGATGAGTAATGGGTCCGAAGGCAGGTGTGTACGCGCCGTAAACGGCTCTGCGAGTATTGGTTCGTCAATTGTGGATCGACGACGATTCGATTTTCGCAAATTGTGTCGACGGATTACGGATTACTTTTACGATCGAAAACTCGACCGCGCCTGTGCGGGGCGGCCTCTATCGGCGTCCGGGCGCCGGGTTGTTCAGCGGAATCTGTGTGAACGACGCTACTGGATCGCGTCGTCGCCAACAATTCGGTAGCTGTACAAATCCGAAATTTCGTTCCCGGAACACATTTCGACCGGCATCGTTTGTCTTCGATGCACAACTCTCGATCACTCGGATGGCAAGTCTTACGCTGAGGCCTTCGGAAACGCTGTATGTGGGCGGAGGTGATCATCTCGCCGGTACCCGATAGGTGCGTAGTTCGATGAGTGGACCGACTCCGGTGAGATATCGGCAGTATGGGCCGGACAGGAGTCGCCGGGCTAGCGGCTCGAGTCGGTCCACCCTATTCCGACGACGGTGGTATCGAAGTCGGCGCTGCTGGTGAAGAAGGCATCGGAAGTACTCTGATAGACGAGTAGCGGACTCCGCGCCGCTCCGGTCTCGGAGTGGTTGGCGTGCTACCACGTATCCGTCGGCGCGTCGTACCAGCCGTAATCGAAGTTGAGAAAACCCAGGCGGTTCTGGTCGAAATCGCCCCACATATTCACCTGACCGGTGGCCTGTCGGGGGAGAAAGCGGCCGTACTTCGGGGTGTCGGTCGCTTCACCCACCGGATGGCCGTCGAGGAGGATCTCCCGGCCGGAAGGATCGCGGGCGAGTCCTGTCCGGACCAGAAATGCTTGGCGAAGACGACGGGCTTCCAGTCGGCCGGGGCGCCGGTCGTGGGCAGGTAGCGGGCCACCTCGGACAGCTGTGACAGGTCCGGGTCGTCGTGCACCCGGCGCAGGAAGTCGGCGGTGTCCGCGGGCCCGGTGGCGAGGACGGCGTCGAACTCGGCGGCGTAGAGTCCGGCCGTCCGGCAGCGACTCGATCGAGTTCTGGCGGCGGAGTACGACGTGCCCGAGACGCCGCGCAGATGCCTGTTTCCGAACAGATCGCTGGAAGAGTCAGTATGGTGCGCAGCCGAGTCACGAGATGCCCGACAAGCCCGCCCCGCACTGTCGGCGGAGTCGCCGCGTGGTGGGACAGGGCCGCGCATTCGGCCGTCCTGTCATCGGCGGGGTATCAACGATACCGAGACCCAGCGCCGGATGCCCCGGCCGGCTCCGGGAGCTGCTTTTCGTTGCGCGGCGGCCGCGGCCAATGCGGTGCGCAGGCCGCGCCTGGCGCCGGTGACCAGGTCGGTCTGTTGCCGGGCGGATCCGCCACCCGCGGTGGGCGGAATGTCGAAGAATTTCCGTTCGGAACTGGTTTCGGCGGCATTGTCGCTGGTATCGCGCAGGAACCGATCCGGGAGCGCGAGTTTCCAGATCGTGCGATACGTCAGCCAGAACTGCGCGGGTAGTGAACCGGTGGTGTAAGGGAGATCGTATTTATCGCACAGGGCACGAACGCGTCGGGCGATCTCGGGGTAGCGGTTGCTCGGCAGATCGGGGAACAGGTGGTGCTCGATCTGGTAGCAGAGATTGCCGGTCATTATCGCCAGTACGGGGCCGGCGTGAAAGTTGGCACTGCCCAGCAGTTGCCGGAGATACCACTGCCCGCGGGTTTCGTCGCGCAGCTGTTCGACGGTGAATTTCTCGGCTCCGTCGGGAAAATGACCGCACATGATCACCACGAACGACCAGATGTTCCGCAGCAGCAGTGCCGAGGCGTTGGCGGTGAGCGTGCGTGTGAAATTCCGGCCGCTCAGAGCCGGATAGAACAGCAGATCCTTGCTCGCCTGCCGGGCCAGCTTTCCGGCGAACTCGATATTCGGTGTCGACCGCCACTGACTCCGGGGTATGTTCCGGCGCCGACGCTCGAGTGCCAGATCGTGTACGGCGATGGCGATTTCGAAGCCCGCCGCGATGAGCAGGCTGGTGGCCGGCTGGAGCAGATGGACCGGCCGCCACGGCTCGTCGCGCGTCATGCGCAGGACGACGAAGCTCAGGTCCGCGTCCATGCCGTACACGTTCGTGTAGGTGTGGTGCACGTAGTTGTGCGAATGCCGCCAATGTGCGGACGGTCCGGCGAAATCCCACTCCCACCCGGCGGAATGGATCTCCGGATCGTTCATCCAGTCCCATTGCCCGTGAGTGATGTTGTGCCCGGCCTCCATCATCTCGATGATCTTCGAACTCGCCAGCATCACGGTGCCGGCGATCCGGGCGGCCCGGTACCGTCCACCGCACAACAAGGTCAGGCGCGCCGCTGTCTCGAGGCCGCGCTGAAAGGCGATGACGCGCCGAATATAGTCGGCATCGCGCTGTCCGAGGGAGTTCTGGATATCGGAGCGAATCTGATCGAGCTCGTGGCCGAGTGACTCGATATCGGCCTCGGAGAGATGAGCGAACGCTTGTATATCTGTGATGGCCATCGAGGGTGCTACCGAACTCCTCCGGCCCGGCCGATGCTCTGTGACCGGCAGGCCGCGTCCGTCGTGGCCGGAACCTCGGCCAGCGAAGTGATAACTTTTGCTCTGCCGGGTGGTATCGCTACCGGATCCGACAGCGCGGCGGATTGGAGCTCCACACTCATCTCCTCGATAAGAACATCTGGGGTGCTTTCGGACTTTCTTGCCATTGATGTGCGGGATCCGGACGTCTCGATTCTCACGAGATCGGCACCCTTTGGTGAGAAATCGATTCCTTCGATCCGGAAGCGTCGTCTCCTGTGACGAATGCCTGCACGGATCTGGCCTTCTCTACCGCAGTATCGGTCCGGAAGTCCGAATCACCTCGGCATATTCGTTCGAAGTCGCAGTATTTGCACCGGTGCTCGGCGGATTGTTCGGAAGCTCGCGGAAGTGACAGGTATGACCGTCATCGATACTGCGCGAGAGAATATTTGGAACGCTTTGTTTTCGCACTTCCTCTTTCGTCCGCACTGATACCGGGAAACGTGTCGAGATCGGTGCGGACAACCCTACTTACACGGTGTGTTGCGAACAATTCGTCCACTGCTTCTACGGGAAAGTTTGTTCGCATTGCACATTCGGGGGAGCGTTCTTGTACCCGTCGCACAAGTTCACCGGCGGGTGGCCGGACGGCCGGTGAATGCGCTGTCGCGGCGGTGCGGTGCCGGTCGACGACCTTGTGGCCGGCGCGGGTACGCGATGGATGGCTTCGGCCCGCCTGTGACCCGCCCCGGTTTCGTTGCGCGGTCGCGGCATGCCTCGCTCGGTGGGCATTTGTGCGGCGGTCGTCAGGAAATGCCCGGGCGTGCGGCGGTCGTGGCCAGGGTGGTGTAGTCCATCGTGAAAGACCCACCCAGCGAGTCGATGGCGTCGCCGACCGCGTTCGATATCTCGGCCAGCTGATCGGGGTGGAGCCGGGTGAGGCCGCCTGTGGTGGGTAGCAGTTCCAGCCATCGGTCGCGCGTATAGGTCTGCTGCCAGTCGAATTGCCACTGTTCGGGATCGCCGAACAGTTCGGTCTCGCGGATCCGGTCGGCGAATTTCGTATATCCCGCCCGATAGAGGTCGAGGGGTCGCCGGGCCGGCTGGCCGCTGAAGGGCGAGTCCGGCGCGACCCGCCGGAAGGCGGTGGCGAACGGTTCCGCCACCTCGGCGGGCGGCTCGTACACATGGCCGAAGATCGCCAGCCGTCCCCCCGGCCGCAGCACGCGCGCCGCTTTCGCTGCGCCGGCCAGCGGATCCACCCAATGCCACGATTGAGCCGCGACGACCGCATCGAACATCCGGTCGCCCGGCTCCCATTTCTCGAAGGTGGTGACCTCGACCCGCAATCCGCGGTCCCGCGCGAAATCGGCCATCCGCGCATCGGGTTCGACGCCGAGCACCGTGCAGCCCGCGGCGCGGAACTGGCCGGCCGCGATGCCGGTACCGCAGCCGACATCGAGCACATCTGTTCCCGGCGCCCCGGCGAGGATTCGCGCCACCAGCGTTTCCGGGTAGCGGGGCCGGGCCCGATCGTAGCGCTGTGCGTCCACGCCGAACGATGTGGCCATGTGCTGAGACTCCGGGGACGGTTCGCGCTGTTCCGGCGGCGTTGTGGGCATGCGCCCACTTTAGTGGGCACATGCCCACTGTGCAATTCTGTCAGTGGTCAGACGTACGAAAGGATCTGTGAGTGCCGACTGGGGTGCACCTTCGTGACGCGCGACAGCAACTGTTCGACGCTGCCGAACGCGTACTGCTCCGCGCCGGGCCGAACGGGCTGACCAGCCGGGCCGTCACCGATGAGGCGGGCTGCGCCAAAGGTGTTCTGCACCGGCACTTCGACGACTTCGACGGTTTCCTCGCCGCACTCGTGCTCGATCGGGCCGCCCGGCTCGAGGCGCAGGGGAGCGCGCTGCGCGCGTCCGCCGGCACCGGTACGGTGGTCGCCAATGTGACCGGCGCGCTGACCGCTGTGTTCGGGCCGGTCCCGATAGCGATCATCCCGCTCATCACCTTTCGTGACGAGCTGCGCGCGCGACTGCGCCGAGCCAGGCCGGGCGGCGGCGTGGCGATTCTCGCCGAGGCGACGACCGCGATCTCCGCCTACCTGACCGACGAGCGGGAACTGGGCCGCATCGCGGCCGATGCCGATATCGACTCACTCACCCTGTCGCTGGTCGGTGGCGGGCATCTGTTGTTCACCGACCGCGACGCCCGCCCGCCGACGATATCGGCAGTCGAGAAGTTCGTCGCCGCGGTACTCCCCGGCACCGCGCGCCGCCGCCCGGCCTGAGCCGGGCAGCGGCACCGACCGGCACGCAAGCGAGTGGCCGACGACCGGCCCCTGTCTCCGCCACTCGGGCGGACCGATCTCGCGGGTACCAGAGTCCTGTACGGATGTGCCGATCGGACCCGCACGCGTCGGACAGTTCGCCGAGCGAGCGATATCGGCATGAACGACCGGCGAAACCGTAGCTCACGCAATGCAATCCCGACTTTGTCCTTGCTAGTTTGTCTGTGCAATCAATCCGGACCGCTGTCGCGGGCGGGTTCCAACAGGACAGAAGAAGAGGTCGATGCCGGAAACGAACTACTCGACCGACCGTCATCTGGTCGGGCGTGCCATTGCCGACATCACCGGAGAACCGGCCGAAGCCGGCATGCTCGGCTACGGAAAGGCCGATCAGAAGACCACCGGAATCCACCTCCGTTTACGCTCGCGCGCTTTCGTCTTCGCGGATCCGCTCTTCGATCGCCGGGTGCTGCTGATCGTGAACGACCTGCCGTTGATCTTCTCCAGCATCACCCAGGAGGTGCTGCGCCGGCTTGCCCAGCTCTTCGGCGATGCCTACACCGAGTCCAATGTGATGATCACCGCGACCCATACCCACTGCGGGCCCGGCGGTTATTCGCATCACCGGTTGTACAACGGGTCGGACGGATTCCGTCCCAGGACCTTCGCGGCGATCGTCGACGGGATCATCGAGGCGGTCGAGCGGGCGCACGAGGATCTCGCCCCGGCCACCCTGCGCCTGATACACGGCGAGCTGCGCGACGCCAGCGTCAACCGTTCGCGTGCGGCATTCGACCGGAACCCGCAGGAGGATCGGAAGTTCTTTCCCGATGCCATCGACCCGCAGACGACCCTGCTGCGCATCGATCGTGACGGCGACCCGGTCGGTGCCGTCAACTGGTTCGCCACTCACGGTACGTCGATGACCGACCGGAACACGCTGATCAGCGGTGACAACAAGGGCTACGCCGCCTACCACTGGGAGCACGATGTCGAAGGCGTGAACTATCTGGCGGATCCGGACCCCGACTTCGTCGCGGCCTTCGCGCAGACCAATTCCGGCGATATGTCGCCCAACCTGGACGGTAGGCCCGGCGAGGGCCCGACCGGTGACGAGTTCGAGAACACCCGGATCCTCGGCCTGCGCCAGTACGAGGCCGCGGCGAAGCTCTCCGCGGGGTACATGCCGCGGATGGCCGGCAGTATCGATCACCGCCTGGTCCATGTCGACCTGTCCGCGGTGACCGTATCCCCGGAGTTCACCGGCGACGAGCGCGAGCACCGCACCGGCCGGCCGGCCGGTGGAGCGGCAGCCTTCGCCGGCGCGGGGTACGACGGGCCCACCCACTGGAAGTCGTTCCGCGAAGGACGAAATCCGATCTGGGATCCGTTGTCGCGGTTGGCGTACCGGTTCGCGCCCGCGCTGCGGGACGCGCAGGCGCCCAAGGCGATCGTCGCTCCGGGGGGACTGCTCAACCGGATCGGGCCCTATGTGCAGGAGAAGGTCCCGGTACAGCTCGTGCAGATCGGTGAGCTGTACCTGCTCGGTATTCCGGGCGAGGTGACGATCACCGCCGGTCTGCGGTTGCGGCGCACGGTGGCGGCCGTTCTCGGCGCCGAGCTGACCAATGTGCTGATCGCCGGGTACGCCAACGCCTATATCCATTACGTGACCACCCCGGAGGAGTACGACGCGCAGCGCTACGAGGGTGCGAGCACCCTGTTCGGCCGATGGGAACTACCGGCCCTGCAGCAGGTCGCGGCGCAGCTCGCCACCGCGATGCGTGACGAGAGTGCGGTACCGTCCGGTGCCGCGGCGCCCGATCTGTCGGAGTCGCAGCGGCCCGTGAAAACGGCATTGTCGCCGGACTTCCCGCCGGTGGGGTACGACTTCGGTGACGTGCTGAACGAGCCCGCTTCGGCATATCGGGCGGGGGAGCGGGTGAGTATCGAATTCGCCGGTGCGCACCCCAATCACGACCTACATCGCGGCAGCACCTATCTGATGGTGCAGCGGCGCGACGGGGAGCGCTGGCGGATGATCGCCGACGACGGTGACTGGACGACCACGTTCAGCTGGGCACCCGGCCCCGCCTCGAGCTCGCAGGTCACCATTGTCTGGCACAGCCCCGCCGACGCGGCCCCCGGCACCTACCGGATCCGGTACTTCGGCGACGCTGTGAAATCCGGCAGCGACAGCGTTCCCATCAGTGGCACCTCGCCGGAGTTCCTGATCCACACCGGGGATCAGGTCGAATGATCACCCCCGGACGCGCCGACGGTGCGCCGCAGGGCGGGCTCGTCCTCCCGCTCTGAGGCTCAACCGACTGGTCCGTCGTCGCCGGTGACACCGGCGGCGACGGCGCCCGGCGGGTCCGCGGGCGCCTGTCGCCGGAACGGGCCGGTCTCGCCTACCGAGAAGGTGCCACTCGCCGGCTCTCCACATCGGACGCCGGTTGTCACACCTTCGCTCAGATGGTAATGATTATCATTACTGTTAGATGGAGCGGGAGTGTGCGAGTTGGCGTCGAATCACGCGGTGGCCGCCCCGCCCGGGGCGGGACGCGCTCCGGACCGTGTGCGGTGGGAGCAGACCGGAACGGGTGTCGCCGCGCTGGTGGTCCTGCTCGCCTTGGTCCTGGCGATATCGATACTGGTGGCGATCGGGCTCGGGTCCGCGTCGATCCACCCTGCCGAAACCGCCCGGTTCCTGTGGGCATCGGTGACCAACGGCACGGTGGCTGCCGCGGACGCGGCCCGATATCAGATCATCTGGCAGATCCGCACTCCGCGCGTACTTCTCGCTGCCGTGGTCGGCGCGGGGTCGAGTATCATCGGCGCGGTCGTCCAGGCGCTGGTACGTAATTCCCTGGCCGACCCGTACATCCTCGGTGTCTCCTCGGGAGCGTCCGTGGGCGCGGTCACTGTCTCGCTGTTCGGGGCGCTGGCGGGTTTCGGGATCTACGCCGTTTCCGTCGGAGCCTTCCTGGGCGCATTGGGCGCTACCGTGCTCGTCTACGCAGTGGCCTACCGCAGGACAGGAGTCACCCCGCTGCGGTTGGTGCTGACCGGGGTGGCGCTCGCGTTCGGGTTCCAGGCCGTGATGAGCGTGCTGATCTATTTCGTCCCGGGTAGTGAAGCGACCAGCACCGTGCTGTTCTGGACGATGGGATCGTTCGGAGCCGCGACGTGGGGTTCGCTGCCGGTGGTGGCGGTGATCTCGACGGCGGGTGGGGTGCTGCTGTTCCGGTACGGCCGCGTGCTGGACATCATGTCCCTCGGTGACGAGACGGCCGCGAGCCTCGGCGTGGATAACGCCGGTGCCCGCCGCCTCCTCTTCGCGACCACCGCGGTGATGACCGGTGCCATGGTCGCTGTCAGCGGAACCATCGGGTTCATCGGCCTGATCATCCCGCATATCACCCGGATGATCGCCGGGGCTGGGCACACCCGGCTGCTACTGATCGCGCCGTTCGCCGGCGCGATCCTCACGGTGTGGGTGGATCTGCTGGCACGGACCGTCGTCGCGCCGCGAGAACTGCCGCTCGGAGCCCTGACCGCGCTGATCGGAGTGCCGGTGTTCATCGTCCTGATGCGCCGCAAGGGCTACGTATTCGGAGGCACGTGATGCAGGTGCGGATAGCGGATCTGACGGTGGCGATCGACGGTCGCGAGATAGTCGGCGGGGTGGACCTCGAGGCCGCTTCGGGTGACGTGGTCGGTCTCGTCGGGCCCAACGGCTCCGGGAAATCCACGATTCTGCGTTGTCTGTACCGGGCCCTGGTGCCCAGCGGCGGCACCATCCGTATCGGTGAGCACGAGTTGGCGGGCCTGTCGCGGCGGCAGTCGGCACAGCAGGTGGCCGCGCTCGCGCAGGAAAGCGGTGCCGAGTTCGATTTCACGGTCGCCGAGGTCGTGGCGCTGGGCCGGGCCCCGTTCAAATACGGCAATCAGCCGCTCACCGCGGCCGAACACGAACTGTGCCGTGCGGCGATGGCGCGGATGGATATCACGCATCTGGCGCATCGGGGAATCCTCGGTCTCTCGGGCGGCGAACGACAGCGCGTTCTCATCGCCCGGGCCCTCGTACAGCAGCCCCGGATCCTCATTCTGGACGAACCGACGAACCATCTCGACCTGCGGCATCAGATCGAATTGCTCGGATTGCTGCGGACCGCCGCTCCGACCGTGCTCGTCGTCCTCCACGACCTGAATCTCGCTGCCGCGGCCTGCGATCGGATCGCGGTCCTGTCCGGTGGCCGGCTGGCGACGGTGGGGCCGCCGTCACAGGTGCTCACCAGGGACCTGATCGCCGAGGTGTTCGGTGTCGAGATCTCCGTGGTCGAACACCCGCTGACCGGGGCCCCACAGATCCTGTACGCGCTGCCGGGAGGCCGCATGCCCGCATCCACGACCGATACGAGTGCGAAAGAACCGACACGATGAGATCGATGAATACCGGCTCGGCGCGGCGTAGAACCGCGGTGCTGGCGGCTACCGGCGCCTTCCTGCTGTCGGCATGTGGCGCGCAGGTCGACGAGGCCGGGCGCCCCGGCGACCGTACGACGGTACAGCGGTGCGGCGAGGCCGTGGAGTACACCGTGCCGCACCGGGCCGTGGTGTACGAAGGGGGCAGCGCCGACAAGATGTTCTCGCTGGGCCTGGCCGACCACGTGCACGGATACGTGCTGCCGCCGGCGAATCCGCCGGTGCGCGAATCACCCTGGGCCGCCGACTACGAGCGCGTCGAGTTCCTGAGCGACGATCTGCTCAATCGGGAACTCGTCGTCGAAGCGGAGGCCGATTTCGTGGTCGCCGGCTGGAACTCGGGGTTCTCCGATTCCCGCGGTATCACCCCCGAAATCCTCGATACCCTGGGCATCCAGAGCTTCATGCACGCCGAATCCTGTTTCAACTACCCGGGTTTCCCCGAACGGCACACACCGTTCGAGGGCCTCTACACCGACCTCGAACGGCTGGGGAAGATCTTCGGTGTCGAACAACGAGCGGCCGATCTGATCGACGATTACCGCGCACGCGTCACCGAGGTGCAGCGGCAGGCACCGGCCGGTGAGCCGGTGAAGGTGTTTCTCTACGATTCCGGCACCGATAAACCGTTCACCGCGGCGAGCCAGGTGCCGCCGACCGATATCATCGGGTTCGCCGGCGGGGTGAATGTCTTCGCCGATGTCGATGCCCGCTGGACCGAGGTGAGCTGGGAAGCGGTCGTGGAATCCGCGCCCGAGGTCATCATCGTTCTCGAGTATCGCGATGCCCCGGCGCAGGAGAAGATCGATTTCCTGAAATCCGATCCCGCCACGGCGGCGTTGCCCGCTGTCGCCGGCGACAAGTTCTTCGTCCTCGACTACAACGAAGCCATTTCCAGTCCGCGCAATATCGACGGGCTGGAGAAATTCGCCGAATACCTGCGTGACCACGTGACCACCGGATGATCGACGATCCGGTGGACACACCCACGCACGGCCCGGCGCGCGCACCGAGCGCGCCGGTGCCCGCCGCGGCCGATGAGCCACCGGTCCCCGATCGCCGGATGGCGCGGGCGCTGGCGCTCGTGCTGGTCGCTTCGGTGATCGGCCTGTTCCCGTTCACGATCTATTCGACCTTCCTGGTGCCGATCGCGGCCGCCGCCCGAGCGCCGGAGTCGGGGATCGGTTTCCTGCGCGGGCTGGGCGGCCTGGCCGCGTTGGTCGCGGGAATCGCTCTGGCGCCGTTGCTGGCCCGGTGGTCGAAGAACTACGTCACCGTGGCGGCGCTCGTCCTGCTCGCCGCGGCCAGCGCGCTGGCCACGGCCGGTACCGTCGCCGCGCTCACCGTCTTCTGCCTAGGCATCGGCGTGGCGACCGCCCTGCTGACCCCGGCCCTCCTGGCGCTGGCCACGTCGAGATTCGCCGGCCCCGGGAATATCGGCCGGGCCGCCACCATGGTCACCGCGACCCAATCGCTGGCCGCCGTCTGCGCCGGTCCGATCATCGGCGTCATCGGGTCGTGGCACGGCTGGCACGGTGCGCTGTGGACCACCGCGGCGCTCAGTGTGATCATCGCCGCCGGTTTCCTCCCGGTCCGGGCGCGTGCGGCCGCGCCGCCGGCACACACGACGGCTCCCCTCGGATATATCGCCTCGTTTCGCGCACTGCGGGCGCGACCGGGTCTGCTCGGGCTCCTCGCCGTGGCCGGGTTACGGACCGCCTCGTTCATGGGATACCTGGCGTTCCTCGCGGTGTTCTACGCCGACCGGTTCGGGCTCACGGCAGCGGGATTCACGCTGGTGTGGACGCTGAGCGGTGCCTCGTTCTTCCTCGGGAACTATCTGACCGGCCGCTGGGTACGCGACCCCGGTTCGGTGATGGGCCGCCACCCCGGGACGGTACTGAGCGCCGGGTTGTCCGGCGCGCTGATCGCGGTGCTCGGCGTCTTCCACACCACCGCGCTGCCGCCGGCGCTGGCCGCGACCGCGCTGATGGGATTCGGTCACGCGGTGGTGGCCGCTCAGGTGACCACCTCGATCGCCCGGCGCGGCGGCGATCTGGCGGCCGCCGTGTTCAGTCTCAACGCGGCCGGGATGAGCCTCGGCGTGTTCGGGGGATCGCTGCTCGGGGGCGTCGGTCTCGCGCTGGCGGGCCATACCGGCCTCGCGCTCGCATTGAGCCTGCCGACGATCCTCGCACTGGTACTCGTCCCGGCGACCGGCACGAGGCGCCGGCCGGACGAGTCCGGGCATTCCGCGCCGGCCGCCCCGCCCGGGTGACCGCACACCGCCGCGCCCGATCCGCGCCCGGTGGCTTCGGTCCGTAACGAGTCTTCGGAGGGGATGTCGGTTTCGGGACGCGGGACTACACCGCACCGCACTCGGCGTCGATATGCCACGGCGACCTGCTCGCGGTCGCCCTCGGGAATCCGAAGCGCTCACTGTGTGCCCGGAGCGCGGGCCGGATATGCCCGCCCGGATCCGTCACGGTGCTCTCCCGTCGTCGGTCGTCACGATCCTTCGGATGTGACCGGGCCGGTGCCCGCAGCGGATATTGTGCTTTACACGTGTAAATACTACTGTCAGCTGCGTGGCCGAGATAACGAGATATCCCGAGGTGGGGCGGCGATCGCTCGCGGGGCGTCCGGGAAAATCCGTCGATCGGCTGCTCGATGCCGCGGTCGAGGCGCTGCGTGCCGACGGTTACGACCAACTCTCCATGCGCGAGGTGAGCCGGCTGGCCGGGATCACGCATACGACCATGTACGGGTATTTCTCCTCCAAACAGCATCTGGTGGCCGAGGCGTACCGGCGCCGGATCGAGCGGTGGTGCGAGCAGCCGGTCGCCGGGGTGACGCCGATACAGCGGCTGGAGAAGGTTTTCGGGGAGCTGGGTGAACTCATGGCCGAGGAGCCGGCGCTCAGTACGGCGGCGTCGGCGGCGGTGCTGAGCCGGGATCCGGACGTGGCGCGGATCCGGACCCGCACCGGGCTCCTCATGAACGAACGGCTGCGCCGGGCGGCGGGGGACGAATGCCCCGCCGAGGTGCTGGACGGGCTTTCGCTCGCGGTCAGCGGGGCGCTCATCCAGGCGGGTATGGACTACTCGACGTACGAGGTCATGGCGCAGCGACTGACTCGGGTCGCGGTCCTGTTGCTCGGCACTGTCTCCGAGATCACCGAGTAGCGGGCCGATGGTTTCCACAGACACGACACCGTGGACCGTCCCGCAGGCCGGTGCGCTGTCCGGACGAATCGCGGTGGTCACGGGCGCCAACACCGGAATAGGACTCGAGATCGCCCGGGTGCTGGCCGTGGCCGGCGCCACCGTCGTATCGGCCTGTCGTGACAGCGTGAAAGCACAGGCGGCCGAACGCGATATCCGCGCTTCCGCACCGGACGCGCACATGGTGCATCTCCCGCTGGACCTGGCGAGCCTGGCATCCGTCGCATCGCTGGCCGATCGGCTGCGCGGCCGCTGGCCCCATATCGATCTCCTCGTCAACAATGCCGGTGTCATGGCCGCCCACCACGGACACACCGCCGACGGGTTCGAAACGGATTTCGGTACCAATTTCCTCGGGCACTTCGCGCTGACCGGACGCCTGTTCGACCTGCTCGAAGCGGCACCCGCGAGCCGGGTAGTGACCGTCAGCAGCATTACCCATCGCGGTCGCGGCGCGACACTGGATTTCGACGATCCGCACGGCGAGCGGCACTTCGATTCGACGACGGCCTACGCGCGTTCGAAGATGGCTTCGATGACGTTCATGTGTGAGCTGAACCGGCGCCTCATCGCCCGCGGATCGGCCGTCGAGGCGCTGGCCGCCCACCCGGGCGGTGTGCGCACCGATATCCTGCAGGAACGCAACCGGCTGATGCGGGCGGTGTACCACCCGCGTCTGTCGGCCCTGACGAGCTGGTTCACCCAGAGCCCCGCCGCCGGTGCGACTCCGATCCTGCGCGCAGCCCTCGACCGCACCGCATCCGGCGGCGATTTCTTCGGGCCGGGCGGGCGCGGCGAACTCATCGGCCCGCCGGTCCCGGTGCGGATCTCGCGCCGCGCCCTCGATCCCGTCACCGGACGCCGATTGTGGGATCTCGCTCAGCGGGCCACCGGCGTCCACTTCCTGGACGACTCCGACAACCCACCGCGGTAACCACCCTCCGGCTCTGCCGGTCATCTCCCGAAGGCGGCTTCTACATGCACGATCCGAACCTACCTCTGCACGGAAAGGCAGCGCTGGTGACCGGTGCCGCCCGCGGTCAGGGCCGTGCCCACGCCGTGCGGCTGGCCCGAGCCGGCGCGGATGTCATCGCCCTGGATATCTGCGGCCCGGTCTCCGATACTGTCGACTACCCGCCCGCTACCAGCGCGGACCTTGCCGAGACCGCCCGATCGGTGCGGGACACCGGAAGAGCCGTACTGGCGCGCGAGGTCGATATCCGCGATCTCGCCGCCCTGCAGTCCGTCGTAGCCGACGGGGTCGCCGAGTTCGGCCGACTGGATATCGTGGTCGCCAACGCGGGTGTGCTCAGCTGGGGCCGGCTGTTCGAGATGTCGGAAGAACAGTGGGACACCGTGGTCGGGGTGAACCTCAACGGTACGTGGCGCACCATCCGCGCCGCGGTCCCCGCGATGATCGAGGCGGGCAACGGTGGCTCCATCATCGTCGTCAGCTCGTCGGCCGGGCTCAAGGCCACTCCCGGCAACGGGCACTACTCCGCCTCGAAACACGGACTGGTCGCACTCACCAACTCCCTGGCGCTGGAGGTCGGCGAATTCGGGATCCGGGTCAACTCGATCCACCCCTACTCGGTCGACACCCCCATGATCGATCCGGACGCGATGATGAAGCTGTTCGCCGAATACCCGTCCTTCCTGCACAGTTTCCCGCCGGTGCCGTACCGCCCGGCCGCCGCGGACGGCACCGACGGTCGTGGTGGTTTCATGCCTCCCGAACAGGTGGCCGATATCGTCGCCTGGCTCGCCGGCCCCGAATCCGGGTCGACCACCGGGAACCAGATCGCAGTCGATGCGGGCGCGCTCAAGTACTGAGTGCGCGTCGACCACTGAGACAACCGCAGGCGCGGAAGGTTCAGCGACCCGGGTTCCGGGTCGCTGAACCTCCGGCCGAATACGGCGGCTGTCGCCGTGAACAGTAGACGCGCGGGCACTCCCGTCAGCGAGGGGCGCCGTAAGCTACGGCTGCCATGACTACTGCAGGCCGGGCCCGGGCGATCCGCTCCGGGCCGCTCACCTGCTATCCAGGAGACAGCAGTGAGAAGCAACACCGCGCGGCGGCCGATTCGGATCCTCGCGTTCGTACTGGCCCTGCCGCTACTGTCCGGCTGCGCGATCGACAAGGGCACCGCGCTCGCGGCGAAGTTCGACAAAGACTGGGCCGGCACCTCGGATATCGCCGAAGTCGACGTCTACGGATACAACATCCTGCCCTTCGCCGGGAAAGCGGTCGGGACACTGGTCTTCGAGGACGGCGCATCGCCCGACCGCGTGGTGGAGCGAGCGGGCGATCTGCGGGAGTACCTCGCGCGCAACGGGTCGATCACCGGCCGGATCACCGCACACGGCATCACTGTCACCGTCGATCCGGACGAGCGGCGTGGCCGCGAGATCCTGGATCTGTGGCGTTCGCTGGCCACCGACGAACGTGTGGTGAACGGCGATATCGAAAGCTGGACCTCGAAGAGCGTCTTCCACTGGCAGTCCAAGGTGACCACAGTGGACTCCGCCGCAGCCATGGCGGTGTTCGGCGATATGGTCGGCAACGGTGGCCCGCACCGACTCCCGTCGGACCTCACATCTGTCCAGGTAGTGACACGTGCCGGGGCGAGCCCCGCCATCAGTGTGCAATCCGACGCCGACGGTCGCCTGCCGACCGAGACGATCGCCGCTTATGAGGCGGTGAGGGCCGAGTATCAGGTCGTCGACGCGACTCTGGACACCACTTCGGTACGGATCGTCGTGGCGGGCGCCGCGGATCTGGAGGATATCCGCGAACTCGCGCGGAGGGCGGCGCCCGGGCTGGGCGCAGACGCGATCTCGGTCACCAGCAGAGGCGGTGCGTGACCACCGATCGGAGGTCGGTGCCGAGGGCCGGTTTTGCCACGGTTCCAGAAAACAACATAAAAGGAGTAGTCAGGGTGACAGCCCAGCTGACCATGCGGATCCCCGCGGTGAAGCTCGCCGACCTGGAGAAAGTGGGTCCCCCGCCGCCGGTCAGGAACGTGGTGGAGTACACCGGAGGATCGGGCACACCCTCGGCGGTGGCGTACGTGGAGCGCGAGCTCCCGCCCGGCGGTGTACCCGACTACCTCGCGGCGCGCAAAACCGGTGCTCGCTCGTTCGTCCTGTGGGCCGACGAACATCGTGGCAGTCGAGTAGCCACCCTGGTGACCCACTCGGCCCACGGCGGGGTGGCGACCTATCAGGTGCTCGGCGCGCACGGTGAGATCGTCGGCACGCTCGTTCGCGAGAAAGCGTTCAAAGGGCGCGGCGTACGGACCCGTTGGACGGTGGAGCAGCCCGGTGCACCCACCGCGGTGGGCTACCAGGGCCGGATCTTCTGGTGGTTCGTCTGCTGGCTGTTCTCCCCGCTCTTCCCATTCGCCTTCGTCGGCGCACTGTTGGGGAACAGCGGACTCCCACGTGCTCCGCGGCGTATCAGGTGGCGCGCGGACGGTCGGCTGCTCCTGGACTTCAGACCGTTCGGCGACCGGCTACAGCTGCACGAACCCGAATTGGACCGGCGGCTGGCGGCGGCGCTGCTGGCCCTGCTGCGTTCCTTCGACGGCTGGTTCGGTTCTCCCTTCGACGGCCGCGAGAAGTGATCGGTGGACGCCCGGCGGCGCACAGCAGCGGACCGGGCGCGATTCGATACCGGTGGCGATGAGCCCGGTGGCCGGGGCCCGAGGCCGGCGCGGTGCCGAAACACTGGTTTCGGCACCGCGCCGCTACCGTCCGGTGGTGGTCGCCGGTGGGGTGGTGGCTTCCGGCGGCGAACCGGCTCGGTGGTACGCGGATCAGGCCGGCTTCACCGAATGCACCTGGGTGGCGACCTCCGCGGGGAAGTTGGTCCGTTGACCGGGCCCCGACCGGAAGATCACGCCGCCGGAATAGTTGTACTCGGTGAACCCGTGCCAGTATCGGCCGGTCCGGTCCCAGATCGAATAGGCCTGTCCGTCGATATCCTGGAGGCGCAGATCGGTGGAACCGAGGCGGAAGTACGCGATCCGCCCGCCCCCGTCCGCGGCGCTGAAAAGGCAGAAATGCCCGTCCGGGCATCGGTCGAATCCGGTGGCGGCCTGAGCGGGGGCGGCCAGGCCGGAGAGGCCTGCCGCACCCAGTACCAGCAGCACCGTCGCGGCGAGTTTGCGCAGTTTCATCGTATTCTCCTGTTTGCGTCTTCTTGTATTCCCCTGTGGCACAGCGGAGTTCGTGCTACCGCTCGCGGTCGGCCGGTGACCCGCGCGATATGTGGCCTGCCGGGAACGGTGGAGGAGTCGCGTGGACATGTGGACGTCGCGGTGCGGTCCTGCCTCCGGTAAAGACCATCTCCGGCGCCGAAAGGTTGGGTCCGAATGCAGATCCGGGCGGATTCGGATCCGCCGGCAGGGTTCGCGTCGATGCCACGGTTCTCGACGACTCGGCCTAGATCCGACGGCGGCATCCCAACGCTCGGCGGCCGCCGGTGTTCGGGTTCGCCCGCGCCGCGTGGTCCGGCCGGATCGTCCTTCGGGTTATCCTCTGTCGTCGTCCGAGGCGGGATTCTCTCGGGCCGGTCCAGGAGAGGTCGATCGCCCATGACCGGGGTTCTGCACGGTGTGCCACTGTCTTCGAAGGTCGTCACGGCGCTACGCGCCGCGGGCCGCCGGGCCGCTCCGCATCCGGTGGGCACCCGCGATCTGCTGGTGGAGTTGATGCGCACCGATACCACCGGGGACTGGTCGCGGATCACGCTGCGGACCGGCGATCCCGATCGCATCGCCCGGACACCTGTCGCGGATCCGGCACTCGGTGGTTCCGCGGCCTGGGAATCTGTGCCACTGAACGACTCGTGCGCCACCGCACTGGAAGTCGCCCACGAGCTCGCTGTGCGTTACGAGTTGTCGCCGATCCCAGTAGGTGTGGTCGCGCTGGGCCTGGTCGCCGACGAGTCCTCCGCGGCGGCACAAGCGCTGAATGCCGGTCTGGCTCGCGCTGATCTGCTGGATCTGCTGCAGTCGGAGGTACTGGGGCTCACCCTCGGCGGCCTGGACAGCCTGTTGCCGGTATCGGTGACGCGATCGCGGCGCCCGGCTGCTGCCCCGGAACCCGTATCGGCGCAGGAGTATTCACCACTTGTGCCGGTATCCGCACCGGGGCCGGTGTCGCCTGTCAGCAACGCCCCCGGTGGCGGTCGATCGCCCCGTGACAGGCGGCAGCAGTATTTCTGGATGGCAGTGGGAGCGGTCCTGCTCTGTACGGTCGGCTACGCCATGGTTTCGGAGGTCGTGGGATCATCGGGCTCCGCACCCGCCGTAACGGCGGACGCCGGCCATCAGGGCGACCGCGATGTCGTGGTCGGCGTGGCGGCGCCGGGGACCGGGAATCTCGGTGCGTATCCGGAGCCGGGGACCATACTTCCCGGAAAGCAATGGCCCGACGGCTGTACGCTCATCGATGACCGTGAGATCCGGGCCATCCTGCCCGAGGCCGGCGAGATCCGGCGCTACCCGACCGCCCTGACCATCATCGGGCTCGGGATTCCGGTCGACAATCAGGTGCCGGCCGCCGGGTGCGACATGTATTTCGAACTGCCCACGATATCGGCCGATATCGGGGTGACCATGCTGGGTATCGCCGATCCGGCCCTGATCACGCGCTTCTACGCCGACGATCGCGCCGGCACCACGGAAAGAAGGGAAATCGCCACCGATATCGGTAACAGCTGGGGGCCCGAGGCCTGCTACACGTGGCGGATATCGTCGCAGACGACAGCCGACGACCATCTGGCCTGCCGCCACGGCCGGTTCTATTTCGAGGTCGAGGTGAAGGTTTTCACCGAGTACCACAGCGGTCGGGAGCAGACGACCGAAGTCATGCGGCAGGTCGTGCGGACGGTGCTGGCGAAGATGGACTGAATCCGCCCGCGAGACAGCAGCGGGAGGCTTCGAGGGAGAGCGGGTATCCCTATCTCTGCGGGTGCCGAACCGGGCGTGGACGTCTGCGGATCACCGGTTCGAGAGCCGTGCGCAGCACCACCGGGAGCGGTGCGTCCGGTGATATCGCCCGGAGCGAACAGCGCTCATCGGAACGGGAACGTGTTCTAATTCTCGAGTGACAGTGGAAGGGCACATCGATCCGGCCTTCGGCGCGGTTCGCGAGGTCTTCGCGGCGAATCTGGCGACGGGCCGCGATCTCGGGGCCGCGGTGGCAGTCTTCGTCGACGGCCGTGCGGTGGTGGATCTGTGGGGCGGGATCGCGGATCGCCGGACCGGGCGGGCGTGGGAACACGACACCCCCTGTATCACTTTCTCGTGCACCAAAGGGCTCACCGCGACCGCGGCGCTGCGGGTGAGTGCCGCGACCGGTATCGGCGTCGACCAGCCGGTGACGCGGTGGTGGCCGGAGTTCGGCGTCGAGGGCAAAGAAGCCACCACACTGGCGGACCTACTGACCCACCGGGCCGGTCTGCCCGCCTTCGACCGGCCGATCACCAGCGCGGAGGCGGCCGATCCCCGGGCGATGGCCGCACAGCTCGCCACGCAGCGGCCGGTGTGGGAACCGGGCACTCGCCACGGCTATCACGCCCTGACCTTCGGATGGCTGGCCGGGGAATTCGTCGCACGGCACACCGGCGGTTCGGTCGCGGACTATATCGCCGAACAGTTCGGGCCCGGCCTATGCCTCGGAGTACCGCGGGTCACTCCGGCGCGTACTACTTTCCCGGACCGTTCCGGCGCCGCGCGTGCATCCACCACCGTTACCGGAAACGGTATCGCGGCACGGCTCGCGCGTGCCTACGCTGATCCGGATTCGTTGATCATGCGCGGTTCGGCCAACCCGCGCCCGTCCTACTCCGATCCCGCCGTTCAGGCGGGCGGCTGGCCGGCCAGCGGTCTGTACGCGACCGCCCGCGCGTTGGCCGGTTTCTACCGCGACCTCGGTGGCGGGACGCTGCTGCCCGGCGATCTTCTGGACGAGGCGGTATCGGAGCAGGTTCGCGGTCCGGACGAGGTTCTGCTGCTGGACAGCGCTTTCGGATTGGGCTATATGCTGCCCGCACCGGCCATGCCGCTGCCCGAACCGGCGCGTGCCGGCGCATTCGGGCATCCCGGGGCGGGAGGCTCGGTGGGATTCGCCGATCGCGTACACCGGATCGCTTTCGGCTTCGTCCCGAACCTGCGCCGTGACGCTTTCGACGGAGACACTCGCGCCCACGATCTCGTCGCCGCGGTCTACGAATCGCTCTGACGGGGTCGGGGCAGCTCGGGATTTCCGGCGCCGCGTGTCCACCACCCGAATATTCCTCTCGTGCACGAGGTCCCGTGAACATCTGCCGGCCGGGCAACTCGTCACATTGTGCACCGGGGACAAAGCAAGTTTCCGAATATCGTGAACGCACGAACGCCGCAGTAATCGCTCGGTTCGAATCAAGGGACGGTCCGCGGAACAAGACCCGTGAATATGCCCGAGTGACATATCTGGTCGACGGCATTGTGCATCTTGCACCGAAGCAGGCCGGCCGTGCGGTCATTTCTCGGGAGAAAAGGTAATCTGCGGTTGTCCGGAATCTCCCGATTCGTAGAGGTGCGAGATTCCCGCGAGACGTCGGTTGGGATGAAATTCTGTGCGCCTGGTACCAAGAACGGCCCTGGACGGCCCCGCGGGTGATTTCGACCGATCGCCGGGCAGCGCATCCGCGGTGCTGAGAGATGGGGTGAGCCGGCTCTCGGCGGTGGTGGCCGGTATGCGCAGCGGTCTCGCCGGTCGGCTGTCCGCCACCAGCGGCCACCTTGCCGGACCCGGCGGCATCGTACCGCGAGCAGGCGGCGCCGACGGCTGGAGCGCGGCCGCCGTCCGGGGCGCCGCTGTCGCGCAGTCACGTGGTGACGCGGTTTCCGAGGCGACGAACCCCAAGACGGGACTGGGTTTCGGCGCGGGTATCGCCGCGAGCTTCTTCATCGTGGGCGCAGTGGCTTCGCAGAGCGGGGGCGAGGGGGGCGAATCCGCGGGGGGCGGATCCGGCGGCGATGACCAGCGAGACAGCGATAGAGGTGCGTCGGCCGACCGGCGGCGCGACGAGGAAGAGGGCCGGACCGCTCCGGGTGAGCCGAAGACCCCGCTCGAGGGGCCGCTGGATACCGGCCTGCCCGGTGGTTTCGACAAGGCGATGGACCCGAACGGTGATTACCTACCGGGTGACCCGACCGCGGAGTACACCATTCGCCAGTTGCTGGACAACGGCTGGCGAATCAGGTTCACCGATCCCGGAACGATCAAGGGTGATACGTACATGGACTTCGAGCGTGTGGACGAGAAGGGCTTACACACGATGTGGGTGTCCACCGAACTCATGAACCTGCCCCCGGAGAAGTTGATGGCGGCCATTGCGAAGGGAATTCAGTGACGAATCGTGCCGATTCGGCAACCATCGGTCGCTACCGGATCGTATTCGGCGGGAATTCCGGCTCCCGTCCGGCGGCCGGTCCGATGGCTCGCGATGACCATCCGGTGACCGAGGTCGATGCGACGGCGGTCCGGGGTTCGCGTTCCCTCCACACCTGATATGGCAGTGGGTACGGCGAGTCCGGCCGGGGTGGGCCGTGCGGAGTTGAGCAGGGAGTTGCTCCAGCGGTACGGGCGCCTGCTCGGTTTTCGTATTCGCCAATGGTCGGATGGCTACGAGCACGAATTACGGAGTTACTCGGGCGTAGTCGCCGGCGCGGCGCGCAGCAGTATCGACGGTGACCTCCGGGGTGCTCGGAGAATCGTGTCCGGCCGGCTCGGCGGAGATGTGGACGGTGCGGCGTTCTCGGGATCGAGGCGACGGATCGCCGATCTGTCGGATCTGCCGCCGCTCGGTGTGCTGGTCGACGGGGCGTACTCGGGCGCAATGGACAGCCGTGCGCTGACCGCGGCGGTCAAAGGGCTCGAGCGTCCGTTCGGGCCCTATGCTCTCCGCCGAGTGTATTTCGGGCGTGATACCAACGACTTCGGCGAGGAGAAACTCTATCTGGACGCGGATATCACCGACCGTGACGGTACTCATGCGGGCTCCTTCTCGCGGAGTTTCCGCCGGGACGGTGCGGGGAATCTGGTGGTGACCAACGAATATATGAGGCTGAAGAAAGACTATCAGCGAAAGGGATTCGCCCGCGCGCTGGCTTCGTCTCTGCACGAGTACTACCGGCGCTCCGGAGTGGTTCGTGTCGAGGTGAAAACCGAATCGGACGGCGGAGTGGTCTGGGCGAAAGAGGGTTACCAGTGGAACACCCGCCGCGACCTTCTCGCCGATTCACTGCGGAGTGTCCGAGCCCGTATCGACGCCGTGATCGACAGTGGGACGATATCGGCCGACGACGGGAGGCTCTTGGAGGCGTACCGCCATCGGCTCCGAGTGGACAGCGGCAATATTCCGTCACCCGCGGAGCTGGCGTCGCTCACCGGCCACAACCCCCGTCTCGGCGAGACGATCATGAGGGATTCCGAGTGGCACGGGGTGCTGTACCTGTGATCACGCCCGGGCATCGATCAGGCCGGGAGGTGCTGCGCTTCGGGCCGTTTCGCCGTCCGCGCGCTCGGTGAGCGCGCGGACGCACTGCTCGGTTCGTTCGGGGTGCCCCGGTCGAGGTCGAGCGGGATATCGATATGCGTTCCACGGTCGCCTCCCCGGGAACTCCGGTCGGTTGCCGCGGCCCGGCCCGCGCGGTGGTCGTTCACCGGACCATGAAACCGGCGTCGAGCGGCCATTGGGTTCCGGTGATGAATTTCGCCTCGTCGGAGACGAGATAGGCGACGGCGGCGGCGATATCGCCGGGTTCATTACCTGTCGTTCCTCGAACAACTCGTGCGCGAGATCCACCCCCTCGACAACCTCCCCGCCACCCACCGCGACTCCGAACGCGCCTACTACGCCCGCGTCGGCGCGTTGATCGACCACGTGCCACAACCCCTGCGCGATATCCGGATCCATCAGGCCTCGGCCACCTGCCTCCACATCTGCGCGGACCGCCACCGCATGCGCATGATCGGCTCGACCGTCCCACCCTTCGCCGTCCACATCAGTCAGCTGCTCGACACTCTCGTCGCGCAGCTGGCCACGCCGCCGAGCGCCGAGACGCTCGCCACGCTGGAAAAGGCGGCAGCGCACCCGTCCGCCGGTGCGGTGGGTGATCGGGACGAGTCCCGTACTGCCCGCCGTCCGGCACGAGCGGTGAGTTCACCACGCAGCCGTGGTCCGGCCGGCGGGTGACCGCCCGGCGAAACCGTTACCGTTGCGGGTCTCTCAACCGCCCTGTTCGTACAGCGCGCGCACGGTATCGACGGTATCGGCCTCGGCGGGGGATTTGTCGTCGCGGTAGCGGACCACGCGGGCGAACCGCAGCGCCATACCGCCGGGGTAGCGGGTCGAACCCTGCACCCCGTCGAAGGCGATCTCGACGACCTGTTCGGGGCGCAGCCGCACCACATGCCCGTCGATCGGGCTGTCGGCGAGTTCGGTGAAACGCCGGGTCTGCCATTCCAGCACGGCGTCGGTCATCCCCTTGAACGTCTTACCCAGCATCACGAACCCACCGCCGGCCGGATCGCGGGCGCCGAGATGGATATTGGACAGCGTGCCGGTCCGCCGGCCCGAACCCCATTCGACGGCGAGTACGACCAGGTCCAAGGTGTGCACGGGTTTGACCTTGAGCCAGGCGGCGCCGCGCCGGCCGGCTTCGTAGGGGGCCGACGGTGACTTCGCCATCACGCCTTCGTGGCCGGCGGCCAGCGTGTGGTCCAGGAACCACTGTGCCGCGGTGGGATCGCCGGTCACCAGCCGGTCCACCCGCTGGGCGCCGGGGACGAGTGCGTCGAGCGCGGCGAGCCGGTCGCGGGCGGGCAGATCGAGGAGATCTGTGCCGTCGAGATGGAGCAGGTCGAAGAAGAACACCGACAGCGGTTCGAGATCGCCCGGTTGTCTGCGGCCGAACCGGGCGGCAGTGACCTGGAACCGCTGCGGCCGTCCATCGGGTCGTAAGGCGATGGCCTCGGCATCGGCGATCAGGTCGGTGGCGGGCAGGGCGAGTGTCGCCGCGACGACCTCGGGGAGCCGGGCGGTGATGTCGTCGAGACTGCGGGTATAGACCGAGACATCCGATCCGGCGCGGTGGATCTGCACTCGCGCACCGTCCAGCTTGGCTTCGAATACCGCGTTGCCCCCGAGTCGTTGCAGCGCGTCGGCCACCCCGGTCGCGGTCTGCGCGAGCATCGGCCCGACCGGTCGCCCCGCGCGGAGCCGGAATTCCGCCAGTGCCGGCCGGCCCCCGGTGAGAGCCGCTGCCGCGACCGCGGGAAGAGCGCCCGCCAGCATGGCCGCGCGCCGGACCTCGGCGGCCGGTATATCGGCAGCCCTGGCTATCGCGTCGGACATCACGCCCGCCAGTGCGCCCTGGCGCAACTCACCGCTGAGCAGGCGGCGCAGAAATATCTGCTCGGTATCGGACGCTGTCTCGAACAGATCCCGCACCAGTTCGGCGCGTAGCGTTCGAGCGCCCTGCCCGGCGACCGCGCCGATCCGGGTGAACCGCGCGTCGACGTCGGCGACGGTGAGCGTGGCCGTCGTGGCCGGTGGGGGCAGCGTGCGCAGCGCGGCCCAGCCCACGCCGATCTGGCGTTGCGGCAGTTCACCGGACAGCCAGGAGGCTGTCACCGCGACCGATCGCGCGTCACCGTGCGCTGCGACGCGGCTCAGCAGCCCGGCGAGACGGTCGGCTTTGGCCCGCCGGGCCGACGCCGACGCGATATCGGCGGATGCGGCGGCGACCTCGGTGAACAGCACATCGACAGCCTGGCACGCCCACCGGCCCGGGGCAATCGAGCCGCCGCTCGCCGCGCCGCCGATACGACCCACCCCTGTGGACCGGCTCCTCGACGGCGTGCCTGCGTCCACCTGGTCCGCTTGTCACCGACGTCGCCGGAGGCGCGGCGGTCCGGCTCTCGCGGAAAGTCCGACTTCGCGCCGACAGGGGAGACATCGATCGATCGGTCGCCTGCCGGCGCGGGCCTCGCAGTGACCCGAACGATCTAGGCGCACTCGTCCGGGGCCGGCTCGCCGCGCAGGCGTGCCTCGAGCCAGCCGAAGGCGCCGGGGAATCCGGTGGCCAGGCCGATCACGTGTTCACCCGGCTCGCTGCGGAAGACCGTGGGGACGCCGCGGGCGCACTGTCTGCGATACAGCTGCTGTGCGCCCTCGAACGGGATCCACAGATCGTGGGCGGCGTGGTAGATGTACAACGGCACCGCCGAGGTCCGGTCGCTGAGATCGGTGCGGGCGAAGATCTCGTCGGCTATCGCGCTGTCGAGCGGATGCGGAATGTTCGCGGCCACCTCGAGTGGTATCCCGACCACGCCCAGCGGGCCGAGCGCCTCACCGCACACGCTGTTGACCGGCGATGTCGCCACCCATTGGGCCAGATGGTTCATCCGGCCCAGGATTTCGGGATGTTCGCGGGCGTAGGCGAGTACCACCGCCAGCAATACGCCGGAGGCGAACTTGCCGTCGAAACCGTTCGCGACGACCCTGTTGTCGGTGACGAGGCCGCCCATCGCCGCGCCCACCACCACACCGGTCAGTTCCGGCGCGTAGTCGTCGAGCAGCACGGCTGCCGCGTACGAGGCGATCGCGCCCCCGGAATACCCGGCCAGCGCGAAACGGCTGGTACCGAATTCGGGCATCGATCGCACGGCGCGAATGCCGTCGAGGACGATATGCGCGGCGACGTTCGGTTCCGCATACGACATGAACGGGCCTTCGTGATCGGGAATCAGCACCGCGTAGCCACGATCCACCGCCGACGCGGTAGTCGGCGTCAACGCGTCGGTGGCACTACTACTGCCGACCTCCCCGTGCGCCATCGCATAACCCGGTGTACACCGCAGGCCGAGGGAGTTGATCGGCCGATTGTCCACCAGGACCGGCCGGCTGCCGGGACCCGTCCACGCTGCCGCCGGGACCACCAGGGTCGCCGTACCGAACGAAGGCGCCCCCGCCGCGGCGGTCGATCGGAACTTCACGAGTACGGCCCGGCCGACCGGCGCGGCGATCCGCGGCGCGGCGACCGCGGTGATGTCACGCTGTTCGATCACCGCGCCGGCGCTCATCCGGGCTGCCGCGGCGGGCCACGCGTCGAAGATCGGGTCGCCCGTCGGCGGGGACTGCACCGCGTGCCACAGGGCGGCCAGCGGCGGCGGCAGATCGACGATGGGTGGTGACGGCGCGTCAGGTAACGGTGGCGGGGCGAGAGCATCGTCGATACGGCGCTGGAAGCCGGACGGGGCAGCGGGATCCGGCACCTCCTCGGCGACCGCCGCCGGCTGTCCGGCAAGGAGCAGGCAGCACGCCGTGACCACACCCGTCAGCGCCCGTACGAGACCTGTTCGCGCACGGATCCAATTCATAGAGCTACCTCTCGAGATCGGTGAATGCGCCTTCGGGTCGAGGCCGGCGAAGACACACAGAGAGCCGCCGCGTGTCCGCCTTCCGGTCTCGGCGGAATACGTTGGGATGCAAGCTGATCGGTTGATCCAACCGTAGGTGTTCCGGCCGGTTGTCCGGTCGCCGCGGCGTCAGGTTCTGATTTCTCACCACGGTCGCGCGCTGCCGTGTTCATTCGCCACAAACGAGGCCGCCCGCCCGCGCGCGACCATCCGGGCACGGTGCGCGGCGCCGGCCGGTCCTATGAGGTGAACAGGTTCGAGATGTGCTGCCCGACTGTGGAAATCGCCATTCATTGCGGGCAGATGGTCTCCCGGCGACCCGCACCATGGCGAAAACCACAGTGGTAGAGACGATCCGCTGTGAGTGCCCATCAACCTCGTCGGTCGACGGACGATCGAGGAGAGCGCTGCCGATACTGAGGGAACTTCTTCGAATCGAGGGTTGAGGTCGTGAAGTCGCTTCTGGCAGTCGTGGTGACTGTGTTCGTCGGTTGTGCGTCGTCGTTCGGGTCGGCGGCCACTGCGTACGCGGATCCGCCGGACGGTGCCGCGGTGCCGGAGGTGCCGGATCCGGCACCGATACAGGAATGGATCGACGAAACGATCCCCGCTCCCACGCAACTCGCGGCGGGTGATCCCGAAGTATCCCTGTGGCGCGGGGTGCTGCCCTCGGGAACCGACGATCCGATCTTCGACGCCTGGCCCGCCGGTCTCGAAACACTGTCACCCGGTCGGATCATCGAAACGCGGGATGTCACCACGACGACTGCCGCGAGAATGGCGACGCCCATCTCACGCGCGACGTTGCTGAAGTTCCGGTCCACCTCCGCGTCGGGCGGTCCGTCGTTCGGAACCGCGACCCTGATCGTTCCGGCGACGCCGTGGACCGGGCCCGGCTCCCGGCCGGTGGAAGTGAACGCGATGCCGATCAATTCGCTCGGATCGCATTGCACTCCCGGATTCCAGTTGTCGCACGATCTCCTGGATCGGCCCAACACCGATTTCCCGGTCTTCCTGCCGTCGGTCTGGTGGGCGCTGAGCAAGGGACACGCGGTCCTCATGCCGGACCACGAAGGTCCGCTGATGGCCTACGCCGAACCCACTGTCGCCGCCCATGTGATGCTCGATGCGATCCGTGCCGTCCGCGGGTACGCGCCCGCGGAATTCGGCGCCGGCCGATACGTGGCCGTCGGCTACTCCGGTGGTGCCATCGCCGCCTATGCGGCGGCCATGCTGCTCGACGAGTACGCGCCGGAACTGGCGGGTGTGCTGACAGGCGCGGCGGCCGGGGGCCTGGTCACCGACAACGCGAGCGTGGCCCACCAGTTCAACGGCAATATCTCCTCCGGGATCCTGTTGACGGTGGCGCTGGCGGTCGCCCGCGAACACCCCGAGATCCTGCGATACATGAATCATCTCGGGCAGTGGGTGGCGACTTCGCCACTGCGGGATATCTGCGGTGATGCCTCCGGGCCCCTCGGTGTGGTCGGTATCCCGATCGATGTCGCGGCGAATACCGCGAACGCGCTCGATACTCCGTTCGCCGCGCGGATGTTCGAGCGCTTGGACCTCACCGGACGAACGTCGGCAGTACCGCTGTACATCTACCACGGCTTACACGATCCGTGGATTCCGCTCGACGACGCACAGCAGATGTTTCGGCAGCAGTGTGGTCGCGGGGTGGCCGCTGTCTTCCGGGTGGTGGGTGGCGAGCATCTGATCGGTTATGTCACCGGCTATCCCGAACTCGGGGGCTGGATCGATGCCCGTCTGCGCGGTGAACCGGCACCGCGCGAATGCTGAGTCGCTGGACCGGCCGCTGTCGAGAACTCGCCGGCCGGTGCGATTCCGATCGGCGGATGGTGGTGTGCGCACCGGTGCCGGGCGGACAGCCGTTACTCGGACGCTTGATCGGCCGGGGTCTCCAGCGTGTGCAGCAGGGTGCGCAGGAGGTCTTCGAGGGCGGCCTGCCCGGTTTCGGGGAGCGCGGCGAGCAGTCGCGTGACATTGGCGGTATGGGCGGTCATCGCCTCGTCCACTGTGGTGTAGCCCTTTTCGGTCAACCGGACGTGGAAGCTGCGCCGGTCGTTGGGGTCGAGGGTGCGTTCGACGAGACCGGAGGCGACCAATCGGTCGACCCGGTTCGTCATGCCCGCCCGCGTGAGCAGTAGCGCGGCCGAAAGTTGTGAGGGGATGAGGGTGTAGGGCTCGCCCGTCCGCCGCAGCGTCGCCAGAACATCGAATTCGCCCGGCTGGAGTCCGAATTCGGCGAAAATCCGTTCCTGTGCCGGGCGCAGCAGCAGGGCGGCCCGGCCGAGGCGGCCGACGATCCCGATCGCGGTCAGGTCGAGGTCCGGGCGTTCGCGTGCCCACGCTGCTACGACGGCGTCGACGGAGTCGGGTTCGGGGGTGCTCTCACTCATGGCTCCACGGTATTCGACATCTGATAGTTTGACATCTAACTATCAAATATGTGACCATTTTCGCAGGCCGTCATTCGGCCCCGCTGCCGAGGAGGACACCATGAACGACGAAGTCACCCGCTACATCGACGGGTTGCTGCCGTGGCAGATCGATGTCTGCCGGCGATTGCGTGCCATGATCCACACGACGATTCCCACCGTCGACGAGCAGATCCAGTACGGGAAACCCCACTTCTCGAAGAACGGTCGGCACGCCGCGGTGATCCATGTGGCGAAGAGCAAAGTGTCCTTCATGGTGTTCGACGCCGCCGCGATCGAGGCGGTCCCCGGGGTACTCAGGTCGATGGGCAACGGCGACCGCAAGACCGCCGATATCGTCGAGGGGAGCGATATCGACTTCGAACTGCTCGCCACGGTTCTGGCCCGGGCGAGCAGCGGCCGCTGAGCGACCCGTCGATCGACAACAGCGGCGCTCGCTCGTGCCGCTAACTACCGCGGGTGGGCCGACCGGCCGCTACCCATTTCCGGTGACGTTTCACCGTGCGGTCGAAGATCCAGGAGATCTCCTGCCCGGTACGCCGGGTCAAGGCCAGCTCGCTCATATTCGTGGGATCGTGGAATGCCGTCCACATCGGGGAGTCGACGACGCACAGGGGTTCCGGGCGATCGGGTGGGTTCGGTGGCAGCAGCGCCCAGATTCCCTCCAGCGCCCGGCGAAAGGTCTCACCGACGAAGTAGATGAATCGCACACCGATTTCGAGGTTCTCCTCGGCGACCATCTCGTCGAAGTCCGGATAGCGGCGGAGCATTTCGTGCTCCACTGTCACCAGACCCTCGCGGGTCCAGAGGTGGCCGCCGAGTTCGGGGACATCGTTCTCGACGAACTCGGTCTCGACGGCTTCCTGTTGCATCTGCAGCCAGGCCCGGAACTGTTCGTCGTTCTGGATCTGTCGGTACTCCGGCGTATCCCGGACCGTCGTCGGGTCACCTGTCGAGGGCATAGATTCTCCATTTCCGCGTTCCTGTGAGCTTATTTCACGAGCAACGTGGCGACGAAGTCGTGACGCTTCCGGGGATCCCCGATCGGCGCGGGTTCAGCGGCGGCGCGGGCGGAAAGGTGTACCCATGTGCCCGCCGAAAGCGCTGCTGCAGTTCACCACTGCTGCGCAGCACTGTCGGGTTCCACTCCATCGTCGGCCGTACCGGCGGATCGGCCGGGATGCCGTCCTGCCAATTGCGTGGATCCGCGGGAAACCGGGCGGGATCGTTCAGAATTCGGAGAGCGGCGCTGTAGCCGATCACCAGGGTGGCCGGTACGCGGCGCCGGTTCGATGGGGACCAGCGCGCCGTGGCTGTCCCGTACGGCGGCGTAGGCACGGTGCGGATCGCTCGCGAATTCCTCGGAATAGATACTGTGGCGGGGCCCCACCCCGCCGGAGGGTTCGCCGTGGATCATCGAGCGGCTTCGGGCGAATGCCGCCCCTGACATACCGAGATGTAGTGCACGGTCGGAGACGAGGCTCCGACCGGGGAACAGATACTCGCCGAACCCGATCACTCTCCGGCGCCGGGTGCGCCGATCCCGTTCGCAGAACAGCGCTGCTCTACGAACAATTTCGCCGATTCCCACATATCGCCCGGCGATGTCCGCGTCGAGTCCTCCGCTGTGCAGTCATAGGTATCGGCCCCGTGGACGGTACCGGCCGCGGGAAAGCCGCACGGGAGCTTCTGATCACCGTTCGAAGACAGATCTCCCCGCGCCTTCCGGCGCCGAGCGAAGAACTGCCCCGGCCGGGTCGGCGAAATCGCCGCAACGATCAGCACTCACTGTGCGCCGGGATGCCGCGCAGGCGCTCGTCCAGCCAGATCATCGCCTCGGGATAGCCCAGGCCCGCCGCGATGACGTGCTCGCCGGGCACGCTGCGATACACCGCGGTGACGCCGAGCGCGCACTGCTCGCGATAGAGGTTGCGCGCACCCTCGGCCGGGATCCAGAACTCCTGTTCGCCGTTGTAGATATAGAGCGGCGCCGCCGACGCGAGCCCTGCCATCCGGGTCACCTCGTATATATCGCGGGCCAGTGTCGAGCGCAGCGGGTCGGCGATATTCGCGGCGATATCGATCGGCAACAGCAGTGCGCCGGGCAGGGCGAAAACGCTCACACACTGGTCTTTCATCGGCGAGGTGGTCACCCACTGGGCGAGATGGTTCATCCGGGCCAGGATCTCGGGCCGTTCGCGCGCGATCCCGAAGACGGCTGCCATGAACACGCCCGACGCCAGATTGCCGTTCATACTGCGGGCGAGGATCTCGAAGTCGGCGGGCACTCCGCCGAGGGCCGCACCGGCCAGTACCGGTGCGAGATCGGGTGCGTAACTCTCGATCAGCTTCACCGCGCCGTGGGTGGCGATGGCGCCGCCGGAGTAGCCGGCCATGGCGAATCTGCTCGCGCCGAATTCGTCCGCCCGCCAGCCGCGTACCGCGCGTACCGCGTCCAGGACCGCATGGCCCGCGACATAGGGTTCGGCATAGGCCATCAGCGGACCCTCGTGATCCGGTATGAGTACGGCGTAGCCGCGCAGTGCGGCCAGATGAGTGGTCGGCGGTACGAAATCGGTGAGCGCGGTGCCCGATGAGAGACCGTGCGCCAGCGTGTAGCTCGGTGTGCAGTGCCGGCCGAGTGCGTCGATGGGGAGGTTGTTCACCAGCACCGGCCGGGCGCCGGGCACCGGAGCCGGGGTCACCGGAATCACCAGGGTGGCCGTGGCGAACGACGGGCGATCGTGTGCGTCGGTGGTCCGGTATTTGAACAGCAACGCCTGCTGGATCGGTACCACGATCAGCGGCGCGGCCGAAGCGGTGATATCGCGGACCTCGAGCACCGCACCCGGCGCGAAATCGGCGAGGTTCGACGGCCAGTGATCGAATATCGGGTCGCCGACCGGCGCGGGCAGTACCGCCTGGCGCAGCGCGGCCAGTCCCGGTGCCATCGCCTCGGTTTCCTCCAGCGGCACCGGCCGGGCCGGTGCCACGATCGGCGGGGGCGGAATCACCTGGTCTATCCACTGCTGGATACCGGGGAGGATCGCGCCGGGCGCGGGCAGTGACAGCGCGGGCAGTCCGGCGATCGGTAGGCCGGGCGGCGCGGGTGGCTGGGCGGCGGCCTGCCCGGTGAGCAATGCCATGGTGAGCATCGCGAGAATGCCGGCACGGAAACATCTCATGGCACACATCCCTGGGTGCGACGGAAATATCCGGCACCCGCAGAGATACGGCTTCTATCCTCCGAAACGTCCCCTGTGATACCGGGTCCAGGCGCTCAGGTTACGGGGCCGGACGTCTTCCATAGTGATACATCACAGAATCGAGACGCCCCGTTGCTGATTCGAGACAACATGCCCGCCGAGCGGCACGTTCGGCGAGCGCGGTCGCGGTGCGCCGGAACGGTTGCCGCCGTGGGTGTCATCGCCTCGCGGGAGGTCGTTCTCGGCGAGCGCGACCGACCGGTGCGGATTCTCGAGGACCGCAGCCGGGACCGGTCTGCCCAGGGTCCGCGGGATGGGTATCCGGACCGGATGAGGTCCTTCCGGGGAACGTATTCGCCCGCACCTGCCTCGCGGCGGTGGCGGTGGGGCTCGGTGAACGGCAAACCGGCCGCACCTCGGTGCGGCCGGTTTGCCGAATGCGGATATTGCTGTGCGCGAACCTACTTCACCCCTGCTCCGCCGATTCCCGGTCGAGGGAAACGGCGATCGCTCCGATCATCGGGCCGCGCAGGTATCGGTGGTGGGTTCGCCCGAGAGTGCGGCGGCCACGAATCGCTGTGCGTCTTCCAGTGAGCCGGGGACGGTCGCCCGGTGGTCCTGGCCGTCGTAGATCCGGTAGTCGACCGTCGCACCCCTGCCACACAGTGTGTCGACCAGTGCGTCCGTACTCGGTCCGGTGACCAGCGTGTCCGCGGTGCCCTGGGCGATCATCACCGGCACCTCGGGCACGGTGACGGACGGGTCCTGTTCTTCCAGATACTGCGTCAGGGCGCCGAAGTCGGCATCGGGTTCGAAGATCTCGGTGGCCGGTACCGGCGGAACTTCACGGATCTGCGCCACACAACCGGTCCGGGCCGCCTGCAGCATCGGCCGGGCGGCCGGTGTGAACAGTTTGCCGGGATCGATCTCCGGCCGGACGACCTGCGCACCCAGCACGATGAGCGGCAGGAAGGCCGCGGCGGCCTCGGCGCCGGGCCGGCCGCTGTCGACGAATTCGACCATTTCGCTCAGGCCGATACCGCCCGGCGCGATGGCGACGGCACCTTTCAGCGACAGCTCCGGCTGCCGGGCCGCCGCGTACTGGGCGGTGAACAACGCGGCCTGGCCGCCCTGGCTGTGTCCGGCGGCGACCCAGTCCGTACCGATCGAATCGTTCAGCGAACGAGCCGCTTGCACGATATCGGTGACGGTGTTCGCTTCGCCGATACCGTTGATGTACGGATGTCCGCCGGGGGTGCCCAGGCCCTGGTAGTCGGTCTGGACAACGGCATATCCGCGCTGGATCCAGGTGTCGAGGACCTGGGTCACCGGGCCGAGATAGTCGTGGGCCAAGCCGGTTTCGGTGTCCCGTGAGGGTGCGCAGGGATCGGCATACCCCGTTGTTCCGTGGGCCCAGCTGATCACCGGCCATCCCGTGGCGGGCGGAGCCGACCGGGGTACGGCGACGGTGCCGGATACGACGATCGGCCGCCCGTGCGCGTCGTCGGAGGTGTAGGTGATCAGATCTGTTCGCGCGGCGCTCGGTAACGCCGCGACGGTGGTCAGTGGCTGAGCGCCGAGGAGCTTTCCGCCGGGAATCAGGGGGGCGGCCGGGGCGACGCCGACCGCGCCACCGGCGACGGTGATCAGGACCGCGCTGGCGACTACGACGGCCGCTGTGTACAGGCGACGTGCCGAGCGGTGAATGAGCATGATTGTCCTCCGGAACCGGAATTCCCGATGAGCTGAGCGCCGGGCCGTGGGCCGTGCTCGGCGGTGGTCGTGTCGTCGCCCGGGAGCACCGATCGGTGCTCGGCGGATTCGGACCTGTCCGTACCGGGTGGGGTGTGGCGCCGAATCGGTGGCGTGGCCGGTGATCCGGACAGCCGCCGACCGGAAGTGCGTGCCTCCGGCGAGATCACTGCGATCAGCGGAACTGTCCAACGTACAACCACACTTTCCGGCGCCGGGGCTGTTGGTCGAATATTCGACCGACCCGGTAGATTGTGTCGGCGGTCACGGTACATCCGGTCGAGCGCACGGGTCAACCCCCGATTGCCGGTTACCCGGCGGACAACCCGGTCGGCGACGGGATTCCGCCCACGGTCGCCGGTTCCTGTGCCGGGGGCGCGATGACCGCGTGAGGGAACTCGACTCGGCCGACCGCGAGATCGGCCCGGTGAGCTGTTGGACAACGATTCGCCGAACCGTGGGGTCGCGGCGGTGCGGCCTACCGGTGCGGGTTGCGGCCGCCGAGTTCGGTCGTGATGGTGTCCGCCGCGGCTTTCAGGGCGGATCCGCGTTCGGCTATCTCGGCCACCGTGAGGTCGGTCTGCACATTGACGGCCAGCAGTAACGCTTGGTCACCCGCCCGGTCGAAGGTCGGTGCCGCGATGACCCCGACGCGATGGGTCGAATCCGGGCCGCTCTCCCGCAACTCGTCGTGCAGCAGTACGCGTCGTTGCCCCATGCCCGCGATCAGTTCGGTGATCAGGCCGCGCAGCTCGGGTGAGAGGTCGGGGGCGGTGGCGCTCCCCAGTATCCGGTAGACCCGTTCGAGCGTGGGCGACAAACGCTCGACGAGATATCCGACAGTGCGGCATTCGACCGCCATCCGCCGCAGATCGCCGAGATCGACCCCGGTCGTCCACGTATGTTCCGCTCGCATCTGCTGTTCGAGGGCTTCGTCGGATTGCCACAGCAGGTACATCAGGGCGGTGGGCAGGGCGACCGGAACGATCTGTCCCACGCTGACGCGGGGCCGCGTCCCCGGTGGGGCCGCGACCTCGAGCACCATGAATTCGTCGCCCACGCGGCTCGAGGCGACGCACATGGCGTCGAACCGGCGGCTGAGCGACTCCAGTTGCTCGGATACCACCGGATCCAGCGCGAAATCGCGTTGCGCCGCCCGGCCCGCCGTAACCATTGCCGGGCCCAGCCGGTAGGTCTTCGTATCGGGGTCGCACCGGAGATAGCCGCGGACGGTGAGTTCGGTGAGGATCGCCAGGCAGGTGGGTTTGCTGATCGCGCAGCGCCGCGCCACCTCGGACAACCCCGGCTGCGCACCCTGGTGGCGCACCAGGAAATCCATGATGTCGATAACGCGCGCGGTCGGCGGCGACGCGCTTTCGCCGCGCTGCCCCGCATCTACCGAACGATCAGCCATCGGCCAACCCTAGGTGAGCGGTCGGCGTCTACCGCATACAGCTCGGGTGCCCTAAGGTTCCGCCGGAGTCGTCGGTTGTCGGCGCACGGCGTTGCGGGCCGCGGTGCGCGCGTCCGCGGGGATCTTTTCGGTGACCGGGGTCACTGTTATAATTAGAATTCATTTCAGTTTTTGGCCTGCTCAAAGCAGCGGCCAGGTGGGTTGGAGGCTCGATGGCGATCGTCGATACGAAATCGGTGTCTCCGATACAGAATCCGCGGCGTGATCTGCCGCCGTCGATGGTGGAACGGATGACGCTGATCCTCGACGCGTTCGACGGCCCACCGGCGCGCCTGTCCCTCGAGGAAGTCGTATCCCGCACCCTGCTGCCCCGCTCGACCGTGCACCGGATCCTCGATCAACTCGTCCGGCTGAACTGGGTCGAACACACCTCGTTCGGATACCGGTTGGGCCGGCGGGCACTGGGACTCGGGGGCGGCGACGGCGGCCACGCCCAGATCCGCGCCGCCGCCGCGCCGGTGTTGCACGAGCTGCATATGCGCACCGCGATGGTGGTCCATCTCTCGGTGCTCGACGGTGGTGAGACCGTCTGCCTGGACAAGGTCGGCGGCCGGTTCGCCGCCGCTCTCCCGTCCCGGGTGGGTGGCCGTGGTCCGGCCTACTCCACCGCGGGTGGCAAAGCGATGCTGGCATGGATGGACCCGGAGAATGTCGACGCGCTCTATCGGCGCCGGCTGAACCGGTGCACCGAACGCACTATCGCCGATCTGGTGACGCTGCATCAGGAACTCGATCGCATCCGTCAGCGCAGCGGCCTGGCGTTCGAACGCGGTGAGTCGGTGCGTGGTGTCTCGTGCGTCGGTGCCGCGGTCCGCGGGATCGACGGCCCGGTGGCCGGTATCTCGCTGTGCGGTGACGCCCGCACCATGCAGCTGGAGCGGGTCGCCCCACTGGTCGCCCGTGCGGCCCGCGAGGTATCGCGGACCCTGTACCCCGAATCCGATACACCACGCCGTGGGCGTCGGGCCGCGCCGCAACCGGAGACCACCTGGTCCGCCGAGGCGCTCGACCGCTTGCTGGCGGTTCAATCCGGGCAGTGGCTCTGAGCAGGCGACAGGGTGGGCGGTGACCCGCTCGCGGACCTGCCACCCTGTCGTCGATCGACGGGCCCGCCGCTGCTCCGGCCCCGGAAACCGGCCGACGACCACACCGTGACCGCCGGGCGAATCGGCACCGGCCCGAGCCGGCGGATCGCCGATCGCGCATGCGTCGTCCGTCCCCTTCCGGGGGAGTGGTCCGGCCGTCCGGCGAACGTGCCGGATCCCACTGGACGAGACCGGGCCGGGTGTCCCCGAGAACACCTCCGCATACGATCGCCGCGCCCGGCCGAATCCTCAGGAGTTCCCCGATGACCGACCATGTCCTGTACGCAGTGCGCGAGCTGTTACCGGTGTTCGCCGCGCGGGCGCAGCAGGTCGACGAATCGGGGCACGTCCCCCGCCGGACCATCGAGGAACTGCGGAGTACGGGTGTGCTGGCGATGCTGCAGCCCGGACGATACGGCGGCGGCGAGGGGGATCCGGTCGAGTTCTACCGGATCGTGCGCGAAGTCTCGGGCGTATGCGGTTCCACCGGTTGGCTGACCGCGGTGCTGGGCGCGCATCTGTGGCATCTCGCGCTGTTCGACCAGCGTGCCCAGGACGAGGTCTGGGGTGCCGGCGGATCGGTGCTGGTGTCCTCGGCGTATGCGCCGATGGGGCAGCTGGTGCCGGTGGACGGCGGGTACGAGCTCACCGGTCACTGGAAATTCTCGACGGGTTGCGACCGCCCTTCGTGGGCCCTGCTCGGTGGACTGCTCTTCGGGGCCGAGGGCCGGCCGGTCGACTTCATGACCGCGCTGGTCCCGGCGGCGGACTACAGCGTTCAGAACGGCTGGGACGTGGTGGGGATGCGCGGTACGGCGAGCAACGGGATCACGGTGGACCGGGCGTTCGTCCCGGAGCACCGGGTGGTGCGCAACTACGAAACCGCTCAGCTCCGCGGACCGGGACAGAAGGTCAATACCGGTCCGCTCTACCGGTTGCCGTTCGCCACGATCTTCACCTATGCCGTCACGGTCCCGATCGTGGGTATCGTCGCCGGCTGTTACGAATCGTATCTGGGCGAGCTGCGGGAACGTGTGCGGCTCAGCCTCGGTGGTGGTCGTTTCGCCGAAGACCCGTTCGCCCAGGTGGCCGTTGCCCGGGCCGCGTCCGAGGTCGACGCGGCCACACTCCAGCTGGAACGCAACCTCCGCAATCTATGGGATCTGGCCCGGTCGGGTGCGGAGCTACCGACGTGGATGCGCCTGCGGTCGCGCCGCGATCAGGTGCGCGCCGGTGAACGCAGCCTGGAAGCGATCGATCTGCTGTTCAAGACGGCCGGGGGCAACTCACTGAACCGCGGGAACCCGATCGAGCGGGCCTGGCGGGACGCGCACGCCGGTAGTGCGCACGTCGCCAACGAGCCCGAACGCGCGCTCGCCCTGTACGGCCGGGGTGTGCTGGGCCTGCCGGTGGAGGACAACCTCGTCTGATCCCGGTCGCCGCGCCGCGACCGCCGGGATCCCCCGGTCAGCGCAGCTGGATCATGCCCCCGTCGGCCATCACGGTCTGCCCGGTCATGTACCGCGACTCGTCGGATGCCAGGAATACGACGATCGGGGCGATATCGGCCTCGGGGTCCCCGATTCGCGCCAGCGGCACCTTCGATACGGCCGCGGCGGCCTGATCGGGATGCTCTGCCGCCCAGGCGCGTACCCCTTCGGTCGCGGCGAACGGGCAGACCACATTCACCCGGATGCCGTCGGGTGCCCATTCGTTGGCCGCGACCCGGCTGATACCGCGGATCGCTTCTTTGGCCGCCGCGTACGAGGTCTGCCGCGGCATCCCGTCGAGCCCCGATCCGGAGGCGAAGTTGACGACCACACCGCTCGACTTCTTCAACTCTTCGTAGCAGGCCTGCATGAGATGCACGGTGGGGAAGAAGCCGGTGCCGAACGACAGGTCGAACATTTCGGCTGTTGTGTCCACCAACAGCGCTTGACGGGACGCGTGCGCATTGTTGACCAGGATGTCGACCGCACCGAAAGCGGAGAGCGCGGCATCGCGGATCGTGTCCGCGGCGGTCGGCTGCGAGATATCGATGGGCAGGAACCGGGACCGCGCACCGAGTTCCGCCTCCAGCGCGGCACCGCGTTCGCGGTCGATATCGGCGAACAGGACATTCGCCCCCTCCCGGACGAACACGGTGGTGATCGCGCGGCCGATCCCGGCGGCTCCGCCGGTGACGATCGCGGCCTTGTTCTGCAGTTTCACAGCGCTCCTGTAATAGACGGCATCAGGGATCGATCGGCTCATATTCGCCGCCCCGCACCGTGTTCCGGCGCCGCGGTCCCGATGGCCGGGACCACAGCGCGGCGGCGGACGACGAATACGGGGCGCGCGACGCGGTCGCACCTACCTCTGCCCACCGCCACCGTTCGATCCGGCGGTGAGGCGCCGCCCGCCGGTGCACCGTCCCTGCTCTCGGTGAGTGAGATGCGGTGGGAATGTGACGCAGACTACGCCCACCCTGTGACGGCGGGCACAAACGACCGGTCCGGCCGGCGTCCGGCATTTCACACCACTCGAGTCCGCGGCTTCGGCGAGTTCGAGCTGTGCCTCCCCTGGAACAAGACGAGTGGCTGGCACCGACGGCGCATACCGAGTAGCCGGCCACCGTTCGGCCGGCGCCGACCCGCCGGAACGGCGTCGCCCGACGCAAGTAGTACCGCTTCGATCGAGATGAGGGTCATCCATGACGACAACTGCTCCGGACCGTACGCCGACTTCATTTCTGCGCAACGGTTTACGCCGCGGCGGAATCGGCGCGGTATGCACGGTGGTCGCCGGCCTGGTGATCACCGGGGCCGCTCACGCCGATACCTTCGTCCCGCTACCGGACGGCCGGGAGGCCGCGCCCGGGGCGACCGTCACCCGCACCGGCGAACACGCTGTCGTATCTCCCTCGATGGCCGCCAACGGTGCCGGCCGGGTGGTGTGGGTATCGGGCACCGTCACCGCCGATGTCACCGATACGCCCACCGTCGAACGTCCCGGCCCCTACTCCACTCCCGCGGACTGGCCCGGTACCAACAATTCGTCGACCCACGCCGCCTCGCAGGTGAATACCGGCTATCTGGTCGGCTGCCAGGTCAGCATCGGTGACCGCGCGGTCACCGCGGGGCTGGCCGGCAATCTCAGCACCAACGGCGGCGGGGTGAGCGGTTCCGTCGGTGTCCAACTCGGCCCGGGGGAGGTCGAATTCGTGCAGATCGGGTTCAAGGACATCCTTCGGCCGGGTGTCTACACCCTCGGTTACCGGGACTTCGAAATCGAGATCCAGGGCTGCGGTGGCTATGCCCAGGCCCGGTCCTACACGGTGATCGAGATCATCGGCGATCACTATTCGAAAACCACCCTGTACGGAGCTCCGTTCAGCATCGGCTGAACCGGAACGACCGGCCGCCCCATCCCCGTCGAACCGGAAATCGCATCCGGAGAGGTATTCCGAAATGATCGATCACAAGAAACTCGCCCGCACCGCATTCGTCGCCTGCGCCACCTTCGGGTTGATGCACGCCGGTATCGCCGGTGCCGATACGTTCGTTCCGCTGCCGGGTGGTGCCGTCACCGAAACTCTCGGTGACGGTACCGAAGTCAGGATCCGCATCGTCGGCGAATCGGCCACGATCAGCCCGTCCATGGGCGCCACGCCACTACACCGCAACGCCTGGGTCTCCGCCACCGCCGAGGTCGAACTGTCGGCACCGGCCCGCTCGGTGCGGATCGAACCCGGCTATGTCGTGGGCTGCCAGGTGAATATCGCCGGCGGTGGTGCCAACAGCGGTGCGAACTACAGCTCCGACTGGGCCGGGCAGAGCCCCTCGGCCGGCGCGAGCCTCGGCGGCAACCTGAGTCTCGGGCCCGGTCGAGCGGCGAAGTTCTATCTCCTCGACCTCGAAGGACCCGATGCCTTCGGATCCGAATCGCATCGTCCGTTCAGCCGTACCACCGGTACCCGCGGCAGTGTCACCTGGCGTAACAGCACCATCGGTCTTTCCGGCTGCGCCGGCTACGCCCAGGCCCGGGCGTTCACCGAAGTGGAGGTGGAGACCGCGCACGCCAAGCAGATCGTCACCGTCTGGGGTCTGCCGTTCGGCCTCGGCTGATCTCCCGGAATCCGCAGTGACCTTCCCACCGGCGAGGCGGAAAGGTCACTGCGGATTCGGCTTTCCGCCGGAGCCGCGCGTCGGTGACCCGGTGTGCGCGGCCGCGGGCGGAAAGCCCGGATCCTCACACCACGGTTATGCCGCGGTGGAGCTGGTGTAGGCGGTGCCGCGCCGGATCAGCAGCGCGAGGGTGACGGTGAGAACCGTGCCGACGAGCATGATCGTCACGACCGCGTCGAGACCGGCCGCGGTGTTGACCCCGGCGACAGCGGTCGCCGCCAGTACCGCACCGGCGATCGAGGTGCCGATACCCTGACCGCCGGTGCGGACCACGGCATTCAGCCCGGCGACTTCACTGGTGTTCTCCACCGCCACGGTTTCGACGATGAGGTTCTGCAGCGCGGTGTAGGCGAACGAGGCGCCGACCGAGACACACACCAGCACAACGAACATCCCGGCCATCGAATGGTGGGATACATAGGTGAGAACGCAGCCCACCGTATAGATCAGTCCGCCGATCAGCAGCGAGATCCGGGATCCCACGGTGCGGGTGAGCCGGCCGCTCAGCGGTGTGAAGGCGAAACCGAACATCGCGCCGGCGAAGGTCAGCAGACCGGCATCGGAGGGGGACATACCGATACCGAACGGCCCGTCCTGCGGAGATTGCAGGATCAGCGCGTTGATCATGTTGCCGATACCGAAGGGACCCGCGGCCAGTGTCACGGTGGCCAGCATCGTCAGCGCGAGATGGCGATCGGCGAGTATCCGGACATTGACGATCGGATCCTCCACCCGGAGTTCCCAGCGCACCCACAGCAGCAGGGCGACCACACCGCCGAGCACCAGGCCCAGGATTCTGCCGTCGGTCCAGCCCCAGGAGCTGCCCTTGTTGATACCCAGCAGAATCGCCGCGATGGCCGGAGCGAAGACGAGAGTGCCCACGTAGTCGATCTTCTGCGTCGTCCCGGTGGGTGGGCGCCAGGGCAGGACGAACAGCACCAGTGCGAGCATGCACGCTGCGTACACCGCCGCGACGACGAAGATCATATGCCAGCTGGCGTAGTCGATCATCAGGCCGGCGATATAGGCCGCCGCCGCACCCGCGGCTATCGCCGTTCCGGAGATGACCGCCACGGCAACCGGAATCCTGGCCTTCGGCAGATGTTCACGAGCCAGCCCGACGCACAGGGGGAGAATGGCGCCGGCCACGCCCTGGACGGCGCGGCCGAGGATGATGGTGCCGATACTGTCGCCCAGCGCGCTGATCAGGGAACCGGCGACGGTGGCGGCGAGGATCACGACGAGCACCCGCTCGCGGCCGTACATATCGCCGATCCGCCCGCACACTGCCGCCGCGGCGGCCGCCACCAGAAGGAACGCGGTAACTGTCCAGCCGACCGTGCCGGCGTCGCTGTCGAAATCCCGGATGAGGGTCGGAATCGCGGCGAAGACCATCGACGATTCGAATGCGCTGATGATCTCCACCAGCACCAGAATGGTGATGATCGTGCCCACGGAACGCTTTCTGGTGAAGCGCCCGGGTAGCGGGGCCGGATCGACCGGGGCCACAGGATCTGGGAGTGTCGTCATGGAATTCCTCCAGGGAGCCTTCGTGAAACGGAGGTAGCCTTCGCCACGTCGGCACAGGCTAAAGTGACGCACAGCACAGCAGGTGCGTGGTCTCGTTGGGTGGGAGTCGCCGGACGGCCGGTCCGGCAGCGGTTGGCGGGGACGCTTTCGGTGGCGTCGAACCCGCAGGTACCGCACGAATCCGAGGCTCGTCGGCGCGGCCGGCTCGGCGATCGGAGGCAGCGCGGCGCGCGGTGACAGCCCGCAGCGCAGCGCGAAACGTTCGAACTCCGAGCCGACTTGTGTTCCTGGCCGACCGGTATGTCGCCGCAAGAAACAGCTCCGCGCGGGCAGGCCCGCCGAGCAGCGGCAGGAGGGTCAGTGTTCGAAGTAGTCCTCGGCACCGACATGCGGATGCGGTTCCGATCGAAGGGGATCTCGAACAGCCGCTGTCCTGGGTGCGAGGGATGTGGCGAGCAGTACCAGAGTCGTCACGATCACGATATGCGCGGTGAGTATCACCAGCATGGGGAGAGCGAAGCCCTCGTCGGTGAGAACGCCGTGGTCCCCTACGCAGTAGAGGGTGTAGTTGGTGGAGGTGCCTTCGGAGTCGTGGAAGGTGTCGGAGACGACCATAGGCTCGGTGGCCGGGGCGGAACAGAACAGGGGCGCGGTGAGTTTCGCTTCGCCGGGCCAGATAGCGACGGGCACGACGATGCTGAAGGCACCGACGATGAAGCCGGTCGCGAGGCTGGTCACTACTCGGGGCATCGGCTACACCTGGTCGGCTCGGAGAAAGGCGCCGGTGTGGTCGAATTCGGCGACCACCTCCGAACGGGCGGAGGCCACATTGGCGACGATGCGGATGTCGCGGCCGAAGCGGCTCACCAGAACGGCGGTGACCTGACCGTCCGGTATTTCGCTGCGTGCGCGGGCGGTGTCGACTATGTCCTCGATACGCGAGAGGCCGGGCACCTCGCTCATCGTGAAGTTCTCGCCGTCCAGGTCGTCGGCGGAAGAAACCCGCACAGGGCGTGGGGCACTCAGGTCGCCGAGCGTGAAGGAGTAGTCGTCCAGCACGCGGGGCAGACCGGGCGGCCGGACGCGCAGCCGGACAGTGGGTTCGCGGGCGGTGAAATCGCCGCCGGCGAGAAAGTCGGTCACCTGGGTCGGCTGGTTGTTCACCACGAGCCGGAACTGGGTGGAGTTCGGTGCCGTGAGAAGCATGACGTTCATATCCGGGTCTTCGGCACCGATGCGCTGGGCCAGCGCGGCGATCGCGGCCTGCGGCAGGGCGCTCACCAATCCGCCGCCGCGTGTTCGAATCCGGTCCTCGAATTCCGCGCGGTCCACCGCGCCGAAACATCCGCTGGTACTGCCGAGCACGGCCAGGCACAGCAGAACACGAAACCAGTCGCCACGGCGCATGCCCTGAAGGCTATGCGTTGCGAACCGAACGCGCTCGGGATGCTGCCAGAGTCGGCGCCCGGTCTCTCCCCGGCTCTGACCACCCTCGGCCGGGCGGTGGATATCCAGCTCGTGTTCGATCCCGTCCCGTGCGATCGGGGCACGTATGGCCGGGCGGAGTCCGGCGGCGCGGTGCGCGGTCGTCCTGAGAAGACAGGCCGCCGGAATTCACAACTCGGTCGCGACTTTCCACGCCGTATGGATCGCACCCTGGATGTAATCGACTTTCGCGGCGTCTCCCACCACATGAATTTCGGGAACCGTGCCCACCAGCGCCTCGGCCAGCGGCGCCCGGGCCGACACTTCGGAAGCGACGACCACCATATCCGCCGGTACGGCCGAAACTTCGTCCCCGATGCGGAACTCGACGTGCGCCTCGGTGATCCGTAGCACCGTGGCGCCGCGGTGCAGGCGTACGCCCGCCTCGCCCGCGTGGCGAACGGCGGTCCACCGCCGCGGCATCGCCATCGGCACCCCGAGCTGCCGGCCCTCTTCGAGGAGGGTCACGTTCCGCCCGCGTTCGGCCAGGAACTCCGCGAGCTCCAGTCCGACAAGCGATCCACCGATCACGACGATGTTCTTACCGATCGGCAGATACCGGCGGGTGACGGCGCGGATCGCCGCCGGGCTCCTGGTGATACCGGTGATTTTGCCCAGCTTGGCGATGGTTCGCAGCAGCGGCGATACCTGTGCGACGTCGCCGGAACCGGTCATGAGGGCACGCAGTGTATCGCCGGTGTGCACATGCGGGAGATCGCCACCGGGAATCGCCGGACGCCCGCGCACCGCACCGGTGGCGACGACCACCACGTCCGGGTGCAGCGCCCTGATCGACGGCACGGTGGCCTCGGAGTTCAACCGGATATCGATCTCGGGGCGCTTGACCTGAACCGTCAGCCACTTCAGCAGTTGCTGGTTGTCGGGAGTGGTGAGGCCGGAGAACCACAGGGTGCCGCCGAGCCGGTCGGATTTGTCCAGCACCGTGACCCGGTGCCCGCGTTCGGCGGCCACGCGGGCGGCTTCGAGTCCGCCCGGGCCCGCACCGACGACGACAACGTGCTTGCGGGTGCGGGTGGGCATCAGCGGAAGTAGCGTTTCATCGCCCAGCGCGGGATTCACTGCGCAGAGGGGAGTGTCGTCCCAGAAATTCTCCTGGACGCACACATAGCAGTTGATGCAGGGGCGGACCTGCTCCGGACGTCCCGCTCGCAGTTTGTTCACCAGGTCAGGGTCGGCGAGCAGTTGCCGTCCCATCGCCACGAAATCGGCGGCGCCCGCCGCGATCGCCTTCTCACCGACCTCCGGGAGTACCCGGCCGACAGCGATCACCGGAATGGATACCGCCTTCTTCACCTCGGCCGCCGTCCCGAGATACGCGCCGACCCCGTCGGGCAGCGGGCCGTCGGTGAAGTTGGCGAACGGGTTGCGACCCCACCCGGTGATGTGGAGGGCGTCGGCGCCGGCGGCCTCGAACAGCACCGCGGCCGCCACCGCCTCCGCGGTGGTCAGCGCTCCCTCTTCACCGAATTCGCGCCCGGCGACCCGCACCAGGATCGCGAGTGAATCGCCGACCTCCGCCGCGACCGCGCGGATCACCTCCACCGCCGCGCGCGCCCGGTTCTCCAGCGATCCGCCGTACTCGTCGGTGCGCCGGTTGTCCGCCCTGCTCAGGAAGCCGCCGAGCACATAGCCGTGCGCGACGTGGATTTCGACCGCGTCCCCGCCGGCGTCGCGCACCCGCCCGGCGGCCGCGGCGAAACAACGCACCAGCCAGTCGATATCGTCCTTGGTGGCTTCGTGATACGTGGCCTTCTTACCGCCGGTGACCGCGCCCATCTTCTGGAGCTCGCCGGGAGTGTTGTCCGCCAGCGCGGACAGATCGGCGGCGCCGCCCGGCTCCGACGGAACCAGCAGCGGCCGGCCCTGGACGGTATCGATCCGGGCGATCTTGCCGTGGTGCGTCATCTGTACGCACAGTTTGCTGCCCGCGGCGTGGACAGCATCGGCGAGGGCTTTCAGCCCGGGTAGGAAACGGTCCTCGGAGAGACCGGGTTCCTTGGTGCTCGCGCACCCGATCGGATACGCGACAGCGCAGGCACCGGTGATGATCAGCCCTGTCCCGCCGGCCGAGCGGGCGGCGAAATGGTCGATATCGCCCTGCTCGATCTCACCGTCGTCGCAGAGGTTCATATCCATCGCCGGCATGACCACGCGGTTGGCCAGGGACATCGGGCCGATGGTCCCGGGAGCGAGCAGGTGCGGGAAGGTCTGCGTGCCGATCACGATTAGTGAAGCTAGATCGCCGCGGCGGTCACGTGACGGATCGCTCCCGATCACCGAGACCTCGACCGGACCGCACCCATGTTCGTCACCGTAGCCACCCGCGACCCTGTTCACGGAGGTCGCCGCGCGGCCCGGGCCCTCGGCGCGCCCCTTGTGCGATATCGCCCGGCTGTACCGAAGCCGTCGAGCTGGTCGACGCCGCGATGGTGATGGCGGCGGGACCACGGGGATGCCTCGGTCCGGCAAGACCGGCCCGGCGGTCGGCCGTGCGCGGCCCGGCCTATGTGACGTGCCCTCGTGGGAAGGAGATCCGGTGCGGCGGCCCGGGTCGCTCGGTTCGGTGCTTCCGAATCACTGCCGCATCCGCCGCCGACGGTCCCGTGCAGTCGGGTGGGTGTGAATCAGTAGGTGCTCGGCGCACACGGATTCGGCAGTGCGGAGAAGCTGGCGAGGTCGCAGACACCGCCGGTCAGCATTTGAAAGGGCGTGAGCGCGAGTAGGACGAGAACTCCGATGACGTCGCCGTTCCGGACGGCTCCGACTGCCGACTGGGCGGCCGCCGACCCCGAGTCGGCCATTGCCGAGCCGGTCCCGCCTTCATCCGCGGCGACCGGTGCCGGCCGCGGCGCGGCGGCGGGGGGAGTGGCCGTGGCGACGCCCGCGGTGCCGATCAGAGCGGCCGCCGCGACAGCGGTGACGGTCAGGCGTAGTGGAGTGTGCGTCATTGTTCTCTCCGATGGTCGACGAACGGTGGTGGGTGGATCGGCTCGCGGGTGCGGACCGGTGCCGTGCCGGCGGGATACCGCAGTGATGCTCCGGCCTGCATGGCAAGGACATCAAACTAGGAATAGTCAGTAACTTATCAGGCGCTTGTACTGGTCTGTAGCGATTTGGTCTGTGCCGGATTATCTCCTGGTATTCGGATCATTGACAGGATTAATATGCTTGTATAGGCGTCTTCGGTCGGAATCTGGACGATCAATACTGAAGCTATATCGGTCCTCGGTGCTGTGCTTCTATGAGAATTGATATGAACATCGCCGATTCGGCATCCGACCGAACGGGCTGCCTACGATCTGGACATCAGTCGCCATCGCCTCGGCATCGGGACGGTGACCACCTGGGCCACTCGTACGGCACTCGGCTGACGGCCTCGTAGGGCAGTCTGTTCTCCGACAGCATCGAGCGGACAGTCCTCGACTCTGCGACGGGCTCGACCCAGGAATTGATTCAAACCCTGTACAGCGGGGCCCATGAGGGTCGTGACCGCCAGTTCCGCTTCCGCATGATGAACATCTCCGCCGAGATCGTTCGAGATTCCAGCGTTCACTGACCTGCAGCAGCCCGGCGGCCCCGGCAACCAGTGTGGGCGCCGCTGGGCGCGAACATGCCACCGCGCCGCGGAACGCCGGACGCGACCAACAGATTCTCGGCCTGGGTAGGTCGGCCATCGCGGATCCGGCGATCGTCGATCCGGCCGACGCGCCGGATGATTTCGGCGAGACGGTCTCGGCGAAAGCTACTTCGTGTACAGGCCCAGCAGCTCGGACCGCCGTCCGCTCCAGGTGACCACCACCTGATCTCGCGCCCGGCTGGCCGCGACATACAGGAGCGACCGTTCCCGCAGATCCGCTTCGCCGCGCTCTTCCACGGGGACACCGTTGAAGCCTGCCCGTGAGGGGACGTGAGCCTCGTCGATGCCGGCAAGGATCACCCGGGAGAACTCCATCCCCTTCGATCGGTGCATCGTCATGACCTGGAGGTACCCGGGGACGGGCGGGTTCTCGTCCAGCGCGCGGGCGTCCACCCCGCGCTCGGCGAGTCCACGCACCATCTGGTTGCGGTCGTTGAGGCCGCGGGTGAGGACAGCGATGGTGTTGCGGTCTGCATTGTTGTCCGGCTGCAGCCACGCCTTGATCTGTTCCGCCACTGTGTGGAGTTCGTCGGCGGTCGAATCGTATTGGCGCAGATCGGGCTTCGGCCCGTTGCGCGCCGAGCGGTAGTCTGCGGTGGACTCCTCGCCTTCCTCCAGGTCGTGGTAGTCGGCGCCGTCGAGGATGCTCATGGCCAGGTGCAGGTTCTGCGCCGTCGTCCGATAGTTGAGGGTCAGCCGCCGGGACCGGCCCACGATCTTGATACCCAGACGGCCCAGTACAACGGGCTGTCCGTAGATGCGCTGGTGTGAATCCTCGGCGATGAAAAGGTCGTTCGTGCCTTCGGCGGCCGCGGCGCGCAGCATTCGCCAATGGGTCGCGTGCAGATCCTGCGCCTCGTCCACGAGGACATGGTCGGCGAGATGGCCGGCTCCCGAGTGCGCGCGCAGGCGCAGGTGTTCCGCGGCGACGGCCAGCACTTCGGGGAAGCTGAAGGTATCGTCCATCCGGCTCCGGCGCCGGTAGGCCTCGACGAGTTTCCACACCGCGATCCGCTGTGGCCGCGCGGCGGGTACGGCAGCGACCGTCGGGGTGCACGATGTAGACATCCCGAGACTAATCGTCGGCGGCAACTGTGAGCCGGAGCGTCCTGCCCACCGTGTCGAATGTGATGATCTCGTGAAATTCGGTGTGGATGAACCCGTAATCGTTGACCGCTGAAGCGTCGAGCCGGGGCAGTGTGACTATGTGTGTGGCAGTGCGGGCCGGACCGAACACTTCCTTGTCGATCACCTGGCGTAGCGCGTCCGGTACGACGCCGCACTGATCGACCCAGCGCGTCACCAACGCGATGACGGAATCGGCCGATGCGGGCGTGTAGGAGTCCGGGGAAATCCGGTCGATCCAGTACGGGCCGTGGCGGGTGCCCGCCGGGTCGACCCCGCCGCCGATGTAGTCGTCACGGAAGTATTGGTCGCCGATCAAGGCGGACAGCAGATCGCGATCGGGCGGTGGGGGCGCGGCGATGGTGAACTGCTTGATATCGATCCACTGTCGCGAGGGATTGCCACCCTCCGGGAAGTCGAAGTCCCGGAAGTTGATGAAGGAAGTCCCCTCGTATTCCAGGTTCGCCGATGTCTGCACGCACTCATCCTTGTCTGACGATAGGGGCGACGATCAGGTTACTGACCCGGGATATGCCATCGCTTGATCTGTACCCCGGGAACGTCGTTGAAATCCAGTGTCGGCCCGCCGGACTTGCTGAACGGACGATACGTCACCGTCGACTTCGGGTCACCCGATACCTCCCAGACCTCGATATTGCCCTTGGGGGTGGACTTGACCTGTGGTGGGCCGAGTTTCTCGGTCAGTTCGGTGCGCGCGGCGTCGACTTCCTTCTGGGAGACCATCTGCACGCCGGTCGCGTCTTCGGTACCGATCAGCTTCCCGGATTCGTCGGTGACGACGTCCTTGACGGCCTTGGATTTCTCTTCGGTGGTCTTCGCCACCGAGCCCGATTCCTTGTCTGCGCCGTCACCGGCGCTCGCGTCGTCGTCCAGATTGACACGTAGCGCAATGATCCCGGCGAGGGCGGCGGAGATCGGATTGAGATCAGGGATGGCATCGAATTCTTTGACGATGCCGACGGCGGTCGCCGCGACCGCGGCGACGCCCAGGAGCCGGTAGAGGCGGCTGGCCTGGCAGAGGCCTCGGATGGTGTTGACGGTGGCGGTGACCGTACCGGCGATCCCTGCGGTGCCGGCGGCGAGGCTGCCGCCGAAGCTGAGCCAGGATGCGGCGACTGCGGCCGCGGCTATGACACCGATCTCGATCAGCAGGGTGTTGACCTCGCCGGTGATCTCGTTGCTGATGTCGATGGTGGCGGTGCGGTAGTTCGCCACGGGTGCGGCCATCGACTGCGTGGCGCCGGCGAGTTGGTCCGCCGCCGATTTCAGGGTGTCGAAATGGTTTGTGATGAGCTGCGCGGTGCGCGGCTCATCCATACCGGCGAGCATGCCGGCGATACCGCTGATACGAGAGCCTGCACCGGTGATGCTGGCGTGGCCGGCGAAGGTCGACCAGGTCGTTCCGGCGGTAGCGAGCTTGTCGACATCACCGTTGGCCAACTTGCCGAACTGCTCGACAATCTTGCTCGACAGATTGTCGAAGAACGCCTGGACCCCGCCGTCGTGGCGCAGACCGTTGCCGTTGTCGGCGACCGACGTCGGCAGCTGCACGGAATGGATCATCACCTCCGCTGTCGGCGGGCGTGGCGGGTTGCTCGTGTTCGAGCCCCCGTGGTTGTACCCGATCGCGTACAGCACATACCCGAAGTTCGTCAGCGCGTCTGCCAGGTTCGTACACGTCTGCAACGCGGCCAACGCGTGTGCATCGTATGTTTCGCCCCACTGCTTGCAGCCGGGGGCATCCCCGGCCATGCCCGCACAGTCACCCTTGACCGCGTCGTGCACGGGTCTGTCCGCCGTTCGGAGTTCACCGGCCAGATCGTGACACTGTTCGGCGGCCTCGTAGTAGGTTTCCCAGTTCACCCACATGGGCGGTCACCCGCCGCCGAGCATCTGACGGTTGACCTCGATCGCGCGGGTGTACCGGTCGTGTGCGGCGCGGGTGGCGTCGCTGATATCGGCCATTCCGGCCGCGATCTCGCGAGCACCGACCGACCACAAAGTGTGCGCATCCCGGTACGCGGCGGCCGCGAGTGCCTCCCAGTTTCCGTCCAGGCTCGCGACCTTGTCGTCGATCAGATCGAGCTGTTCGGTGAGATAGCCTGCGAGGTTCGCGAGCCGGAGGACGAGCTGATCGAGATGTTCGAGATCGACCGTGAATTCGGGGTTCATATGTTCAAGCTCGGGAACTGCTGCGAAACGCCGTCGTCGGTGCCCTGATAGGCGTCGGACTGTACGCCGAGTTCCTCGGCCATCCCGTCCAACGCCTGCAGGATCTTCATGCCGCCGTCGCGCAGCTCGGTCCATCCGCCGGAGAACTCGTCCGACGCATCACCGCGCCACCCGTCGGCCAGCAGGGCATCGACCTCGGTACTCGCCGAATCAAGTCCTGCGCGAGAGTTCCTGGCGATATCGGCGACGAACTGCCCGACCGACCGCACCTCCTCCGGCACAACAGTTACACCGCCGACGCCTTGCGGAGTTCCCCTGTATCGACCATGAGCGTGAAATTACCAGACGATTTCTGGGCGCTCCGAGGCCTCGTATCCATCGATCAGGTGGGATTCTGCCCGGTCGCGGATCCTGAGGACCGGCCGGGGGTGATCACTTGTGCTGCCGAACGGGTGAGCCTGCGCTGATCGGTGGTCGCGCCGAACTCGGTTACCGGTGATCGGGCCTGTCCGATGATTCTCGTTCGGCTTCAGCAGATCATCGGCGAGCCCATCGGCGACACCGAGTCGGCGGAAACCTTGTGAGATCACCGATCCAGCAGAGGGCGCAGCCATTTCGAATTACTGTCCTGATCGCCGCGGAGCCCGCTGCCTCACCCTCGAGTTGTGGCTTCCCAGGCCGGGGTGACACACCCTTCCTTCCAGTACCACCATTTCTTTTCTTCACCGTGTTCCAACAGCTCGCGGATCTTCGACAGGTCCGCTTCCGGCGGCACATCCAAGGCGACCATCCGGTACCGCTCGATGCCTTCACCTGTCGCGCCGAGGCGGTGGAAGATATCGAGCACACTCTGCCGGGCGGCCGCCGAGCCGTCGTCCTTCAGCACGATCAGTCGGATGGTGCAGTTCCGCGACCGCCGGACCGTCTCCCCGGCCCAGAGAAGGCCCTCGTCATCCGGCCCCACGGTGACGATGTCCCCGTTGGCGACTCCACGGACGAACCAGGGCGTGTTGTCCAACCGCACCGTGCCGTCACCGAGGTTCACCGCCCACAGGCTCTCGACGCTCGCCGGGGGCCAACCGTCCTCGTCGATGTCCATTCGGAAGTGGACCTTCACATGGTCGTCACTGATGTCGGTCACCGAACCATCATCCACACCGCATCCACTGCACCGGACTTCGGAGCCCGGACGAAGCAAGCGCTGTGCCGGATTGTCAGGACGGGCAGGCTCTTTCTCCGAATGTCTGTGTCTCTTGCTAACTTGTCGCGTTCTGATCCGACAAAGCGACGAGGCGAACTATGGCAATCGGGAACAACATCGGTTTCGAACAGTCCGAGGATGTGAAGTCCGCGCCGGTGCTGTGGAGTTTTCGTTCCGGCGCCGCCGCTTCCGGTGTCGTCGTGGACGAACGGGGCTGCTGGGTGGGCACCGAGAGCGGTGATGTGTTCACCTTGACGCCGGAGGGCGTGGTCACCGGACGGTTCCGACTGCCGGGTGCGGTCGAATGCGTTGTGGCCGACGGCTTCTGGATCTACGCCGCGTGCGCCGACAACCACGTCTACGACCTGTCCGGCACGGTGCCGCGAGTCGCCTACGAAATACCGGCCGAAACCGACATCTACTCGCTCGACATCCATGAAGGCCGCCTCTGTGTCACCGACCGGCAAGGTGTCATCACCGCGATCGATTGGAACGGGGAATTGCTGTGGAGCAATCCCGGCGACGAGGGCGGGGTGATCCAGATCGACTCGCACGCCGTCTACCACGGGCATTCCGCCGGTGTCACCGGATATGACCTGGAAGCCGGATATCGCGTGTGTCACGAGGACACCGATGGCGCGGTCCTGTCCGGCTGCCAGGACGAGAATGCGTTCTACGCGGGCACCGATGACAACTCTGTCGAGGTGGTCGGCAAGAACGAATGGGCGGGGATCGGCTACGTGTGCGATGCGCCGGTGCAGTCCTGCGCCACCTCCCCCGACGGCCGCGTCTTCGCCGGGGACGACTGCTCCTCGGTGTACTGCTGGGACATGTCGCGATGCGGTGCGTGGAAATGGGCCACCGGCTGCGGCTCGGCCTCTTCCATGCAGTACCACGACGACAGGCTGTACCTGGTCACCACCACCGGAACCCTCGCCTGTCTCGATGTCGGCGAGACCGCCTTCCGCGACGCCGAGCAGGGTGTGCTGCCCGAGACGGTGTCGGTGACGGCTCCGGAGATCTCCGCCGTGGCGCCCGGCAACGCCGTCGAGGTCACCTCCGACGCCGGGACCGGCGTTGTCGTCGAATGCGTGCTACAGAACGGCGAGCAGTGCGTAATCGCTGTCTCCCCTGATCACGTGTTGTCCTTGGAGGTCCAGTTCCCCAAGGACCTGTGGCGCTGCGGTGCCCGCTATGTGGTCGATGACGTGGACGAGCCCGAGCGCGGCTTCTTCTACCGAGTCCGCGGCGACATCCGGCAGCTGATCTGACCGCCGACCGGTCACAGGGACGGCCGGTCGTCGGGTGTGTCCGGTGGCCGTGCCCGCCCTCTCGGCACGCGGGTGGTTCCTCGTTTGTCCCGGTGTTCGGGCAGCGTCACCGACAGGATCAGCACGGCGAGTGGCAGGCCGATCGCGATGGCGAATCCGAGCGTGATCACTGTTCGGTCCGGTGCTGTGTGGTGATTGCCGACCCCAGGGGATACCGCTGTGTTCCGGTGATCAGGTCGGCGGCTCGAGTGACCACCCACCACGGGGTGCGCGGCTCGAGGGTGCCGAGGTGGGGGATCACGACCGCGTCCGCGGCGTGCTCCAGGGCGTGCTGGACGGCGATCAGCGCGGCCAGGACGGCGGCGGTATCCGTGTGGACGGTGTGGACGATGGTCAGCCGGTGTTTCCGCGTCAGTCCTTCATATGTGGCCGGGTCGTGGGTGCTGTGCAGGAGGGCAACCGCTCTTGTCGGTGCGTCCGGTTCCGTCACAGTGCTTGCCCCTCCACGATTCGATATGGACGTGCCGAGACCGAGCCGCACGCCCTCGGGCCGGCGGTCACTGGTGGTCCTCGATGTACTGTGCCGCGAGCCGGAACCGGAGGCAGTTGTGTTCGGTGTGGTCGGCCATCAGGTGGATGGCGTGTGCTCGCCCGCGGATGGGGTCGGTGCTCTTGCAAGCTGCTGGGTGGTCGAGGTGGCGGAGGCCGGCGGCGACGCGCTCGAGGAGGTCGCGGCTGCGGGTGTGCCAGAGTTGGAGGTTGGCCGCCATCGACTGGTTGTGCGCGCGTCTGGTGGGGAGTTTCGGTAGTTCCTGACGCAGGTGGTCGTCGACCGGGGCGGTACCGGAAGGGATCGGGTCCACGCAGGTCGGCTCGCGGACGGTGGTTTCGGTTGAGGGAACGGGCATAACGGTCGGCTCCGGGTTCTGTCGGGGCGAAAGTCGAGCGTGCGCCTGTGCGGATTGCGGTATTGATCGGTTTCAGCATTGCTGTGTTCTTGCGGCAGAAGGACACACTGAACCCGTACGGAGGCCGTACCCTGGCGGTATTGCAGCGGAGGGGAGAACGCCGAAAGATGGCGATTATCAAGTGGACTGGGTTCGAGGTCGCCGCGCTGCGTACGGCGTTGCGGGATACGCAGGTTCAGTTCGCCGACCGGATCGGTTGTTCGATCGAGTCGGTCGGAAAATGGGAGCGCAGAGGTGCCGACATCACCCTCGGCGCGAAGTACTCCGAGTGCATGGACACTGCCCGCAGGAGGCTCGACGACGAGCAGCGGGCTCGCTTCGACGCAGCGCTTCACCAGGGTCGGCGAACGGCGTCCGCTAACACATCCCCGCAACCTGCCGGAGCATCGAACGGTTTCTCGCGGTCATCTACGGTAATGATCCGGACGAGCGGCGATGGAGTCCCGGATAGTTCGCGCAGCGGCTCGCACGATGACAAGGTATCTACCTTGCGGCGGATGCTTATGGGATGCGTCCCCGATGCGCCGCCAGCCAATGAGTTCGAGATGACGGATGCGGTAGTGAGTACATGGCATCTGTTTTTTTCGGCCCGGCTGGGCGAAATGGAGCGTGGGCTTCTCACCGCGTTGGCGGGAGCGTACAACGCTGCCGAGGAGGTAACCGGGGAAAGTCTCCGGCGGGTAAATATTCTGCTCGCGCAACTATTGCATGCCTCCTCCAACCTGCTCGGCTACGTCGCGCATGCGGACTTGGCGACTCTCGCGCTTGTCCGTGCGGATGCACTAACCGCAGAAAGCGGGGACGAGCTGACGCGGGCTGCGATCAAAGGATCACAATCATGGCTCTTGGCAAAAAGCGGCCTGTACGACGATGCGGTCGCGTGTGCCGAAGAAGCCGCCGTTGGCATCGAGCCGCGATTGTCCACTGCCACACCGCGCCATATCGCAATCTGGGGAGAGCTTCTGTGCTATGCGGCATTTGCGGCTTCTCGAACGGGAGACCACCGCGAAGCGAGAAGATTCCTTCGGTTGTGTGAATCTGCCGGGACGCAGATAGAAGACGACTATCGTAGTCGGCCCGAGGCGTCCAATGTGTTCGGTCGCACCTCAGCCGCTAGTTTCGGCGTCATCAACGAGATCTCGGGGAATCGGCCGCGGGAAGCTCTGAAGCTTGCCAGTGTTATCACCGGCGGTGACACCGGTATCCCGCCCACACTGCAGAGCCGCCGGCTCGTAAACGTTGCTCAAGCTCAGATCGGCAGCCGAGACGATGCAGGGGCCTTGGATACGCTTCGTCGAGCGTGCTCGATGGCGCCAGAGTTCGTAGTTCACATATCCCTAGCCCACGAGCTGACCAATGAACTTATGAATCGGCGGAGTCGGCTACAGGCGAATGAACTCCTCGGCGTGGCCGACCATCTCGGAATATCGTGTGAGCTGTAGGAGTGCGACCTTGATTGTTAACCCGTCCGCATTTACCATTCTGTGTTTCGGGGATTCCAATACCTTCGGCCAGCCTGCCGAGGAGCGCGGCCGCTGGCCAGTGGACGTGCGCTGGACTGGGCGGCTGCAGAAAATATTGGGTACCGGGTACGCCATCATCGAGGAAGGTCTCGGCGGTCGCACCACGGACCTCGACGACCCGGGTCGAGATGATCGCAATGGCCGAATGTACTTCCAACCATGCTTACGCAGCCACTCGCCCCTGGATATGGTGGTAATTATGCTGGGGAACAACGACCTCAAAACCAAGTTCGGCCGAGAAGTAGAGGATGTCGCTACCGCGCTCGAGGGCTATATCGACAATATCGAGCGCACTGCTTGGACCCGCACCGGTGGAGTGCCGGCGGTACTGCTTGTCAGTCCGATCCATCTCGATGCCGACCAGCCGGCGTTTGCCGAGCAAAGTTCCGAATACGACGTTGACTCCGCGCGCAAGTCGCGCGAACTCGCTGCGGCGATAAGCCGAGTTGCTCGCAAGCGCGGCGCTCTGTTCGTGGACGCGGCGACCGTCGCGTGTGCGGGGATCGATGGTGCGCATTTGAGCCGTGATTCACACGAACCGCTTACAAGGCTGATTGCCCAAGAGATAGATCGAAGTGTTCAACTCCATGCTTGACCGCACATCCTGTAGAACGTGGCCTTATGACTCCTGTGCCCCCGCCGCTGGATGACAGCGAGATCGCCGACCTCTTGAAGCTCTGCCCGGTTGGCGGTGCGACGGTGACGAGATTTTCGCACTTCCGTCATGCCTGACACGAGTGCGTGCACCTCGCGATGTATGTCGCGGCGAAGGCCCGCGAGGTGAGTCACCACCCCGACATGCTGATCACAGGGCAGTCACTGTTGAACGCGTCACTTGTGTCCTGCCATATGCGGTACTCGACCTGATGACTTGTCGTCATGTCACCAACTTACCGCGAGGTTAGTCTGTTCCGAGGGCACGCTGCGGATGCTTACGCTTCGACCGTGACAACGGTAGTTTTCGGCGCCACGGGCAATGTCGGCAAACATGTCGCGGCGGGTTTGAAGTCACGAGGCGTGCGTGCCCGGCTGACAAGCCGCAACCTCGACAGAGCGCGATTCCCGCCCGGCGCGGATGTAGTCGCCGCGGATCTCGACCGGCCCGAAACCTTGCCTGTCGCACTCGAAGACGCACAGCAGGTGTTTCTCTACGCGAAGCCGGACGGAATCGATGAGTTCGTCACGGCAGCCGAGTCCAGCGGTGTGCGACACGTGGTCTTGCTTTCGTCCTCGGCCGTCCTGACGGACGTTTCCGGGACCGACCCGATCGCTCGGGCGCATGCCGTCGTCGAGTCGGCGATCGAGATGTCGAGTCTGGAATGGACGTTCGTTCGGCCTGGCATCTTCGCCGGCAACGCGCTGTGGTGGTGGCAGAAGTCCATCAGCGAAGAAGCTGCTGTTCGCCTGCCTTACCCCGATGCGTGGACGAGTCCCATTCACGAGAAGGACCTGGCCGCGCTCGTGGTGGCTGCGCTGACCGAGCCCGGCCATCACGATCGCGCCTACAACGTGTCGGGACCGGAATCGCTGACTTTACGCAGGCAGGTACAGCACATCGGCGAGGCCATCGGCCGCGATATCACCGTGGAGCAGGTCAGCGTCCCCCAGGCGCGCGTGGAACTGCTGAAGACCCTGCCGCCCATCGCCGTCGACGGCATTCTTGCCGGCTGGACAGCAGGGATCACCGCACCGTCACCCCTTACGAACGTTGCCGAGCTCACTGGACTGCAAGCACACACCTTCGCACAGTGGGCGGCTGACCACGCAGCTGAATTTCGCTGAGTGGTTACGGTTTACCGGGTGTCTTACGTGAATGTAATTCGTTGTTGCCCCGGATCGCCCGCCGCGGGATCGAGGACCCCACGCGTCTGAGCCGGTACCAGCGGAAGATCGACCGCACTATCGCGTGGTTGACCGGATATTCACGATCGACGGTCCGCTACAAACGACACGGCTGTCTCGTCGCGGTATTTCCACAACTCGCTGCCGCTCTCACCTGCTACGAGAAACTCCCCATATAAGACATCATCTGAGCCTCATTCAGCGGCCGGCTCGACTACTCCTGCCGTGCTCGAGTTCGGCGTAGAATCGGGTGCGTTAGGGAGTTACCCCTATGCAACAGCGATGGTGGGTGTGGATTGCCGCGTTCCTGACGATACTGGGGATGTGCGCTGTATTCGCCTGCAGTAGCGGTACTCGACCCGAGCGCGCTCCACCCGGTCCGGACACTTCCTCCCGGGTAGGGGTGCCTGTGCTGGTCGCGAAGATAGACAACAGTCCGCAGGCACGGCCACCGGTCGGGCTCGGAGCCGCCGATCTGGTCTACGTCGAGCCGGTCGAGGGTGGTTTGAGCCGGTTGGCCGCTGTGTTCTCGACCGACAAACCCCCGGTGATCGGACCGGTCCGAAGCGCACGAGAAACGGATCTGACGCTGTTGGACCAGTTCGGCAACCCGACATTGGCATCCTCCGGTGCCGCACCTGAGCTGGTTGCCTCTGTCGATCGCTCGTCGCTCCAGAACGCCTCGGCCGATCGGCAACCGGCGGCGTACTACCGCGACTACAGTCGCGACGCTCCGCACAACCTGTTCGTCCGCTCGGATCAGTTGCCCGTGGGCGGTGGCTGGCCATCGGCTTCGCAACCGCACTTCGGTCCTACGCCTGTCGGTGGCCGGCCCACGCAACACGAGGAAGCGCGATATCCGGACACGGTGATCGGTTTCGACTGGTCACCCGGCCACCACCAGTGGCTGGTGTCCATGGACGGTGCTGCCTACACCGGTGCCGATACCGGACAGCTCATGGCGAGTACGGTCGTGCTGGAAAGTGTGCAGGTATACGACTCGGCTGTCAGCGATATCGCGGGCAGCGTCTCACCCCTGGCCCAGACGACCGGTAGCGGACGGGCACTCGTACTTCGGGACGGACAAGCGTTCCCTGCTGTGTGGTCCCGGCCCTCCCCACAGGCCGGCGCAACCTATACATCCCCGACCGGTGCAGCCATCCCGTTCGCGCCGGGGCAGGTCTGGACGGTTCTGGTGCCGGCGCAGCTCTGGTAACCGAGACCGCGCTGCCTCCGCTTCTCGCCGGACGTGCCGTCGAGTCCTTTGTGGGGATCGGACGGAAGCCGGTCTCACCGACGGCGATCATGCATGCCCGGTCCGAAACCCCGACCTCGCGCACCACTCTGCCGGGCGCAACCGTGGTTTCGGCTTCATGACCGACCAGGTACCACCGAATCGACAACAGGTGGGTGCCGTACGGCCGATCCTTCCGGGGAAGTCCCGTCCCGGCTGGAGGTCACGTCGATGAACACGTGCTGCGCGGAGAGCCATTCGGCCGTGCCAGGGTGTACCACTCCGGCATCGGAGTAGGTGACCATGTGAATTGGTCAGGGGAAACAGGCGCGTTGATCTTGCGAGGGTCTGCAATACGATAACGAGGTGTCTGGTCTCGCGGTCGGGATGATCGCCGGGGTGGGTGTCGCTGCGGCCGCTGGAGCGTTGTGCGGGGCGGCCTATTTTCACCTGCTGGTGCCGTTCAACGAGGCACTGCGCAGCAACGGCGGTCCCAGCTACACCGGTCGCCGCCCGGCAGTGGTCCTCGCCCACACCTGCACTTCTGGGCACGAGCCCTCCTCGTGCGTATGCGCGCGGCGATATCGCCGCACCCTGCTGGACTACCGGGGCGCGGACTGGCGCCGCCGCCGATACGCGGTACCCGGTGAATACCCCGTCGGCCAGGAGGTACCCGTACGGGTCAGCTACTCCAGCAACCGTCCCTACCCGCTGACCTGGACCACCGTCCGGCGCACCGCGACCCGGGGCGCGGTGGCGGGCGCGCTGATCGGGCTGGTTCACGCGGCACTGCTGAGTCTGCTGCTCTACACCTGACCCGGGCGGCACGACGCGGCTTCGTGCCGGCTCGCCGGGCCGGCCTCGGTGCAGTCACCAGGGGCAACCGGAGACCGGAGAGAAACGATCGATTCGGTGACCTGGCTGGTCGCGATCATCTGATCGGTGCTGCCGGCGGCGGAACAGACCGCAGATCGCCGGCCGGCACCCGTACATCGTCGAGGCTGTCGGAAGCGATAGCAGGGGTCGGCGTCCCGCGGATGCCGGTGGATATGGTCTATGGAGTACGACTGCTGCGAAGGAGTTGACAGTGACAGTGACGGTGACGTCTGCGGTACCGCGATGGTTCACGGAAGCCATTGCGGAGTTGCCCGAACATCGTGAGGTCGAGGTCGCCGGGGGACCTGTTCATCTGCGTTGCTGGGGACCGGCCGGCGCCCCCGGTGTGGTCCTGGTGCACGGCGGATCGGCGCATTCGGGCTGGTGGGACCATATTGCACCGTTGCTTGCGACCACATATCGCGTAGTTGCGCTCGATCTGTCCGGCCACGGAGACAGCGCCGTGCGATCCCGGTATCCGCTCGACGGCTGGGCAGACGAGGTGATCGCGGCCGCCGAGGCCGGGGGGATATCGGATCGGCCGTATATCGTCGGCCACAGTATGGGTGGAGGGGTGACCGCCGCGGTAGGAGCTCGACATCGAGATTCTGTCGCCGGTCTGGTGATCATCGACTCACCGATGTTCCGAGAGCCGCCGGAAGAGGCCATTATCCGGCATCTCCGCCGTAAGTCGAAAGCCTACCGGACCAAGGAAGAAATCTGTGGCAGGTTTCGTACCGAGCCGGCCCAGGCCACGGTGCTGCCCTATGTGGCCCGGCATGTGGCGGAGGAATCGGTCCGCCGCACCGATGACGGGTGGGTCTGGAAATTCGATCCCGAGATGTTCCGAAAGCGGCTCGAACACGAGAGGATCGATATGCCCGGCCTGCTCCGGGCGGTGGATATCCCCGCGCTGTACATCCGATGCGAACTCGGGTTGGTCGAGCGTGATACCGCATCGGCGATCGCCGGGTCTTTCAAGCGTCGGGCGACAGTTGTCGAATTGGCCGACGCAGGCCACCATCCGATGATGGATCAACCGCTTGCTCTCGTCGCGACGGTGCGTACGGCTCTGGCGCAATGGGATTCGATGTAGATTCGCGTACCCCGGTGAGCCTCCGCTCGACGTTCCCTCCGCGGTGTCCGGGGCCGAGAGCATGGCCGAAACCAGGTCCCCGCGTCAGGAGCCGACCTCGTGCACGACCAAGTCACACCGCGCTACCAGCGCCGTCTGCAGAACGGTTCGGGATACCGTCTCCGACAGATGGCCGTGCGGTGTGATCACCGCGGTCGCGGCGGCCCGCCGACATTCCTGGAGCAGGTCGACGAACGCGGGTGGTAGCCCCTCACTCCGACTCCGCGGCTCGTGGAACACCGTGCCCAGCTCGTAGCCGAGCGCGGTCGCGGCAGCTCGGAGCATGCCTTCCGCGCAGCCGCGTTCGCTGAGCAGATCGTCGCGCAGGTACCCGTAGGCCAGTGGTAGTACTTCGGTCATCGCAGACACCATTCCCGTTCGTGTCGGCCGGTACGGACACGCATCTGCCTCGACCGACGGTAACCCTTCCTGCCGATCTCCCCGCAGTGCGGAGGCCGGCGTCCGATCTTCCGAGCCCCGGCCGGCCCGACCGCCCGGGTTCCTCGTCGGCGGCATCTCGCATCCGGTGGTGTGGTGCGCGACCACTTCGGCGAGAACCCCTCGATTCCGCCGTGTCGTAGCCGCCGACCGCCGACGAATCGAGGTTCGTCGAATAGGTAGAAAAGACACATCGGCAACGTGGATGCCGGCGCCGACCGTTCGCGCACGGCTCGATCGCGCGTCAGACGCCTGCACTTGGTCGGCAGAATGCAAATACTAAGATATGCGCATTCGACTATCTATTTCGGCGGCTTCGCTCGAGTCGGCCACAACCGGGCGAGCAACATCGATGGCGCGCATCCGGGCCGACAGGGTGAGGGCAGCGTTGAACCCGGTGCGGCCCTGTGGGCTTTCACCATTCTCACGGAGTGGCCGATGGCGCAGTCGGCCCGCTCCTATCGGCATCAGGAAGTAGGTGGGGCCGGGTCCATCGACCGCTGCGGCAGGCGGGATGACGGGTCTCGGCTCCTACGCTGTGTCCAGCACACCTCGGTGGTACATGTGGTCGGGCGCAGGTAGGTGGATCGGCCCGGCGGTTCGTCCGAGCCGACGGCCGCTGCCGCCGCGGCGCAGCGCGATGACCTCCGCGAGGATGGAGACGGCAGTTTCCTCCGGTGTGGTGGCGCCCAGATCGAGGCCGATCGGGGAGGACAGCCGGCTCAGCTCGGATTCGGACAACCCGGCAGCGCGCAGGCGTGTCATTCGGTCGGTGTGTGTCCGCCGGCTGCCCATGGCGCCCACGTAGCCCGCCGCGGAGCGTAGGGCGATCTCCAGTGCCGGGACATCGAAGCGCGGATCGTGGGTGAGGACGCAGACGGCGGTCGACGGTGTGATCGTCGCTTGTTCCAGGTAGTCCTGGGGCCACATGACGACCACATCGTCGGCTTCCGGGAAACGTTCGGGTGTCGCGAAAACCGGCCGGGCGTCGCAGAGTGTCACCGAGTATCCCAGAAGTTTCGCCGCGCGGACGAGCGCATGGGCGAAGTCGACCGCGCCGAACACCAGCATCCGCGGTGGCCGGGCAATCGACGAGATCAGTACCGAGAGTGTGTCTTCGGCGCAGTCCCCGGTCGCACCCAGCTGTAGAGTCGTCGTCGTGCCGGTCTCGAGATGGCGGGTGGCCCGGGCGTGCACTGCCACATCCAGGAGTGGGTTGCCGAAGGTGCCGGTCCACGAGACGCCGGTCGTGACAATCGACCTGCCCAGGTGCGCGCCCTCGGAGACAACGGTTGCCGTGGCGACCGGCCGGCCGGCCGCGACGCTGTCCGCGACCAACCCGACGCCGGGGAGGTCTGCCGAACCCGCGCGCTGGACGAGGACTTCCATCGAGCCGCCGCACATCAGTGCGACGGATCCGGCGCCGTCGTCGTCGACCGCGTACTGGTGGACTGTCGCGTTCCCGGTGTCCATCGCCTCGAGAGCCAGATGGAAGACATCGCTCTCGATGCACCCTCCCGAGATGCTGCCCACGACGGTCCCGTCTCGTGCGACGGCCATGACTGTGCCGACGGGCCGGGGAATCGAACCCGCCGATCCGATGATCGTGACCAGGGCGCAGTCGATTTCGGCTGCCTGCCATCGGGCCACTGCATTCAGCACCTCGTGCATCCGGACTACTCTCTGCCTGGTCTTGCCGGTCCGCGTAACGGCCGTGCTGCGACGGCCGGAACGCGGTTCGCTACCGGTGGCGGTCGTCGGCGTGCGGTCGACTGCGCGACCGGTACGCCCCGGCGAGACGATCGCCGGAGTCCCACGCTGGTGGGGCGACAGAAAAGATCGTACAGTACCTTTGCGCAAAGGTAAGCTGGTGTCAGCGACTAGAGATGGGTTGGGGCAGGGTCAGTGGCGGAAAATTCGGACGGTGTCGGCGAGATCATCCGGCAATGGGCCCAGTCGCGGCCCGAACTCGATGTCTCCGCGCTGGAGATCTTCGGACGAATGCACCGGAGCTTCCTGCTCTACCGTTCCCGGATCAACGGGGTGTTCGAGCAGTTCGGCACCAATGAGGCCGGCTTCGATGTGCTCGCGTGCTTGCGCCGCGCGGAACCGGAGTTCCGGCGCACAGCGGGTGAACTGGCGAAGCAGACGCTCGTGACGACGGGTGGCCTGACCTTGCGGGTGAACCGGCTGGAGGAGGCGGGGCTGGTCCTCCGGGAGCGTGACCCCGAGGATGCGCGGGTCGTCTACGTGACGCTGTCCGATATGGGGCGGGACCTCGTGGACCGGGTCGCCGATGCGCACTTCGCCGAACTCACGAGGATGCTCATGGGTCTGGACCCTGGGCAGAAGGCTCAGCTGGCGGGATTGCTCACAGTGCTCGAGGGGTCCTTGCGGACGGCCGCGCTGCCGGTGGGGGAGGAATCCGCGGTCGATCGCACCGCCTGAACGCCTGCTCTGCACGCTCCCGGATCTCACGATCTGGGAGCGTTCGTCGTTTCGGGGCAATTCCCGCGAAACCTTTTCGATCTTGTCTGTGGTGGCTGTCACACTGGTTTTTGGGGTGTGACCTGCATCTCTTCGCGCGAAGCGGCAGATTCCGGTTGAGTTAACCGGCTGTTAAGCGTCGAATTCTCGCCCATCCGGCGTTGACCTCTTAGCGGTAAGGAAGTAGAAATCTCTTGCAGCCAAGATGTTCGGCAACCGCGGTGGACTCCAGCCCGGTCGCCACCATCGTCCCGACAGGAGACGTTCATGACGACAATCCGCCTCGCGGCCGCGGCTTTGCTGGCCGGCTCCGCATTGGTCCTGAGCTCGTGCAGCGGTTCGAGCGAGCGCACTGCCGCGGCGACCGACGGCACCCTGGAGCAGACCGAGGTCTCGGTGGGCGTCCTTCCGCTGGCCGACTACGCGGCCGTGTACTGGGCGGATGAGAAGGGCTTCTTCGAGAAGGAGGGCCTCACGGTGAAGCTCGAGCCGATCCAGGGCGGGCCCATCGGCATCCAGAAGGCCGCTTCCGGCGAACTCGACTTCAGCATCGCCAACTCGATCTCCTCGGCGATTGCCCAGTCCCGCAAGACACCGATCACCACCGTCGCGCATACCGCCTCGCTCGGCGACAGCAGCGGAATCCTCTATGTGAAACCGGATTCGCCGATCCGATCGCTGGCCGATATCGACGGTAAGACCGTCGGTGTGAACACCACCAACAACATCGGTGATGTCACCATCGCCAACCTCGCGGCCGACCAGGGCGTCGATATCGAGCCACGGTACGTCGAGGTGCCGTTCCCCGAGATGCTGCCGGGAGTGCAGGCCGGATCGATCGACGTCGGGTACGCGCCCGAACCGTTCTCCTCGGCCGCGCGCGGTGCCGGGATGCGGGAGATCGCCGACCTCACGACGGGTACCAACAACGCCCTACCGGCATCGATCTTCGTCGCGGGTGACGATTTCGTGGCCGCGAACCCGGACACTACCGCGGCATTCGCGCGCGCGATCTACGCCGCCGGGGCCGATATCTCTACCCACGAAACCGAATTCCGCAACTGGCTGCCGGGTGTCGCCAAGGTCCCCGCGGAAGTGGCCCAGAAGATGTCGCTGCCGATCTTCGCATCGAGTATGGACCCGGCGAAGATGCAGTCCGTCGCCGATATGCTCGGCGCGCAGGGGCGGGTCCCCGCGGGCTTCGACGTCACCTCGCATCTCGTCACGCTCGAGGATTGATGATGAATCTCCTCCGTGAGCCGCTCGGCCGGAACCAGCGCATCGCCTACGGGATCGTGGGCGTGCTCGGGACAGCCGCGCTGACCGAAGCGGTCATCCGGACCGGCCTGGTCTCCACACCCGGATTACCTGTTCCGAGCCGGGTGCTGGCCGAGACCGGCGCGCTGTTCGGCGACCAGGCCTTCTGGCAGGAGGTCGGATTCACTCTCCGAGAATGGATGCTCGGCCTACTGATCGCCACCGTGGCCGGTATGGTGCTCGGCGGCCTGATGGGCGCCTTCACGAAAGTGTTCCTCGCCTTCGAACTCCCGGTCGAGGTGTTCCGGGTGTTGCCGTCGGTCGCGCTGGGGCCGGTCCTGGTGTTGCTGCTGGGTTCGGGAATGCTGCCGCTCTCGATCACCGTGGCGCTCGCCTGTATGTGGCCGATCCTGCTGAACACCCTGTACGGAGTCCGCGCCACCGACGCCACCGCTGTACAGACGGCCCGGACATTCGGTCTCTCGGGGATCGCGATCCTGCGCCGGATCAAGATCCCGAGCGCGCTTCCGTTCGCGTTCACCGGAATCCGGATCGCCGCGTCGATCGGGCTCATCGTCGCTGTCAGCGCGGAGCTGCTGATCGGCAACGGGCAGGGGATCGGCGGGTACATCCTGCTCAACAGCGCGAACGCGACCAACCTCGACACCGTATACGCCGCGACGCTGGTGGCCGGAGTCCTCGGCTTGGCGGTCAGCACGGCCTTCACCGCCCTCGACAACAAGGTGTTCGCATGGAAGAAGGGGCTGGCCCAGTGATGGTCGCATCGACCGACGACACCGGACTCGCCGCGACGGCGGTCCGGACAGGACCGAAATCTCCTGCCGTCACCGCGGCCGCGCGCAGCCGCGGCGCCCTGTCGCGACTGCTCGGCAATACGGGAATCCGGCTGCTGGTTCCGGTGCTGATCCTCGCCGGGTGGTGGGCACTGTCGCAGTCGGAGGTCGGCTCGCTGATCGTCGCGCCGCCGCTCGATGCCTTTCAGCGGGTCTTCACCGATTTCTTCAGCGCCGACGCCGGCCGGCTGTTCCTCGGTGACGCGACCTTCGACCACTTCTTCCCCAGCGTCTACCGTGCGATGGCGGGACTACTCCTGGCCGTCGTGATCGGAGTCGCGCTGGGCGTCGCGCTGGGTGTCGTTCCGGTGCTGACGGCGCTGTTCCAGCCGCTGATCCATCTGGGGCGGTCGCTGCCCAGCCCGGCGTTGCTGGGGGTGTTCTTCTTCCTGTTCGGAACGGGGGACAGCCCGAAAATCTTCCTCATCGCCTTCTCCGTGGTCTGGCCGATCCTGTTCAATACGATCGACGGTGTCCAGAGCGTGGGCGTCGGCCGGATGCAGGCGGCGGCGGTGTTCAAGATCTCGCGCCGGAATGTGCTGACACACATCGTCCTTCCCGGCGCGGGACCGAAGATCTTCGCCGGTGTGCGGACCGCGATGTCGCTCTCGCTCATCATCATGATCATCTCCGAACTACAGAAGGCGGAGAACGGTCTCGGTTATCTGCTGATCCGGACGCAGCGCGATTTCGACTACACCGGGTTCTGGTCCGTTCTCATCGTGCTGGCCGCGCTCGGCGTCGTACTCAATTTCATCTTCGTGTTCGTCGAACGGCGGGCGTTGGCCTGGCACCGAGGAGTGACTCAGCAAAATGACTAGTACAGATGTGACGGCCACGTCCGCGGAGCTGGTTCTCACCGGCATCTCGAAGTCCTACGGAACCAATCTCGCGGTCCGCGATATCACCGCCGCCGCCCCGGCCGGAAAAGTCAGCGTGATCGTCGGACCCTCCGGCTGCGGTAAATCGACCCTGCTACGGATCATCAGCGGGCTGGACGTGCCGACGACCGGTGCGGTCACTTTCGACGGGCGGCAGGTGTCCGGTGTGCCCGACGGCCTGGCTATGGTGTTCCAGGATTACGCGCGCTCGCTGTTCCCGTGGATGCGGGTGGACCGCAATATCGCCTTCCCGCTCGAACATCTGCCGCGGGCGGAGCGCGCTGTCCGGGTACAGGAAGCGATCGACGCGGTCGGGCTGTCGGGTAAGGAGAAGCTCTACCCCTGGCAGATGTCGGGCGGTATGCAGCAGCGTGTCGCCATCGCCCGGGCATTGGCCAGCCATCCGAAGCTGCTGCTCATGGACGAGCCGTACGCTTCGGTCGACGCCCAGACCCGCGCCGAACTCGAGGATCTGCTCCTGACGATCCAGGCGCGGCTGGGGATCACCGTCCTGGTCGTGACTCACGATATCGACGAGAGCGTCTACCTGGCCGATCACATCATCGTCCTGTCGAAGCCGCCGAGCATCGTGGCCGAGACGATCGAGGTCGACCTGCCGCGGCCGCGCGATCACATCACCACCAAGACGGATCCGCGATTCGTCGAGATCCGTTCGCATGTGACCAGGCTGCTGCGCGGTGAGGGCGTGGCAGCCGACGGCCCACGCGATTCGGTTGTGAGCAAGGCGAGCTGATGCGGGTCACGGTGGATGGATCCGGAATTGTCGCGCAGAGTCAATCGGCTCTGGCTTCGTTCCGGCTGTACCGTCCCGAGTCGATCGACGAGGTGGAAGCGGTGCTCGCGGCCGATCCGGAAGCGGTGATCGCCGCCGGATGCAGTGATCTCGTGGCCAGGATCCGGGAGGGTTGTGCGCCCGGGGCGCTGGTCTCGCTGCGGAAGGTCGCGGGCCTGAAAACGATCACCCACGAGGACGGTGTGCTCGACTTGGGTCCGCTGGTGACCCATCACGAGGGCGCGACCAGCGCGACGGTCGCCGCGGCGATCCCCGGACTCGCGGCGGCGTGGTCACGGATCGCCACCGTCCGGATCCGGTACACCGGCACGGTCGGCGGAAATCTGATGGCTCGGCGGTATCGCTACGAAATGCCCTTGATACTGGGTGCGCTCGATGCCCGGTTGACGGTCTCGGACGGCCGCACTCGCGCGCCCGGCGATCTGTGGACCGACGACACCACCGCGCTGCTCACCGGTATCGCGGTGCCCACTACGGATCTGGTGTGGTTCGGGTACGAGCGTTCCATGCGCCCCACCACCACGGTCGCCCTCGCGATCCGCCGGGAAGCCGACACCGCTCTGTCCGTCCACGCCACCGCGGGGTCGGAGTATCGCCGGGGCATCTCGCTGCGCGCCGGCACCGAGGCGGCATCGGTCGCCGATATCGACGCGGCCTCGACCGCGGCGGTCCTCGCCGCGCAACTCCCGGACGATATCGCCGATTACACCGGGTCCGCCGAATACCGCAGGCACCTCGTCGCAGTACTGATCCGCAGGCTGCTCACCGAGGCGGCCGCTGCCACCCATCATCGTGAGGACGAACCGCATGAGTGAACCCGATGCCGAGACGAGTTCGGCCGCCGCGGACGTGCCGCCGGGTGTGCTCGAGACCGCGATAGAGTTCAGTCTGAACGGCGAAAAGCACTACTGCCGAATCGATTCCAGCGCGGTACTACTCGATGTGCTCCGCGAGGATTTCGGCTGCCGGGGTGTGCGCCGTTCGTGCGAGCGCGGTGTCTGCGGCGCCTGCACGGTACTGGTCGACGACGTTCCGGTCGCCTCCTGTTCGACATTCGCGTTCGCGGTCGACGGCGCCGCCGTGGAGACCGTCGAGGGACTGGCGGCTCCGGACGGAACTCTGTCGCCGCAGCAGCGGGCCTTCGCGGAATGCGGTGGCTACCAATGTGGTTTCTGCACCTCCGGCATGCTGATGCTGACGACCGGTCTGCTACGCCGGGAACCCCGGCCCGACCGCGGCACCATCCGCGAATGGATCAGTTCCAACACCTGCCGCTGCACCGGTTACGAGATGATCATGGAATCCGTCGAACGTGCGGCGGAACTGACGGTCGCGCAGGACGGGGAGCGCGAATGACGGCGGTAGCGGATCGGCCGGGTGGCCGCGAACCGCGGATCGAAGCTCGTACCCACCGTGTCGACGAACGGACGATCGGTGGGTACCGGATCCGGGAGTTGCCGACGGCCCCACCGGAACACCGGGTGAGCGGACGGGACGGCCCGCGCGCGGACGCGACGGCCAAGGTCACCGGAAAGGCCGTGTACGGCGCCGATATCGTGCGGCCCGGCATGCTGCACGCGAAGGTGCTGCGCAGCCCGCACGCGCACGCCCGCATCGTTTCCGTCGACGCCTCGGCGGCACGGGCGCTCCCGGGGGTCACCGCCGTCGTCACCCAGGACGAGATCGAGGGGTTGCAGTGCTACGGGACGATGGTCAAGGATCAGCCGGTGGTCGCGACCGGCGTCGTCCGGTACGTCGGTGACGTGGTGGCGGCGGTCGCCGCCACCGACGAGCGCACTGCGCTCGCGGCACTGGATCTGATCCGGGTCGAATACGAGGTGCTGCCGGCGGTGTTCACCGTCGACGAGGCACTCGCGGAATCGGCGCCGGTCATCCACCCGGACGAGCCGTTCGGGGTGATCCCGAAGTACGGGCAGGGCGCGTCGGCGTCGCTGCGCAGTGCGCCGAACGTGAGTTACGAATTCCGGTACAGCACCGGCTCGCCTTTGGTCTGGGACAGCTGTGACCACGTCTTCGAGGACACCTTCCACTTCTCGCGGATGAACCATATGCATCTCGAACCCTTCGTGACCGTTGCCGAGGCGAGCGCCGACGAGATCGAGGTGTGGACCGCTACCCAGTCGCCGTTCAATCTGCGCAAGGAGCTGTCGCGCGTTTTCGGAGTGCCGGAGAACCGCATCCGCGTCCATGTGCCGCTGCTCGGCGGTGGCTTCGGCGCGAAGAACGGGCCCAAGGCCGATCCGGTCGCGATCCGGCTCTCGCAGCTCAGCGGCGGTCGGCCGGTCCGGTTCTGTATGACCACCGAGGAAGTGTTCCTCACGGTGTCCCAGCACGCGGCGACCCTCATCGTGAAATCGGGAGTGCGGGCCGACGGTACGTTCGTCGCGCGGCGGTCGACGGTACTGCTCAACGGCGGTGCCTACGCCGAGCACAGCCCCGCGGTCGCGGAGAAGGCCGGTTACCGGATGCCGGGTGCCTACCGTTGGCAGCATATCGATTCGGTGTGCAAGGTCGTCACCACCAATACCGTCCCGGCCGGGGCCTACCGCGGATTCGGCGGCACCCAGGCGACGTGGGCCAGTGAGCGGCAGGTCGACCTGATCGCCGATCGCCTCGGACTCGATCCGTACGAACTGCGGGTGCGCAACCTGAAGGCGCTCGGTGAGGAGTTCGTTCCGGGTGAGTCCGGTATCGACTCCGATCTGGTGGCGGGGATGCGGGTGGTGGCCGACGCGATCGGTTATCACGAGCGGGTGCGGACCGGTAACCGGGGCATGGGCGTTTCGGTGGGTGTCAAGGACGGCGGCGGTATCAACAAACCCGCCATGGCGCGGGTCAAGGTCACCACGCGGGGGGATGTCCTGCTCAACTGCGCGCTCACCGAGATGGGGCAGGGTGGGCACTCCGCGATGGCGCAACTGGTCGCCGAGGTGCTGCGCTGTGATCCCGCCCGGGTGGCCTACGCGCGTATCGACACCGACAACACCCCGTTCGACCAGGGCACCAACGCGTCTTCGGGAGTGGCGGTGATGGGGCAGGCGGTGCGGACGGCGGCCGAGAAACTCCGCGACGAGGTACTCGACTGGGCAGCTACGCAACTCGCCGTCGATCCCGCCGGGCTCGAACTCGTGGACTGGCAGGTGCACACACCCGGCGGGACCGTGCACGATCTGTTCCCGATGATCATGGAGGTCTTCGGCAACACCGGATTCGAATTCTCCGCCGACGGTTTCTACAAGGCGCGTAACGATCACCGTGCTCCGCTCGAGGCGCCGTGCGTGTTCTGGGAGATCGGCTGGGCGGCCGCCGAAGTGGAGGTCGATCCCGAGACCGGCCGGATCACCGTCTTGCAGCTGGCGGTCAGCGGTGACGCCGGCAAGGTGATCAACAAGATCGCGTGTCGCGGTCAGGACGAAGGGGCGGCGGTGTTCGGATTGGGACAGGCGTTGTTCGAGGAGCTCCGGTACGACGCCGGCGGCGAACTGCTCAACGCCGAAGCGCTGCTGTACCGGGTGCCGCTCGCCGAGGACATCCCGGAACGGTTCGTCTCGATCACGCAGGAACAGGGGCACGGCGCGGGACCGTTCGGCAGCAAGGGCATGGGGGAGGGCGGGATGCTACCCGTCGCCAGCGCCATCGCCCAGGCCGTCGCGGACGCGGTGGGCGCGCAGATCACCGAACTCCCGCTGTCACCGCAGCGGGTCTACGAAGCGATCGCCGCGCGTGCTGCGGTACCTCCGCCTGCGCTGCGGTCTCCGCGGATCGCATCCACCAGTGATTCCGAGGGGGCGCGATGAGGAGATACCCCCACCCGCGTTCCGGGCTGCGCAGACCGCGGGTCACCGATTCCGCGGGCGCGATGTGGCCATGCCCGTGCGGCGATCTCCGCCGGCTACAGGGGAGGGTGTTATGACTTCGGCGTCGAACCGCACGCGCCCGGCCGCGGCACTATCCGCGGGTCGGAATCCGGTGCGGGTGTGCGTACTCGGTTACGGGAGTATCGGTGCGGTCGTGGCCGAGCGGCTCCGCCGCGGGGACGTACCCGGTGCCGAACTGGCCGGGATCGTCAACCGGTCACCGGTCGCGGACCTCCCGGCGCCCGCGCTCGGCCTCGCGGAAGCGCTCGACATCGCGGACGTGGTAGTCGAATGCGCGTCGCAGGAGGCGGTATGGGAGGTTGCCCAGCAGGTGGTCGATGCCGGGCGTGACCTGCTGGTGTCGTCGGTCGGGGCGCTGTCGGATCCGGCGTTCGCGCAGCGGATCGCGGGTCGCGGGCCGGGGCGGGTGGTGTGTACGCACGGTGCGGTCGGCGGCCTCGATCTCCTTGCCGCCGCCCGCGACGCGGCGCCGTTCGACCGGGTACTCGTCCGGTCGACGAAATCGCCGGAGTCGCTGGTGCAACCGTGGATGGACGCGGCGCAGCGGCTCCGGATCGGCACCACGGCGACGCGGCTCCAGGTTTTCGCGGGCAGTCCGGCCGAGGCGGCGCGGCTGTTCCCGAAATCGCTGAATGTCGCGGCCGCGGTGAGTTTCGCGGTGAGTGACTGGGAGACGGTGTCGGTCGAGTTGTACGCCGATCCGGATGCGGAGCTCACCTGCCACGAGATAGAGGCGTCGGGACCGATCGGCAGGTATTCGATCAAGATCGAGAATCTGCCGAGCGCGGACAATCCGCGGACCAGTGCGGTGGTGCCGTACTCGATCCTGCGGACGCTGGCACATCTGACCGGCCATCCGAATCTCATTGCTTGACCGGGCCGCTCGACGCGACGACGAACACCCCGAAGGGCCCGGGCCGGGCCCGTTACGACAACTTCACGCAGACATCTTGACGGTAAGTATCTTTTAGCTCAGACTCTTTTACCGGAGGGATTCGGAGCTCATGCGGTTCCGGACAGTGCTGCGACAGAGGGAACGGATGAAGACCCCGATGGACTTACCGAGCAGCACGAGCACTCGTTCGCCGCAGGCGGCAAACGAGATCCCCGCCTTCGGGCCGCAAGCCCCGGCGGTACCCACCGACGCCGCGGATCTCGAACATTCGTGGACAGCCGCACCGGTTCTCGATACGACCGATGAGATCTTCGTGGCGGGCCGGTGGGTGCGCGGCTCGGGCGCGGTCATCGAATCGGTCGATCCGGCCACGGGCCGGGTCTTCGCGCACCTGCACGGTGCCGTCGCACACGATGTCGAACTGGCCGTCGACGGTGGCCTGCGGGCGGTCGCGAGCTCCGGTTGGGCCGAGTTGCTACCGCACGAGCGCGCGGCCGTCCTGTACCGGATCGGGACCGCGATCGAGGCCAACACCGACCGCATCGCCGCCCTGCAGACCGCCGATACCGGAAAGACGCTCGCCGAAACCGGTGCCCTCGCGCGCAGCGCCGCCGGCACCTTCCGGTTCATGGCGGCGGCGCTCGAGACGATGGAGGAGACGATCACGCCCCGGCGGGGTCCGTTCCTCACCTTCGCGACCCATGAACCGATGGGGGTCGTCGGCGCCATCACGCCGTGGAACTCACCGATCGCCTCGGACGCGCAGAAGATCGCCCCGGCCCTCGCGGCGGGAAACGCGGTCGTCGCCAAACCGCCGGTCTGGGCGCCGTGGGTGACCCTGCTGCTCGCCCGGCTGGCGGAGGAGGCCGGCCTACCGCCGGGCCTGCTGTCGGTGCTACCCGGACCGGGGCGCACCGTCGGCGACGCACTCGCCCGGCATCCGGGAATCGGCAAGATCTCGTTCACCGGTGGTACCCGGACCGGTCGCGCGCTGGCACATGTCGCCGCCGAGAAGCTGATGCCGATCACCCTCGAACTCGGCGGGAAATCGCCCACCATCGTCTTCGCCGACGCCGACCTCGATCAGGCGCTGGCCGGGGTGCTGTACGGCATCTTCTCCTCGTCGGGCCAGAGCTGTATCGCGGGGTCCCGGGTCTTCGTACAGCGCGCGGTATACGACGAATTCGTCGACCGCCTGGTGGCAGCGACCACGGCGCTGCGGGTGGGTCCGGGCACCGATCCGCGCACCCAGGTGGCGCCCATGGTCACCCGGGAGCACCGGGACGGGGTCGCGGCGATGGTCGACGACGCGGTGCGCGAGGGTGCGACGGTGCTGTGCGGCGGTTCCGTCCCCGCCGATCCCGCCCTCGCGGACGGCGCGTACTACCTGCCCACCGTGCTCACCGGCGTCCCGAACAGTGCGACCGTCTGCCAGGAGGAGATCTTCGGGCCGGTGGCGGTGGTGCTCCCGTTCGAGGACGAGGCCGATGTCGTCGCCCAGGCCGACGACACGGTATTCGGTCTGGCCTGCGGAATCTGGACCTCGGACTATCGGCGCGCCTGGCGGACCGCCCGCGCCGTCCAGGCCGGAACCGTGTGGATCAACACCTACAAACAGTTCAGTATCTCGACTCCCTTCAGCGGGCTGAAGGACAGCGGGATCGGTACCGAGAAGGGCCGCGACGGAATCCGGTCCTATATGAACCAGAAGAGCATCTACCTCGACGTGTCCGGGCAGCCGCTGCCCTGGGCAGGTCGGTGAGAAGGGAGCACCGTGAGCGCTCATCCCTACAGCCCGGCCTTCGGTATCGCCGGTTTCGGATTCGTCTCCGGCGCACTGTCGGTGGACGAGGACGGTATCGCGGTCCCCGGCCGCCGGGCGGCCCTCGAGGCCGCGATGGCCCGGCTCGGCGAACGACTCGCGACCATCGATATGACGCTCGAGAACGTCGTGAAGACCACCTATTTCGTCACCGACGTCGCCCTGCGCGACGAAGCGAACCGGCACTACGAGGCGGTATTCGCCGAACCCCGTCCGGCCCGGTCCTTCGTCGAGGTCGCCGCGCTGCCCTACGGCGCGACGGTCGAGATCGAGGCCATCGCCCACCGCGGGTAGTACACCCGCACCCTACGGATCACCGACAGAGGAAGGCACACATCATGTCCAGCACCGAAAAGACCGGCGTCGATCTCGACGCGCTGATCGACTCCTGCATCGCCGCGGCCGATACCCGCCACGAGGACTGGGACACACTCGGGTTCCAGGCAGCCAAGGGCGGCGACCGGTTCAAGCGGGCCCAGATCCGCTATATCGGCTCGGGTGCCACCGGCAACCACGACACCGACAACAACATCATCAAGGCCGATCACTTCACCTTCTCCAATATGCGGCTGCCCGCCGGTGCGGTCGGTCCCGAGCACACCCACCACGACGTCGAAGAGGTCTTCTACGTTCTCGAAGGCGAGATCGAGGTCGCCGTCCACGATGTCGAGGACGGGACGAAGAAGGCGGTCCGCACCCTCGGCTACCGCGATCTGATCCGCGTACCCGCCGGGGTGCCGCGCAGCCTCGCGAACGTCTCCGATGCCGACGCGCTGTTCTGCGTCATCATCGGCACCCCCAAGCCGCAGCTGCCCACCTACCCGCCCAGCTCCGAAATGTTCGGCGTCACTCGCTGATCGAGTACCGGAAGACGGACGAGGAGAGCCCGATGGACGAGCCGATGAGGCGGACGCTGCGCGTCCAGCAGAAGACCTGGGAAGCCGACGGAGTCGTCAGCGTGACGCTGGTCGATCCGGCCGGTACCGAGTTGCCGAGCTGGGCACCCGGTGCGCACCTCGCGCTGCACCTGCCGAACGGGCTCGTCCGCGAGTATTCGCTCTGCTCGGACCCCGGAGACCGGTCGCGGTGGACCGTGGCGGTACTGCGCACACCGGATTCGCGGGGCGGCAGTGCGTATATCCACGACCTGCTGCCGGTCGGCGGACTCCTCGAAGTCGAGGGTCCGCGGCAGAACTTCGCGCTCGACACCGCGGCCCGGCACATTCTGGTCGCGGGCGGGATCGGTATCACCCCGATCCTCTCGATGGTGCGCGACCTGCACCGCGCGGGCGCGAACTGGACGCTGCTCTATACCGGACGATCCCGGTCGACGATGGCGTTCCTCGACGAGATCGGCGCGCTGCCCGCCGACCGCGTGACGATCCACGCGGACGACGCGGCAGCGGGTCGATACCCCGACCTCGCCGGGCTGCTCGGGGATATCGACGGCGATGCGGTCGCCTACTGCTGTGGCCCCGAGTCGTTGCTGACCGCCTGCTCCGACGCCTTGACCGATCCAGGGCAGTTGCGTATCGAGCGGTTCAAGGCTCCCGAACCGGTGATCATCGGGACGGATACCGCCTTCGACGTGGTTCTCGCCACCAGTGGCCGGCGGATCCCGGTCGCGCCGGATGTGTCGGTCCTGAATGCCCTGCAGAACGCCGGTGTGCCGGTGGAGAGCTCGTGCACCGAGGGTATCTGCGGGACCTGCGAGGTCGGCGTCGTCAAAGGCGATGTCGAGCACCGCGACTTCCTGCTCTCACCCGAGGAACAGCAGACGTGCGGCACCATGTTCGTCTGCGTTTCCCGCTGCCGCTCCGCCGAACTCGTCCTCGACCTGTAGCCGGCCACCCTCGACAGAAAGGTCGATCATGCGATTCTCCGGAACACCGGTCTGTACTCTCCGGGCATTGCGGTCGGTATCGGTCACGGTGCCCGATCCGGCCCGCTCCCGCGATTTCTACCACGAGGCGTGGGGTCTGAGCACCGTCGACGAAGACGGTGACACCTTCTGGCTGCGTGCCACGGGGACCGAGCACCACGTTCTGCAACTGCGCGCCGGTACCGGCAACGCACTGGACCGGATCTCGTTCGCGGTCGGCACGCCGCGCGAGGTCGACGATGCGGCCCGCGCACTACAGAAGCTGGGTATCCCGCTGCTGCGCGAGCCCGGCCGGCTCGACGACGCGGGCGGCGGCTACGGCCTGCAGCTCGTCGATCCGGAGGGCCGCTGCCTGGAGCTGTCCGCCGATACGTTCGCGGTCTCGGCACAGGAACCGGCGGGTCGCCGGGCCATTCCCCGCAAACTCGCGCATATCGTGCTCAACACCAGCGATATCGATCGCACCGCGGACTTCTACACCCAGGTGCTGGGTATGCGGATCTCGGACTGGTCCGAACACCAGATGACCTTCCTGCGGTGCAATTCCGACCACCACGTCATCGCGCTCAACCAGGCCGATTTCCCGTCGATCAACCATGTGGCCTACGAGATGGAGAGCCTCGACCATTTCATGCGGGGGCTCGGCAGCCTCCAACGCAGCGGCATCGTCCCGCAGTGGGGCCCCGGCCGGCACGGTCCGGGCGACAACACCTTCTCCTACTTCACCGATCCAGCCGGACTGGTGTGCGAGTACACCTCCGAGGTGGCCCAGATCGACGAGGACCGCTGGTTGTGCCGGACCTGGAAGCGCACGCCCGAACTCTCCGACCAGTGGGGTACCGCGGGTCCGCCGACGACCACGGTCCGCGCGGCCATGGCCGGAGTACCCGATCTCGGGCACCGCGGCCGGGTCAGCCCGGGGATCGACGACTACTTCTACGGGGGTCAGTGAGATGCGGAGGGTGCAGCCGTGACCGTCACGGCCGAATCGGCCGCCCGGGCGACCCGGTGGGTTTCGGCGCGGGGGATCTCGCTCGAGGTCCGCGGTGCGGGTGACCCGGTGCTGCTCCTGCACGGTATCGGCGGAAGTGCCGCGGCCTGCGGCGCACTGGCCGAGGTACTGAGCACGCGGGGCTACCGCACCTACTGCTGGGACGCACCGGGATACGGGCAGTCCGCCGATCCGGTGCCGAACGCGGCCGGATCCCCCGGCAGCTACGACCACGCGCTGGTGGTTGCGGAGCTGATCGCCGAACTCGGCGGCGGGCCGATACATCTGATCGGCACCTCGTGGGGCGGAGTGATCGCGACCGCGGTCGCCGCCGTGGATCCGGCGTCGGTCCGTTCGCTCGTCCTGGTCGACAGCACCCGCGGTTCGGGGGTGAACCGGGAGCGGGCGCAGGGGATGCGGGCACGGATCGGTGAACTGCGTGAAGTCGGCGCTCCGGCATTCGCGGCGGCCCGGGCGGGCCGGCTGGTCTCGCCCGGCTGCGCTGCCGAGATCGCGCGCGCGGTGGAATCCGAGATGGCGCGGGTTCGGTTGTCCGGCTATACCGCTGCCGCCGAGTACATGGCCCGCACCGATACCGGTCCGAGCCTGGCGACCCTGGCGGCACCCACATTGGTACTGGTCGGAGTGGACGACGTCGTCACCGGCGTCGACGAATCCCGGTTGCTCGCCGACGCGATTCCCGGGGCACGTTTCGGGCTGATCCTGGGCGCCGGCCATGCGGCGGTGCAGGAGAAACCGGCCGAGGCGGCCGCGCACATCCTGCGGTTCTGGAAGGAACTGGACGAATGAGCAGACTGATCGTGGTCACCGGGGCGGGCCGTGGACTGGGTTTCGCGATCGCCGAGCGGCTGGCCGCCGCGGGCGACCGGATCGTCATCGCGGAGATGCGCGCCGAGCTGGCCGAAAATGCCCAGAAAGCGTTGCGGAACAAGGGATACGACGTCACGGCTGTGGTCACCGATATCGCCGCCCGCGATTCGGTGGTGGCCCTCGCGAGCCGGGTCGAGGCCCTGGGGGGCGCGGACGCGCTGGTCAACAATGCCGCGCTGGCCGACGGCGTGGGCGGTGATGCCTTCTGGGAACTCGATGAGGGGTTCTTCCAGAAGGTGATGACCGTCAACGCGTTCGGGACCTGGCTGGTGAGCAAGCACCTGTTCGCCCAGCTGACTCGCGGCGGCAACGGCGCGATCGTGAACATCGCCTCCGATGCCGCCCTGTACGGGTCGCCGCGCCTGGTGCACTATGTCGGCTCCAAGGGTGCGGTCATGGCGATGACCCGCACGATGGCGCGCGATGGGGGCCCGCACGGACTGCGGGTCAACGCCGTCGCACCCGGGTTGACCCGGGTGGAGGCGACGGCCACGGTCCCGGCGTCGCGGTACCGGCTCTACGCCGACAACCAGGTGCTGGCCCGCGAGCAGACGCCCGACGATGTCGCGGGCACGGTGCAGTTCCTGCTCTCGGACGCGGCGAGCTACCTGACCGGCCAGACACTGGTGGTCGACGGCGGATTCGTCATGAACTGAGCGACCTTTCCGGCCTACCGATACCCCCTCCCTCACAGAGAGACCGACACTCGATGGATCTGCAGCTCACCGACCGCACCGTGGTCGTCTCCGGCGCGAGCTCCGGGGTGGGATTGGCGACCACCCGCATGCTGATCGCCGAGGGCGCCCGGATCGCCGCGTGCGCCCGCGATCTGGACCGGCTACGCGCCGCGATCGATTCGATCGACGGTGCCGACCCCGCCCGGATCCACCTCGCCGCCTGCGATGTCACCGACCGCGACGAGGTCGAATCCTTCATCGGCGCCGCCGCCGGACGATTCGGCGGTATCGACGGGCTGGTGTGCAATGCCGGACGTTCGCTGATGGCGCCTCTGACCCGGACCACAGACGAACAGATACGTGCGGAATTCGACCTGAAGATCTTCGGTTCCTGGAACCTGGTACGCGCGGCCCGGGGCGCGCTCGCGGCCGCGGACCGCGGTGCCGTCGTCAATGTCAACGCGATCCTGTCCCGCCAGCCGGAACCGCGCCTGGCCGTCACCTCGGCCGCACGGGCCGCGCTGCTCAACCTCACCCACTCCATGGCCGAGGACCTCGCCGCGGACGGGACCCGGGTGAACTCGGTACTGCTCGGTCTCGTCGACACCGGGCAGTGGCGCCGCCGCTTCGAGGAATCCGGGACCGCACTCGACTACGACGCGTGGAGCGCGGAGATCGCCGCCGATCGCGGTATCGCGCTGGGCCGCTTCGGCACCGCGGAGGAGGTCGCGTTCCCGATCGTCACCCTGCTCTCGCCGCTGAGCGGCTACACCACCGGCACCAGCATCGATGTCGGCGGTGGCGTCGGCCGCTACATCTGACCATCGGCCCGGCCCGGCGTATCCGCCGTTCCCACATCTCTTCCGGAGGACCCACCATGACGACCACCGACAGCCCCGGCACCAAGGAGCCCACCGGGGGCGATGTGCTCGTCGCCGTGATGCGCAGGCACGGCATCGACACCGCCTTCGGCGTGATCAGCATCCACAACCTGCCACTCGTCGAAGCGGTAGCGCGGGAATTGAAGTTCGTGGAGGTGCGCCACGAAGCGGCGGCGGTCAACGCCGCCGACGGGTACGCGCGGGCGACCGGGAAGATCGGTGTCGCGATCACCAGCACGGGAACCGGCGCCGGCAATGCCGCGGGTTCCATGCTCGAAGCGCTGACCGCGGGTAGCCGGGTGTTGCACGTGACCGGCCAGATCGAGAGCGAGTACCTCGGTGCCGGCGGGTCGACACGCGGCGTCATCCACGAAGTGCCCAAACAACTCCAGATGCTCGATGCCGTCTCCCGCTATGCGACCTCCGTCGAACGCGCGGAGGACGTCGAAGCGGAGCTGGAAACCGCCATCGCCCATATCCTGGCCGCCCCGCAGGGTCCGGCCAGTGTCGAATGGCCCTCGGATCTGCAGTATCTGGCGCGGCCGGCCGATCAGCGTACGTACGAGCCACCGGCTTTCGATGCTCCGAAACCGGACAGCCGCGCGATCGCCGAGGCCGTGGCGTTGCTGTCGGCGGCCGAGCGTCCGCTGCTCTGGGTGGGCGGGGGAGCGGCCGGCGCGAAGGCCGAGCTGGCCACCCTGCTGCACACCCTGGGCGCGGGTCTGCTGACCAGTAATTCGGGGCGGGCGATCGTGCCGGAGGACGACGCCCTGGTGATCGGGAACTTCGCGACGGCGCCGGAGGTCGCGCCGTTGCTCGCGGATGCCGATCTGCTGCTGTCGATCGGTACCCATTTCCGCTCCAACGAGACCAAGAGCTACAACCTGCGGTTACCCGTCACCCAGATCCAGATCGATGTGGATCCGGCGGCCATCGGCCGGATCTATCCGGCGAAGGTCGGCATCGTGGGGGATGCCGCGACCACCCTCGCTGCGATCAACGACGCCCTGACCAGCACATCGGTGGACCCGGGGTGGTCCGCCCGGGTCACCGGCACCGGGGCGGCGGTACGCGCCGCACTCACGGCCTATATCGGCGGCTACGCGGAGATCTGCGCGGCGATGCGGTCGGTACTGCCGCGCGAATCCGTCGTGGCGCGCGATGTGACCATCCCGTCCAGCCAGTGGGGCAACCGATTGCTGCCCTTCTACGAACGCGAGACCAATATCTTCCCTCTCGGCGGTGGTATCGGCCAGGGGCTGGCCATGGGCATCGGCGCCGCCCTCGGCCGGCCCGAGGTGCCGACCGCCGTGATCGCCGGGGACGGCGGTCTCGCCGTACATCTGGGCGAACTCGCCTCGCTCGCGGGCAGCGGCGCCTGGTGCGTCGTAGTGGTGTTCAACGACGGCGGCTACGGCGTACTGCGGAATATGCAGGCGGCAAACGGCTTCGATCGGTCCGGTGTCGATCTGTTCACGCCGCGGTTCGATCTGCTCGCGGCCGCGCTCGATATGCCCTACACCCTGGTCCAGGGGCCGGGACGTTTCGAGAAAGCGTTCGCGGACGCGGTGGCGACGCGCGGTCCGGCGATCGTCGAGGTCGATGTCGCGGCGGTCGAACCGCCGCCCGGCCCGTTCACACCACCCGTGCACATCCCGGTTCGGGAGGGTTGATCCGATGACCGGCAACGAATGGGACGACGACACCCCGGCGCACGCGCTGGTATGCCTGCACGCCGGGCCGGACCCGGATAGCTGGTTCGCCGAGCAGGTCGAGGCACTCGGCGCCATCGCGTACCGGTCCCGCGCGCTGGACCCCGCCGACCCGGAATCCGTGGAGCCGTGGGTGAACGAGGTCGCCGCCGCCGTCGCGGCCCTCGGCCACGACCGCGTGCACCTGCTGGCCACGGGCGCCACCGCATACGGCGCCATCGCGTTCGCCGCCCGGCATCCCGCGCTCGTGACCAGCCTCGTACTCGGTGACCCGGAGGTCGAGCCGGATTCTCCCGGGTATCGCGAACTCCTGACGCGGGTGGCCGCACCGAGCCTGGTGATCGCCTCGGTCCCCGACGGGCACGCGGATATCGCTACCGCGCAGCGCATCGCCGGTGGTATCGACAACGGCGTCTTCGTCGTCATCGACGGCGGCACGATCCCGGCCCACCGCGAACGCGCGGCCTCGTTCAACGAATGGGTCACCGCGTTCACCATCATCGCCGAAGGTCTCGATGCCATGGCATCGCAGCGACAGGAGAAAGCCAATGCCTGAACAAGCCGCGCACTACCTCGAACCCAACCAGACCCATCTCGAACCGATCAGCCCCTACGAGGCCAAACTGTCCGGTTCGATCATGGAGGTTTTCGGCCGGGGCACCCACGACCTGCCGGGACTGATCGCGGGACTGAACGATCTGGGGCTGCACGCCCCCGACGGGCAGGCCTGGACCGAGGACAATTTCCGCGCCGAGATGCGACGACTGGGAGACTGAGATGACCACCGCGACCACATCCGCCCCGACCGCGACCGGCGGTCCGAAGAAGCGCGCCGTCGGCGTCCGCAGGGATATGACCGCCGCCGATATCGCCGCCACCGGGCTGCGCGACCGCTGGTATCCGATCCTGCCGTCGCGCATGGTGAAACCCGGCGAATCCAAGAAGGTCACCCGCCTGTCCGTCGACTGGGTACTGTTCCGGGACCCCCGGGGAACCGTCCATATGCTCGAGGACCGCTGCCCGCACCGCAGCGCCCCGCTGTCGGTCGGGCAGCATCTCGGCGACCGGCTCGCCTGCAAGTATCACGGTGTCCAAGTGGACGGCACCGGCACTGTCGTCTCCGTACCCGGGATGCCCGGTTGCGCGCTCGAAGGTAAGCGGGCGACAGTATCGTTGCGGGTCGTCGAGGCCGCCGACACCATCTTCGCGTTCGTCCCGCTCACCCATGATTCCGAACCCACACCGTTCGTGCTGCCCGACCGGCTCACCGACGAGGCGGTCTCCTGGTTCCCGAACTTCGCGGAATGGGCCGGACCCTGGCGCTTCTATATGGACAATGTCCTCGATCCGATGCACGGTGCGTTCCTGCACCGCGATTCGCATTCGATGTTCGGCGGTGACACCTCGGCGCGCTTCCGGATCCGGGAAACCGACCGCGGCTTCTTCTTCGAGAAAACCGATCAGATCGGCGTGAACTTCGACTGGGTCGAATACGTGCGCGGATCCATGGACTACGTCGACCTGGAGATCCCCTACGCCCCGAACGCCGGGCCGGGCGGTGTTTTCGGCATCGTCGGCATGGCGACGCCGATCGACGCCGGCGATTCCGCGATCTTCCACTGGCGTACCCGCCGCGTGGACGGCTGGGAACGTGAGGTGTGGCGTTTCCTGTACCGCACCCGGCTCGAGGCCCGGCACTGGGAGGTACTCGAACAGGACCGCGAAGTGCTCGAGGCCCTGGCCGCCGACGCCGATCACGAGGAACACCTCTACCAACACGACCTGGGTGTTTCGCGGATCCGCCGCATCTACCGCGCGGACGCGCGGAAGCAGGCCGCGATCCTGGCCGGCGAACCGGTATGAGCACGACCCGGGCGGACTCCGCCGACACCATGATGCTGACCGTATTCCTGCGGCACGACCAGTCACAGAACCTGGAACAGATCCAGGGCAAACTCGACGACGCCGGCTGGTGGCAGCACTTTCCACCGCCGGGTTGCGAGGTGGTCTCGTGGGTGGTCGCGATGGGGGTGGGCCAGATCGTGACACTGCGGCTGCCGGTGGCCGAGCTCGCCGCCGTGAATGTGGAGCTGGAACGGCGGGCGTGGGGTGTGTTCCAGACGGACTTCTACCCAACCTACGATTTCGTGCCGGTCCGCGAACGGCTGACCCGCGAATCCGGCGAACGGCGCGGCGCATGACCCGGGTCGCGGCGGCGACGGTTCCGGAGCCGCCGCGCCCGGGCATGTTCAGCAACGCCCGGGTGCACGGCGATCAGTTCTTCCTGTCCGGTATGCACGCCGGCGGTCCCGAGGGGACAGTGGGCGGCGCCGACGCCTACCTCCAGGCTCAGGAGGCGTTCCGGCGGGTCCGGCTGCTCACCGAGGCCTGTGGCGCCGTGGTGGACGACATCCTGTTATTGCGGGTCTACCTGACCGATATCGCCGACCGGGCGGCGGTCGGGAGAGCACGCGCCGAGGTGTTCTCCGGCGATTTCCCGTGCTCGACGCTCGTCGAAGTGTCGGCGCTCGTGGAGCCCGGCCTCAGGGTGGAGATCGAGGCCCAAGGGGCCATCGGATCACACAGGCGCACCTGATCCGCCGTCGGCCCGGATCGGATTCACACTCTCGAAAGGTTAGGAAGAGATCATGAGCAAGGCACCGAGTGTGGCCGTCTGCGGGGCGGGTATCGGCGGTCTCACCGCGGCTCTGGCGCTCCGGAAGTTCGGTATCGACGCGCAGGTCTTCGAGCGGACCGCCCGCTTCGCCCGGGTCGGCGCCGATATCAACCTCACCCCGAACGCCGTCCGGGCCCTCGACGGCCTCGGTCTGGGCGCGGCCCTGCGGGATTCGGCGGCCCGGCCGCAGTTCCGGATCAGCCGGACCTGGGATACCGGCGCGGAGACCTCACGGCTCGAGATGGGCTCGTCCGCGGAAGCGCGCTACGGGTCACCGCAGCTCACCCTGCACCGCGGTGATCTCATGTCCGCCCTCGAGGCCGCGCTGCCGGGGGAGAACGTAGCGCTGGGCCGGCAGGTCGTCGACGTCCGCGACGGGGCGATCCATTTCGCCGACGGCGGTACACATCGGGCCGACGTGATCATCGGCGCGGATGGTATCCATTCGGCCGTCCGTACCGCGTTGTTCGGCCGGGAGCACCCCACCTTCACCGGCGTGGTGGCGTTCCGCGCGGTGGTTCCGGCAGCGGCGGTCGCCGCGGTGCCGAATCTGGACAGCTTCACCAAATGGTGGGGCCCGGACGCGGCTACGCAGATCGTGACGTTCCCGCTGAGCCAGGGCAAGGACATCTTCATCTTCGCCACCTGCGCGCAGGACGAGTGGACCGAGGAGTCGTGGACGACCCCCGGCAGCGCCGACGAACTCCGCGACCTGTACCGGGACTTCCACCCGGACGCGCGCGCTCTGCTGGACGCCTGTGACGAGGTCTTGAAATCCGCTCTCTACGTGCGTGATCCACTGCACGCCTGGACCCGGGAGACCGTGACACTGCTCGGCGACGCGTGCCATCCGATGATGCCCTTCATGGCGCAGGGCGCAGGTCAGGCGATCGAGGACGCGGTGGTGCTGGCGCGCTGCCTCGGCTCGGACAGCTACGCTCGCGCGGCCGATGCCCTGGTCGGGTACGAGAACACCCGGATGGACCGGACCGCCCGGATCCAACGCGGCTCCCGATCCAACGAATGGCTGAAAACGGCGGGAAACGGTGACTGGGTGTACGAGTACGACGCCTGGAATGTGCCACTGGCCGGCACTTAGGAATCGGGGTCGACAGCGATCGAATATCGCCTCGATCGACGTCACGAGGCCGGGGACTCCTGGTGCCGGTTCGTCGCACGGAATATCGTTCCGGGAGTCGGCGGGATTCGGACCGGACGATTCAGCCGACGGCTCGATAGAACTCCAGGTGCGCGCGTGCTGCTCGCTCCCAGCTGAACTCGGCAGCGAGAGCCCTACCACGCGAAACCCGGATCGGGTCGGGCCGTTGTGCGCGGGCCAGCGCATCGGCCATCCCGGCCGCGGTGGTGGCGTAATGAACGGTTGGGCCGAATACCTCGCGCAGCACCGGAAGGTCGCGGGCGACTACGGGAACCCCCGCTGCCAGGGCTTCCATGGCCGCGAGTCCGAATCCCTCCTTGACGGAGAAGAAGGGAAACAGGGCCGCGCCCGCTACCAGCGATGGAAGTTCGGGGTGCGGCACCACACCGAGCACGATGTGCTGGATGCCGAGCTCGGCCGCCCGGGTATCGAAGTCCTCTCGGTACGACCGATAGTCGAAGAGTGTTTCGCCGCCGGCGAATACGAGAGCGAGGTCCGGACAGTTGTGCCGCAGGACGGCGAAGGCATCGAGCAGATCGCTGCTGCCCTTGCGGGGTTCGATGCCGCCGACGGCCAGGACGTAGCGGCCCAGGCGTCGCTGCCAGACGTTGCGCGCCGCGGTGGCCGCAATGGAGCTGTCGGCAGCGGCGGCGAAGCGCTCGTACTCGACGCCGTTGGGAACAACGGTGGGGTGCAGGCCCCATCCGGTATGCACTTCGGCCGCGACGGCGGCTGAAACACAGATGTGCGCATAGGGCTCGACGATGGCACGCTCATGGCAGCGGGCGAGTTCGGGGGTGGTGAAGGTGTCGAGGTGGTGGATGGTCCGGATCCGGTGATCCACGGCGTTGGCGCTGATGCAGTCCTGCGCGTGGACGATATCGTAGTCGCCGGGGACGAACGCCTCACGTAAGGCGCGGATGGAGCGCATGATTCGCGCCCCGACCGATTCACCGTCGATGGCGGCGAACGGGACCACACGAAGAGCGACCGAGGGGTCGACGGGCCGGAAGAAGCCCGCGTCGCCACCGCGGCCCAGCGTCCACACGGTGACATCGACACCCAGCCGCGAGAGCGCCTCGGCGAGGTTGAGGGTGTGTACCACCCCGCCGCGGGGTTTGGTCGAATACGTGAGTAGCGCCAGGCGCATCAGTGGCCGCCTTTGTCGATCATGAGGTTGCGGTAGGCGTCCACGCGCCGCTCCTGTAGGTGTCGCAGCACCCGCCGGGCCCTGCCGACTTCGCTATCGATATCGATATCGGCCACGGCGAGCCCGCCCTTGGACCAGGTTCTGGCGAGAATCTCGCCGCCGGGTCCGACGACCTTCGCTTGACCGAGGAAGCGCAGGGTCCCGGTGATTCCGGTTTGGTTGGCGGAGGCCACCACGACCTGGTTCTCGGCGGCACGGGCCTGGTCGTAGAGATCGAACAGGCGGGATTGGCGGTCGTTGGGCATCCGGGAGGCACGATCGGTGACACTGGCAGGCCAGGCCGAGAGGGCGGCGATGATGTGGGCGCCGTCGAGGGCGAGGCTACGTGCGGATTCGGGGAAGGTCTTGTCGTAGTCGATGAGCATGCCGATGCGTCCGACGGGGGTATCGAAGGCGGTGAAGCGATCCCCGGCGGCATAGGCGAGGTGCTCCCCGGCCGGTTGGTGCACCTTCCGATGGCGGCCGAGGACGCCGTCGCCGTTGAGACAGACTGCCGAGTTGTAGCGAACGCCGTCGGCATGTTCGGCGTATCCGACGCAGATGGTCATCGCACCGGCGAGTCGGCACAGCAGCCGGATCTCGGGCCCGTCGGGATCGATGGCTTCCGGCCCGGTGGCCGGGTCCGGATTGCGGAGGTCTCCGATATAGCCGCCGAGGGTGGCGTCGGGCAGTACCAGGAGATCGACTCCGTCCTCGGCGAGCCGGTCGATTATCCCGGTGATCTTGTCCAGGGCTCGGGCTATATCGGCGCCGAAATGGGCGGCGGCGGCGGCTATTCGGGTGACGGGCATGCGATCCGACTCAGGCCGCCGCGGTGGCGCGGGCCGTGACGGCGATCCGGCCGGCGAGATATTCGGCGTCGCGGGCGACGGCGGCGAAGCGGCCCGAGCCCCACGTGTGCAGCCAGGGCAATCCCAGAAAGTAGAGTCCGGGTGTGGTGGTGACGCCTCGGTTGTGACATGGGTGGCCCTCGCCGTCGAAAACGCCCACACGCAGCCACCGATAGTCGGTCCGGAATCCGACCGACCACACCACCGAGGTGATATCGGTGGCGGCCAGGTCGAGCTCGGTGATCTCGCGTTCGGGTGTCCAGACCGGGCAGTACCGTGCCTCGGAAGGGGCCTCGATGCCCATCCTGGCGATATAGGCGTCTATGGAGTCCTTGATGCTCTCGGCTACCGAATCCGCGGCCTGGAGGTTCGCTGCCAGCGATGGGTCGAAATGAGCCGTGCCGTCGACGATATCGACCATGCGACCGTAGAGCGACATACCCTCGAGCGCGAATTGACGCAGGTCGATATCGCGGCCGCCGTCACGGCCGGTGACGTAGTGGTTGGTGTTCTCTCGTTTGCCGAGTCCGCCGGGCTGGTCCTCGATGGGAATATCGTAGTGGCCCATATCCTGTAGCCACGCTACGCAGTCGCGGCCGCGGTAGAACCGTGCGACACGGGGCGCCGTGCCCACCGCGAGGTGGACATGCCGGCCTGCCAGGTGCAGATCCTCGGCGATCTGGGCGCCGGATTGGCCGGTGCCCACGACGAGTACGCCGCCGTCGGGAAGAGCCGCGGCACTGCGGTACTCGGCGGAGTGGAACTGCGCGATCGAGGTGGGCAGCCGCTCGGCGAATCGAGGCACGGTGGGTGTGTGGTAACCGCCCACGGCGATGACAACCTGGCCGGAATGCAGCGGCCCGGATGTTGTCTCGATATCGAAGCCGTTGTCGGATGCCACCCGTACCGAAGTGACACCGGTATGCTCCCGGACCGGGGGATCGAAGGTCTCGGCGAAGCCGCGGACCCATGCGTACACCTCGTCGCGTTTCATGAAGCCGTGGGGGTCCGGTCCGTCGTAGCGGTAGCCGGGCAGCGCACACTGCCAGTTGGGGGTGACGAGGGTGAAGTTGTCCCATCGGGTATCCCGCCACTCGTGGGCGATGGTCTCGCGCTCCAGGACGACATGGTCGATACCACGCATGGTCAGATGCCGGCTGATCGACAGTCCGGCCTGCCCGGCGCCGATCACCACGACATCACGGTGTTCCACACCGGTGCCCGAATCGGATTGGAATGTCATTGCTTTTCTCCCGAGGGCGTTGCCGGTAGCGATGGCGGGGTCATCGTCAGGACGCGGACAGTTCCCGGTGCGGTACGGCTGCGGGCGGCCGACTTCTCGATGGCGTCCAGGGTCTGCACAGCGGAGGTGCAGTAGAAACCGAATTTCTCCCGTACGCGTTCGGCCGCGATGGTCAGCGCGGTCGAGACCCGGGTGAGGAACTCGTCCATCGGATAGTCGACACCTGTGACCAGATGGTCGCGGATCACCAGCGACGGCGAGTAACAGGTCTGGATCAGGCCGTCGGGCCAGCGAATGTCGAAGGTCATCTCAGGCATGGACGGCCCGCAGTCCCTCGGGCCCGGTCGACTGCCCGACGACGCCGCGCTCGGCGACCACACTGTGGTAGAGCTCGGGGCGTCGGTCGCGCAGGTTGTACATACCGCCGCCGCGTGCCAGTTCGAGGGCGTGCTCGACATTCATCGTCGCAGTCGCCAGTCCGGCTTCGGTACCGGTGGTGGCGAGAATATCGCCACCCGGTCCGACGATCTTGGCACTGCACACGAAGCGCAGTGACCCGAATGTTCCGGCCTGGTTCGACGACACCCACACCACCTGGTTCTCCACGGCTCGGGCCCGGTCGAAGATATCGAAGCGCTGCGTCCAGCGGTCGTCCTCGAGGCGTTCCACGGTGGCGGTGCGGGCAGTCGGCCACGCCGAGAGCGAGGTGATGATCTCGGCTCCGTCCAGCGCCAGCGCACGCGCGGCTTCGGGGAATGCCTTGTCGTAGCAGATCTGCATGCCCATCCGGCCGATGGGGGTGTCGAAGGCGCGATACTCGGTTCCGGCTGCGTAGCAGAGGTTTTCACCGAGCGGTTGATGCACCTTGCGATAGGAGCCGAGAACGCCGTCCCCGGTGAGGGTTACCGCCGCGTTGTAGCGCAACTCGCCGTCGGCCTCGCAGAAACCGAGCGTTACGACGAGATCGCCGGCCATGGCCGCGACGCGCCGCAATTCCGGCCCGTCGAGGGTGAGGGCGGGCGGCAGGCTGCGTAACCGCCGTTCCCTGGCCTCCGCGCTTTCCGCGCCGCCCCCCAGGCTGGGTAGGTATCCGCCGAGGCAGGCTTCGGGCAGGACGAGCAGGTGACTGCCGTGCTGTCGAGCCTGCTCGATCAGCGAGGCTACGGTTTCGTAGCAAGCCTCCATATCGCGGCCGAATGCTGCGGCCGCCACGGAGATGGTGAGATCGTTCATGAGAGTCCCAATCCGGTGACTGCGCCTTCCAGCGCGTGCGTGACTTCCCCGTCGGGCCAGCGCAACCGCACGCCGGGCGTCGTGTCGAGTACCCCGCAGATTGCGCTGGTGGCCGGGCCGGCGGGGGCGATTGCGGTGCCGGGGCGATCGGCGGTGAGCATCGCGAACCCGGGGAAGCAGGTGATCCAGTCCGCCAATTCGGCTCCGGCCGGGCGGGGTATCCGTGCGATATCCAGCTCGACACCGATTCCGCCGGCCTCGGCGAGCATGCCCGCGGTCCCGGCGATTCCGGCCATGCTGACGTCCTTGGCTGCCGCGGGCGCGGTGTCGGCGACGAAACGCCCGAGTGCACGCAGTTCGTCGGTACGGCGATGTGAGGACGAATCCCATTGTCGTCCTGTGTATCCGGGCCGCCAGCCGCCACCCAGGTCGGCGGTCAGCCGAAGCTCGTCGCCGGCTTTGCCGCCACCGCCGGGGATCGGGTGTGCCGTGCGACCCAGCGCGGTGACCGATAGTGACGCCGGGACGCCGAGCTGGGTGTGTCCGCCGAGCACGGGTACTCCCCAGGCCCGGCCGGCCGCCGCGAGGCCCCGCAGCACTCTCGTCAGGAGCGTCCGTGTGGGTGCGGCGACAGCGTCGAGCATCCCGATCGGCTCCGCGCCCATTGCGGACAGATCGTTGAGATTCACCAGCGCCGCGCACCAGCCGGCCCATTCCGGATCGCGCTCGACCATGGACGGCAGGACGGCATCGCATGCGGCCACCAGATCGCAGCCCGGTACCGGTGCACCGTCGTCGCCGCGGAATCCATAGCCGCCCAGCGCTGTCGGTGTCTCACCGAACTCCGCCAGCGCCGGTCCGAGCATCGCCTTGGTGGATCGCGCGAGCAGCTGGATGCGGTCGATCGGCCGGCGCATCCGCAGATGCGGTGTGCCCGCGACCGTGGTGTCGCCGATCCGGATCCAGCCGAGGTGTGTGAACAGCGATTCGAAACGGGCCTGCACTGTCGCCTCGAACCGCAGCACGTTGTGGGTTTCGACGTAGGCGCACGCCGCTCGGACGAGTGCGCGCCCTACTCCGCGGGTGCGGCGGCCACAGTTCACTACCAACCGGCTGCCGGTCCACCAACCGAGATCTTCCGCGGTGGCCGGTGCCAGCCGTACACCGCCGAGTACTTCGCCGTCCGGTGCGAGCGCGACCAGTACGCGGGCCCGCGGGTCGTCGTCTATATCGTCGGCGTCGCTGCCGGTGAACAAACCCTGCTCGACGACGAAGCTCTGCCGTCGTATTGCGTGATATGCGGCGAGGAGCCGGGTGTCGGCAAGCCGGATGAGGAGACCGGTATCGGTCCCAGCGGCGGGCGAATGCCCCGATAGGATGCAGTGATCCGGTGATCCGGCGGATTTCTCGGATGGGTGGTCCAGCCATGACCGGGTCATGGTCGTCGATCGCGTGGTGAGCATCTCAGCCCCCGGCGTTCTGCAATACACTGCATGCCCCGCAGGCCGCGCATCCGGCTTTCTGATCAGCGCCGAGCATGCCCGCCCGGCCCAATTCGGCGGCGACGCGTCGAGTCACGTTCTCGAGCACCCGCGCCGGCGGCGGCCCCGCACCGTCGGCGTCGACGGCAAGGGTGCCGGCCAGCGGCCGGAACGGGACGACGAACGGGTATACCCCCATCGAGATGAGCTCGCTCGCACCCGCCACCAGCTCATCGGGATCTTCGCCCAACCCGACGAGCAGATAGGTGGAGACCTGATTGCGGCCGAATACGCGGACCGCTTCGGTCCATGCTGCCCGGTACTCCGACAGCGGAACAGTCGACTTTCCGGGCATCCAGCGAGCCCGCACCCGGTCATCGAGCGATTCGACATGGATTCCGATCGAGTCCGCACCGGCGCTCCGCAACTCGGTGAGTGTCGCCGGGTCGCCGGGCGGCTCGCACTGCACCTGGATCGGAAGCTCGGGTACCGCCCGCTTCACCGCACGCACGCAGCGGGCGAGATGCCGCGCACCGCGGTCCTTCCCACCGGATGTGCCGGTGGTCATCACCATCTGCCGGACTCCGTCGAGCCGTACGGCCGCCTCGGCGACCTCGGCGAGCTGATCCGGTCGTTTGACCGCGATCGTGTCGCCGGCCGCGAGGGACGCTTCGATGGAACAGAATCGGCAGCGTTGATCCTCGCGGTACCGGATGCAGGTCTGCACCACCGTTGTCGCCAGCACGTCCCTGCCGTGCAGGCGGGCGATCTGCTCGTAGGGCACGCCGTCGCCGGTGTGCCGATCGTAGAAGTGCGGGCGGCGCACGGGCTCGACGGGCACGCCGAGATCGGTGCCTTCGAACAGCAGTCGATCGTTTCGAATCGTGTAGGGGCTGTCGGAGCGGATGGGGACGGCGGCGCCGGCACCCCCGAACAGCACATGACCGTCGTCGCTGGGACCGGCACCGGAACGGCGCTGCACCGGCACGTCGACACGGATGCCCATGAGTGCGAGATCTACTCGCGTGGATACCTCGGTCATGCCGGCCGTCCTACAGCTGATAAGTGGAGTTGATGATGGCGCCCTTGCGGGCGTAGTGGATCAGCGCGTCCTGCACATCCAGCGGATGTGCCGGGATCACCCCTTCGATGAGGTCCTCCTCGCGGGCGCCGTGCAGGGCCAGACCGAATCGGCAGGCGAACACCTTGCCGCCCTCCTCGATGAAGGTGGCCAATGCCTCGTTCATGTTCTGCTCACCCGGGAACCCGCTGTCGCCGGTCGTCGGAAAGCCACGGGTGGCAAGGCAATTGATCGCACCGGGGCCGTAGAAGTAGATCGCCGACTCGAAGCCTTTGCGCAGCGCGCGGGTCGCCTGCAGGATCGCGACGAAGCTCACCGACGACTCGTGGGCGATACCGTGTACGAGGGTGAAGTAGGTCTCGCCGGCCTCGGCCCGGTAGTCCGGGAAAATCTTGGTCGCACCGTAGATATTGCTGCCTTTCGCCATTGCCGGGTGCGGGATCTCGGCGAGGGATTTCGCGATGTTCTCCTCGATCGCCTTGTCGATATCGGAGGTCGAAGTGGTGGGTGCGGACATGATTCGTCTCCTCGGGCCTGTGGTTTCGGTCCGGCGAGCAGCAGTTCGTATGACTCCGGTGGTTCGCCGTTGGGTCAAGTTGACGCTCGATGTATTTCCGGTTGGTCACAACGGGAAGAATTGGCCGTTGCCGAGAATTCACCTCCTGCTTGCAAAGGTGATGTTATGTATTATGTTGCCGCACAGTGAGATTGACTGTGTGGTGAGGGTTTCCGACGCTCGGGAGGGGGTGTCGAAGTCGCGGCGACGTAATTGTTTCCCTGGTCCGCCGCCGTCGCTGTTAACAGTTCTCGGCCGTGGGCTTTCGATCCGTAACATCGGCGAAACGGCTTCGGAACTCCGGTGCGTGGCCGTGGAAGGGGAGTGCGCTGCGCCGCAACGGCGCGCGGCCGGGGTCGCGGGTAGGTGTCGGGGTTCGGTGATGCGCTGACCGGGTGCAGGTGAACGGGCTACGGGGCGCAACGGTGTGGATGCCGAGATCGACGATCGGAACGTTCCGGCCGTGGAGTGGAGACGATATCGTCCGGAATCGAAGCGGCGGCATGCGAAGTAGACCTCGCCGAGGTGAATTCGCGAGCGCAACTCGCCGACCGGGGAGTGACCGGCCTTCCTGTGTCAGGTGTGCGGGCGGCTCGGTGGGTGGGTCCGCCCGCGGGACTACGGTCCGGTGGCGGGGCGCTCGATCGAGATGAGGGGGAGGACGATCGTGTCCACGATTTCTTCTATTGCGGCGTCGGCCGCGGGCTGCATATGGATGAGCATCTCCTGGCGCAGCACGTCGTCACGCAGCGATCCGGTGTCGGGCGCGGTGGGCCGGTGTCGGCCGAGGGTATCGGTGAGCGCGCTGTGTACCAGGTCGTTCTTATCGCTCCATCGGCGGGACAGGACCGGCCGGCTGGTTCCGGCGCGAGTCGCTACGGCCTCCATGGTGAGGTTCGCGTAGCCGCGCTCGAGGTCGGCGACCGGGTCATCCGAACAGGTCCCGAGCCGGCGCCGGAAGATCGGGCTCCGAGCAGCAACCATTTTCGGTTGCCGAGCCCGACGTCCTACCGATCCCCACCGCAGCACGGGCCGTCGGCCATGGCCGGGCCGGCAGGGCCGAGGCCTCTGTTATGCGCCGAAGTGCTCGGCCCGTCCTCCCGGCGGCATGTGGGGGATCCGATCGATCGCTGGTCCGCACCTGGAGTGAAAGGCGCGCGCGGGACTCCACCTCCTGCACCGGATCCTGCTGGTAGCGCGGTACCGACTACCCCGTAGCCGAGCGCGGCCGACCTGCCGCGGTCCGGCTCCGGCTGTTGTGGTTTTCTAAATCTGAATCTACAATCAGTTTTCGGTCAGCCAATGAGAGGACGAAATCGGATGGCGATGATGACCCACGGTGAATACGTCGCCTCGCTCGGCGACGGTCGGCAGATCTTCGCGGAGGGTGAACAGGTCAAGGAGCTTTCGGAGCATCCCCAGTTCGCGACTGCGATCGAGTTGGTCGGTCGCTGTTACGAGCGGCACTACCGCCCCGGCGACGATGCGAGTGGCCCGTACTTTCACATCCCGAAGAGCGCGGACGACCTACGTGAACTGCTGGAGACCCTGCTGAGCTGGGACATGGTCACTGTGACAACCAGTCAGGGTCTGCTGGCGTTGCTCACCGCCGCGGCGCGGATGCGTGCTGATCATCCCGGGCTCGCGCGGCGAATCGAAGAGTACTTCGACTATTGCCGACGCAACGATCTGCGGTGCGTGCAGGCCATCACCGACGCCAAAGGTGATCGCCGATCGGCGCCCGGCGCGCAGCGGGATCCCGACGCTTACACACGAATTGTCGAACGGCGCCCCGACGGCATTGTGATCCGTGGTGCGAAACTGCATATATCGTCGGCTGCCATCAGTCATGAGCTGATCGTGATGCCGACCAAGAATATGAAGCCCGGTGAAGAGGACTACGCCGTTGCGTGCGCGGTGCCGGTGAACGCTCCGGGTGTGCGGATCGTCAACACCAGTTACGCGCCCCGCGAGCGGGTGGAGGACTTCCCGGTCAGCTCGACGCACAATATGCCCGAAGGCTTCATCATTTTCGACGATGTGTTCGTGCCGAACGAGCGTGTCTTTCTCGCCGGGGAGACCGCGCATTCGGCGACCTTCGCGCACGCGCTGGGGTTGTGGGAGCGACTCGGCGGCACCGCGCACATGTCCGAATTCGGCGACCAGCTCGTGGGGCTTGCACAGCTGATCGCCGAGGCCAACGGGACGGAGCGCATCTCCCACATCCGGGAGAAGATCGCCGAGATGATCATCTATGCGACCATGGTGCGCTCCGGCCTCGAGGCCGCGATCGCGAACGCGGAGGAGAGCCCGGAGGGTTGGTATTTCCCCAGTGAGCTGTACACCAATGCGGCAAAGCACTATGCAGCGGCGGAATTCAGTCACATGGTGCGTAATTTGCATGACATAGGCGGTGGTTCCATCGTCACCGCGCCCTCGGTGCGGGACCTGGAAAACAACGAAATCGGCCCGTTCGTCGAAAAGTATATGGCGACCAAGGAGGGCATCTCCGGTCAGTATCGGACTCGTCTCTTCCACGCGATCCGTGACTTCACCGCGGACGCTTACGGGGGGTGGCAGTTGGTCACGATGCTGCAGTCGGGCGGCGGACTCTATGCGCAACGTCTGGTTGCGCGAAAGCACTACGATATGACGAGGGCCAAGCGCCTGGCCCTCGAACTCGCGGGTCTTGCATGACAACCGTCGATGCGCCGCGGAACCTCGCCTCGTTCGGCGCGCACCTCCGCGCCGAGTTGGCCGACCTCGCCCACGAATTCGCGCATGCGAAGCGAGCGGACCCCGCCGACGGTCGCATCGCTGCTGTCGAGGAACTGCGCGACGGCCACGAAGCGGTGGTCCGGCGGATGCGCGAGTTCCAAGCGGCGCTCTTCGGGGCGGGCGTGGCCTGGCCCAGCGGTCCGCCGGCCCTCGGTGGAATGGGTCTGACGCCGGCCCACGACTCGATCCTCGACGAGGTGCTCGAGGATATGGGATTCCCCTCGCGTGAGGCACTGTTCGTCGGATTGAACATCGTCGCACCGGCGCTCGGCGAGTATGCGCCCGAGGAATTGCGGAACTGGGCCCTACCTGCGCTGTTCCGCGGTGAAATCATCGGCTGCCAGTTGTTTTCGGAACCTGGTGCGGGATCCGACCTTGCCGATGTCAGGACCCTGGCGAAACGGGACGGTGACGAGTGGGTGCTGACGGGGCAGAAGGTGTGGACCTCGATGGGACATCTCGCCGACGTCGGCGAGGCTCTCGTCCGTACCGACTCGCACGTCCGGAAACACGCCGGATTGACGATGTTCCTGGTGGATATGCATGCCCCCGGCGTGACCGTACGCCCCATCCGGCAGATGACCGGTGGCGCCGCCTTCAACGAGGTATTTCTCGACGGGGTTCGTGTCCCCGACGCGCACCGTATCGGTGCAGTGGGGGAAGGCTGGCGGGTCGCTGCGACGAGCCTCGGCAGTGAGCGCGCGACCATGAGCGGCGTAGCCGGTCCGCTCACGCCGTATGTCATGCAGAGGCTCGTCGGTTTGGTCCGCCGGCTCGGCGCCGAGGCGGACCCGGTACATCGCCCGCAGATCGCACGTACCGTGGCCGCGGTCACCGCTATGCGTGCCGCTGCCGGTCTCTCGCCCGGATCATGGACACACACCATGGAACCCGTCGCGGGTTCGGTGCTGAAACTCCTGATGGCCCGGGCAGCTGACGAGGTCGCGCACCTGGCTCAGACCGTCCTGGGCGAGCGGGCATTCGTCGACCTCGGCGCGAAAGAGGACTTCGCGTGGTCGGAGTTCGTACTCGGTGTCCCGGCCCTGCACATCGCCGGCGGCACCGACGAGATCCAAGCCAACGTGATCGCCCAGCGTGGCCTCGGCCTGCCTCGCCCGGGCAAGCCGGTCACCGTTTCCTGATATCAGATGACAGGAGCCAGTCCAGTGGAATTGCTCATCCGCCACCGCGCAGGCCCGACCCGCCCTCCCGACGACGGATATCCGGGCGCGAGGACTACGGGTTCGGTACCTACGAGCGCATCGACGCCACGTATCGGTCGAGGAGGAACGACCGGCGACAATCAGCCTCGATCGTTGATTTCGCCGCCCTCGCAACGTTGCCGAGTCTCCACGGCCGCGATCACTACTGCGGCTCGTCGATCCTCGAAGGGATGCGCCGCCGCCGATTCCGAGTGGATGGGAGCCGGGCATGTGCGATGAAGTGAATGGACCCGGAATATCGCCGGACGAGATCCGAGCCGCCCTGCGTGACTACTTCTCCGAACGGCCCGGAATCGTAGCCGTCCGCCGCAACCGCGATGAGAACGGCACGGACGCGGCAGGTTTCGATCGCGAAGGCTGGAAGGTGCTCGTAGAGCAACTCGGTTTGCTCGGCATCGCAGCACCGGAACACTGGGGCGGGCTGGGACTGGAGGCCGAGTATCTCGTCGCCGCGATGGAAGAGTGTGGTGCCACGCTGTACCCGGGTCCGTTGCGGGCATCGGTGCTCACGGCGGCCGCGTTGGGGGGTACGAGCCCCGAGGCCGTGCCCGCCGAGTTCCGAGAAACGATCGTGGCGCTACTCGCCGGTGCGGCCGTAGCCGGGGTATCGACCCGCTCCGATCGGATATCGGTACCGAATTACCGGGACGGGCGTGTCAGCGGGCGCCTCGCCGCGGTAACCCACGGGGCGGTAGCCGATCTCGCGCTGTGCATCGTGGATACCCCCGACGGTCCTGCACTGGCGTTGGTTGCCACGGGTTCGGCGCAACGCCGCCCGGTGCCGACCGTCGATTTCGCGACCCCACTCGCCGATGTCGTTCTGGCCGGCGAATCCGCGATTCTGCTGACTGCCGCAGGGGACGACGGGGCGCTGGAGAAGCAGCTCGCCCTGGAAACACTCTTATCGGCCGCCGAACTCGTCGGAGGCGCCGAGGGGTGCTTGACGCAGATGGTCGACTACGCCAAGGTCCGCGAGCAGTTCGGGTCGCTCATCGGTGCCTATCAAGCCGTTCAGCACCACTGCGCGAGAACCGCGGTCGCGAATGCGGGGGCCCGCGCTCTGGTTGCCGGAGCTGCGAGGATGTGGGACAGGTACGACTATCCAGCCGCTCGTCAGCTCACGCTGCTCGCCCGAGCCGACGCCGCGGACGCCTTCACCTCGGCGTCGAGCACTCTCATTCAGATATGTGGTGGTATCGGTTTCACCTGGGAACACGATGCGCATTTGTTCTTCCGGAGGGCGCGGGCGACCGCGGCGATCGGCGGGACCCCGGCCCGAATACGCGACAGCGCTGTCGGAATCGGATGTCTGGACCTGCTGGTGCACGAGGTGGCCTGAGCGCGGTTATCGCATCGGCTGTCGTCCGCCGTCGGCCCGCGAGGTAACCTCGGGCGTCCGGACACGGCGCGTTCCGCGAGTCCGGACAGTACGCTGGGGCGCCGGTACCGGGCGATGCTCGGGTACCCGTCCGGTGCCGACCGGCGCGCGCTGGGGAATCGGCATCTTCTCAGTGGTCGGTGTAAACCGTCCGATACCACACAGTTGCGAGAGTGTCGATCGCGGATTCGTCGTCCGGGCGTTCGACACCTGTCTCTCCGCCCATCACGAGCCAGGTCCAGCAGAATCCCTCGAGCATCGAGACCAGCGCAGAGGCAAGCAGGTTCAGGTCGCCTTCGAGCGGTTGCCCGGCCCGCTTCGCGCTGTCCAAGCCGACCAGGATGGCCCGGATCCCGGCGGCGCGGTTTTCCCGCCAGCGAGTGGCGAAGGATTCGTCGGTCATCGACATCTGGAAGACGCCGATCATCTCCGGTAGATATTTTTTGTAGGTGACCCAGTACGCCTTCACTGCACCGCGGATCCCATCGACCGGGTCACCGGTTTCCGCCTCGAGCGCCGCTTCTACCACTTCGGTGGAGAACTGTTCGAGCAGCGCCTGGAGCAACTGCTCTTTGTTGTCGTAGTAGTTGTAGAACGATCCCGGCGACCGGCCGGCGGCCTCGGTGATATCCGAGATCTTGGCGTTGAAGAAGCCCTTCTGCGCGAAGACCTGCCGGGCTGCGTCCAGCATCGCTTCTTCGGTCCGTTGACCCTTCGCGCTGGCGGGTAGTGGTCTCGATCGCGGACTCTGCTCTGTTCGACGGTGAGTGGACCCCGCCGACCGTCGAGGCGAGATGTCAGTCACCTGGTGTACTCCGATCCGCTCGGCGCCGATTGCCTCTTGCGAAGCCCTAAAACTGAATCTACCATCAGAAATCGCCTCGTGGCGCATCCCGATCGAGAACGTAGGGCGGAGACGCAACAGGATGACGGCGAAGGCTCGTATTTCTCGCTTGTCCGTATCCACCTCGGCCTCGCCGACTCGACCGATACGTCCTGCTCACCGCAGGTACCTGCGGCGGTACGGTCCGCTTCGCCGCGGAAGTGGCCGGACTCGACCGGAGCGGCGTCGGCCCACCTCGTGTGCGGCGCCGGCCGACCGCCGATCATGAGCCCGGCCGACGGCGCGGACACGGAAGTATGTGCGCCCGGCGGGTCGGAACATCGACGCCGATCCCGCCGAGACGCCGATGGTCGGGACCCGGCGGCCCGCCTCCCGGCAAGCGGTCGGCCTGTCCACTGGTCGACAAGACCGAGGCCGGTGGAATCCCTTTCTCGACCGGGTGGCCGGGAGAGCACTTCTTGAACAGGAGATTGTCATGGACGATGGTGTCACGGCGCAGGCCGCTGGTGGAGCCGGGTGGCCGAGCTGCACCGTGGACGAAGCCGTTCGCAGTCATGCAGAGCGCCGTGCCGACGAAGCCGCCCTGCTCGGGCCGGCGGCCGATCTCACCTGGAGTCAACTGGATCGCGCGGCCGGACGTGCGGCCGGGATCATTTCGCGCACCGGCGGTCCCGGGTCGCGAGTTGCCTGGTTGGGGCAGAACGAAGCGGGATTCGCCATCACTCTGCTCGGATCCTGGCGTCGGCGGGCCGCGTTGGTGGGATTGAACTGGCGGTTGCCGGACACCGATCTCGCCGCGTCATGTGTGGAGGCGGGCGTTACGCATCTGTTCGCGAGCGCGGCGTTCGCCGATCGTGCGCGGGCCATCGCCGGCGCGGGTGTGCACATAGCGCTGATCGACCCGGCAACGACCGATCCCTGGCCCGAACTCGCCTCCGCCGAACCGCTCGAACCGGCCGCGGAAGATATTGCGCTGGTGTTCTTCACGTCCGGGTCGACCGGGGTGCCGAAGGCGGTGCCGGTTACGCGCCTGGCGATCGAGGCCGGGGTGGCGGCGCCCACGCCGCACGGATTCGACGAATCGTCGAGGTTGTTGATCGTGCCACCGCTGTTCCACCTGGCCGGATCCTATTGGGTGCTGTACGGACTCCGGTTCGGTACTCGGCAGAGCTATCTCGCCGAAGCCTCGCCGCGGGCGATCGTGGACGCCCTGGCCGAGCACCGCATCACCCATGCGGTCTTCGTGCCCACCCTCATCAGAGCGGTGATCGACCGGCTTGCCGTCCAGCCACGGCGGCTTCCGGACTTCCGTCATCTCGGCTACGGCGCTTCTTCGATCACCGTGCCGATGTTGCGGGAGGCTCTCGAAGTGCTCGACTGCGAGTTCTGTCAGGTCTACGGCATGACCGAGGCCGGTGGGGTCGTGGCCTACCTGCGTCCGGAAGACCATCAGCTCACCGGTGCGACTATCGGACGGCTGGCATCAGCGGGACAAGTGAGCGCGGATTGTGAGATCGAAGTGCGCGACCTGACCACCGGCGCGGTGCTACCGGCCGGGCAGTCGGGTGCGCTGTGGTTCAGGACGCCGTCGATGGGGCACCACTACCTCGGGCGTCCGGAGGAGAGCGCCCGCACCTTCGTCGACGGCTGGTTGAACACCCGCGATGTGGGATATCTCGACCAGGACGGCTACCTCTTCGTCGAAGGCCGGTCCGACGACATGATCATTTCCGGGGGCGAGAACGTCCACCCGAGTGAGGTCGAGACGGTCATCGCCGAGTTGCCCGAGGTTGCCGAGGTCGTGGTCTTCGGATCCCCTGATGTCCGATGGGGGCGGCGCGTGTCGGCCGCGATCGTTACGCGCGACGGCGATTTGACCGAGAGCGCGGTGGTTCGTCATTGCCGAGAGCGGCTTGCGCACTACAAGGTGCCGCGGTCGGTCGTTTTCATGACCGAACTGCCGAAGACCGCGACCGGAAAGATCGCCCGGTCGGCGTTGCCGGCCATCGGCTGAACGGTCGGCAACGGGAGCGCCGGTCGATCCGGATTACGCCCGAACGAATCGAATCCCGTTATGGGACAGAGGTTGTGCGGCCCGCGCATGCTATGCAACGTCTCGGGTTTCGGCCGCGCGCCCGGTGTAGCGGTGTGCCCGGTATCGGTGAGCTTCCGGGTGATGCGGGGCAGGACACCTATGTGCGCCGATTGCCGCGGAGTCTCCTCTTCGCCGGCAGTGCGGGCGTCGTTCGGGTGTACCGGTGCGATGAGTTCGTGCCGGCCGCGTCCGGGCGTCCGCCGATCGTGTCGTGAGTCGGGTTGCCCCTGCGGTGCTGCCGAACTCGATGGGGTAGCGATCGGGGTTGTGCGGGCTCATTTTTGTATCTAAAGTCATATTCAGTTTTGCATGTGCTTCGGGTCACATCATCCCGGGCGTGGTTATCAGGGAGAGCGATCGTTGAATCAGATGAAGAGGCTGGCCCTGGTCGCAGTCACCGGCATGCTGACGCTCGGCTCGTCGATCGCCTGCAGTGTCGGCCCCGGGATGTCGGCCGACGGTACATTGACCTTCGCGGCGCCGATCGCCGCGACCACGATGGATCCGGACTTGCTGGCTCTTCGCCAGATGGCGGTCTACGCCGCCCCGGTCTACGACACGCTCACGGCGCTCGGTGCGGATGAGGCAGTGCAGCCGAGGTTGGCGACCGCCTGGCAATCGGGTACCGACGCCACCGGGCCGTACCTGGACCTGACGCTACGTTCGGATCTACAGTTCGCGGACGGAACGCCCTTCACCGCCGATACCGTTGCCGCCAATATCTCGCGATCGCAGAGCCTTCCCGGGAGCGCCAACCGCGCCTCGCTGACCGGAGTGAGCACCGAACCGCTCGGCGAGCTGAAGGTGCGGCTACGCGCGGCCCGAGGCGTCGGAGCGCTGCCGCGGGTACTCGCCGGGCCCGCTGGAATGATGATCTCGGACAAGGCGATCGCCGAATCCGCCGACCTCTCGAGGCAGTCCGCCGGAATCGGTCCGTTCACCCTGGCGAGCGTGCAGCCCAACCGGGTGGTGTTCGAGAAGACCGAGAACTACTGGGATCCGGGGGCCGCGGCGGTCGACACATTGGAGATCGTATATCTCTCCGACGACGCGAAATTGAACGCCGTACGGTCGGAGGCGGTCGATGTCACCGTTCTGCCGAACGACATGGTCGAGCTGGCCGAAACGGCCGGATACGTCGTCGAGCAGGGGCTCGGGACGGAGAACTATATCTTCTCCATCAACACCTCGATCGAACCGTTCGGCGATCCCAGGGTTCGTGAGGCAGTCAACCTGTCGCTGGACCGCGGCCGCATCTGTACCGGATTGCTGCACGGCAACTGCGAACCGACCGGTCAGATCATGGGCGCCGGCACCGCCGCTTACGACCGCGGCCTCGGAACGGACGCGTTCCCCTACGATCCGGATCGGGCCCGGGCGCTGGTGGCCGAGGCCGGGGCGGTCGGAGCGCACGTCGATATAGCGACCGTCGCCGGCAACAAGACTTTCGAACAGCTCGCCACGATCCTGCAGCAGCAGCTGCAGTCGGCCGGGCTGCAGGCGAACGTCGTTCCGCTCGCGCCGCCACAGGTTGTCGGCAGGTTCACCGCGGAAAAGAACGTGGCGATCGCGTTCGGCGGGGCCGGTATCTCCCACGACCCGTCCGAATCGATCGAGCGCTATGTCCTGCCCACCGGGCTGTACAACCCCGGCGGATCGGAGATCCCGAAAGTCGTAGAGCTCGCCGCTGCCGCGAAACGCGAAACGGATCAGGGCCGGCGAATCGAGGACTACCGCGAAATATCCGGTCTGATCGGTCCCGGTTCCTTCATTGTTCCGGTGCTCACGCCGAAGACTGCCTATGTCGTCGCGCCGCACGTCACCGGCTGGAAGATGCCGTGGTCGCCGTCGTTTCCCGATTTCCGCGGAGTGTCCGGCTGATGCGGTGCGACCGAGTGCCGGAGAAGGAGCTGACCATATGTTGCTGTTGAGTATTCGCCGCATCGTGAGCCGAGTGCTCATCTCGATCCCACTGCTGTTCGCCGTGACGTTCGGAACCTTCGTGCTGCTCTACTCGATCGGAGATCCGGCCGCGGCACTGGCCGGCGATACCGCCACCCCGGAGCAGATCGCCGAATTGCGGACCCAGCTGGGACTCGACGAGCCGCTGCTCGTGCAGTACGGGAAGTGGCTGAGCGGGTTCCTCGGCGGTGACCTGGGGACGTCCATGCAGAATCGGGGCGAGGTATCCGGACTCGTCGGCGAACACTTGCCGCCGACCCTGCTGATGGCCGCCATGGCGATGGGGATCGCGGTGCTGATGACGCTCGTCATCGGCTCGGCGGTCGGCGTCCGGCCGAACGGATGGCTGGATCGAACCATGCAGGGAATCTCGCTGCTGGGCGTCGCGATTCCGAACTTTCTGCTCGGCCTGGGACTCATCCTGGTGTTCGCGATCTGGGTGCCGGTGCTACCCGCGGGGGGCTTCCAACCCGTATCGCAGGCAGGCCTGCTGGGCACGTTGCGGTTCCTGATACTTCCGGCGCTGGCGCTCGCCCTGTCACTGATGGCCCTGCAGACCAGAACATTCCGCTCGGCCGTCGTCACCGAGTACAACGCGGACTACGTGCGCACGGCGCGGATGAAGGGCGCCGGGCCGACGCGGATCTTCTTCCGTCATATCGCGCGCAATGCCTCGGCGCCGCTGGTGACCGTCATAGGTCTCGAAGTGGGAGTACTGATCACGGGCGCCCTCATGGTCGAGGTCGTCTTCGCGGTACCCGGGGTGGGCACGCTGATGATCGACTCGGTACGGGGTCAGGACTTCCCGGTCGTACAGGCGATGGTGGCCCTGTTCGGTGCCGTGGTACTCGCCGCCAACCTGGTGGCCGACCTCGTTGTGCTCTGGCTCGACCCGGCATCCAGGACGACACGATGAGTGGAACAGTGATGGATACGAACACAAGCGAGAAGTCCGTTGTGCGCCGAGCCGGCTCGCGGCGCTGGTCGGTACTCGAGTGGGCCGCCCTGGGTGTTCTCGGCGCGGTCGTCACCGTGACGATTTTCGTCCCGTTGCTGCCGATAGCCGATCCCCACGCACAGGACCTGCTGAACACGGCCGGGCCGGTGACCGCGGACCACTGGCTGGGCACCGACGAACTCGGCCGCGATATGGTGAGCCGACTGCTCTGGGGTATTCACACTTCGATGCTGGCCGCGTTGATCGCGGTGGCAGTCGCCTTCCTGATCGGGCTTCCGCTGGGTCTGCTGGCGGGCTACTGCGGCGGGTGGGTCGATCAAGCGTTGGGTCGGCTGGCCGATGTGGTCCTCATCGTTCCCGCTCTTATTCTGCTGCTCGCCGCGCAAACAGCGCTTGCCACGGGTATCGAGGGGCAGATGGTGGTTCTCGGCGTGATCTTCGCACCGAGGATCCTGCGGATCGTGCGGACTCAGACGATCCCACTGGTCGGTGCGCCGTATGTCGCCGCCGCCCGGATGTCCGGAGTGGGACACCTCCGCATTCTCCGGCGATATCTGATGCCGGGCGTGCGGTCGCAGCTGGTGGTGCAGGTGAGTTACCTGCTCGGGCTCGCGCTGGTCGTCGAGGCGGGAATCAGCTTCCTGGGAATCGGCGTGCAACCGCCCGACGCGAGCCTGGGGACTCTGCTCACCGGGGCGTCCACCCTGCTGGCCACGATGCCGCTGGTGGTGATCGTTCCGGCGGCGACGCTCACGCTCTTGATCCTGAGCCTCAACATTCTCGGTGACACGCTGAACAAGCAGGAGGGGGTCGACCGATGAACGACCTTCACGGAAAGAACGTGACCAGCACGCGTACGACTACGGACCGGCCCGTGGTGTCGGTGGTGGATCTCGCGATCGAGACCCAGGGCCGGAACCCGCGGGTGCGGCTGGTCGAGGACGTGTCGTTCGAGCTGTTCGCCGGCGAAATGGTCGGATTGGTCGGCGAGTCGGGTTCGGGTAAGAGCCTCACCGGTTCGGCCCTGGCCGCGCTGCTTCCCGGTGGTGTCCAGCAGAGCAAGGGGACGATCACCCTCGCCGGTCGTGTCGTGGATACGTCGGCGACAACGTGCCCGGACGAGGTCTCGATGATCTTCCAGAACCCCATGACGAGCCTGAACCCGTCGGTACGAATCGGTGACCAGATCGCCGAGGCGGTACGGCTGCGCCACAAGGGGGTTTCGCGGCACGAAGCCAGGCGGCGCGCTGTCGAGATACTCGACCGAGTAGAGATCGATCGCCCCTCCGAACGTGCCGCGCAATATCCGTTCGAGTTCTCGGGCGGAATGCGGCAGCGAGCGATGATCGGTATCGCGATCGCCCGCGAGCCGGCGGTTCTCATCGCGGATGAGCCGACCACCGCGCTGGACGTAACGGTGCAGAAGAGTGTCATGGATCTCGTCGATCGGTTGCGAGCGGAGATGGGTCTCGCCGTACTGCTCATCTCTCACGATCTGGGAGTGGTGAGCGAGCGCAGCAATCGGATGATGGTCATGTACGCCGGTCAGTTGGTCGATATCGGACCGACCGACGCGATGCTCAGCGCACCTTCGCACCCCTACCTCGACGGGCTGATGCGCTGCATACCCGAATATGTGCTGAAAACCGGCCGCCTGCAGCCGTTGCCCGGTCAAGTGCTCGCGCTCGACAAGGCGGGCCCCGGGTGCCGGTTCGCGCCGCGTTGTGGCCTGCGCGTCGAACAATGCGAGATCGAGACCGTACCGATGCGCCGAATCTCGGATGAACGCCGAGTGCGGTGCATCCGATACGACCCGGACCCGGCAAGGGACCGCCTTCCCGAAGCGACTGCCGAGGTGGCGAAATGAACGAACCGCTCCTGGAATTGGTGAATGTCAGCAAGACCTATCACACCTCTCGATGGCCGGCACCGCGGCTGTGGACCACTGCGGTGGACCAGGTGTCTCTCCGGATACGAGCGGGTGAGTCCGTCGGGATCGTCGGCGAGTCCGGTTCGGGTAAGTCGACACTGGCCGGCACGATCTGTGGGCTCGTCCGCCCGGACAGCGGCGCCATCCGGCTGCTCGGACAGGATGTGTACTCGCGCGGGAAGTTCGACCGGCAAGCCTGGCGCACCGTCCAGCTGGTGTTCCAGGACCCCTACACATCCCTGAATCCGGGGATGACGCTGGAAGACACTGTGGCCGAGCCCTTCCGATTCTGGCACGGTGCGTCGGACGGTGCGGCCCGTGAAAGTGCCCGCGAACTGCTCGATCTCGTCGGCCTCGGCGAAGCATTCGCGACGCGCCGCCCCGTCCATCTCTCCGGTGGGCAGCGACAGCGCGCGGCCATCGCCAGAGCGCTGGCCGTGGCACCGAAACTCATCGTCCTGGACGAGTCCGTATCGGCACTCGACGTCTCGATCCAGGCGCAGATACTCGAACTCCTGATCCGGCTACGCCGGGAGCGGGATCTCGCCTATCTGCTCATCAGCCACGACATCGGCGTCGTCCGGCTCTTCTGCGATCGTGTCGTGGTCATGCAGCGCGGTCGCGTCGTGGAGTCGTGTACCGCGGCGGATCTGACATACGACGGTGTCCGCGAGGAGTACACCCGGGAACTGCTCACGGCGGTTCCCGCCCTTCGCACCGCCTGACACCGCACGCGGCAGGCGCGAATACGCCTGCCGTCGACAAAGAGTTCAGGAACGAACAACAGCTATTGGAGTAATCGTGGGCCGAAAGATTCTCTTCATCACCACCGACCAGCAGCGCTATGACGCGTACGGCTGCAACGGGGGAACAGTCGCGCGGACGCCCACCACCGACTCGCTCGCGGCGGCCGGGATCCGTTTCGAGCGCGCGTACTGCACCAATGTGGTGTGCTCCCCGGCCCGGTCGAGCATCCTCACCGGTCAGTACCCGCGGACGCACGGCGTTATCGCGAACGGGGTGCCGCTACCCGACGATGCCCCCAGCGTGGCACAGGTGCTCACCGATGCGGGATACCGGACGGCATTGATCGGAAAGGTTCATTTCGAGCCGATCGCCGATCCGTCCTATCGATGGCTCCAGAACAGACTGGTGGCCAACGGGGAGAGCGGACCCTATCGAGGTTTCGACTACGTACGGTTCGCCGGGCACGGTCCGTTCGGCGCGTCGCACTACGGGAACTGGTTGCGCGAGAACCGGTCCGAGTCGATGGACGGGTTCCTGCGCATCTTCTCCACCGCTCCGGGCGGTGACACCGGCGCCCCCGCGGTCCGCGCCAATCCGATTCGGCGCGAGGACTACCACACCGATTGGGTCGCGGATGCGGTCATCGACTGGCTGGATACCCTGGCCGACGACGAAGACTGGTTCTGCTGGATGAGCTTTCCGGACCCGCATCACCCGTGGGACCTTCCGGCGAGCGAGCACAAACGTATCGACTGGCGCACGCTGGATCTGCCTCCGGGGCATCCGGGCTCGGACGAACGGATCCGCGAGATCCTGGCGGACCGTCCGAGCCACTGGATGGCCTGGTACGACGGGTCGGTGCCCAATATCGACGCCGCCCCGGCGGACTTCGTGCCGGCCCGGCTGACCGACGATCAGATCCGCGAGATCAACGCCATCTGCCATGCCAAGAACGAGATTCTCGACGAGGCTTATCGGCGCGTGCTCGACCATATCGAGGAACGTGGCTGGGGCGCTGACACCGACGTGATCGTCACCACCGATCACGGTGAGTTCCAGGGTGATCTCGGCCTGCTGTTCAAGGGCCCGTACCATGTCGACGCGCTGATGCGCCTGCCCCTGATCTGGCGACCCGCCCCGTCCGCGGCCATCCCACCGGCGGTCGTCACCGAACCGGTCAGCCAAGTCGACCTGGCGCCCCTGTTCTGCCGGATCGCGGGAATCCGGCCCGCCGAGTGGATGCAAGGCGCGCCGCTGCCCACCGCACCGGGATCGGGACGCGAGCGCGCCCTGATCGAATGGGACAGTCAACTCGACACCGGCTTCCGGCTTCGTACGATCGTGCGGGACGGGTGGATCTGTACGGCCTACGAAGCCAACGACGTCGAATACGGTTTCCACCGCGCCGAGCGCTACGCCGATTTCGGAATCCCACCGGAGGAAGTTCCCCCGCGCATCATCTACGACGGTAGCGAAGGGGAGCTCTACAACATCGCCGACGACCCCCACCAGTGGAGGAACCGCTGGAACGATCCCACTGTCCGCGAGATCCGGGACGCGTTGGTCACCGACCTCTACGAGCACCTCGTCAGTCCGCGCGAGCCGCGGTTGCGGCCACAGGCCATGGGTTGAGTGCACCGTGAGAACAACTATCGGACTCGTGCGACGATCACCCGCACCCGCCGAACACGAGCCGGACTATCGGTTCACGCTCGCGAACGAGCGCACTTTCCTGGCATGGATTCGTACTGCCCTCGGGCTGCTGGCGGGAGGTGTGGCGGTCGATCATCTGGCCGCCCGGTCGCAGGACAGCGGCACCTTCAACCCATTGGTGTTGGCCTGCGTGCTGTTCGCGGTCGTACTCGCGGTGGGTGCGTTCGTTCAATGGAGTGCGGTGCGGCGTGCGATGAGACGCGATCTTCCGCTCCCGGCATCCACATTGGTGCCGGTCCTGGCATTGGGTGTCGGCGGTATCGCCGTGATCGTCACCCTCACCACCCTGTCCTCGTGATCGACACCTCGAACCGGGATACGGGATTACAGGCCGAGCGCACCGAACTCTCCTGGCGGCGAACATCGTTGTCGGCGCTCTGCGTCGCCGGCCTGTTGCTCCACGAGTCCGTCGAGCGGGGGTGGGGTACGACCGCCGCGGTGCCCGCGCTCGCGGCGGCGACCATGCTGCTTTTGAGCGGTATCGGCAGATGGCGCGGACGCGCACTGCGCAGGGGAAGAGTGCGCGTCGGGACGACGCATGCCGCGGCAGTCTCGATCGCCGTCGCGCTGAGTGGTATCGCCGCTGCGGTCACCTATCGCTGAATCGTTCGACGGACGATCCGACTGTTCCCGTGGTGATGAGGAGATGTGCCGCCCGCGCCGGCGCCGGTTGCTCAGCCGGCGGGCCACCGCGCGATCACCCATCCAATCGTGCGGTGGCGGCGGCCCGCACCTCGGAGCCGGAAGCACCGGGGCGGCGTCAGGACCCACTGGTCACCGGGGATGTTCGCGTTTCCAGGCGCGACTACCTGCCGCCGAGCGTCGATTCGAGGAAATCCTCGGCCGATCGGAAGAACTCGAGGGGCTGGTCGTAGGTGACGATATGGCCGGCATCCGCGATCGTGATCATCCGGGCTCCCGGTGCCAGCGATACCGCCGCGGCGAGTTCCGGATGCCGCACCAGTGGATCGTTCTCACCACGAATCCAGAGGCTGGGTACCTGGAGCCGGGAGAGTTCGGGGAGGTAGTCCACGCGCATACGCCAGGGGCCGTAGGCGTCGACCATCCAGTCGTCGAGAGCCGGTTCGCCGAACCGGGCTTTGGCGCGGGCCTCGGCCTGCACCAGCTCGAGGATGGTGTCGAAGCCGGGGGTGTCGGCACCGGCGGTGAGATTGGCGATCATCGATCGCCGGACCGCTTTCGGACTGCGCGCCAGGTACTTGCTCGTCAATGTCAGCACACCCGGGGTCTTCAGCACCGACCAGGTGGTGAACTGTGCCTGCCGCTTCGCTCCGATTCCGCCCGGCCCGATCGCGATCAATGCCGATACCCGGCCGGGATTGCGCAGCGCGTAGGCGATACCGAGACCGCCGCCGAGGGACAATCCGATGATCGCGGTACTCGGCAACTCCAGCCGGTCGAGCAGTTCGTCGAGGAAATCGTCGAAGAACCTGCTGTTCAGTCGGCCCGCCCACGGTCTGCTGGCGCCGTGTCGCGGCAGGTCGATCGCGTGTACGCGATGGTTCGCCGCCAGGCGATGCGCGATATCGCGCCAGACGCCCTGGGCGGTGTCCAGCATTCCGCCGTGCAGGAGCAGGACGGGCGTGCCGCGGTCCCCGGATCGGTAGTGCCGGACCGGGCCGCCGCCGATCGTCAGGTCGGTATGGTGTTCGAAAGTGGCGGTCATTCGGTCTCCTCCAGGTGGGTGAGCTGGTCCGACAGCTGATCGAGCAGTCCGAGCTGGGCACGGCGGGCAGCGGCGATATCCACGGGCCCGTCGTCGGTCAGGCCGTCGCCCACCAGATCCGCGAACAGGGTGACCGTGGCGGTGAGTTCCGCGTGGTTCGTCGCGCCGAGGACCCCGGGGGCGCTGATCAGGCCGATGGTGAAAACGCTGAGCATGCGGGTGACGGTGTCGCCGGGGACGGTGCTCGTTATTACTCCGGCCTCTTGGAGCCGGCCGATGTAGCCGGTGAGCCAGTCGTAACGCGTCGAATAACGCTGATCGGTGATGCCACGGACGTGTTCACCGAGCACGGTGTCGTCTCCCAGATACAGCGCGCGCATCAGTGGCTCGGACAGCAGAGCTTCCACTCCGAACCGGTAGACGGCGGGTAGGTCGACCAGGTCGTCGGCCTCGAGTACGCGCCGGTGTACCTGTGCGGTCATCCGGCGCATGCTGCCGTTCAGTACCGCGGTCAGAATGGCCGCCTTGTCATCGAATTCGCGATAGACGGCGCCTTTGCCGATACCGGCTCGTTCGGCGATCCGCGCGATCGTGGTGTGCGGCCATCCGGTTTCGGTGATCAGTTCCGCGGCCGCGGCCAGGATCTTTCCCCGGCGGTCGGGTACCAGGGGGCGGGGCATACAGCTCCTACCGTCGTAGTGACCAGAATTTGCAATATGGTCACTACGTTACCAGAGGTGGTGTGGAACGGCAGGCCCGGCTTCCGGAGTCGTGGATCGCTGCCCGGCGGGATCACCCGCGTTGCTGCGCATGAAGGTTGGGGAGTGCAGGCCCTCGGTACGGGTGAATGCCGGGTCGTCCGCTATCGACTCGGGCGCCGGTCTGTCGGCACTCGAGTCGAGAGCGGACGCCGACGGGACTGCTGACCGGCGAAGCGGATGCCGGGTTGCCGCTTCCCGTGTCCGGCTGCCGTGGGGGATCGGGTGCGCCGACCGTTCTCGGCCTCGGATCCTGCGTGCGCGATGTCCGGGCGAGAATCGGATGCGGGCGGTCCCGCCACGTGCGCGGAGTCGTTGCTGCGCACGCGGATTCGCCGTCGCGTATGCGGTCGATATCGTCGAAGTGGGGGCGCGGCAAGGCTGGTCGGCGAAATCCCGGGCATCGCAACGCCGTAGACGGCGACACGCAGGCCATCGGCGGTGTGTCTTCCGACACGCGGCGAAATCGCCTCGGAAATAGCGGAAACGCATAACACCTGACGGTGTGGGTGGACGATGGGATTGCCCGCGGGATCGATCCCGAATGCCAATCCATCGAGGCGCCGGCGGTCAGGGACGCTTTCGATCCGTACAGACCTGGTGGCGCCACCTCGAATATTGTGCCCGGCCGGGGCCACACCGTAGTTCGAGGTCGTCACATCACCGATCGATCGCACGTCCACGGCGCATCGAGAGCCCTTCGGTGCTCCCGGACCGCACGACGGAGGAAGGGGTGAGGCCGCTGGTCGTCGACAGTTTTCGATCCGATCACAGTTCGAGATGACTCCGCTGTCCGGGCAGGCCGGCATCCTGCCCGGACAGCGGTAAGCACATAAAACCGTGCGCCGCGGCGGTGCTGCCGGAAAATAGGACGGGTGCGCGAACGAGAGCCGGCCGGTGGCCGCGGAAATTCTGTTGCCTTGGTGGTGCTGTGGGTATTGTGCCTGCCGCTGGCCTGGTTCTCCGTACATCTGATCGGCGATATACCGGTTCGCAACGCGAAGGTGGTGGCGGCCGGGCTCGATTGGGCGGGGGAGCGGGGGGACGTGACGGTCCTGCGGTCCGAAGAGGTCTACGAACGTGACAGCCGGGGAGGCGGTCGCCGAACCATGCACTGTTACGGTGATTTCGCCGCTGCCGAGGGATCCGGGGGATTCGCTGATATCCGTGTTCATGTGAACGGTGCGTGTGAGCCGGGGCGGGTGCTCCCGGCGCGACTGGTCCGTGCCGACCCGGGTAACTGGATCGGCGGTAACGATCGAGATCAGGCCTATGCCGGAGCCGGGTGGGGCTCGCCGCTGATCGTCGGACTGTTCATGGGCGTTTTCCTCGTGCTGGTCGGCGGGATCCCGATCGTCGGCGTGGTGCTGTTACCGCTGCTGTTCCTCCGCGGGAAGCATCGCGGCTGACCGGTCGTGCGCGTCCCGGACGGCCGTAATTCCATTGAGTCGGCAGCGGTTCCCGGGGCGAGGCCGGGACCATGGAGTCCGGGGGATGACGGCGATAGCCGGGTTCGGGGCGCCTCGAGCATCCGTGCGCCGCGGACGAGCCGTTCGGTGCCGAAGCCGGCCACCGGCTGTGATCGTCCCCCGTCGATTGCGCCGACCACCGCGTAAGCCGGTAGCGTGGCGCGGCTCGCCCTGCCGGTACCCGGGAACCTCCCGTACTCGCCGGGAGGAACTCGGCTCGTTCAGAATCCTCTGGATCGGAGGAAGTCCGCTACTGTGACGACGGCCTGCGGGTTGCGGGGGCTCTCGACCAGCGCGGCATAGGGTAGCGCGATGATGTTGTCCGCGCGGACGGCTGTTGTTCCGGCCATCAGCGGCTGGGCGCGTAGCTGGTCGATCTTGGCCTGCACCGAATTGTCCGGGCCAGCGCCGTAGTCGACGATCACGATCGCCTGCGGATCCCGCTGTGCCGCCGCCTCCCACGAGGTCGTGGTCCACGAATCGTTCAGGTCGTCGAAGATATTGCTGCCACCCGCCTCACGGATGATCTGTGACGGTGCCGCGGTGCGGCCCGAGGTGAACGGTTCCGGTGTCGCGCTGTCGAACAGGAAGACCCGCGCCGGTGCCCGCCCGGCCGGTACGCCGTCGGCGGCTCCGGCGATTTGTTCACGGTACTGGGCGACGAGTTCGTCCGCCTTGTCGCGCACATCGAAGATCTCACCGAGGTTGACGAGGTCCGCGTAGAGGGCGTCCAGCGGTTCCATCACGCCGCGACGATCGGATCCGGGTTGCCGGCATGCCTCGGTCAACTGGTAGGGGACCGCGCCGATCGAGCGCACCCAATCCGGGGTGAGTCCCGTGGACTCCTTGAAACCGTAGTTCCAGCCGGCGAAGACGAAATCGGGGGCGGCGGCCTGCACGATCTCGCGGGTGAAGGCGTCGCCGAGCGCGGGTACGCGGTCGAAGTCGGCCTTCCACGGTGAGGTGGCGATATCGCGTTCCTTACCGGGGTAGCTGGTGTAACCCGCCAGCCGATCGGCCAGGCCGAGGGCGAGCATCATCTCGGTGATGCCGGTGTCGTTGGTGACCACCCGCTCCGGGATGCCGTCGACGGTGAGCGGCGCGCCGCAGTTGGTCACCGTGACCGAGGTGTCGGCCGCGGATCGCGGGGCCTCCTGGAGCTCGGCTCCGCATGCTGCCGTGGCCACCACGCAGGCGACCGCAAATGCCCGGGCCGGCCGGAGAAATCTCATCACTGTTCCTTCTCGTCGAAGATGACCTGTGGGACACCCAGCCGCGGATGGTCGACGATATGGCCGCCGATCGAGAACCAGCGAGTGAGGACCTCGGTGGTGATCACTTCGTGCGGGCGGCCCGAACAGACGAGTCGGCCCGCGTACAGGACGAAGATCCGGTCGCAGTGCTGCGCGGCGAGATTGAGGTCGTGGAGAGCCGCGATCACGGTGATCCCCAGACCGCGTGCCGCGGACAGCACGCTGTACTGGTGGCGGACGTCGAGGTGATTGGTCGGTTCGTCCAGGACGAGCACACGCGGTTGCTGGGCCAGCGCCCGCGCGATCAGCACCCGTTGGCGTTCACCGCCGGACAGTGCGAGAAAGCCGCGCGTGGCGAGATGACCGATATCGGCGGTGGCCATGGCCGCGGCGCAGATCTCGCGGTCGCGGCGGTGTGTACCGCGCAGCAGCGCGGTATGTGGTAGCCGCCCGGTGGCGACTACCTCGGCGGCGGTGAAATCGAACGGGGTGTTCGCGTCCTGGGTCAGCGCCGCGACCTGGCGGGCGTTCTCCCGCATGCTGATCGCCGAGATATCCGTCCCGTCGACCAGGACGCGCCCCGAAGTCGGCGACAGGGCGCGGTAGAGGCATCGCAGCAGGGTGGATTTACCACTGCCGTTCGGTCCGACGACGCCGATGAACGCACCGGGCGCGGCGGTCAGGGTCACCGCCTCGACCACCGGCGTGCCGTCGAACTCGACCGCCACGTTCTCGTAATCGACCCGCATCAGCCGTGTTCCACCAGCGCGCCGCGGCGGCGCATCAACAGGACGAAAACGGGGACGCCCACCGCCGCGGTGATCGCGCCCAGGGGGAGTTCCTGCGGAGGTATGAGGGTCCGCGCCACCAGATCCGCGGTCACCAGGAACACCGCGCCCAGCAGAGGCGTCACGATCGTGAGCCGTCGATGGTCGGCTCCGACCAGCAGTCTGGCGATATGCGGCACCACCAGCCCGACGAAGCCGATGGCGCCGCATACGGCGACGAAACAGCCCGTCATCGCGGCGGCGACCACGAACAGGAGCAGCCGGAACCGGGAAGCGTCCACTCCGAGTGCGGCACCGACCTCGTCCCCCATCGCCAGCGCGTTCAGATGACGCGCGTACACGGCGATCACCGTCAGCCCGGACAAGGCCGCTGCGGCGACCAGGGGAACCATCTGCCAGGTCGCGCCCGCCAGACTCCCGAGCAGCCAGAACATCACCGAACGGGCGGCATCCCCGTGCGGGGCCAGGAACACCAGTACCGTCGTCGCGGCGGAGAAACCGTAACCGACGGCAGTACCCGTCAGTACCAGCCGCAGCGGTACCAGCCCGGACGCCGAGCGCGCCATCAGATAGACGAGAAGGGTGGCGCCGAGCGCACCGATGAAGGCCGCGGTCGACAGCGCGTAGATGCCGAGAGCCCCGAAAACGCCGAAGAGTACGACTGCGGTGGCCCCCACCGACGCCCCTGAGGAGATCCCCAGTACGTACGGGTCGGCGAGCGCATTACGGACCATGGCCTGCACCAGCAGCCCGACCCCGCCCAGACCCGCGCCGACGAGAGCAGCCGACAGGACCCGGGGCAATCGGGAGTCGACGATGATCCGATAGTCGGCGACGTCGGTGGCGAGCACCGTCGCGCCGGTGAGTTCGGCCCACAGGAACCAGATCGTGTCACGCCACGGGATCTGGGCCGCACCGAGCGCCAGCGCGAGTACGGAGATCACCACGAGTGCCACGACGAGGCCGGAGGCAAGCACGGCGACGGGCAGCCGCCGTTTCTCGACAGTTCTCATCGGCCGGCGCTATCCGCACCGTCCCGAAGCGTATGTGCGCAGGCAGCCGAGCACCACAGGACCCATATCTCGTCAACCGCTCCCTCGGAGTCGACAGGAGACCGCGCCGTCGGCTCGGCCGCGCGGGCAGGTCTTCGGGCTCGTGGACGGGATACCGGATATCCGGTATCGCCTACTGGCGGTCGCTTCCCGGGCGGCGGGCCCAGTGCTGATGACCGCGGTCGTTTCCACATACCGCTGCGGGGCAGCTCCGGATTCCCACCGGATTCCCTCTTGCGAACCGCCCATCACGGACAGGCGGTAACCAGCGCCCGGTCACAGTAGCATTCCGGTCGATGCCGAGCCGTCCGTGGGCAGATGGCGAACCGGTCGTCGGTACCGATCGGCCCTGTGCGAATCCCCGCGGCGACCTCCGGGCTTGCGTCCGCAACATGGCATATGCTTTGGCCTCGACGACACGAAGTGCATATGTGCCCGGTTCTGCGTTCGAACAGAGATACTCGCAGTACTCGATCGAGATCTGTTGGATCGAAGCGTCGCCTTTCCCTGCTTACGGTTCGCTGACCAGCAGAGTTGTGCTCGCGTCCGCGGCAATCGTGTCTCTCGGTTCAACAATCGCCCTGACTGGATCACACGCATGAAGGATCGGTATGAAGAGCGAAAAACGAGCTTGGCTAGCAGTTTTGACAGGAGTCCTCATAGTCGCAGCCGGTGGCGCGATCGCCGCGCCGGCCGCTTGGACGCAACCGGCGTCGTCGCGCTCACCGGGCGCCGGGGGCGATATCCTCCGTGCCGAGGCAGCGCACCTGGCAATCTCGGCCCCGGGTCTACCCGGGACGGTACCGGTGCAGTCGACCCGCCTCACTTACGCCAGCAGCGACACCCATGACGCGCCGACCACGGTGGTGGGTACGTATCTGGAGCCGATTGCGCCGTGGACCGGCCCGGGGGAACGCCCGCTGGTGGCGTATGCGGGTGGTACCCAGGGGCAAGGCGTCGAGTGCGCGCCGTCGGCGATGCTGTCGCAGGTGGTCCGGTACCAGCCGCCGGCCGATCTGGTCTTCGAATACGACGTCATCGCGATCTACCAGATGCTGTCCCGCGGGATGGCAGTGGTGATGACCGACTATCACGACCTCGGCGCGCCGGGCATCCACAATTTCCTCAACCGCAAGACACAGGGTTACGCGGTACTGGATTCCGCCCGCGCCGCGTTGGGGTTGCCCGGTGCCGGTTTCACGCCGAACTCGCCGGTCGTACTCTACGGCTACTCCCAGGGCGGGATGGCTTCCGCGGCGGCGGCCGAACTACAACCGGAGTATGCCCCCGAGCTGAACGTACGAGGCGCCTATGTGGGCGGTCCTCCGGTGGGCCCGCAGGAATATATCGCGCGCAGCGACGGCCACCCCGGCGTCGCACCGGCCATCGCCTGGATCCTCAACGGCATCGCCGCCGACTATCCCGGTACCCGTCCGGAAATCGATGCCGCGCTCAACGACACCGGTAAGGCGATCCTGCGCGATTCGATAGGTAAGTGCGGTGGTGGGCTCTCCAGCACCATGGCGCAGCCGCAGGTCACCGCGCAGTGGACGACCAGCGGACTGCCTCTCGCGGCCGTGATCGACGGCTCCCCGGAACTGAAGAAGGCATTCGACCAGCAGCGGCTCGGCGGCCTCACTCCGGCGGTGCCGGTACGTATCTACTCGGCCAGGAACGATGAGGCTGCTCCGTACCCGGCCGTGCACGGTATGGCGTCGAGCTGGTGCGGTGGCGGCGCGGCCGTTCAGCTGGATTCCGACGCTGGGTTGCCTCCCGTATCCGCCGGTTTCCTGGGCACCCACGATGTGGCCTTCTTCCCGTCGATGATGACCTCGGAGCAGTGGGTGAACGATCGCCTCGCCGGTGTGCCGGCGCCGGTGAACTGTGGTGCCCTGCCGTAGTTCCGCGAGTGTAAGAGCGATCGAAACACCCGTCCGGACAGTGGGTCTGCTGCTACGCGGTATCGACTGATCGCACGCGGGTGCCTCCGTACCGTCCCCGGCCGGGTCGGTCCGCGGCCGAGACGGCTCCGGACCGACCCGGCCGGGAGTGCCGAGCTGTACGGACCGAACGCGGAAACGGGCCACTTCCGAGTCCGGGCCACCAGGGATACAGGTGGCGCCGACCTCCGGAACGCCGAAAAACATGAATCTGCCGCCGCGCCGGAAACTTCCGGCCGGTCACGAGAAATCCGGAATACGAGTCGGGATGCGCCTCCGTGACGCGGGGAGCCTCGGCGGTACCGGATTCGGGCAGTCGTACCCAAACTGAATGGATCGGTTGGACGAGCGAGACAGATATGACAATCCTCAGACGCGGGACCACCCGCGATCGTAAACGCTATCTCTGGATTCTGAGCACCGTAGCGCCCGGTTGCGCGCTACTACCGGCACCACTGGTGAGCCTTACCGGAGCGGTCCTGTTCTGGTGGATCGGCCCGATTCTCGTCTTGGTGGTGATCCCGGTGCTGGATATCGCGGTGGGTTCCGACGGAAGCAGTCCGCGAGACGAAGACTACGAGGCCTTGTCCAACGATCGTTATTATCGTTGGTGCACGTTCCTATTCCTGCCGATGCAGTTCATCGGACTGGCCGTCGCGGGATACATGTGGGCCGGTTCCGAATTGGCACTCGTCGATAAATTGGGCCTGACCGTCACGCTGGGAATCGTTTCCGGTATCGGTATCAACGCCGCCCACGAATTCGGTCACCGGGTCGAACGGCTCGAACGCTGGCTGGCGAAAGTCGCGCTGGCGCAATCCGCGTACGGCCATTTCTTCGTGGAGCACAACCGCGGTCATCATGTCCGCGTGGCCACACCCGAGGATCCGGCGAGTTCCCGCTTCGGCGAATCGCTGTGGGCGTTCATACCGCGCAGTGTCACGGGCGGCTTCCGCTCGGCACTCGTCCTGGAACGGGAACGTCTGTCCCGCAAGGGTAAGACGTGGTTCAGCTGGGACAACCATCTATTGCAGGCGTGGTCGATGAGCCTGGTGTTGTTCGGTGTGATGATTCTCTTCTTCGGGCCCGTCGTCATCCCTTTCCTGGTGCTGCAGGCCGCCATCGGCATCGGACTGCTCGAGACAGTGAACTACCTCGAGCACTACGGGTTGCTACGGGCGCTCCGGCCGGACGGCCGATACGAGCGGTGCTCACCCCGGCACAGCTGGAACAGCGACCGACTGGTCACCAACGTCTTCCTCCTCCACCTCCAGCGCCACAGTGACCACCACGCGAACCCCGGCCGCCGCTACCAGACGCTGCGCAGCTCCCAAGAGGCCCCACAGCTGCCTTTCGGATACGCCACCATGATTCTGCTGGCCGCCGTACCGCCGCTGTGGCGCGCGGTCATGGATCGCCGGCTCCTCGACCACTACAGCGGCGACAGCTCGCTCGTCAACAGCAAATCTCGAAGGTGACTTTCATCGGTCCGGTTGCCGGTCCGCGGCGTTATCGATCTGTTCGCGGAGGATATCGCCGTGTCCCGCGTGCCTGGCGAACTCTTCGATCATGGCGAGCAGGGTCCATCGCATACTGACTGTGCCCTCGAGCGGATTGTCCAAGGTGTCGTCGAGGTCGAAACGGGCCGCGATCACTCGTGATCGGCGGCTCGCGCGTTCGAACTCGGCGATGACATCGGCCAGTGATTCGTCGTCGGCGACAGCGAAGGTGCCCTCGTCGCGTTCGGAATATCCGTCGCATTCGAACGCGTCGAGGCCGGCCCAGAACCGCTGAAACCAGATCCGTTCCGCGGCAGCGGCATGTTTGATCAAAGAGATCGGTGTCGTCAGCGATGCGACGAGTCGCCGACGGGCGTCGGTATCGGACAGGCCGCGCGCGGTGTCGATGAGTGCTTCGCGGTTGCGGTCGAGCATGTTCTCGATGATCGCGCGCTCGGTGGCGGCGGTGATTCTTCGGGTACTCAAGGGTTTTCGCTCCGTTCTGATGAGTGGTCGAGACGAGTGCGGGCCGTCCCGGCGGGTGCACGGCGCAGCGCGGCGGTGCCGCGATCTCGGGAGGTACAGAAGTGCCCGGCGCCGGGGAACGGCCGGGAAAGGGAGATGCTCGCCGCGTGGACCGCGGGCCGAGCGTGGGCAATGCGCGCCTGCGTCGAAAGCGCGGCCCGGACAGGTCAGGAGCCTGCCGCCCAGGGCCAGTATGTCGTAGATTTCGATCCCTGGCTACAGGTCGACCATCGCGGCGCCACCGACAGCGGAGGTCGATCGCCCTGCGTCGCCGGCTGCGCGCGCCGCCCGGTCCCGGCGGTGATCGTTACCGGAAATCGCAGAGGAAATACCTGGTCGCCGCGGTGCTGCCGGTCCGGCCCGCGGTACGGGCGTCTTCAGGCGGTTGACAGTTCTCGTGTTCCCGGTCACACTTCCTCAAGTTGACATGACTGTCACGTCATAAAAGGGAAGTGCCGAGGAGGCAGCATGACCGCATCCGTAACCGATATGCGCGAACTGGGTCGGCGAGCGGGCGATCAGGGTCGCCGGGGGAGCAGGGACGGCGAGGTAGTCGTGGCATCGGCGTCGTCGGCGCGGACCGGCGAGATCCTCGAATACGGACTGCGCGAACACTTCTCCGCCCGGCCCGCCTGACACTGCCGCCCCATCCGCTCGGTCACGCCGCTCGCGCGGCGAGGACCCGCCCTTGTCTTCAGCACCTCTCACACCCCGGGAACGACCATGAAACGTACTCTCGCCGTGGGCCTGACCGCCCTCTGCGCCACCGCCGCTCTCACCGCCTGCGCGGGTCGTGATACCGCCACCGCGTCGGGTGACTGCGACCCCGGCATCACCGATACCGAGATCAGGTTCGGCACCAGCCTCATGCAATCCGTCGCCGGCGCGCAGGCCACTGCGGCGACCGCGCTGTTCGACGAGATCAACGCCGCAGGCGGAGTCGCGATGGGCGACGGCAAGTCCCGCAAGGTCGTGTACACCGCGATGGACGACGGCTACGACCCCGCCCGCACCGTGGGCAATGTGCGGTCGCTGGTCGAACAGGACCAGGTGTTCGCCATCCAGAATCTGATCGGCACCGCCTCGACCCTCGCCGTCGTGGACTACCTGACCCAGCAGAACGTGCCGCTGGTGTTCCCGATGACCGGTACCGACGAACTCCTCAGCACGCTCGACAAGCGACCCGTGGTCGCCGGTGCGGTGAATCCGCAGACCGGATGGGAGGTGTCGGAACGAGCCGAACAGATCCGGCGCGACCATCCGCAGGCGAAGATCGCCGTGCTCTACCCGAACGACAGCCTCGGCTCCGGGAGCCTCGGCGCACTGAAATCCGCGCTCGAGGGCAGCGGAACCCGCATCGTCGCCGAGCAGTCGTACGAGCAGACCACGCCGTCGGTGGATTCACAGATCGTCAACCTGGCCAGTTCCGGCGCCGACGTCTTCGTCAACTTCGCGACCGCGAGCTTCGTGACCCAGTCGCTGAAGAAGGCGAACGAGTTGAGCTGGAAGCCCGACACCTATATCTATTCGGGCGCCACCGATACGAATTTCGTACTCGCGCCGGCCGGTCCCGGGGCCGCCGAGGGTATCCATTCGTTCTACTGGATCTACGACGTGAGCAGCCGTGAGCACGACACCCATCCCGGGGTGCAGAACTGGCGGGCTTTCGCCGAGCGTAACGCGGGCCGGATCAAAACCACCGATACCATCGCGGCCACCGGCTACAACACCGCGCAATTGCTGGTCACCGCCCTCGAGCAGATGAAGGGCTGCACGCGCGCCGATCTTCTCGAGGCGGTCGGAAACCTGAAGGGTGTGACCACCGATCTGTCCATCGAGGGCGTCACTTTCGACACCACTCCGGATTACCCGTACGTGATCACCTCCATGGCGCCGATGACCTTTCGTGGCGGCAGCTGGCACTACGACGCTGTGGTCACCCGCAGCACCGAGGGATGACGACCGTGCCGGACGCGAACGTCACCGGGGCGGTACCCGCGCTACGCGTCGAGGAGGTGCGGCTCCGCTTCGGGGGCGTCGTCGCGCTCGACGGGCCCTCGTTCACGATCGAACCCGGTCGGATCGTCGGGCTCATCGGCCCCAACGGGGCGGGTAAGACCACGCTGTTCAACTGCATCAGCCGTCTCTATCAACCGGATTCGGGACATATCACCTTCGGTGCCACCGATCTGCTCGCGCTACCCGCGGCCGGGATCGCGAAGGCCGGGATCGCGCGCACCTTCCAGAACATCGGGCTGTTTCCCACGATGTCGGTGGTGGAGAACGTGCTCACCGGCGCGTATTCGCGCACCCGGGCCGGGTTCGCCCGCACCGCCCTCGGGCTGCCGCCGACGCGGCGGGAGGAGCGCCGCGAACGTGAACAGGCGTGGTCGCTGCTCGATTCGATGCAGCTCGCGCATGTCGGAACCGAGCCCGCGGGGAACCTGCCGTACGGCACTCTCAAACGGATCGAGCTCGCCCGAGCGCTGATGCAGCGACCGACGCTGCTGTTGCTCGACGAACCGGCGAACGGGCTCATCCACGAGGAGGTGCTCGAGCTCGCCGATACGGTCCGCGCCCTGCGCGACGAACGCGGGTTCTCGGTACTGCTCGTCGAGCACCACATGGCCATGGTGATGTCGATCTCGGACCGGGTGGTGGTGCTCAACTTCGGTCAGAAGGTCACCGAGGGCGAACCTGCCGAGGTGGCGGCACATCCCGAGGTCGTCGAGGCGTACCTGGGAGGTGCCGCGTGAACCTGCTCACCGTCGAGGGGCTGCACGCCCGCTACGGCAGCGCGGAAGTGTTGCACGGCGTCGACTTCGAGGTGCCGGCCGGTGAGGTGACGGTGGTGCTCGGCGCCAACGGTGCCGGGAAGACCACCATCCTCCGGTCGATCTGCGCGATGGTGCATACGACCGGGCGGATCGTATTCGACGGGCGCGATATCGCCGGACAGCGCACGGATCGGATCGCCCTGCTCGGCGTAGCGCACGTTCCGCAGGGGCGTGGGACATTCGGCGATCTGACCGTCGAGGAGAACCTGCGGATCGGTGGATACACGACGTCCACCGCGGCCACCGACCGGGCGATCGCGCAGTGGTACGACTTCTTCCCGCGGCTGCGCGAGCGGCGGCGCCGGCCGGCGGCCGGGCTCAGCGGCGGCGAACAGCAGATGCTCGCCATCGCCCGGGCACTGGTGGCCGGGCCCCGGCTGCTGCTGCTGGACGAGCCCTCACTCGGACTGGCGCCCCGCATCACCCAGGAGGTGTTCCGGGTGCTCGCCCGGATCAACGAGGAGACCGGCACCACGATTCTCGTCGTCGAGCAGAACGCACATCTCGCGCTCGACATCGGAACCTCGGCGGTACTCGTCGACGCCGGTCGTGTGGTCGCCCAGCGTCCCGCGGCCGGCCTCGCCCGGGACGAGTCGGTGCGGCGCGCCTACCTCGGCTATTGAGCACAGGAGATTCGGTCATGCAGGTGTTTCTGCAACAAATGGTGGACGGGTTGACGTGGGGCGCGTTGTACGCCGCGTTCGCGCTCAGCATCGTCCTGGTCTATCGGGCGTCCGGAATCGTCAACTTCGCCCAGGGCGAGATGGCGATGTTCTCGGCGTTCTTCGCGTGGCAGTTCCACCAATGGGGTGCCCCGCTGTACCTCGCGATCGGTGGTGCGATGGTGGTGGCGTTCCTCGCCGGTGCCGCCACCGAGCGGGTGCTGATCCGGCCGCTCGCCGGATCGCCGAACCATATGCCGCTCGTCATCATCACGCTCGGGCTGATGCTCGTGCTCAACAGCGCGGCCGGGTGGATCTGGGGAGTGCAGAGCAGGGAATTCCCGGCCGTCGTCTCGGGGCCGGTGATCACCCTGGGCCCGGTCGTACTGTCCCGGCAGTCCGTGGTGATCGTCGGCGCGGTCGTCGTGGTCGCCGCACTGTTGTTCGCGCTCTTCCAGCGGACCCGGGTCGGGTTGGCGATGCGGGCGGCCGCCGGCAACCCGGACTCCGCGCAACTGATCGGTGTGCCGGTCGGCCGGATGCTGATGATCGGATGGGGACTGGCCGCGGCGATCGGCGCGCTCGCCGCGTCCCTGGCGGCGCCGCAGCTGTTCCTCCAGCCGAATATGCTCGTCGCGTCGCTGATCTATTCGTTCGCGGCCGCGGTCCTGGGTGGACTCGACAGCCCGGTGGGTGCCATCGTCGGCGGACTGTGCGTCGGGGTGGCCGAGAACCTCGCCGGTACGTATATCTCCTGGATCGGCCACGATTTCAAACAGGCGGTCGCGCTCGTCCTGATCCTCGGCGTGCTGTTGCTCAAACCTGAAGGGCTGCTGGGCACCAGGAAGGTGGCGCGGGTATGAGGCTTCTCCAACTCCTCCGCCGTCCGCGGGCCGAACTCGACGCGCCGCTGTGGCTCTCCCGCGCCATGACGGTCCTGGTCGTCGGGGTCGCCGCGGTGGCACCACTGGTGTCCGCGCCGTATGTGAACTTCGACCGCTCGATGGTGCTCGTGTACATCGTCGTCGGGCTCGGACTGAACCTGCTGACCGGCAACACCGGCCAGATCTCCCTGGGCCACGGCTTCTTCTTCGCTCTCGGCGCGTATCTGAGCGCCGTGCTGGTGGAGAACCACGGTGTGCCCTATCTGCTCCTCATCCCGATCGCGTTCGCGGTCGGCTACCTCGTGGGTTATCTGTTCGGGCTGCCGGCGCTGCGGTTGCACGGACTCCAGCTGGCACTCGCGACCCTGGGCCTCGCGTTGGTGACACCGGCGGTCATCAAACGATTCGAACACGTCACCGACGGGCAGGCGGGTATCAATATCTTCGGTGCCGAGGCCCCCGGGTTCACCGGATTGGCCCGCGACCAGTGGGTCTACTATCTGTGCTTGGTCGTGGCGCTCGTCGCGTACCTGGTGGTGCGCCGGCTCGCGGCCGGCCGGATCGGGCGCTCGCTCATCGCGATCCGTGACTACGAAGCGGTCGCCACCACTCTCGGTGTGCCCGCCACCCGGACCAAGACGACGGTTTTCGCCTTCAGTGCCGCGCTCGCCGGCGTCGGCGGTGTGCTCTACAGCTTCGTGGTCCAGTACGTGGGTCCGGAGGCGTTCGGGCTGCCGCTCGCGATCGCCTTCATCACGATGATCGTCGTCGGTGGACTCGGCACGGTGCCCGGTGTGGTGTTCGGCGCCTTCTTCGTCGTATACGTCCCGCAGTGGACCGCCGATATCAACCAGTCGGCCGCCGGAATCACCTACGGCGCGGCGCTGATCCTGTTCATCTTCGTCCTGCCCTACGGAGTCGTCAGTCTCGTGCGGCAAGGGTTCGGGCCGGTGGTCGCACGTATCCCCGGACGCCGGCGTGGTGGCAGGGCCACCGGCGGTGCCTCGTGAGCGTCCGTCCTCGGGTCCGGTGTAGGCCCGCGCTACGGCGATGCCGAATGGTCGTTCGACGAAGGTCGAGGTGGTGTGGCGTATCCGATCTCGGCGGGGTCGCTGGTCGAAGCGATCCGGGTGAGGGCGGGACGCATGGCCGCTGCTCCAGGGTCGTCAGTCGGTACGGGTGGTCCCGGTGCTCGGGGCGGTCATGATCGCCGCGAGCCGGGACGGAGAGCCGAGCCCTATGTAGAAGGTCAGGATGACCAGTGCGGCGCGGCGTTGATCGTCGGTGAGACCCGACTGGAATCGTTCGACCCGGGTGTGTACGGCGGTATCGATTCGTTGCAGGAGATCGCGTGTGTCGGAGGTGGCCCGGATGCCGATCACCCGTTTGTCGGTGGTGTCGCGGTGCCGGGTGACCAGGCCGCGGCGTTCCAGTTCGTTGACAGTGCGCGAGGCGAGCGCGGGGACGATATCGAGCCGTTCGGCGAGACCGCTGATGGTCAGGCGGTCCGGGCTGCCGAACACCTGGAGCAGGGCCTGGTGTTGCAGCGGATCGAGGCCTTCGGTCTTGGCTTCGTCGTCGACCATCCGGAAGATGCGCCGGATCACGTAGCGGGCTTGAGCGATGCCGTAGACGTAGCCGTCGAACTTGTCGGCGCGGGCGCCTTCCTCGGCGGCCACCCATTCGCCCAGCATGTTCATCAGTTCGTCTGCCACCTCGGCGCCGATCCTTTCGTCTCCTGTGTTACGCCTCAGTCTGTCATCCGGCATTCGGCCGTCCTCCCCGCGACATCAGGGTGGCGTCTCCGGCGGCGCGCTGTAATCGTGAGCAGCGCGCCGCCGGACGAGCGCAACGGAACCGGCTACGGCGAGCTGCCGGCGTATCGGTATCGGACCTCGAATATCAGGCAGCCGTTTCTCATGGTCCATGGACCGTATTTCATCCCCGGTGGTCGGCATGCATCCATTCCGGCAGTGCATCCCGGTGGCGGCACGGGTTGTTTCCTCAGACGAGGGAGTATCGATGGGTCAGAGTGTGGCCGCCGAACCGCAGAGCCAGGGTCCATTCCTTGCCATGGCGGAAGGTCCCGTCCAGCAAGGGCACTGTTCCGGTGAATATCGCCAGGTCGCCGGTCGGATCGACGTCCGAGAAGACGTCGTTCAGATGGCCGAGGAGGTCGGAGGGCCGCCGCAGCGCGGACAGCGATCCGGACTGGTACGAGATCCCGTCCACTGTGCTCTCGACGGTTGCCGAGTCCCAGGTCTCGTCGGCCGCCCCCGTGGCAGGATCTCCGGGTAGCGCGGTGACGACCGTTCCGATCGGTTTCGGGCACGCCCCTTTCGATCGGCCGATGTCCTCGCGTTCGAGCGCCCGATCGGTGTGGTCCGAGCCGACTCCGACATACCAGTGGCCGGTGTGGCGCAGCAGAACCGGTTCGACCTCACCGGAAGTGGCCGCACCGGCGATTCGGTGTGCCGGGGCGGTGGACAACAGTCCGGGATCCAGGTCGTAGCGCATCGGAACGCGCGGCGGAGGAGAGATCCCGATAGCCGCCAGCTCGTCGATATGTTCTCTGACGGCGGCTTCGTCACGGCCGGTGTAGCCGGCGACGACCAGGACGCGCGGTCGTAGCTCGATCTGCTCTCCGGAACCGGCCACGGTCAAGGCCAGGGCGGGCGTGCTCACCGGGCGCCTCCCGGCAACGGGGTGTCGAGGTCGTAGCCCGCCAGCACGGTGTCCACGAGACTGCGCCGGCGGTCGAAATCGTAGACACCGTACATCCGTTGCCGGACCACGAACGGTGCACCTACATAGAACATCTCGTACTGGTGGTGGCGGCCGCCGAATTCCGATCCGACGAGATCCCAGGCCAGCTTCAACAGCTTGACTCGCTCTTCGGCGGTCTCGTCCGGACCGCCGATATACCGTTCGAGATCTGCCTGCATCTCCGGATGCGCGAAGTCCGCTGCCGCGGAGGGAAGTTGGATCAGCCCGCCGCCGCACAGGTCCCGGAGCATGTGCATGACCTTCGGGTACAGCTCGGACTGCAGGGTCATCACCGCGAAGCACTCTTCCCGCCCCGGCCAGGCGATCCCCTCGTCGTCGATCTCGCAGTTGCGTTCCTGCGCCGCCAACAGCCCGGAGACGATTCCGGCGTGCGCGGCCATCTCACCCAGCGCTCCGCGGACCGGGGGCGCCGCGAGGTTACCGGTGGCCTCGGCGATCCGGTGCGCCAGACCGACGGCGAAATCCAATTTGGTCGCCAGTCGCACCTGGGCCTGATGGTTGCCGAGGACATGGGCCGGTGTCTCGGTCCACTGCGCCGCGCAGATCTCGCGGTCACGCAGGACGAATACGTGTTCCCACGGTACGAAGACATCGTCGAGGACGACCAGGGCGTCGGTCTCGTCGAAGCGGGTACTGAGCGGGTAGTCGAAAACGCTGGTGGCTCCGGTCGCGTACGGTCGCCGGGAGTAGATCTTGACTCCGGACGCACCCACGGGGATCGCGACATTGATCGCCTGGTCCTCATCGCCCGGGCGTTGCGGTGCGATATTGCTGAGCACGATGTAGTCCGCCAGCGCCGCGCCGGTGGCCAGCATCTGGGCGCCGCTGACCCGGATGCCTCCGTCGGTCTCGCCGGTCACGCCCGCATACAGGTGCGGATCGGCCTGTTGATGCGCGGGTTTGGAGCGGTCGATCTGCGGCGGGACGATGGCGTAGACGGCGTAGAGGTCTTCGTCGCGTAGATGCTCGTAGAAGCGAACGAGGTTGTCGGCGTAGCTCTCGTTCGCCCGGGCGAAGACGTCCCGGCGGCCTGCCCAGCCCGCGAAGAAGGCCGCGACGTGGTCCGGGTTGCGGCCGAGCATGCCCACCGACAGTTCCGCACTGCGGCGTAGCGCCGCCCCGCGCGCGGCGAGATCCGCGGCCGAGCGTGGTATCAGGAACGACCGGTTCACCGGTTCACCGGTCGCCGGCGAGGTGAACGTCATGACGTCGCGGTTCTCGGGTGCGTGGGCGTGGTCGTAGTGGCGCGCGATCGAGCCGACGGCTCCCGCGAATGCGGGGTGGGCGGGGACATCGCGGACGACCTCGCCGTTGACCATGACGCGGCGACCGTCGTCGAGACGCTCGATGTATTCCTTGCCGGAGCGGGTCATGAATTCCTCCTGAAGTCGGTTGCGGTGGCGGCGGTTGTGTCGTGGACGAGGGGTGCGATCCCGGTTTCGCCGGTGCGGTGATCGGTCGCGGCCCGCGGCGAAACGCCGGCCTGAGATGTGTTGTCGAGTGCCGAGTTACGGGTCTCGGGCAGAAATCCGAGGCATGCCATGGCGATGACGGCCACGACAACGATGTATCCGGGCAGGATCCACCAGGCATGGTCGGTGGTATCGCCGAGTTTGGTCGCGATGGACGGTGCCAGGGCTCCGCCGAGCATCGCGCCGAGGTTGAACGCCACCGATGTCCCCGTGTACCGGGTGCGGGTGTCGAACAGTTCGGGAAGGAACGCGCCGAGTGGGGCGAAGACGAGGGTGTAGAGCACAATCCCCACGGAGAAGGCGAGCGCCATCACGACCGGGTTTCCGGTCTGTACGAGCAGGAACATCGGCACCGCCCAGACAACCGAGCCGATGATGCCCGCCCGGATCGTCCGACGCCGGCCGATCCGGTCGGACAGGCCGCCCAGCGGCACCGTGACGACGGCGTTCACCACGACCACCGCCAGGACGACCAGCAGCATCGTTGTCCTGGAAACGCCGAGTTCTTCGGTGCCGTAGGACAGCGAGTATGTGGTGATCAGGAAGAACAGCACCGAGGACAGGATCGAGGGTCCGGCGGCGAGCAGCAGTCTGCCGCGCTGGGTGCGCAGGAGCTCGGCGATCGGAACTCGTACCTGTTCCTGACGGCGGGTGAGTTCGCGGAATACGGGGCTTTCACTCACATTCAGGCGCACGTACATTCCGACGATCACCAGCAGAGCACTGGCTACGAAGGCGACGCGCCACCCCCAGGTGAGGAACGCGTCCTCACCCATGACCGCGCTCAACAGTAGGAAGGTCAGGCTGGACAGGGCCAACCCCACCGGTGGGCCCAGTTGCGCGAGTGAGGCGAAGAATCCGCGTCGCTGTGGCGGCGCGTGTTCTGCGATCATCAGCATTGCGCCGCCGAACTCGCCGCCGAGGCCGATGCCCTGCACGAATCGCAATGTGACGAGCAGGATCGGCGCGGCCACTCCGATGGTCTCGTAGCCGGGCAGCAGCCCCACGGCGACCGTGGCGAGTCCCATCATCAGCAGGGAGGTCACGAGCATTGTCTTGCGGCCCAGCCGGTCACCGAAGTGGCCGAACAGGATGCCGCCGATGGGGCGGGCGATGAAGGCGACCGCGAAGGTGGCGAACGAGGCGAGCAGTGCGGTCAGGGGGTTGAGGGAGGGGAAGTAGACCTTCCCGAATACGAGCGCGGCGGCTGTCCCGAAGATGAAGAAGTCGTAGTACTCGATTGCCGTGCCGACGAATCCGGATACGGCCACTCGGGTCGCTCCGCGGGTGGATACGTCGTCACCGGGTTGGGATTCGCCTATCGGCGGGGAATGTGGGTTCACGGGGGGTCCTCCGCGATTTCGACTCAGGACTGGAGGTCTTGTGTGGTGAATCACGACATTGGCAGAATAGGTGACTCAGGTCAAGTACTTGTATGTCATACTTAAGTTAACTAAATTCGGGTTCTCATTCACGAACCACCCGAGGAGGCCTCGAAATGTCTGCCCAGGCCGAGATCCGAACGCCGGACCCCCGCGCTTTCCGTGATGTCATGGGCGTCTTCGCCACCGGAGTCGCTGTGATCACCACCGAGACGGCCGGGGTCGCGCAGGGAATGACCGTCAATTCCCTGACTTCCCTCTCCGCGCATCCGCCGATGCTCCTGGTGTGTCTCACCGAGGGGACTCGCACGGCGCGCGCCGTGACCGACCGGGGCGCGTTCGTCGTGAACCTTCTCGGTCGCGGCCAGCGGCACCTGTCCGATCGTTTCGCCGCGCAGGGGCGGGAACACTTCGACGGACTCACCACGACACGCACCGACCGGGGGATGCCGAGGCTTGCGGGGTGCGCCGGATACCTCGAATGTGATGTGGATGCGATCCATCCCGGTGGGGATCACATCATCGTCGTGGGCCGGGTGACGAATTGTCACGCGGCACCGTCGTCCCCGCTCCTGTTCTATCGGGGTCGCTACCACCGCCTGGCCGGCCCCGGCCACGACGATATTCCCTTTGCTGTCTGAATCGGTGGTCCTCCTTCGTGCCGATCCCGCCCGCACGGTCGGCTCCGGCGCGTACGCCCTGTACCGACTCGACCCCCCCGGGCGAATCCTGACGCGAGCATATTTCGGTCTTGTTGCCGATGTGGGCAGGTCTGTTAACAGGGAGAAAGGGTCTTGTGCACCTTGTCGACCACATGTATACAAGTTACCTATGAGCAGTCCACAGAATGTCGGCAAGCGGGAATCCGCTCAGGACATCTCCTACAAGTGGTTGAAGGAACGCATCTCCGGGCTCTCCCGGGAAGGAGGGATCTTCCTCAGCGAGTCCGAGGTGGCCCAGAGCGCCGGCACATCGAGGACGCCGGTCCGGGAAGCGCTGTTACGGCTTCAGGCCGAGGGCTGGCTGCAGATCATCCCCAAGAAAGGGGCCTACATACCCCCGATCTCGGAAAGGGAGATCGAGGCCGTCATGGAGGCACGTGCTCTCGTCGAGGACTGGTGTATCCGCCGCGTAGTACCGGCGGATCCGTCGTTCGTGGCCGAACTCGAACGCATCGTCGCCGCGCAGGAGGCGCTGATCGACGATCCGGCCGGATTCATCGAACACGACCGGATCTTCCATCGCACACTGGTTCGCCAGGCCGGCAATCCAGTATTGGCGGAGTTCTACGAATCCCTGCGTGAGCGCCAGATCCGGATGGGTATGCGCGCCATGGCGAAGGAGAACCGTGCGCGCACGGTTCTCGAAGAACATGCCGCGATCGTGCGGGCTCTGGCTGCCGGTGACGCGGGGGACGCCCTGGCCGCGCATCTGTCCAGCACGCTCGAGGTGCTGCGGATGCCGGTCGACGATCACGGCTTCGATGGGCGTGCCATGGGCGGACGGTCATGAGAGTCGCACTGGTCCAGGTGGACAGTCCGGCCGATGAGCCGGTCGGAGAACGGCGCGCCCGGGTCGGCGAGCTCGTCCGTTCGGCGCGTGGTGCGGATCTGGTCGTACTTCCCGAGCTGTGGGCCGCCGGATATTTCGCCTTCGACTTCTACGTCCGAGACGCCGAGCCGTTCGAAGGCCCGACTGTCGAGGCAGCCCGGGGTTGGGCCCAGGAGCTGAACGCCCATATCCACCTCGGCAGTTTCGTCGAGCGCGACGCACACGGCAGGCTGTACAACACGGCGGTTCTGCTGTCGCCACGGGGCGAGATCGAACACGTCTACCGCAAGATCCACGTGTTCGGCTACAAATCCCGCGAAGCGGAACTGCTGTCCGCCGGAGCGGAGATCGCGGTATCGGCGACCGGAATCGGCAGTATCTCTGCTACGACCTGTTACGACCTGCGATTTCCGGAATTGTGGCGGGGACTGGTCGATGCCGGCGCACGCATCGTGATCGTGCCTGCGGCGTGGCCGGCGGCGCGTCGCGAACATTGGCGGCTGTTCACCTCCTGCCGGGCCGTCGAAGAACAGATTCTGGTGATCGCGTGCAATGCCGTCGGGGTCCAGGACGGTGTGGAGATCGGCGGTCACAGTCGAATCGTCGATCCCTGGGGGACTGTGCTGGCAGAGGCCGGAACCGAAACAGGTATCACCTGGTGCGATCTCGATCCCGCGGTGGTGGAGCGGGCCAGAGCGGACTTCCCGGTCCTGGCCGACCGGCGTACCGAACTGACCTTCGCTGCGGCACCACCCTCCGAGAACGATCGAACGGCAGGTGTCTCGGCATGACGAACGGTACGGCCCTCCACTTGACCGCGGCCGGCTCGGGTGCGCAGCTCGCACTGGACCCCGAGCGGTTGGTGATCGCTGGATACACCGCGCGGGACGAGGTTTCGGTGGCGCGGCATATCGAAGAACTCGCCGCGATCGGCGTGCCCGCTCCGCCCACCGTGCCGATGTTCTACGAACTCGAGCCCGGCCTGCTCAGCACCGGCGCGCGAATCGAGGTCTCCGGAACCGCCACGTCCGGGGAGGTGGAGCCGGTCCTTATCCGCCACCGCGGTTCTTACTTCCTGGGCGTCGGCTCCGATCACACCGACCGGGCCATGGAACGCGACGATATCGCCGCGTCGAAAGCGGCCTGCCCGAAGCCGGTGGGCGGCACCGTGTTCGAAATCGGCCCCGGCCTCTCCTTCCCCGAATGGGAGGACCTGGAAGCCGGTTCCGAGGTCGACGGGCAGCTGTATCAGTCCGGTCCGGTTTCGTCGCTGCGGCACCCGGCCGAGCTGTTCGAACGCATGACCGCCACCATCGGCGATATAGCCGGGGATCTCGTGCTCTTCTGCGGCACCCTGGCCCTGCTCGGCGGGGAATTCGTGCACGGCGACACCTGGTCGCTGAGCTTGCGGCTCGGCGACACCGCCCATCTGACCCACACCTATACGACCGCAGCGCGGTAGGAGCGATCATGAGCAAACCCGAATACGAGTTCTTCCCGGTCACCGACGTCGAATTCACCGTATGCCCCGGTGACGACCCGAAGATCACCGAACGCATCCTGGCGGCGGACAAGGACGCCGGTGTCGCGACGCGAATCCTGCGGTACGAGCCGGGCGCCGATTCGACCCCCATGGGTGTGCAGCGGCACGACTTCTGGGAAGAGGTCTACATCATCGAAGGCTCCTTCACCGATCTCACCCTGGGCGAGACCTTCACCGCGGGCATGTACGCGTGCCGGCCGCCGGGGATGCCGCACGGCCCCTGGCGCACAGACGAGGGCGTGGTCACCTTCGAGGTGCGCTACCGGGTGCAGCCATGAGGTATCGATTACCGAAAAGCGGCAGGTGGCAACGTGTGGTGCTGCCATTGTTCCTGGTCGCTGCCCTGGGGCTGGGGACGGGCTGCGGTATCGGCGGTGGGGGAGACGAGCTCACCTGGAAGGTCGGCACATTGCAGTGTTCGACGGACTGCGGGTTCCTGAAGATGGCCGAGGAGCAGGGCTTCTTCGAAAAGTACGGTGTGAAAGTCGAATTCGTCTCGTTGCAGAGCGCGTCCCAGGCGCTGCCGGCGCTGGCGTCCGGCGAGGTGGACGCCGTCGAGCAGAACGCGGGTGCCTTCTTCATCGCCTCGGAACGCGGTGATCTCGATGCCTCCATCATCGGATCGACGATGATCGGCCTGCCCTGGGCGATCTATGCGAAGAAGGACATCACCGACCTCGCGCAGCTGCGGGACAGGAGCATCGCTATCTCCTCTCCGACAGGTCTGCCCGCGGTCATCGCGAATGTGATGATGGGGGAGGCGGGCGTTTCCACGAAGACCATGCAGAACCTCAACGGAGGTGGCAATGCCGACCGGTACCGGGCGGTCGTGGCCGGCACTGCGGACAGCGCCTCGTCGCCGGCCGACTATGTGCCGCGTGCCGCCCAGGACGGCGTGAATGTGGTGGCCCTGTCCACCGATATCGTTCCCGAATATCCGCGGTATTCGATCATCGCGCGCAACGACCGCCTCGAGGCGAAACCAGAAGCCGCGCGCCGGTATCTGGCCGGGTTGATGGACGGATTCCGCTACGCCTACGCACATCCCGACGAGACCCGAGCGCTGTCGGCGAAAGAAGCGGGAACCACGGTCGACGACCCCTATATCACCTACATGCACGACCTGATCGTCGACAAACAGCTCATCGACCCCGACGCCGGTGTCGCCCGGCAGCGACTCGCCTACTTGTCGACGACGCTGGTCACAGCCGGACAGCTGGACCGGCCCGCCGATCTCACCACGCTGGTCGACGACGGCCCGCAACGTGACGCGCTCGCCCTGACGCGTCCATAACCCACCCTTTGCGGAACAAGGAGTAACCATGGCCGCGAACCAGGCAGGCGTGTCCATCGACGGCGTGTCCAAAACCTTCACTGTGCGGACGGGCAAAGAGGTCCAGGAAGTCCCGGTACTCGACAATATCTCACTGAGAATCGAGCCCGGCGAGATCATCGCCCTCACGGGCCTGAGCGGCTGCGGAAAAACAACTCTGCTGCGAATTCTGCTCGGCCTCGAACATGCCGATTCCGGCCGGGTGCTGGTGAACGGTGCCGAGGTCACCGGATGCGGTGCGGACCGCAGCATGGTGTTCCAGAACGCTCAGCTGTTTCCCTGGCGCACGGCGGTGGAGAACGTCGAATTCGGGCTGGAAGCCCGGGGCGTTCCGAAGCAGGAAAGGCGCCGGATCGCGCTGGAGAAACTCGAGCTCGTCGGACTGGGGCACGCCGTGGACCGGCGTCCCGATCAGCTGTCCGGCGGCATGCAGCAGCGCGTCGGGCTGGCCCGGGCTCTGAGCGTCGACCCGGCAGTACTGCTGATGGACGAGCCCTTCGGTGCACTCGACGCGCAGACCCGAGAAGGACTGCAGGCCGAAGTGCTGCGGATCCACCGAGAGACGAGCAAAACCATCGTCTTCGTCACCCACGACCTGGACGAGGCGGTGCTCCTCGCGGACCGCGTCGTGCTGATGGCACCCAACCCCGGCCGGATAGACCAGATCTTCCCGATCGATATACCGCGCCCCCGCACCGACCTCGTCACCGTCCGCGGCCTCGACGAGTTCGGCACCAAACGTTACGAGATCTGGCGCCGGCTCATGACCGGGACCTCCACGCAGGCCGCCGCTTAGCCCACTCCTGGATGGAATACAGAGATGACCCTCACTTCCCCTCCCGCACAGTCGGAGAAACAAGCCCGCCCCACCCCGGCCCGGCCCCCCTTCCACCGTCGGCACCGCAGTGGTTCGATCACTCTGGGTTCGATCCTCGTGGTGATGGCGTTCTGGGAGATCGTCGGTCGCCGGATGAATCCGATCTTCTCCTCCTACCCCAGCGCTATCGCCCGGAAGTTCGGCGTACAAATACAATCCGGCCTGCTACCGGAAGCGTTGCTCGACAGTCTGCAGCCCCTGCTGCTGGGGTTCTTGCTGGCGGCTGCCATCGGAATCCCGGTCGGCCTGTTGATCGGCCGTTACCACGCGATGGACGCCGCGCTCGGGGTCTACGTGACCGCGGGGTACGCCATGCCTTTGGTGGCGTTGATCCCGCTGTTCATGTTGTGGTTCGGGCTCGGGTTCATGGTGAAGGTCGTCATCGTTGTGGTGATGACGGTATTCCCCATCATCATCAACACCCGCGCCGGAGTCCGCGCGGTTCCGTCCACCCTGACCGAGGTCGGCACATCCTTCATGGCCTCCGAATTCGCGATCATGCGCAAGATCATTCTCCCCGCGACGGTGCCGCACATCATGACCGGGCTGCGCCTGGGGATCGGCCGTGCGGTCATCGCCATAGTCATCGCGGAGTTCTTCACCGCGATCAGCGGTCTCGGCGGGCAGATCATCCTCGCGGGTCAGCGGTTCGATACCGCGGGGCTCTTCGTTCCGGTGACAGTGCTCATGGTGCTGGGCGTGGGTCTGACCCAGCTGGTCGGCTGGCTGGAGAAGAAGGCCGCGCCCTGGGCCGCGTCCGCACAAGCCGGTCGCGCCTGAAATCCCGCGTCCACCACGGCTACACGAGAAGGCAGCAATGGCAGAGCAACAGCACATCATCGTCGCGGGCGCCGGACCGGTGGGCGTTGTCGCCGCACTAGCGGCCGCGCAGCGCGGGTTCCGCGTGACGATCGTCGAGCGGAACCCGGGCATCGAAACCGATACCGCCCCGCGTGCGGCCACATTCCATCCGTCCACGCTGGAAATCCTCGACGGCATCGGAATCATCGATGACTTCGTCGCGGTCGGCCTGGTGTGCCGGTACTTCGATTTCTGGGACAAGTCCACCGAGACCCTGGTCGCCCGGATGGATCACGACACCCTCCGGGACGACACTCCCTTCCCCTATGCGGTGCAAACCGAACAGCACAAGCTGGTTCGTATCGCGCTCGACCGGCTCCGCTCGATGCCCGATGTGAGCATCCGGCTCGGCTGGTCTGTCGAGGCCATCGACCAGGACGGCGACCACGTCGCTGTGACAGTCGGGCACGAGGGAGGGACCGAAGTCCTGTCCGGAGACTGGCTCTTCGGATGCGACGGCGGCCGAAGTACCGTGCGTAAGGCGCTCGATATCGAATTCGAGGGCTATACCTGGCCGGAGCGTTTCGCGGTGCTGACCACCGACTACGATTTCGGCGCCGCGATGGACTGCAGTATGCGCAGCTATTTCGCCGATCCGGGCCAATGGGTCAACCTGTTCAAGGTCGCCGGAGACGATTTGCGCGGCCGCTGGCGGGTCGTATTCGCCGCGCGGGCCGACCAGTCCGATGCCGAGGTGCTCGGTGACGAGTACGCCACCCAGGTGATGGATGCGATCCATCTCAGCGCCGAGCCCCGGCAGCTGCTGCATCGCGGCATCTACAACGTCCACCAGCGGGTGGCCGCCTCGTTCCGCGCCGGACGCGTACTTCTGGCCGGCGACTCCGCCCATGTCAACAATCCCATCGGCGGGCTGGGACTGAACTGCGGAGTTCATGATGCGCTGGAACTGGTGACCACCGTCGACGCAGTGGTCAACCATCGGGCCGGCTTCGCGCTCCTCGACCGATACGAACGTCGTCGGCGCACGGTCAATATCGAGTCCGTCCAGCAGCAGACCGTGGACAACAAGAAACGACTCGAGGAAAAGGATCCGGCTGTCCGGCGGACCCGTCTGGATCAGCTCACCGAGGTGAGCAACGACAAGCAGCGACAGCGCGAGTTCCTACGCCGGACCTCGCTGCTGGATGCCGTTGTCCGCGCCCGCGAGATCGACTGAAACCCCGAAGGACCGAACATTGCGAATCGCCGTACCCGACCTGGTCTCCCCGTCGTACTTTCCCGCCATAGCCGCCGTAGATCTCGGCTTGGCGCGGGACGAAGGTCTGGATGTGGACCTGGAACTGCTCTATCCCGTCACCGATGCCGCCGAGGCGCTGCGGACCGGGAAGATCGATTTCCTCGCCGGTGCCGCACACGCGCCGATGCATGCTTTCCCCGGTTGGCGTGGTGCGAAACTGGTTGCCGCACTGTCACAGAACATGTACTGGTTCCTCGTCACTCGTGCAGACCTGAAGATTTCGCGCGGTGATCTGGCCGCGGTTCGCGGTCTTCGAATCGGTGCGGCGCCCGGCCCCGACCTCGGTCTACGCCGACTTCTCACCGCCGCCGGGATCGACGCCGGCGCCCTCGATATCGGGCCTGTGCCGTCGACCGAGGGGGCGGGCACCTCCTTCGGCCTCGCCGCCGCCCAAGCACTCGGAGAAGGCCTGATCGACGGATTCTGGGCGAACGGGATGGGCGCCGAACTGGCCGTAGCGCGTGGCGTCGGTACCGTTGTTCTCGATGCCCGCCGCGGTGACGGCCCCGCGGGATCCCAGGCCTACACTTTCCCGGCGCTGGCGGTCACCGACGAAACGATCGAGCGCCACCCGGACGCGGTCACCGCGATGACCCGCGCGATCGTCCGTGCGCAGACTCTGTTGCGCGAAGATCCCGATCTCGCCACCGGTGTCGGCCGAAATCTCTTCCCACCGCACGAAGCCTCGCTGATCGCCGAGCTCGTACGCCGCGACGCACCGTATTACGACCCGCGGATCGATGCTCGGGCCGCGGCCGAACTGGTCCGCTTCGGTGTCGGTACCGGCCTGCTCGACGAACCTGTCGGCTATGACGAGGTAGTCGCTCCTTTCCAGGAGCTCTGGCACGTTCATCCGACCAGCTGATCCACCGATGCGGTCGTCGGCGGCCCGCACAGCCGGCTACCGTGCCGCCGCCCGATGAGGGGGCCGCGGCACGGTTGAGGTCGCCGTGAGACGGGTCCGTTCCGGAAACCGGCCGAGTACGAGGTCGCCGTCGTGCCGGATCAGGCTACGGTGGCCTCGACGGTGACCGGGATATTGCCCCGGGTGGCGTTGGAGTAGGGGCATACCGCGTGCGCGGCCGCGACGAGCGAATCGGCGCTGTCCTGGTCGATACCGCTGAGCTCCACATGGAGTGTGGCGGAGAGACTGAAACCGCCCTGATCGGTGCGGTGTACACCGACTTCGGCGATAACGGCCGAATCGGTGAATGTCGTCTTCCGGCCGGCGGCGACGGCCTTCAACGCCGAATGGAAGCAGGCGGCCCAGCCGGCGGCGAAGAGCTGTTCGGGGTTCGTCGCGCCACCGGGCCCGCCCATTTCACGCGGGATGGCGAGCGGGATGTCGATCAGGCCGTCGCTGCTGGTCGCACGTCCGCCCGCGCGGCCCTCTCCGGTCGAGGTGGCGACGGCAGTGTAGACGGAATCGGGCATGATGATGTCTCCTTCTGTGTCGAGTATTCGGATGTGGTCGGGAAGGACGATGATTCGGAGGTTTTGCCCGTCGGTGCGCGGAGGCGCAGCCGGGAGCGGGGAAGACGGCGAGTCCAGGCGCGATCGCCGGGAGCGGTCCGGCGGGACTACGGCGATCTCACTGTGCTGGTGCCCTACGGAGATGCAGCCGGATCGCCGAGATCAGGAAGAAGATCCCGCCGAGGGTCGCGTACCCGGCGAGGGTGGTGAGCGACGCATCCGGTGCGCCGGCACCCGCGATGAAGCTCGCACCCGCGAGGGTGGAGATCGCGCCGCTGAGAATCATCGCCCACTGGCCACCGAGCCGGTAGCGCGCGATCGCGACGATCAACTGCACAATGCCCGCGGTGATCGCCCAGACGCCCCACACCCGGAGGACATCGGGAATGCCCGATGTGCCGGCTGCCGCCAATCCGAGGGCGGTGAGCAGGCTCAACGCCATATTGACGTACAGCGGCGCCTTCGGACGCGTGGAGCCCGAAGTGCGGAAGTCGATCACGGCCGCGGCCACGTCGAACAGCGGATAGATCAGCAACAGGGCAATGCTGACCGGGGTGAGTGCCGAAGCGGCCGGGATCAGCAGTAGTGCCCAGACGACGGCGAATCCGAAGCGGGCGTAGTACAGGTTCCGGAGCGCCTCGGTGCCGCCACCGGTATCGGGGACAGGTCCGGCCAGGCCGGCGTCGATCGAGCTGGACATGAGATCTCGCTTTCGATGATCGAGAGGTTCGAGGGGAAATTTGGAAGAAAGAACGATCGGTATACCTGGAGTCTGCGTAGGTGACCCCGGTCTTGTCAAGACCGATCGTTCTTTCTGCTAACCTCGCAGTAGAAGACCGCGAGTTCGGAGGGAGTCCGATGTCGGAAGCACGCACGCGCCTGCTCGATACGGCGAGTGGGCTGTTCTACTCCGAAGGGCTCCATGCGGTCGGCGTGGAGCGCATCATTGCCACCGCTCAGGTGACGCGGGCGACGCTGTACCGGCACTTTCCCGGTAAGGACGATCTCGTCGTCGCCTACCTGACGCAGATCGACGAAGCGATCCGCGGGCAGGTCGATACCGCGCGCGGCGAGCAATCGTCTGCCGTCGATCTCGTACGAAACGTCGCGCGGATCATCGCCGACAGTATCCAGGGACCCGGCTTTCGCGGATGTGCGTTCCTCAACGCGGCGGCCGAGTACCCCGACCCCGGCCATCCGGTCCACGAAACCGTTCTCGCGCACCGGCAGTGGTTCCTGGCCACGATCACCGACATCCTCGCCGGTGTCGAGGGAATCGATCCAGGGCCCGCCGCCCGGCACTTCGTAATGCTGCGCGACGGCGCGATGGCGGCCGGCTGTCTCACCGACCCGGCTCCCGTCTGCGAGACATTCCTGCTCGGAATCGACGGACTTCTCGAATCGCGCGAACGTGCTCGCCGGGAGTCGGGCGAGTGGTCCGGGTGCGATCGGTGAGCCGATCGACTCCCGAATATCCTGCTACGCTGCGGTATTCGATATCCACGGTAGGTCCGGGGCGGAGTTCGACGTGCAGCCGGGCGGCGGGGTGTCCTGCCGCGGATCAGACGACCGGGACCGGACCGGGATCCGGCAATCCACGGTGCCACCGCCGCGGAATTCGATCGCGCGCGCGAGGTCGAGAGCCATCTCGCCTTTCGGGTACAGGGGCCACCACTGCCCGGCGCACCTTTCGACCCGGCCGATCTACAGCTGATCTGGTGAGCGACGAAGTGCCGGTGCGTGCCGGCTGCCGGACGACGGCTCGGCCACGAGACTGTTGTACAGACGGCTGAAGTCCAGCGTATCGGCCGGGCCGGCCGGGGTACGTTCGGTGCGGTCGACCTGGCGGTGCAGGGCTTCCATCTTCTCGTCGAGCTGGGTGGCGACTTCGGCGGCTTGGGCCAGATCGCTGCGGAGGTTCGGCGGGACCTCGCCGCGGTACTTGTAATAGATCTTGTGTTCGAGACTGGCCCAGAAGTCCATGGCGATGGTCCGGATCTGGATCTCGACCGGCATATGTTCGGTCCGGTGGGAACGGAAGACCGGGATCGAGACGATCAGGTGCAGGCTCTGGTAGCCGTTCGGTTTGCGGTGGGTGATGTAGTCGCGCTCTTCCAGGACGGTGATGTCCTCCTGGCCGGCGAGCATATCCTTGATCACGGTGATATCGGAGATGAAGCTGCATACGACCCGGACACCGGCGATATCGAGGATATTGTCCCGGATGGAGGCCAGGGTCATCGGGTAATTCTTGCGCCGGACCTTTTCCATGACGCTTTCCGGGGATTTGAGCCGCGATCCGACATGTTCGATCGGGTTGTACTCGTGAGTGCTGTTGAAGTCCTCGCGCAGGATATTGATCTTGGTGGTGATCTCGTCGATCGCGAACTTGTAGCCGAGCATGAAGTCGAGGAACTGATCGCGGAGCGCGTGCAGGTCGTCGAGGGTGATCGAGCTCATATCACCGTCCGGGCCGGTGCCGGCGCTCGATGTCGGCTGCCAAGGTCTCATTGGCTCCATTGTGCCGGTACCTGCGAATTCGCCGCCACGCCGGGTGAGGCACACCACCACCGGTCCGGCGCCGAATCGGCACAGCCGATGCGATTGCGGTTCCGGCGGCGGCCACCCGCCGGACTAGCTCGCCGTCCAGGCGATCGGTAGCCCGCCCGAATCGAGCAGCACGGCGAGTTCGTACGCGGACTGGGCCGAGAACGTGCCGCTGATCTCCAGCTGCCCGCCGGTGAGCGGTTCCTGTCCGACCGGCGCGACGACTACGCGGGAATCGACGACGAAAGCCGAACGCAGGCCGATCTGGTCTGTGGTGAACCGGTGGAGCGCTTCGGTCCGGTCCGGTCGGAAGGTCACCTTCACCGTGTGGATGCCGGCCCGGGAACCCGCTTCGGCTCCGACCACATCGGTGCCGCCGAGGGCCGCCGGTCCGAGCAGCAGGACTTCGTCGCGCTCCGGATCGCAGGTGACGAGGGGCAGCGCGGGATCGTCCCGGTTCTCCAGCGGATCGCTCGCTGCGCAGGTCAGCTCGGTCATGGCCCGGAGCTGGACGGCGGGATCGGTGCTCTGTCTCCTTGCACCGGTGTGCGTGGCATTGTCGCCGGCCGGACCGGAGGAGGTCGCGGGTGTCGCCGTGAGAACCGGGCGGATGTGGAGTCTCCCGGTTCGTCCGAGCTCACGGGCCCGGGTGCCGTCGTCACCGGGTATCGTGACAACCAGTCGGTCACCTTCTTCGACAACGACTTCGGTCCCGGCGAACTGGAGTCGCTCCGCCCGCTCGAGGATGATCTTCCGCGAGAGTGCCACGATCTCGGCGCTCGGTGCGGACCCATCTGCTGTATGTGCTGTCAGAGTGACGGGATGCCCCGGCTCGGCCTGCTCGGAATCGGAAAGCGAGCACCCGCTCATCACCACGACTCCGATGCCGATCGCTGCCGAACACCGCAGCATCCGTGCCCATTTCGACAGTATGAACATCGGCATCCGCTCCTTTGGGCTATCGGTTGGGAAGCCTAGCGGCCCGCAAGCGGGTGGCGAAACCTCTCTTGTAGCGACTCCGGAAGGCGTCTGTGATTTCGGCGGCCGATGATCTGGTCCGGTCTGCCCCGGTCGAGTGAAGTTTGTTCGGCGTGCGGGGTGGATGTGATGGCCGGGAAGCGGCGTCGCCCGGCGTTCGGATACCGCGCGGCTTTCCCGGATCGACCTGGAAGCGGATGTTCTCGATGCGACCGCCGTGCATATCGCGGGTCGGTGCGCCGATGTGGTAGCCGCCGATCCGATATCGCGCGCCGGGTCAGTCGTCGGCGTGCTCGGGCAGGCGGATCTCGAGGCGGGCGCCGCCGTGGGGCGAGCTCGACAGTCGCGCACTGCCGCCGGCGTCGCGGGCCGCCTCGGCGACGATGGCCAGGCCCAGGCCGGCGCCGCCGTGCGCGCGGCTGCGGTCGTCGTCGCGGCGTTCGAAGCGGTGGAAAAGCCGGACCCGGTCGAGTTCCGGGACCCCGTCGCCGTCGTCGTCGACCCACAGGACAACCTGCCCGTCCGCGCAACGCAGCGTGAAGTCGACGCGACTGTGCGCGTGCCGGCGCGCGTTGTCGGTGGCGTTGCGTACCGCCCGGGACAGCAGCCCTTCGTCGGCGAAAACCCGGGCGGGGCCCACCGCGGCGGTATCCAGGGCAACCCCGAGCTGGCGCAGCCGGCCCGCTTCGGCGAGAACGATATCGTCGAGATCGACCTCGTTGCGATTATGACTGCGGCCTTCGCCGAGACGCGCCAGCACCAGTAGATCGTTCACCAGATCGTGTAATCGGGCGGCCTCGCTGTCCACGACCCCGGCCAGCGATTCCAGATCGGTGGCCCCGGGATGATGCAATGCGACCTGGGCGTGCTGGCGGATGGCGGCCACCGGCGAGCGCAGTTCGTGCGAAGCGTCGGAGACGAACCGCTGCTGCGCCCGATGTGAGGACTCGAGCCGGTCGAGCATATGGTTCATCGTCGCGGCCAGCCGTGCGACCTCGTCTTCCCCGGCCGGGGGATCCACCCGCCGGGACAGATCCTCGCCGATGGATTCGACATCGAGCCGGATCCGCTCGACCGGTCGCAGCGAGCGGCCCACCACCGCCCACATGAGTGCCGCCACGAACGCGCTGACCGTGGGCACCGCGGCGGCCAGTAGCAGAGCCGCCGACTTCACCGCGTCGTCGGCGTCCTCGAGCGAGCGCGCGACGACAACGAACTGCACCGCTCCCGATTCCGAGGTGATCGGCGCCGATTGCACGGCATAGCCGACACCGCCGATGGTGAACCGTTGCGCGGACGGCACCGGTAGCGCGGGTCCGTTGGCCGAATCCCCCTCGGCCGCGGCGATCACCCGGCCGTCCTGCTGTAGCTGGATGATCACATTGTCGACTTCCGAAATCGGTAGGGGCACGGCGCTGCCGGTGTCCGCGCCGATCCGGTGCTGTGCGTCGGTGGCGATCTGGTCGGCCTGGATATCGGCCGCGTTCCATTGCGCGGTGACCAGCGTATGCCGGAACAGCATCAGAAAACTGACCGCTCCGGCGGCCAGGACCGCCAGTACGATCGCCGTGGTCGTGACCGTGATCCGTACGCGCAGCGAGGGCAGGGCCGGGCTACGCATCGGGCATCAGCCGGTATCCCGCACCGCGTACGGTGCGGATGGTGTCGACGGCGAACGGCTTGTCGATCTTGGCGCGCAGATGCGCGATGTAGACCTCGACGATATTGGAATCACCGTCGAACTCGCCGTGCCAGACGCCGGCCAGAATATCGCTCTTGGACCGGACCACGCCCGGCTCGCGGGCGAAGAAAGCCAGGACCGCGAACTCCCGGGCCGTCAACCGCACCGGAGTGTCACCACGCCGCACCTCCCGGGTGGCCGGGTCGAGACGGAGGCTTCCCACCCGCAGCGATGTCGGGCGCTCCGGGCGGCCGCGCCGGATCAGCGCCCGTAACCGCGCGACCAGAACCGGGAAATCGGCCGGTTTGATCACATAGTCGTCGGCGCCGGTATCGAGACCTTCGACCTGATCCCATTGGCCGTCCTTGGCGGTGAGCATGAGAATCGGTGTCCAATTCCCTTCGTCGCGCAGGGTCCGGCACACCGCGTACCCGCTCATGCCCGGCATCATCACATCGAGTACGAGGGCGTCGTAGCGGACCTCACGTGCCCGCCACAGGCCGTCGGCCGCGTTATAGGCCAGATCGACCGCGAAGCCCTCGGCCTGCAGCCCTCGCCGCAGCCCGTCGGCGAAGCGGACCTCGTCATCGACCACCAATATGCGCACGCCAGCCAGTATGAATCGACGGGTATGAATCCCAGCTGAACAGTACTGTCGTCGACCGGTGTGCTCCCGGCGACCGCCCGGTACGCATCCGAGCTGTGCGGACCGGTATCGGCGATCGCGCATCCGAGCCGGACCGTCGTTAATGCTGGCTTAAGCATCCGCCGTGCACCATGGGCCCGGCCGTTCGCCACGAGATCCCGCGGAGCCAGCGAGACAACGGCACGACGCCGTCCCGGGTATCTCGGCCCGGGGGCATCCGGCAGCTCGCCCGGCCTGTTACCGGGCGGCAGAGATATCGAATCAAGTGCGGGGGCGACGGGTTTCCGGCACACCGTGCAAGAGCAGCAGAAGGAGTAGAGCAGTATGGGCGTGACTCTCGCCAAGGGGGGCAATGTTTCGTTGTCCAAACAGGCACCGCACCTCATGGCGGTGGCAGTCGGTTTGGGCTGGGATGTCCGGGCGACGACCGGTGCCGGTTTCGATCTGGACGCCAGTGCGATCGCGACCGGTCCGGATCACCGGGTGCTGTCGGATCGCCATTTCGTGTTCTACAACAACCTGCGGTCGCCCGAGGGGAGTATCGAGCACACCGGTGACAACCTCACCGGTGACGGTGACGGTGACGACGAAGTGATCAATGTCGATCTGGCGGCGACACCACCCACGATCACCAATATTTTCTTTCCTGTCTCGATTCACGAGGCGGACCTCAGGCAGCAGACGTTCGGGCAGGTACGCAACGCGTTCATTCGAGTCGTGGATCGGGCCAGCGGTGCGGAACTGGCCCGATACGACCTGACCGAGGACGCTTCGTCGGAGACCGCAATGGTTTTCGGTGAGCTGTACCGGCACGGTGTGGAATGGAAGTTCCGTGCCATCGGACAGGGATACGCGTCGGGGCTGGCGGGGATCGCCCGGGACTACGGCGTGAACGTCTGAACCGTCCGCCCCCGACGTTCCCCGGGCTCGCCGCCCGCATACGTCTGTGCGTAGTCTGGCGAAATATGCGCGGGTGACCGACGAGGGGCTTCGGCGGTATCAGGCCGACAGCGATCCAGCGGCGCGGCGGCGTAGGGGTCGCTGATCGGTCGTCTTCGGCGTCCACCCAGCGTTGCCCTTCATATCAGAAGGGGCAGCTGATTTCTGGACGGGTCGGGGTCTGTTGAGGTGAGGTTGCCGAGGAGCCCGATCCGTTCCTCGATCAGGGTTCTCTGGTGCACGGCGACGGGCGGTTGTCCCGCGTGGGAACAGACGGCGTGCCGCCGGTCCCCACGCGGGTTTCCTCACGCTGGTTCGGGTCAGCGCTTCATCAGGGCGAAGACTCCCCAGCCGAGGTACTCACGCAGGTAGCGTGTGTAACCGGCGGGTTCGGTATCGAGTGCCTCCCGTACCTCGGGCGCCTGTTCGTCGTCCGGGTTCTGGTCGAGCCAGCGCCGCATGTTGAGCCACTGTGCGGTGGTGTACCGGTCCCAACCCTCCTGGCCGGCCAGGGTCATCTCCACCACGTCGTACCCCAGACCCTGGAATTGCCCGATCAGGCCCGGGAGCTCCAGGAAATCGGCGATGGCGGTGGCGTGGCAGGCCTTGGCGGTCTCCTCGTCTGGAGGAGTCTGCCGCCAGTACGGCTCGCCGATCAGCATGAGTCCTCCGGGACGGAGGCTGTGGTCGAGCAGCTCGATCGTTCCGGCGACACCGTTGCCGATCCATGTGGCGCCGACGCAGGCGGCCAGATCAACCGGCTCGTCCGCGATATGGCCGGCGGCGTCGCCGTGGATGAATCGGACCCGGTCGGCGACGCCGAGTTCGACGGCGCGGGCTCGGGCCTGCTCGGTGAACAGCGTGCTGATGTCCACGCCGGTGCCTATGAAGCCCAGGTCGCGTGCCCAGGTGCAGAGCATTTCACCCGACCCGCTGGCCAGGTCGAGCACCTGGGTTCCGGGGGCAAGGTGCAATGATTCGCCCAGGTCGGCGAACTTGTCCGCGGTGAATGGGTTGTGGATGCGGTGGCTGCTCTCGCGAATGGTGAAGATGCGGGGAAGGTCCATGATGGCCAATTCCTTTCAGGCGTTGAAGTTCGGAGACTGCTCGAGGGCGCGCACTTGGCGCGTCGCACAGGCCGCGTTCGGCCCGCACCACACGGCCCTGAATCAGCAGGCCGGTACGCGCCGGGGTGAATGACCGCTCACGTTCGCCGTCCCAGCCGTAGTCGGCCGGAGTCAGGGCGTGTGCCGGTGACGAGCGAGCGCGTCGATCTGAAGTGGGTTGTTGAAACAATGTGAAGACCTTTGGGGAAGGGCCCCTCCGGACGGCACATGCGACAGAGAACTCCCGCTAGGAGCGAGAACGGCAGGTGCAGGTCAGGACGAGGCCCGGGAAGTGAGGATGATCCGGGCACTGCACACGGCAGTGATCGCCACAGTCATCAACTCACCTCCTTTGATCTCCACAGCAGACCCAGTCGTCGCTGCGTCGCCGATGCTAACAGACTCTGTCGGGTAGGCCCCGGCCGCAGCCCTTCACCGGCCACTGCTGCAGGGCATTACTGCTCATCTGTGACTCCCCGTCTGTGGCGTCGGGATCGCGTAACCGACGGTGTGTTCCGCCGAGGTCGGGCAGGTAGAAGCTGTAATGCCCGTCGACACCGAGATGAGTCCGGAGGAACGTTGACAGCCGGGCCACGTCGGTGTCCATCACCGGGCGAAACGCCCATACTCGGGCACACCCGCATCAAGCACGCCGACATGAAATCACCAGTACAACAGCAGGATCCAGCCTGTCTGGCCCAGCGTGAATTTTCTCCCGGACGAGCCCCACCCCCCGAATCGACCGGTTCGGCAAATCTCCGGCAGTGCTGATCGGGGGAGTGGTGGGACGTGGATGCCCGCGAGTGTCGGCACCGGGCGCCGCCACGAGGGGGCGGAAACCGCTATCGATATTCGGTGCGAGCCGGCGGCGGGCAGGTCCTGATTACGGCGATATCTATGCAGTTCGGACTGTTGGATGGCGTGTGGAGATGTGGAATCGTGGAATCGCGGGATCGGTGGCCGGTGATCGCGGCCCCGTTCGCAGCGTCGGCGACGGGTCGAGCTCACCCGGAGTCCTCCGCTCGGGTCGCCCGCTTCGAGACCGTGACGTTTCGATATGTGGCTAATCCTCGGCAATCGGCTGATGGCGTCCTATCATGCCTGCATGACATCCAGCGATACGCAATACGAGGGGCCGTTGCATCAACTGGCCCGCGGCGCGTGGCAGGCGATGCTGATCATCGGTTCGGTATCGGTGGTCGTCGGTGTTCTGGTGCTGCTGTGGCCCGGGCCGACCATCGTGGTCCTTGCCGTGCTCTTCGGTATCTATCTGCTGGTTTCGGGCATCTTCCAGCTGGTCGCCGCGTTCGGCAGTCATGTGTCCAGCGGTTGGCGGGTCATGCTGATCGTCAGCGCGGTGCTGTCGTTCATTTTGGCCTTCTTCGCGCTGCGCCACCTCGGCGACGCTGTCCTGCTGATGGCGCTGTGGATCGGAATCGGCTGGATGTTCCGCGGCGTCGCCGTGCTGGTCGCCGGTGCCGACGCCGCCTCGGGCACGCCCGGACGTGGCTGGAACATCTTCTTCGGCATCGTGCTGCTGATCGGCGGCGGCATGTTGATCGTCTGGCCGTTCAACTCCATCGCGGTGCTGACCCTGGTGGCCGGTTGGTGGTTGATCTTCATGGGTGTTGTCGAGATCGTCGGAGCTTTCCGGGTGCGCAGCGGGGCGAAGCACACGCCGAGCGCCCTCTGAGTTCACGCCCGATCGGTCGCCGGGGCGGTCGGTAGGGCGGAACCGCTCTGCGGGACCGGGGTGTCGCCGTTCGTGAACGAGACCTCCCGCGGCGCCCCGGTGCGTACTACTTCGAGACGGGTATTCCGCCCGGCGACAAAGAATTCCGGGGCATCGGTTGCCGGGCGGCGGCCGGAATTTCCTGTATATACTCGCTCGATGCAGGTCGGGGATGTGATCGGGGGGTACCGCATCGAGCGTCTGCTCGGATCCGGTGGTATGGGTTCGGTCTATCTCGCGCGGCATCCCCGGATGCCCCGGCGCGTGGCACTGAAAACACTGAACGATTCGGTCGGTGCCGACAGCGAATTCCGGGCCCGGTTCATCCGGGAAGCCGATCTCGCCGCACGCCTGTCCCATCCCAATGTCGTGGCGATCCACGATCGCGGTGTGCAGGACGAATGCCTGTGGATCGCCATGCAATACGTGAGCGGTTCCGATGCCGCGCAACTGATCGAGGACCAGCCCAGGGGCCTCGATCCTTACCGCGCGGTCGATATCGTCACCGCGGCCGCGCGTGGTCTGGACGCGGCACACGAGGCCGGTCTCCTGCACCGGGATGTGAAGCCCGCCAATATCCTGGTGTCGTCGTCGGGCTGGGTGCTGGTGACCGATTTCGGTATCGCGCGAGATACCGGCGCCTCCACCGTCCTCACCGCGACCGGTGATGTACTGGCCACGATCGCCTACGCGGCGCCGGAACAGATCAGCGGTGAAACCCTCGATCACCGCGCCGACGTCTACGCGCTGGGCTGCACGCTCTACTACCTGCTGACCGGTGCGAAACCGTTCCCGCGCCCGACACCGGCCGCCGTGCTGAGTGCGCACCTGAACGACAGACCGCCGAAACCCAGCGCGGTCCGGTCCGAGCTACCGCACGGTCTCGACATCGTTATCGCTCAGGCCATGGCGAAAGCGCCCCGCGACCGATATCCGAGTTGCGGGGCATTGGCCGCCGACGCCCGTGCGGCGTTGCGCGGCGAGCTCGCCGGTGCGCGCGGCGGCGGAAGATCCGTTTTCGCGAAGCGGTTCCCGCGCTTCCGTGCGCTCGTGACCGCGGCGGCGCTGGTGCTGGCCCTCGCCGTCGCGAGCGCCGTCTACGCCGTCACGACCTCGGGGTCCGATGTGCGGGCCGCGGTGTCTCCCCGTTCGATCACCGATAACGGCGAATCCGGACCGTGGGGTGTCTACAGCCATATCTTCGATGGCTTTCCCGATCTGCTGCCGCATACCCCGTTCGCCAGTGGTTACCGCGGTCTGCGCTGTAACCCCTCCGGTGCCGAGGGATTCGTCTCGTTGGACGTCAGACGTGAGCTGCAGCAGGTCTTCTGCTCGGGCGACGGGGACCCGCTCGAGTACCTGTATATCTGGTGCGGGGACAATCGAGCGCTCTACCAGGTCGGAATACAGGAATGGGAGTCACCACCACAGGAGGAGCGCTGGTCCCGGGACACCGGCAGTGGTCGCCTCTTCTGGGGTACGGCACGTAACAGCGCCGGCGGTGTATCGGGTGCGCTGGAGATCCTCTTCGACGATCCGAACAGGAATTTCTGTGTTCTGCACGCCAACTCCTACGCGGCGACCGGGCCCGAACTCCGTGACTCCTGGTGGCGTGATGCGCCGATCTGATCACCGCCCGGTCGCCGTGCTGGTGGCGCTGCTGGCGATCGTCGCGCTGTCGGGCTGTTCGGTGTTCGGCGATCGGAACCCGGCCGCCGGTCTGGACACCGGGACGTTCGGGACCGACCCGCTGACCGCACCGGCCGATACCGGCGAACGGTACGGCCACATCATCGAATCCGCCCGTCTCGCCGAGGCTGTCGTCCTGCCCTCCTCCGTCGACGCGGATCTGCTGGACAAACCACCGAGCCTGCTCCCGAAACCGCAGCACACCCGCGGGACACTCGCCGCGGTAGCACAGCCGATCCTGGAGCAGCAGGGCATGCTCGCGGGGTTCTCGGCGTTCGGCGTCGGCCGATGCCGTCAGCAGTGCCCGGCGCCGGATTCGGCGAAATCCCTGCGGATCACACTGCTGAGCATGCGGGACGCCGGGGCAGCGGAAGCGGCGGCGCAGCAGATCGAGGCGGCCGATTTCGCGGTGAACCGTGACAACGCCCGCGTCACCATCCCGGATCATCCCGCGGCATTGAGCCATTGGCGGCCGACCGTGCCGACGCTGGGTGTGGTCGTCGCCCGTCGCAGCTTCGTGATCACCCTGTTCGTCACCCATCCCACCACCGACCTCGACGCGCTGAAGAAATCGGCCGCCACCGCGCTGGCGGCCCAGCTCGACCTGGTGGACCACTTCCAGCCGACCGAGGCGGACGCGCTGGCCACACTCGCCTTCGATCGCGACGATCTCCTCGGGCGGATGGTCCCGACCGAACGTGGGCGATGGCCGTATCCCGCTGTCACCGGATTCGGTTTGTCCGCTGCCGAGGCCGGCGACGGGCTCCTCTTCGAGGGCAGCGGTATCGTCTACGGCACCCGTGGCGCGCAGCATTGGCTCGGGCCGATCAGCGGGCCGACCCCGGATGTCGAACTCATGGCGATCGTCGACGGCCGATGCTGTTGCGTCTGCCCGACGCCAAAGGCGCCCAGGCGATGATGCGGGACAGTGAGGGCCTCAACGGCCTGGCGACACCACTGGCGTCACCACCCGGTATCCCGGGCGCTTTCTGTCAGCGCTACGAGCAGAATATCCCGCGCTATATGTGTTTCGTCGCCGACGGCCGGTATTTCGCGACGGTGACCGGCCACGATCTCGAGTCGGCCCATCAGATGGCGGCCGCGCAGTACGCGCTGCTGGTCGCGAGTCGATGAGCGCGGTGCCGTGCGAACACTGATACCGGGCACGATCATCGCCGGATACCGCATCGAACGCCGACTCGGTACCGGCAATATGGGTGAGGTCTATCTGGCTCGGCATCCCCGGCTGCCGCGGACGGACGCATTGAAGGTGCTGGCCCGGCACCGGGCCGGTGACGCCGAGTTCCGGGCCCGGTTCCTCCGGGAGGCCGAACTCGCCGGTCGCCTCGAACACCCCAACGTGGTATCGGTCTACGACTGCGGTGTCGATCAGGAGACACCGTGGCTGGCCATGCAATTCATCGACGGTATCGATGCCGCTGAACTTCTCCGTCGCGCAGCGGGCGGCGTGCCGCCCGCGGTGGCGGTCGATATCGTCGAGGGTGCCGCCCGCGGACTCGACGAGGCGCACCGGATGGGTCTCCTGCACCGGGACGTCAAACCGGCCAACCTCATGCTCTCCGCCCGGGAGTTCGGGCCGGACCAGGTGCGTGTCACCGATTTCGGTATCGCCCGTGCCGTGGACGATACCGCCGGTCTCACGGCCGCGGGTTCGGTACTGGCCACGATCGCGTACGCGGCGCCCGAGCAGATCAGCGGCGCCGTCCCCGATCACCGTGCCGATGTGTACTCGCTGGGTTGTACTCTGTACCAGTTGCTCACCGGCGCACTCCCGTTCCCGCGGGCGACGACCGCCGCAGTCGTGCACGCCCATCTGACCGCTCCGCCACCACGACCCAGCAAGGCCGGCACCGCGGTGCCCGCCGCGCTGGACAGCGTGCTGGCTCGGGCGCTGGCCAAGGACCCCGCCGACCGTTATCCCAGTTGCGGACAGCTGGCGGCCGCCGCGCGTGCCGCACTGCACGGCCGCCGGGAACCTGCGCTCCGGGTCGCACGCCCCCGGCGCCTCCGAGTCGTGGCCGCCACTGTCGTGGCGCTGCTGGTGGCCGGAACCGCGGCCGCCGTGGGCTATCTCCGGCTCGGTGATGATTCGGCAGGCCAGGACAGTCCCGCCCCACCGGTCCCCCCGCCGTGGGGGAATTTCCAGTTCATCGTGGACGCCTTCCCCGACCTGCTGCCGGCGACCCCCTCCGCAACGGGCGCACACGACCTGCGGTGTTCGACATCGGACAACACCGGCCGTACGGTGCCCGCCGACTCGGTTCTGGACGAACCCCGGCTGACCTGCAGCGAACCCCACGCCTCGGCCGTCGGCGGGCACTTCGTCGTCATTGCCGTCTGCAGTGCCACCCGGTCCCCGCTCCCGCCACTGGTTCCCGAGACCGAGGGGACCGAGGGAACCGAGACGTGGTCCCGGCCCTCGGGTACGGGTCTGGTGGCGTGGAAGAACTACACCGACCGAGACGGGGCACCAGGAGGACTGCTGCATGTGCGCTTCGACGGACCGGCACGGGAATTCTGCAGAATACAGGTCAACGGCGGAATATCCGGCCGCGAACTTCGTGAACAGTGGTGGTCCGATGCACCGATCTGATATCCGCCACACCGCCTACGGCCCGGAACCGCGGACTCGCCGCCGGTCGAATCCTTCGAGCGCCGCCGTACTCGCCCTCGTATCGCTCCTCGTCCTGCTGATCACCGGATGTGCTGCACACGAACCGATTACGGGCATTGCCGAGCCCGCTCGTCCGGATCTCGCCGGGCTGGACACCGGTGCGTGGGATACCAGCCCCTTCGTCGCCCCGGCCGTCTACGACGACAACCACGGCCGCCTGCTGGAGGCGGCGCGCTTGGCCGAGGTGATGGTCGACCCCGTCGATATCGATCCGGCACTGAGATACGGTGCGGCCACGCCGCTGCACTCTCCGGGCCGCGCGGCGGCGCTCGTCCCCGAACTCCCCGCGGATTCGGTCCGGCCGTACGGACTGGTCACCGGTTTCACCGTCAATCGCACGGATATCAAGAACTCCGTGCCGATCCTCGGTCGGTCGAAAGCATTGCGTCTCAGTGTGCTCCGCTTCTTCGGCGATGCCGCGGCCGCCGCCGAAGAACTCGCGACAGCCGCGCGTGCCACCCCCGGTACGGTCGCCGTATCGCTTCCGGAATATCCGCAGGCGTACAGCCAGTGGAAGCCCGATACCCCGGTCATCACTACGTTCTTCGCCCAAGGTCCCTTCGTTGTCGCGCTCTACGCGATGCATCCCACCACCGATCTCGCCGCACTGACCACTCTCGTCCGGACGACTCTGGACGAACAGGTCTTCCTCCTGGATTCGTTCGAGCCGACCACTCCCGATGCATTGACCTCGCTCCCGCAGGATCCGGATCGGATGCTCGGCCGCGTGCTTCCGGAAGAGCCGGGCAGCTGGACCTATCCCACGGTCGCGGCACCGCTGCTGTCGGAAGGCGGCCCCGCCGGGTGGGTGATGTCGGACAGTTGGGGCTCCGGAATCGTGTACGGGCCACGCGGCAGCCTGCATACGGTGGGGCCCTTCCTGCCGAAAGATGGCGAGAGGCAAGGGGAACCGAGCGATCGCGCGGTATTCCTCACCAACAGGGTGCTGCTACGTTTTCCCAGCAGTCACGACGCACGCATCCGATACAACCGGGTGAACAACGACAACCGGGCCGTCGGTAGGTTGGCGGAGATCCCGTCCCCCGGGCAGGGTGTGGACATTACCTGTTTCGGGAATGTCGAAGACAAATCCGATGCTGTGCGCACTATCAGGTATTCCTGTTTCGTCCTCGACGGGCAGTACTGGGCCGCCGTTTTCGCGCCCGACGAACAGTCCGTCCGGCAGGCGGCCGCCGCCCAGTACGCACTACTGGTGAACAGCAGATAGCCGGAGACGTCCGGTCGGAGCCCGGCGGCCGAACGATCGCGGTGCCGGTCGTGCTCTCGGTCATCGGTCCGCCCCGCGAATCCGTGCGAGTAGTTCGCCCGGGCGCGGTCGCCCACCGGGGGACGTGGACTCGACGACGCCGCTACGCGGGCGACGTCGTGCCCCGATGGCATAGACCGCGGGAAGATCCGGCCACCGCCGGACCGTGCGCGCTACGACGGCGGCGGGGACGGTACGCTGAGCAGGGCGAATACCGAATCCAGTTGCGCGCGTACATTGTCGGCCGTATCGGTGCGCCCGGCCAGCTGGTGCAGCAGTGCGCGCTGGAAGATCCCGTCGATGGTGGTGTACGCGACCGCGGGCGTGAGGGCCGGGGTGGTGCCGCAATGTTCGCAGTAGCGGGAGACGACCCGCCAGATCATATCCTCACGCCGCGTTTCGATCTCGAGGACGTCGTCGCGGAACGAATCGTCGAACAGGCTCTGGTTGCGTAGGTCGTACCAGAGCCGGTGGACGGTGGCGTCGGACGCCAGCGTGGCCGAGAAGGTGGCGATGAACTCGGCGCGCAGTTCGCCGGCGTCGCCGGCGGCGGCGATCACATCGTCGTAGCGGGTCACGCAGACTGCTTCGTATTGCCGTACGGCGTGTACGAGCAGGTCGATCTTGTCGCGGAAATAGTAGTGCAGTACGCCGTGGGAGTATTCGGAGTTCTGTGCGATCTCGCGCAGGCTCGTATGGGCGTAGCCGCGTTCGGCGAGCGTGTGCAGGGTGGCCAGCGCCAGCTCGGTGCGCTTCGCCGCGAACTTGTCGCGAGCGCGCTCGTCTATACGGGATCTGGGATCAGCGGCCTGTGTCACTTCGTTGGCATTCTTCTCGGTTCGGACTCATCTGCCCGGGCTTCTCCTGAGTGTAAGCGCTTGATCACCGCCAATCTCTGGACGACTGTCAAGATTTTTCTTGACGACTGTCAAGATTTCACCCTAATGTGTCTTGCGACACAGGGCGCCGAGATTGTGGCCCATATCACGTGTCGACGGCTTTCGGAGAGAGGAACGGGTATGACGAGTTACGACTTGGGCGGGCGCGCCGCACTGGTGACCGGGGGCGCGCGTGGTCTGGGAGCGGGGATGGCCCAGGCCCTCGCGGAGGCCGGGGCATCGGTCGTAGTGGCCGATATCGAGGCCGACGACGGCCGGGCCACGGTCGACAAGTTGCGGGCCCAGGGCAGCCGCGCCGAATTCGTAGCGCTGAACGTCACCGACGATCACGCCTGGGCGCGGGCCGTCGAGACGACCGTCGGCGCGCTCGGCGGCCTCGATATCGTGGTGAACAACGCGGGTGTGGAGGTCACCAGCCTGCTGGCCGATCTGGATCCGGAGCAGGCCCGCACCATGCTCGACGTCAACGTGCTCGGCACGGCCCTCGGTATCAAACACGCGTTCCGGGCGATGCGGCCGGGCGGCGCCGCCGGGCGTGGTGGGGCAGTGGTGAACATCGCCTCGGTGGCCGCGACCATCGCCTTCCCCGGTATCGGTCTCTATTCGGCCACCAAATCGGGTATCGACCGGCTGACCAGGGTGGCCGCCGCGGAATCGGGAAAGCTCGGCTACGGCGTGCGCGTCAACTCGATCTACCCCGCCCTGACACCGACCGCGATGGGGAACAAACTCGCCGTCGACTGTGCCGAGCTGGGACTGTTCCCATCACCCGAAGCCGCGGCCCAGGCCGTGGCGGAGCTGACGCCGTTGGGCCGGCTGGGACAGGTCGACGATATGGCCGACGCGGTCGTATTCCTCGCGTCCGATGCGGCGAAATTCATCACCGGTGCCGGGCTGCCGGTCGACGGGGGGATGGGCATGTAGCGAAAGCCCCTTCCCGACCACCGAACCCAGCAGATGACGAGGAGCAACACCATCATGGCCACCGATAAGAAGGTCGTCGTATACGGCGCGTCCGGCTACACCGGCCGGCTGATCTGTGAATACCTGCGGGAATACGGTATTCCCTTCCTGGCCGCGGGCCGCGATCACGGACGGCTGAAGGCCGCTGTCGACGCGGTACCCGGTATCGACACCGTGGATCACGACATCGTCGAGGTGGAGCACAGCGCCGCCGCGCTGGCCGATGCCTTCCGGGGAGCGCAGGTCGTACTCAACACGGTCGGCCCGTTCGCCCGGTACGGACACCCGGTGGTAGAGGCGTGCCTGCAGATCGGCGCGCACTACACCGATACCAACGGTGAGCAGAACTGGATGATCGATGCGCAGGAACGCTACGGCGCCGAATTCGGCTCCCGCGGACTGCTGCTCACACCGGGTCTGGCGCAGATGTACACGATCGGCGAGATCGCTGCCAATATCTGTCTGGAGAACCCCGGCCTGGATACGCTGGATATCGAGGTCTTCTGGAAGGGGCATCCGACCGTCGCCTCGACCAATACGATTCTCACCAACGCGGCGTTCGCCGAGGCGTACTACCTCGAGCAGAACGAATACGTGGAGTGGCCGGTCGACGAGGGGCTGTACCAGGTGGTGGTACCGGGACAGCACGAACTGGGGCTGGCCCTGCCGTGGGGCGGCACTTCGCATCCGGTGTGGTTCAAGAACGATCCGCGGGTCTCCAGTGTGCGCGCGCTGGGCGGCGTCATGAACCGTCCACTGATGCTGGGCGTACCGCAACTGGTCGCGGCGGCACTGGCGCAGATGGAGGGCAAGTCGGAGGCGGAGAAGTACCGCATCATCGACGAGCAGTCCGCCGCCATCCGCAGCGAGATGCCGCCCCGGGAGAATCCGCGGATCAACACATCTCTCGATTCGGTGTACGCCTCGGGACCGTTGGGCCGAGCGCACTGCCTGATCCACGGCAACTGCAACTACAAGCAGACGGCGCTGCTCAACGCGCACGCCGCGGCGGCACTGCTGCAGAGCCCACCGCGGGTGGCCGGGTTCGCCTCGAGCTGCCAGGCTTTCGGGCATCGAGAACTGCTCGGTACGCTGCGCGCGTTCGGGCTCGTCCTCGACCCCATCGTCACGGTGCACCGCTGAGGCCCGTCGATGCGACTCGCGGACTATCTCGACAAAGGGGCCTCGCTCGGGCGCGCGGCCCCCTGCCTCACCACCGGCGGGACGACACTCACCTACGGCGCGGTCCACGACCGTTCGGTGGCCGTCGCCGGCGCATTGCAGCACACCGGGATCGAGGCCGGTGACCGGGTCGCGGTGTTGTCGTCCAACGACCCGCTCGCCCTGATCTGCGTATTCGGCATATCCCGTGCCGGCGGCGTGTGGTGCCCGGTGAACCCGCGCAACGAAGCCGAGGAGAACCGTCAGCTGTTCGAGCTGTTCGGCTGCCGGTTGCTCTTCTTCCAGCAGAAATTCGCCGGACTCGTCGCCGCTGTCCGCGACCGGCTGCCGGGGTTGCGGTGGCTGGTCTGCCTGGATGGTGAGGCCGCCGGCGCGATCACCTTCGAAACCTGGCTGGCCGAGCATCGGGCCGAACCCGACGAGTCGCGGCATCCGGCGGACGGTCTGTGCATGCTGGCGGGCACCGGCGGCACCACCGGCAGACCGAAGGGTGTGCGACTGACCGAGCTCAATATGATGACCTCGACCGCGCTGGCCCTGATGAGCTACCCGTTCGGGGATCGACCGCGCTACCTCGCCCTCGCGCCGCTCACTCATTCGGCGGGAGTCCTCACCTTCCCGATCCTGAGCCTGGGTGGCGAGATCGTCATCATGCCGGCACCCGATCTGGGGGAGTTCCTGGCACTCGTCGCGCGGCACCGGATCACGCACGCCTTCCTGCCGCCGACGGCGATCTACGGACTGCTCGATCACCCCGATCTCGATCGCACCGAGCTGTCGTCGCTGCGCTGCCTGTGGTACGGCGCCGCGCCGATGTCGCCGACCCGGCTCGCCGAGGCGCTGACCCGGATCGGCCCGGTCCTCGGACAGTTGTTCGGCCAGACCGAAGCTCCGAATATGATCGCCACCCTGGCGCCGGCGGATCACTTCCGTTCCGACGGAACGATCGCCACCGAACGCCTCGCCTCGGCCGGGCGCCCCACCCCACTGACCACCGTGGCCGTCATGGACGAGCGGGGCGCGATCCTGCCGTCCGGCGAGCGCGGCGAGATCGTGGTGCGGGGACCGCTGGTGATGGACGGCTACCATGAGAATCCCACCGCGACAGCGGAAGTGAGCGCTCACGGCTGGCATCACACCGGTGATATCGGCTATCTGGACGACGCGAACTTCCTCTACGTCGTCGATCGTGCCAAGGATATGATCATCACCGGTGGCTTCAATGTCTACTCCGCCGAGGTCGAACAGGCCGTCCTCGCGCATACCGCGGTGGCGGAGAGTGCGGTGGTGGGCCTGCCCGACGAGAAATGGGGCGAACGGGTCACCGCCGTGGTGCAACTCCGCCCGGGGCGGAGTGTGACGGCCGACGAGTTGATCGCGTTCGTCAAACAGCGGATAGGCAGCGTCAAAGCACCCAAGCAGGTGGAGATCTGGACGGATCTACCACGCTCCAAGGTCGGCAAGGTGCTGAAGGGTGTGATCCGTGCCGAACTCGGGGAATGAGCCCGCAACTCGCGGTGGGAGGTGACCGCGTCGAGGCGCGGCGGCGGGGCGCGTGATCCGAGCGGGTGCGCTGGTTCGGCAGGAATGTACCCATCGGTGTCTTTCTGGACACTCGTCCCTGGGCGGTGGTCCGGTCACGCTGGATCCATGTGTGCGATCGACAGGCCGCGGGCGCGGCGCAACGTAGTCCGGGTGGACGGTGAGACCGCCAGCTACCTCACCGCAGGGGACGAGAACGGACCCGCCGTACTCCTGCTCCACGGAACGTACTGGAGCCGGGTATGGCGTCCGGTTCTCGGCGACCTCGCGGCCGCGGGGTTGCGCCCCCTGGCGGTCGACCTACCCGGGCTGGGGCGTTCGGGTGGCGAGCTCACTCCGGAGACCGCCACCGTCCCCGCCCTCGCGGCCTGGGTGGAGCGGTTCGTGTCCGCGATGCGGATTCCCGCGCCGATCGGCCTGGCGGGTCATGACATCGGCGGTGCCGTCGCTCAGCATCTCCTCGTGCACGGCCGGTGGGAAGTGACCGGGCTCGCGCTGGTCAATTCCGTCCTGTACGACTCCTGGCCCGCGCCCCACGTCGCCCGGTTCCGGGACCCGGACGTGGCCACCACCGCCACCGAATTGCTCGCGGCACGACGGCAGGCTGTGGTTTCGGCACTCGCCGGCGCCGCCACCGAGGAGTTGATCACCGACTATCTGGACCCGTGGACCGATCCGCGGGTCCGCCGGTCCTGGCTGGCGATGGCGAGCGCGGCCGACAGCCGCTACACCCTCGATCTCGTTCCCGCGCTGCGGCAGTGCGCGACCCCCAAATTGCTGATCTGGGGCGCGGACGACAGGTTCGAAAAGGTCGATTACGCCGAGAGGTTCGCCGCGGAGATCCCGCATACCACCCTCGTCCGCATCCCCGGTGCGGACCATATCCCGACCGAGAGTGCCCCCGGCCGGATCGCCCACGATCTGGCCGGGTTCTTCGCCGGCCGGCCCGTTCACGGATGAAGTTCGGAGGGCACACCCCGCTGCGACCGTAAACGGCGGTACACCGTCGTCACGGTCCTGCCGGGCTGCCGGTTTCCGCCCGACCGGGGGTCGGTGTTCCGGTGCGGATCGGTGCGCAGGCCGATGTGGGGACGAATCGGACGATCTCCCGGCGGGAGCCGATCATCGGTTTCTGCGGAATCGCGATGATATCTGGGCCGCAACGGTTTCGGCCGAACTGCCGCGGGCGGTCGGCGCCGGCGGTATCGGGGAGGCCGGCGGCGCGGACCATTTCCGGGAACGAGCCGTCGCGGCCCGGATATTCTGCGCCCCTACCGATGCCATCGATCTACCTAGTGGGCAATTCTGGGACCGCTCGCGGCCGACCGGTAGTCCCGCGGTCCCGGGCACGCCCCGCACCGATGAGCACCGTCCTGTCGCTGGAGTCAGCCATCTTGCCCACACCCTCGGCCGCCACCGGCCACCACGCCTCGCCGGCCGGCCGCGCCGCGCGCCCGGTACCGCTGTACTCCGCCGAGTTCGCGGACGATCCGCACGCCGCCTACCGCCGGATGCGGGACAGTTACGGTTCGCTGGTTCCGGTGGAACTGGCCCCCGGCGTGCCCGCCACACTGGTGGTCGGGTACCGCACCGCGTTGCGTATTCTCAACGACCCCGACCGTTTCCCGGCCGATCCGCGCGCCTGGCAGCGGGAGATCGCCGCCGATTGCCCGGTGCTGCCGGTCCTGGAATGGCGGCCGAGCGCGATCCGCAGCGCAGGCGCGGAACACGCCCGCTATCGCGCGGTCAACACCGCCGGGATCGACGGTGTCGACCTGCACGCGCTGCACGCGGTCGTCGGGCGGATCGCCGTCCCGCTGATCGACGCGTTCTGCGCGGGCGGGACCGCCGATCTGGTCACCCAGTACGCGTTCCCACTGGCATTCGAGGCGGTCAACGCGATGCTGGGCTGCCCGCCGGAGATCGGCCGCAAGGTCGCCGAAGCCACGCAGACGGTGTTCGACGGTGTGGACGCCGAACGCGGTAACCGGATGCTCAGTGCCGCGGTGCTCGAACTGGTCGAGCTGAAACGGGCCGAACCCGGCGACGACATCACCTCGCGCATCCTCGCCCATCCCGCGGACCTCGACGAATCCGAGCTCATCCACCAGATCGTCATCCTCTACGGTGCCGGTATCGAGCCGCTGCACAACCTCATCAGCAACACCCTGCTGCTGATCCTCACCGACGAGCGATTCGCGGGCAGCCTCCTCGGGGGCGCGCTGTCCACCCGGGACGCACTGGACGAGGTGTTGTTCAAGGACCCGCCGATGGCGAACTTCAGCGTCACCTACCCCCGGCAGCCGATCCTGATCGACGATGTCTGGCTACCCGCGCACCAACCCGTGGTGATCAGCCTGGCCGGTTGCAACAACGATCCCGCGATCAGTGCCGGCGACCATACCGGCAACCGTTCCCACCTCGCCTGGGGCGCGGGCCCACATGCCTGTCCGGCCCGTTCCGCGGCATACCTGATCGCGCAGGGCGCCATAGATCAACTGCTCGACGCACTGCCCGATCTGCGGCTGGCCGTGCCCGCGGACGAACTCACCCGGCGACCCGGGCCGTTCCATCGCGCCCTGGCCGGTCTACCTGTGGTGTTCCCGCCGTCCCCACCGCAGTCCCGGTCCGGCACCGGGTAGCGGTTCGGGCGCCCGGACCCGGGCGGCGGCTCGATCATCCCAGCGGGGCGGGATCGGTATTCCGGGCAGCGGTGAAGCGGACCATATCGGCCGGCCGGGCGAAGGTATCGGCGAAGGCGTCCGCCAACGCGGAGTCGTGCTGGGCGGCCTGCATGAACTGCTGCATTTCGACGGTCGGATCGAGGACGGCCGCGGTCCACCGCGCGGCGTGATGTGCTGTTCCGGTGAGCCAGGGCGTCGCGGCCGACACCATCCAGGACCGATCGAACGGCCCGTCCGGACAGGCCAGGATGGCGGCCGCGTACGCCTCCGCGCAGTGGGCGGCGTTGTTGGCCCCCTGGGCGCCGCCGGGATCCATCCGGCACACCACGTCACCACCTCCCAGGACGGGCCGTCCGGAAGGAAGCGTTCCCACCGGGCGGCGCACCGCCGGTTTCACCGCACCCGTCAATGTGGCGCCGGCATCGGTGAGCTCGGCCGCGCGATACCGGTCCGCGAGATCGCCGGGCAGGTAGGTCTCGAGCAGCCGGACGGCCCGCCGCAGGCGCTCGGACGGGGACTCGTACGCGTCGAAGGTATCGAGCGGGCCGCCGGGCATGGCCTCGATCAGCAGCATCTCGCATCGCCGCTCGCTGCCCGGGGCACCGGTGAGGCCGGGATAGGAGATGACCTCGCCCAGCCCGGGAAGGGATACATAGGTCCCGAGATCGTCCGGGTCGGGCGCGACGCCCTCCAGGTAGAGCACTGCCAGCTGCCTGGCCGGTCGATCGGGTGCCGGCCAGCCGGGTTCGGCGGGGAAGCACGCGGCCAGTTCGCCGGACGCGCGGGTGATCACCGTCAGGTCGTACCCGGCTGCCCGGCGGTCGATTTCGGCCATCCGCGGATCGGCGATCTCCAGTTCGCCGCCGGCGTCCACATAGTCGGTGAGCCAGCGTGCGAACACGGTCCGCTGATCGACGCTCTGCGCCGGCCGGGTGAACCGGCCGGTCCAGCCCAGTATCCGCTGACCGTCCATCACCGCGGACAACCGGATACCGCGGATCTCCGGCGCCTCGCCTGTCCAATGCCCCAGTCCGGCAGCGGTTTCCAGGTCGAGAGTCGCCGGGAACTTCACCTGGGTGCTGGTCACCGTGCCGTTCAGCACGGCCTCGGCGTCGCGCGTCGCCACCAGAGTGACCGGACGACCCGCGCGCAACAGACGATGCGCCAACGGGAGCCCGCATTCGCCGGCTCCCAGAATCTGGATATATCCCACCACGCGTCCTTTCCCTCATCGAACCGGACCGGTTCGATGAGGCGATCCTCGGCCAATAGGTGAGGTCGGCACATCGGTACAGCTGCGCGACAGTCCGTACGGCGACTACTGACGACAGTCATATCGGTGCGATCCGCGCCGGGCGCGACCGCCGCCCCGGGAACCGCGAACGAATTCGTGGGACGGATGGACGAGATCCGGCGATCCGGCGCAGGCGCTTTCCGCCGAACGGAGCGTGTTCGGCGCCCGGCGGGCGATGCGAGATGGCTGGTCACGGTCCGGGTGGTGCACATCCGTGCCCGGTCCGTCCGACGGACGGCTACTGCCCGGTGGACGAAGCCCGGGTGTGGGTCAGGGCAGGACCTGCGGGATCACCTCGGGGTGGAAATAGCCGACCAGAGCACCGATCACGGAACCGAGGAGGGAACCGCCGGACCCGGTGGCCGACCCCACGGCGGAACCGACCGAGCCCCCGGCCGACGAGCCGTTCAACACCGGATCGGGAATCAGGGCGTGCGGGTTGGTGGCGATATCCTCGCTCTTCTGCAGCGGAATACCGGCCACCGGGGTGGCCTGCGGGGTAGCGGCATCGGCGGCGGACGGCCCCGCGAGCACAATCGCCGCGGCCAAGGGCAGCGCACCGGCGGCGGCGATACTCGTCGCCCTGACCAGGATGTTTCCCGTCATTCTCTTCCCAGCCTCTCCACTGCCCGGCACGAGCCGGGACGTCACCCGAGTGCCGGACAGTCTCCGGCCGTCTGAATCATAGGCAGGGACGGGCCCGGTCGAGGAGTGTGATCGATACCAGTGCCGGGCAGTGGAATTCGTGATCCCTCGGGTCGGTGGATCCCGCCCGCAACCCGCCGGGTAGGGCGAGTGCGCTCAGCTCGGGCCCGATTGTGCGCTGGTGGCCACACCCGTGATCAGCGGCCGCACGATCGGCGGCATACGTCGCCACGTGCCTTCCTGCACGTCGCCGACTGCCAGCCCGTGCGCCCGGATCAGCTCGAGGGTGGCTCG